>NZ_JBFTZP010000001.1:0-945186 GCF_056406735.1 Allobosea sp. P1_B10 | reverse complement strand
CGTAGCGAGCCGGCACATCCGCCCAGGGCGCACCCGACCGCAGCACCCAGAAGATGCCGTTCAGAACCCGGCGGTCATCGACACCGGGCACGCCGCGCGGCTTGTTGGGAAGATGCGGCTCGATCGCAGTCCATTCGAAATCACTGAGTTCGTAGCGTCCCATCGCCAAGCTCCCCTTTCAGAGCTTGAATCACGAAATCGCCGCCGCTGGAATCGGCCGGACGCGCTTATGGGTTTACGGCCTAGGTCATCCTGCACATGCTGCGGCTCGGCGCTACGCAGGCCTATGTCGATCCGTTGGCCGCCGGCATTAACGATCTCCAAGAGTTGTCGAAGACGCACGAGACGATCTCAAAGGCCAAGACGCAGACCTGGCACCGCATCCTGACGCATTACCTGCCGCTGTATTTCCCGGAGATCGGCCGCTTCGCTGGCAATGGCCGCTCCGATTGGTTCCTGGCACTGATCGAGCGTTTCCCGACGCCCGGCAGCATCACCGCACTGGGGCGGGAAGCGTTCGTGGCCGAGGCATGGCCTTTGGTCGGCCGCAAGGTCTCCAAGGCGCGGCTGATCAACGACATCTACGACACGGCCTGCAGCTCGATCGCCTTGCCGGTGCCGGAGGAGAGTGTGGCAATCACAACGTTCCGCATGATCATTGCCCAGGCGCGAGGGCTGATCTGGGAGCGCAACCGGATCGAGGAGATCGCACAGGCCACATTGGCAGATCATCACGATTGCCAGTTGCTCCGACGGATTCCGGGTCTCGGACCAATCAACGCCCTGACAATCTTTGCTGAAGCTGGCGATCTGCGGCGGTTCGGCCACCATCGCCAGTTCCTGAAGTTCTGCGGCCTCGACCTCGCTACCTGCCAGTCTGACACACCCGCGGCCGGACCAAGCCGTCGAAGTACGGCAATGCCCGCCTGCGCCGGACGTTCTGGATGGCGGCGCGGGCACACGGTCTAGTTCGCGAGCGACCCGAAGCCCCGATAGTGAGGTATCGGCAACGAGCGCGAGGTTCTCGTGCGTGGAGTCATCCACGATGGTTAGTATCCGGAAGCGGCGGCCATCGGTGAACTGGTCGGAGACAAAGTCGAGCGACCCGCGCTCGTTGGGCCCGAGTGGCACCAGCATCGGCACTCTGATGCGGATGGCCCGTTTACGCCCACCGCGCCGACGCACCGTCAGCTTTCCCACGCGATAGAGCCGGAAGAGCCGCTTGTGATTCACGACATGGCCTTCGCGTTTGAGCAAAACATGCGGACGCCGGTAGCGGGCTCATCCCGCTAGTCGCGCGCAGGCGCTGACCAGGCCGGAACGATTCAACGCGCCGCCCGTTCGCGACTCCAGTTGCGTTCGGAGCTGCGTCGTGTGTGCGTCGCTTGTTGCGGTCCGGCCCTGCGGCCGAGACGATTGCCAGCCCAGTGGTGTCCCGCCGCGTCAACCGGCGTCAGCGCGGGCTCCAGCTGGAGGCATCGCGGACTTCAGAGACAGTCTCTGTTGATACGCTAGCGCTAGCATATTCCTTTGCATGCGCAAGAAGTTGATTCGATTTATACATCGATAAAATCGCAGAGCCGCTTTCACTGCTGCGGATTATAATAGTAAGAATTATATTTTCGAGGTGAAATATTCCTTCATTATATATAATGATTTCAAATAAGAAAGTTACTCGTGTGCGCCATTCAGGATTAAATCAGATTAGAAAATTATAAAGTTATCGATTAAAATATATATTGATTTAACTTACTGCTCATGGCGATGTCGATCAGCGTAATTTGTAGGAATAAAATAATTAGGCGACGCCTTGACGAATTGAGAAATATGTATCCGCTTTTGTCTGTATTGATTGAAGGGCTGAGAGAGAAATTTAGACCGATGTATTATTTTAAATTCATTGACATTAAGGGTAGGTCGCGATTTGTATGGTGGATTGTTTAGGAATATCAGATTGTTGGAGTTGCGGTAAGCGTTATCAAGCCGTTTTTGCCTAGAAACGCTCCGCTATGCCTCAGGACTAAGACGAGGTCGTCAATATGCGTGCTGCGCGCACGTTTCCCGCGCGCATGCCCCCCCGAGTGCCCGAACGGGAGGCAGGGTCACCGAGCGCATACGCGCACAGGGTGGCGCAATTAGATTTCTGAACCAGAAATGGGACAGCGTCCTCGCACAGAACGGTATGTCGCCCGCCAAATACTACCGAAGCTGCGCGGCCGTCTGCTTCCCAGAGGGCGCTAAGTTATTCGCAGATGCCAAATGCGGCTCCGTCGAGGCCCCCTGGCGTTCTGCGCCCTCCTCGCGCCGATGATCTGCCCATGATTGGCACGAACCTTTGCGTAACGTGTGCGGAATGTTCGTGGCAAAAGTGCCGATGGCTATGGAGGTTTCGGCCGCAGCACTTCGCTTACACTGATAGCGTCGTCGAATCATTTCTTCGTAAGCGCTGAGCCAGAGGCATGCCGCTTGCTCCAGATGCGGGGGAACGGCGGAACTTGACTTCAATGGCTTAACACCGCTTCCCAAGCTGACGTTCGCGGGTTCGATTCCCACTTCCGGACCCAAAGAGGGTGTGCCGAAGTGGGAAAGCTACCCGTCGAATCCGGAACAAAACGACGGAGTGTTTTCGTTTCCCACTAGGTGCTAAGGCATTGATTCCGCCTGCTTGAGGTTCCCGGGGAGAAGGTTGCGTGACCAGGCATCGTGACCTGGCGCGGCGAACGCCCTGGGCCGCTGAACTCTCAGGCAACAAGTACCTTGAGCGCTTCGCCGCTCGTGGCGCTTGCCGTCATGAAGAGGCCTCGTCGGGGGAGGTGGGTAAGGGCGGCGTCGAGCCATTAACCGTTTTGCACTGGCTACGGATCGTTTCGCTTTCGTCCCGTTCTGTTCCCGGTGGGACGTGCAAAACACAATCATGTGCCTGTCTGGCTTTTCGCGGGAACCGCATTAGCGGCGCTTAAGCGCAACAGCCTTCCGCAAATCAAAGACGCCGGCAGTCGCGGCGTTGATCGCGGGCTCCGCTCCGCGCATATGAGGGGACACGCCCGTTTCGACTGCCGATGCCGTCCCACGAAGAGGTGATCCCGACCATGATCCGTGCTTTCGACGCAAACGTCCTGCCGGCCACGGCGACCCATATTGCGGCCGATACTGCCGCGGCGACGGCCAGGGCGTTGGGAGCACTTCCGGAATGGGACCTCAGTCACCTCTATCCCGCGATGGATTCGCCGGTCTTCACGGCCGATCTCGACAAGGCGCTGACCGAGGCACAGGGCTTCGCGGCGCTCTATCGCGGCAAGCTCGCCCCCCTCGTCGACCGTCAGGACGCGGCCGTCCAGCTCACCCAGGCAATCAAGGCTTATGAAGCGCTCAGCGATCTGCTCGGGCGTATCGGTGCCTATGCCGGGCTGGTCTACTCCGGCGACACCACCGATCCCAAGCGCGCAAAGTTCTATGGCGACACACAGGACCGCCTGAATGCCGCGGTGACCGAACTGCTGTTCTTCGAGCTCGAACTGAACCGCATCGACCCCGCCATCATGGCCGGCATCGCCTCGCAGGCTCCGCTCTCGCACTGGAAGCCCTGGCTTGACGATCTCGCCAAGGACAAGCCGCACCAGCTCGAGGACAGGATCGAGGAGCTGTTCCACGAGAAGTCCATGACCGGGCAGGCCGCCTGGAACCGCCTTTTCGACGAGACGATCTCCTCGCTCCGCTTCAATGTGAACGGTGAAGAGTTGATCCTCGAACTCACCCTCAACAAGCTGCAGGACCCCGACGGCGCCGTCCGCAAGGCCGCGGCTGAGGCACTCAGCCTGGTCTTCCGGCAGCAGCTGCGCACGTTTGCGCTGATCACCAACACGCTCGCCAAGGACAAGGAGATCTCGGACCGCTGGCGCAAGTTCGAGGATGTCGCCGATTCCCGCCACCTCGCGAACCGTGTCGAGCGCGAGGTCGTGGACGCTCTGGTTTCGGCCGTGCGCGAGGCCTATCCGCGCCTCTCGCACCGCTACTACAAGCTCAAGGCCAAATGGTTCGGCCGCGAGCAGCTCGACTTCTGGGATCGTAACGCGCCGTTGCCGCAGGTCGAGCAGCGCACCATCCCCTGGTCGGAAGCGCGAGACACCGTGCTCGACGCCTACAACGCCTTCTCGCCTGAGATGGCCGGCATCGCCCGTCGCTTCTTCGACGAAAGCTGGATCGATGCGCCGGCGCGTCCGGGCAAGGCGCCGGGTGCGTTTGCTCACCCCACGGTGCCATCCGCGCATCCCTATGTGCTGGTGAATTACCAGGGCAAGCCGCGCGATGTGATGACGCTCGCCCATGAACTGGGACATGGCGTGCACCAGGTGCTGGCCGGGCCCAATGGAGCGCTGATGGCGCCGACGCCGCTGACGCTGGCAGAGACCGCCAGCGTGTTCGGCGAAATGCTGACCTTCCGCCGCCTGCTCGACGGGACCACCGATCGCAAGCAGCGCAAGGCGATGCTGGCGGCCAAGGTCGAGGACATGATCAACACGGTCGTGCGCCAGATCGCGTTCTATAGCTTCGAGCGCAAGGTCCATGAGGCGCGCCGTGCTGGCGAGCTGACCGCGGAGGCGATCTGCGAGCTCTGGATGAGCGTGCAGGCCGAGAGCCTGGGCCCGGCGATACGGCTGTCCTCGGGATATGAGCCCTTCTGGTGCTACATCCCGCACTTCATCCACTCGCCGTTCTACGTCTACGCCTATGCCTTCGGCGATTGCCTGGTGAACTCGCTTTACGGCGTCTACCAGAATGCGCCGGAGGGATTCCAGGATCGCTATTTCGCCCTGCTCTCTGCCGGCGGCACCAAGCATCACGCCGAATTGCTGGCGCCGTTTGGGCTGGATGCGCGCGATCCCGCCTTCTGGCAGATCGGCCTGACGATGATCGAGGGCATGATCATCGAGCTGGAAGGGATGGAGTAGGGCGGGGCACCGACGCACTATCCGTCATTGCGAGCGAAGCGAAGCAATCCAGCCTCGCAGCGCTCGACGTCTTTCTGGCTTGCTTCGCTTCGCTCGCAATGACGGTGAGCGATATCGCCTCGTCCGGCCAGGCGAGCGTCAGAACTGCAGCCGCAACCCGACCTGCGCGATATTCGCGGTGTAGTCGGAGTTCGGCGAGGTCGAGTTCAGGCGCTCATGGGTAAAGCTCGCCCGCACCGAGAACGTCCGGGTCAGCTTGTATTCCACGCGTGCGCCGATATTGGCGAAATCCTCGCGCAGGCCCTGGCCGTCATAATCGGTGCGCGTAAAATTCGCGAAGCCGGTCACGGTCAGGTTGCGCCGCAGCGCATGGGCGATCTCGATCGTGCCGCGACGCACCGTGGTGCCCGACGAGCCGGCGATCGTGGTGTCCCCGAGCTCGGAAGAGCCGCGCAGCGTCACGGTGGTCAGGGGTGTCGGTGACCACAGGATCGCGACATCGCCGACGATGCCACGCAGGTTCTTGAGGCGATCATCCTCGTATTTGCGGTCCTGGTAGCCGACCGAGACCTCGCCGGTGAGCTGCCGGCTGATCTCGACGGTCGAGCCGACGCGTCCAGTCAGCCCGAGCGACGAGCGCTCGTAGCCGTTGCTATCGACCTTCTCGTCAAAACGCCGCGTGTCGACCTCGCCCTGGACGAAGGGCCTGACGCCGGGGGTGAGTTCGTAGGAGGCGCGAAGGCGCAGGCCGTATTGCGTCTGGTTGCGGTCCTGCTGGCTCAGGATGGAACCGCTGCTGAGCCGTGCGTCTTCATATTCGCTGCGGTCGACGGAGCCGCGCAGCGTCAGCTGCAGGCGGTTGATGTCATGCGTCACGCCGGCCGAGGCGCCGTATTGATAGACCAGCGGGCGCCCCTTCACCGGCGCGTTCAGGTCGGGCGAGCCCGGCCGCTGGGTATCGAGGCGCAAGCGTGTCTCGAGCAGAATGCGGGTATCGCGCGTGGCGTCGAGCCGCAGGTCGAGCAAGCCGGTGGCGTCGGGGCGGGAGGCGTCCTTGTTGCGGAAGAACTCGACATAGCCGCCTCGCAGCGAGCCCTTGAGTTCATGCACGTTCCAGTCGGACTGGAGCGTGAATTCGCCTTCGTGGCGGCTGAAGCCCGACGCATCGCGATTGGGTCCGCTGACGCGCTGCGGATTGCTGTCGTGGCCGACTGAATTCTCGATCGACGGCCTCAGCGTCACGCCACCCAGCCGCAGGCCCAGAGCCTCATAGGGGTCGTCCTCGACGCGCACCCGGCGGCGTTGCGGGGGCGGCGGGGTCTGGACCGGCGGCAACCCGGTAACGACGGGCTGGGGCGCCCGGAACTGGCGCTGCGTCACGCCACGCGTCGCGGCAGCCTGGACGGGGCGGCTGGCACGTGGCGGCGGGTTGCGCGACACCACGGATGCTGGATTCTGGGCGAGGGTTGCAGGGTCGGGGATGCCGGTCGTCGCAGCATCCGGGTTGGCGGGCTCTGCGGGCGGCCTTTGCTGAGCGACATAGGCAGGTGTCGCCGTGCGCAGGCCGGACGCGCGAGACTGCTGTGCCTGCGCCTGCGAGGCGGCAAGCGTCATCAGAGCCAGGGCGACGCCGGGTCGCAGCAGAATCGACACGCGTGCGGACACGGGAACGCGCTAGCTCCAAGCAAGAACAGGCGCGCCGGCTGGCGCGCCTGGTTAATGGAGTTAGAACGAAGACGGTTAATGGGCCGTCAATGGCCCGGCAGATCAGCTCAATCGCGCTGATAGAGCAGGCGCGCGCGGATGGTGCCGTCCAGTGCCCGGATCTCGCGAAGCACGTCGATCGCCTCGGCGCCGACGCTGTCGGCCTCCATCACGACGTAGCCGACCTCGCCATCGGTCTGGTAGTTCTGCGCCGAGATGTTGACGTTGCGGTTGGCGAAGACGTCGTTCAGGCGGCGCAGCATGCCCGGCACATTGCGCTGGACATGGATGAAGCGTGTCCCGGCCGGGCGCGGCGTCAGCTGCACCTGCGGGAAATTCACTGCGCCCACAGTCGATCCGATATCCGAGTAGTCGATCAGCTTGCGCGCGACCTCGGCACCGATGCGCTCCTGCGCCTCTTCCGTCGAGCCGCCGACATGAGGGGTGAGGATGACGTTGTCGAGCCCTTGCAACGGAGACACGAAGCGGTCGTTGTTCGAAGCGGGCTCGACTGGGAAGACATCGAATGCCGCCCCGCCGAGATGGCCGCTGCGCAGGGCTGCGGCTGCCGCCTCGATATCGACGACGGTGCCCCGCGAATTGTTGATGAGATAGCTGCCCTTGCGCATCAGCGCGATCTCGTGCGCGCCGATCATGCCGGCCGTTGCCGGGGTCTCGGGCACATGCAGCGTGACGATGTCGCTGGAGGAGAGCAGTTCGCCGAGGCTTCCGACCGACTCGGTGTTGCCGTGGCGCAGGCGGTCGGTCTGATCGAAATAGATCACCCGCATGCCCATCGCCTCGGCGAGGTTCGAGAGCTGGCTGCCGATGTTGCCGTAGCCGACGATGCCAAGCGTCTTGCCGCGCACCTCGAAGGAGCCGATTGCGGACTTGTCCCAGCCGCCGGCATGTGCGGAACGCGAGCGATCCGGAACCCGGCGCAGCAGCATCACGATCTCGCCGAGCGTCAGTTCCGCCACGCTGCGCGTGTTGGAGAACGGCGCGTTGAACACCGGCACGCCGCGCATCCGGGCGGCGTCGAGTTCGACCTGGTTGGTCCCGACGGAGAAGCAGCCGACGGCGAACAGCCGCTTGGCCTGGGCAAAGACCTCGTCGGTGAGGTGCGTGCGCGAGCGGATGCCCAGCACATGCACACCCTCGACGGCCTTGAGCAGGGCCTCATGGTCGAGCGCCTTGGGCAAGCGCACCATGTTGGTGTAGCCGGCCTGGACCATCAGGTCTGCGGCGGAATCGTTGATGCCTTCGAGCAGCAGGACCTTGATACGGTCCTTCGACAAAGACAGGCGTGGAGTGGTGTTCTGCATGGCGATCGGGCTAGTTCCGGAAGGCCTTCGCTATAGACCTGCTGCGGCAGCGCACAAACAAAAAATCCGCGCAATGCCGCACTGCAACCGATCGCACGCGCCGTCATTGCGAGGAGCGGAGCGACGAAGCAATACAGGAACGGCAGAGCGCTACGTCCCCCTGGATTGCTTCGCTACGCTCGCAATGACGCTATGCCTTCTCGACGATCAGCGTCGCACCATCGACCCGCACCACCCGGACCTCGCTGCCCGCGAGCAGCTCCGGCCCGGTGACGCGCCAGGACGAGTCGCCCACACGAATGCGGCCTTCGCCGCCGGTCATGGTCGCGTCGAGGCGAAACACCTTGCCGATGAGCTGGCGGCCGCGATCGTTCAGCCCGGAGGCGGCGTCCGGTTCCTGGTCGCTGCGCCGCGTCAACCTGCGGCCCGCTAGCACGCTGACGACGCACAGGCCGGCGAAGACCAGCGCCGCGCCCTGCCAGCCGATGGCGCTGGCACCGACGATAGCGCCGGTCGCGAGGGCTGCGACCCCGAGCCAGATCAGGAAGATGCCGGGCAGCAGCATCTCGCCGCCGATCAGCAGCAGGCCGACGACGATCCAGGCCCAGCCGCCCAGCGATTGGAGAGCGTCAAGCATCGGGCAACCCTCAGCCGCCGCTGCGGCCGGTGGACGGCACGGAGACGGTTCTGCGCGCCTCGCCTGCGTCGTCCCCGAAGACAGCGCGTGTCAGCTGCGCGATGCCACCGACCGTTCCCGCCAGCGCGGCCGATTCGATCGGCACGATCACGACCTTGCTGTTGGGTGCGCTCGCGATCGCCCTGAGCGCATCGGTGTAGCGTTCCGCGATCAGGAAGTTCGCTGCCTGGATGTCGCCCTTGCCGATCGCCTCGGAAATCATCGCGGTGGCGGCAGCCTCGGCTTGGGCGGAGCGCTCGCGCGCCTCGGCGTCGCGGAAGGCAGCCTCCTTGCGACCTTCCGCTGCGAGAATCTGCGACTGCTTCATGCCCTCGGCCTTGAGGATCTCGGCCTGGCGCATGCCGTCGGCCTCGAGCACGGCGGCCCGCTTCTCGCGCTCGGCCTTCATCTGCCGGTTCATCGCGCCGACGATGTCGGCCGGCGGCAGGATATCGCGGATCTCGATGCGGGTGACTTTTACGCCCCAGGGAGAGGCCGCAGCGTCCATCACGCGCAGCAGCCGCTCGTTGATTTCGTCGCGATGAGACAGCAACTGGTCGAGGTCCATGGAGCCGACGACAGTGCGGATATTGGTCATGGTCAGCGTGATCAAAGCTTCGTCCAGCGCCGAGACCTCGTAGCGCGCCTTGGCGGCGTCGAGGACCTGGTAGAAGGCGGCGGCGTCGATGCGTACGCCGGCATTGTCCTTGGTGATTGCCTCCTGCGAGGGAATGTCGAGCACCTGCTCCATGACATTCACCTTGTGACCGATGCGGTCGATGTAAGGCACGATCAGCCCAAGACCCGCGCCGAGCGTGCGCGAATAGCGGCCGAACCGCTCGACGGTGTAGTTGTAGCCCTGCGGCACCGTGCGGACGCCGAGCGCGATCGTGAGAATGACGAGCGCCACCAGCACCACGACGACGATATCGTAGCCGTACAGACTCATCACATTCTCCCCCATGCGCCCCGACAGCTGGGGCCGCCGGGACCGTAGAGGATGGGGCAGGGCGATGGAAGCGCTGCCGGACGGCCTAGCGCCCCATCACATATTGCGGCAGCCAGGTGGTCAGCGGCGGCCAGAGCGTGATGGCGACAAGGACGGCGAGCAGCGGCACTAGCCAGGGCACGATTGCCCGCGACATCGCCTCGAAGCTGATCTTGGCGATCTTCGAGGTGACGAATAGCACGACGCCGACCGGCGGCGTGATCGTCCCGATCATCAGGTTGAGCACGAAGATCAGCCCGAACTGGATGGGATCGATGCCGAACTGCGCCGCAGCCGGCGTCAGGATCGGGATCAGGATCAGCATCGCCGCGAGCGCTTCCATGAAGCAGCCGACGAAGAGCAGCAGCAGGTTGACGATCAGCAGGAACATCAGCGGACTGCCCGCGAGATCGACAAGCATCGGGCCGACTGTCTGCGGGATGCGAGAGATCGACAGGCACCAGCCGAGCGCCGCAGCCGTCATCACCAGCGCGAGCACGACGCCGGTGGTCTCCACCGTCTGCACCACCAGTTCGGGCAAATCGTCGAGATCGAAGCTGCGATAGACGAAGAGACCGAGCACCAGGGCATAGGCGGTGGCGACGGCAGCCGCCTCCGTCGGGGTGAAGATGCCGAGCATCATCCCGCCGAACAGGATGACCGGTGTCATCAGCGCCCAATGCGCCTCCTTGTAGGCGACCCAGAGCTGCGCCGCGCCGGGGAAGGGGTGGCGCGGCAGGTCGCGCTTCCTGGCGATGTAGACGACCATCGTCATCAACGCGCCGGCCATCAGCAGGCCCGGGATGACGCCCGCGAGGAAGAGCCCGCCGATCGAGACGTCGGCCGAGACGCCGTAGATCACCATGGGCAGGGACGGGGGAATGATCGGCCCGATGGTGGCCGACGCCGCCGTGATCGCGGCAGCCGTCTCCGCGTCGTAGCCCTCGTCCTGCATCGCCTTGATCTCGAGCGTGCCGACGCCGCCGGCATCGGCCACCGCCGAGCCCGACATTCCGGCAAAGATCACGCTGGCGAGGATGTTGGCGTGGCACAGCCCGCCGCGCAGCCAACCGACGCAGGCCGTGGCGAAGGCGAAGATGCGGTCGGTAATCCCCGCCGAGTTCATGATGTTGCCCATCAGGATGAACAGCGGAGCCGCCAGCAGCGGGAAGGAATTGGCCGATTGCGCGATCTTCTGCGGCACGATTCCGAGCGGGAAGCCACCGAAGACGGCGAAGGCGATCGCCGCCAGCCCCATCGAGACGAAGAGCGGCACGCCAATCAGCAGGGAGGCAAACCAGACCGGCAGGATCTGGAACATCAGGGTGCTCATAGCGGCTGCGTCCCCGGTTCGGGAGCCTCGAAGCGGCGGCCGGCCAGCACGTCGGCGATCTCCGCCAACGCCTGCACGATCAATGCCAGGCCCGCGAGCGGCATGACGATGTAGAGCGCGGCGGCAGAGACCGGCAGCGCGATCGACTCGACGTCCCAGTTCCTGTCGATCAGTCCGATCGAGTAGCGCATCAGCATTGCGGCGAAGACGATGATGGCAACCTGCGTCAAGATCTCGAGCACGCGCCCGGCACCGGCCGGCAGGCGCTCGGCGAAGACCGTGATGCGGATATGCGAGCGCCGGCGCGCCGCGATGATCCAGCCGACGAAGCCGGTCCAGACCAGCAGGTATTGCGCGAGCTCGTCGGTCCAGGCGAGCGGTGCGTTCAACTGCCGCGAGAGCACGCCCAGCAGCACGGCCGCGAGCAACGTCAGCAGCAGCGTCACGGCCGCGTAGCGCACCAGACGGTCACAGAGTTGGAGAAGGGATTTCACGGTATCAGGACCATTTCGAATGACTCCGATGAAACACGCGGGTCATCCCGGGCGCAGCGAAGCGGAGACCCGGGATCCATTCCGGAGTGCCTTCCAGCAAGGCCCCGGAATGGATCCCGGATCGGCGCCGCTAAGCGGCTTGTCGGGGATGCCCCTTCAACTGGACAGCGCTTGCTGCCGCCTCACAGCGCCGCGAGCGCGTCCCAGGTGCCCTTGCCCCATTTGCTCTCGAACTGCTTGGGCAGTGTCGCGAGCACCGGCTTGCTGAAGCTCTCCAGATCCGGCTCGGTCACGGTCATGCCGGCCGCCTTCAGCGTGGCGACGAGGCTGCCTTCCTGGTTGGTGAGTTCGGCATCCTGCCAGGTCACGCCGTTGGCGATCGCGGCTTCGAGCACCGTGCGGTCGGCCTCCTTCAGCCCCTTCCAGAAATCGCTGTTCACGATGACGAGGCGCGGCGTGATGATGTGCCCGGTCAGGATCAGGTGCTTCTGCACCTCGTGGAGCTTGGCCGAGTGGATGGTGGGCAGCGGGTTCTCCTGCCCGTCGACCGCGCCCTGGCTCAGCGCGAGGTAGAGCTCGTTGAAGTTGACCGGCGTGGCCTTGCCGCCCCAGGCCTCGACCATGGCGCGGAAGGTGTCGACAGGTGGCACGCGCAGCTTGAGGCCGGCGACATCGGCGGCGCTCTTGACGGCCTTCGAGCCGGTGGTGAGGTGGCGCTTGCCGTAATAGGTCACGGCAGCCATGCGCATGCCGCGCTTCTTTTCCAGCTCGGCGTTCATCTGCGTGAAGACCGGCGCCTTGGCGACCTTCGACATATGCGCGGCGTCGCGCCAGAGATAGGGCGCCTCGACCACGGAGAGCTGGGGCAGGAATGAGCCGAGCGCGGCGGCGCCGTCGGTGGTCATGGTCAGAGCGCCGGAGGCGACCGATTCCATCATGTCCTTGCCCGAGCCGAGCTGGCCCGCCGGGAAGGTCTGGATGTCGACGCGACCTGATGTCTTCTCCTTCACCTCCTTGGCGATGCGTTCCACCATCTGGACCTGCGGATGGGTGGCAGGCAGCATTTCGCCCCAGCGCAGCACGGTCGCCTGGGCGCGTGCGATCGCGGGCATGAAGACGGTGGCTCCCAGCGCCGCAGAACCGGCCAGGAACTCTCGTTTCGTGATGACTGTCATGGTATTCTCCCTCCCTGATGCGGCCGGTTTCCGGCTCGGTATGGTCAGTGCAAGCTGTGTCGCAAATGTCGTCCTAGTAGGTCATGGCCCGGTTGCGGGCATTGCCGATATGCACGCTCATCTCTTCCGCGGCCCGCTGCGGGTCGCGGCTCTCGATGGCGGTGATGATCTTGAGGTGGTCCTGCATCACCGGCACCAGGATGTGGTTCTGGATGCGGGTCTCGTATTGCCGGATCAGCCTGATTTTCAGCCAGGTGACGCGGAAGGCCTGGCTGACGATCTCGTTGTCGAGATGGTCGATGATGGCCTCGTGCAGCATCCGGTCGACGTCCTCGGCATCCTCGATGATGCCCTCATCCCCGCCGGCTTCTGCGCGGGCGATGATCGCCTCGTGCCGCGCGCGCTGCTCGGCGATCTCCTCGTCGGTGGCGTGCTCGGTGTAGAGCGCGGTCGCCTCGCGCTCGAGGAAGAGCCGGAACTGGAAGGCGTTGCGGATCAGGTTGAGGTCGACATGGGCGATCTGCATGCCGCGTTGCGGCACCGTCTTGATCAGCCCCTCCGCCTCTAGACGGGGCACGAGCTCGCGGATCGCGCCGAGCGGAAACCCGGTCATCGCCACGAGTTCGCGCTGGGTGACGAACTGGCCCGGCTTGATGTCGCGCGCGAGAAGACGCTCGGTGAAGCTGGCATAGGCCCGCTCCCGCAGTTTCAGCGGTTCACCTTCGCGCTCCGGCTCGGACTGGGTCAACGCCTTCTCCCTTTATGGTTTCGGGATCACGCCGCCTTGGCGCGGGTGATCGTGTCGTAGGACGCAAAGAGCCGATTGCGCTGCGATTCGTCGAGCGCCAGCAGCGGTGCGCGCATCGCCCCATAGCCGGCATCGCCGTGGATGTGCCCGACCAGCGCCTTCACGGCCGCCATTACCGGATAGGAGCAGATCTCGTCGACGAGCGCGTTCACGAGGGGGTTGTCCTTGCCCTCATAAACCATCGGCCGCAGCAGGCCCGGCACGAGATTGGCGACGCCGCAGATCGAGCCCTGCGCGCCGGCACGAACCGCCTTTGCGAGCTGGCGTTCATCGCCGACCAGGATCGCGAGTTCGCCATGGGCCTTCAGCAGGGCTTCGGTATTGGCGTAGCTGCCAGAGGAATCCTTCACGCCGGCGATCAGGCCGGGAAACGCGGTCTTCAGCCGCTGCACCAGCCCGACGCTGATGTCGACGGCGGTCACCGAGGGGATGTGGTAGAGGATGACATTGCGGGCGCTGCCGCCGAGCTTGTCGAGGAACTGCGAGAACCAGGCGAACAGGCCCTCGTCGCTGACGCCCTTGAAGTAGAAGGGCGGCGCCACGAGCAGGCCCTTCGCGCCGGCATCGAGCGCGACCCGCGCCTGCTCGACCGCTTCGTGCAGGGAGGAGGCGGCGATGCCGGCATAGATCTGCTTCGCGGGATCGATGCCGTCTCCGATCAGCGCGCCCATCATCGCGGTGCGCGCCGGCAAGCCCAGCGCCGCGCCTTCGCCTGTGGTGCCGAACAGGGTGACGGAGTCGCAGCCTTGGGCGAGGACGTGGCGCGCGTGTTTGACGAGGCGGGGCAGGTCGACGCCACCGCCTTCTCGCATCGGCGTGGTGATCGCGCAGGAAAGGCCGAAGCGGTTGGGGTCGATGCTCATGGAAGCCTTCTTTCAGAACACTCTGCTGACTGACATGTTAGGATGAGGTCACTCGCCCCGCAAGCGGTGGCACGGCCCCGGTCTTCGCGAAGGTCACCCGTCCTTGAGGCCGCCCGCCGATAATCCGGCGACGATCTGGCGCTGGGCCAGCACGGTCACCAGCAGCACCGGCAACGTGACTAGCAGGGCCGCCGCGGCCAGAGGGCCCCAGGAAATTTGCTCGAAGGTCAGGGAGTTGTAGACCGCCGAGGGCAGGGTCCGGCTGTTCTTGCCGCCCAGCACCACCGAGAAGATGAAGTTGTTCCAGGAGAAGATGAAGGCGAGGATGCCGCCGATGACGATGCCGGGCTTGGCGAGCGGCAGCGCGACGTGGCGAAAGGCCTGCCAGGTCGTGGCGCCGTCGATCCGCGCCGCGTCCTCGAGTTCCATCGGGACGTTCTCGAAGTACCCGATCATGATCCAGACGATGATCGGGATCGTGATGACGAGATGGGTGATGACCAGCGCCGTGATGGTGCCCACCAACCCGGTGATCTGGAACAGCAGGAACAGCGGGATCAGGTAGGACAGGGCCGGTGTCATCCGCGCGACCAAGATCAGGATGGCGAATTTCGCCGCCTTGCCGCGCGCGATCCCGTATCCGGCCGGCACGCCGACCAGGAGTCCGACCAGCACGGCGCCGCCGGTGACGAGGATCGAGTTCCAGAGATACAGCGCGAAATTGTTCTGCGCGAAGACGTCGACATAGTTCTTCAGCGTCGGCGGGTCCGGGATGAAGACCGGCGGGAAGGCGGTATTGTCGAGCTCGTTCTTGAACGACAGCGAGATCATCCAGAGGAAAACCAGGATCGCCGGCGAGACCAGCACGAAGACCGAGGCGTAGAAGCCGAGCTTCTTCAGGAGGCGGATCATCGCGTGGCCCTCGCCGTCATTGCGAGGAGGCGCAGCCCACGAAGCAATCCAGGGACAACACGCAATCCTGTCGGATTGCTTCGCTGCGCTCGCAATGGCGGAGACAGGCTCATCACGCGTTCCACTTCGACTTCTGCCGCGCATAGAGCAGCAGCAGCGAGAGCATGATGACGATGATGAAGAAGATCACCACGACGGCCGAGGCGTAGCCGATCTTGTAGAATTGGAACGCCTGCAGATAGAGGAAGATGTTCAGCGTCTCCGACGCCGTGCCGGGGCCGCCCTGCGTGATCACGAAGATCGTGTCGAAGGCCTTCAGCGCATCGATGGTGCGGATCACGATCGCTACCATGATGAAGGGCCAGACCAGCGGCAGCGTGATGTGGCGGAACATGTGCCAGTCGCTGGCGCCGTCGATCAGCGCGGATTCATAGGGCTCGCGCGGCAGGCCAGCGAGCCCGCCGAGCACGATCAGCATGACCAGCGGCGTCCAGTGCCAGACCTCGACCAGGATCAGCGTCGGAATGACGGTGTTGGGGTCGTAGACCCAGCTCTGCGGGCCGATGCCAACCAGCGAGAGCAGGTAGTTGAGCACGCCGAGCTGCGGATGGAACATCATCGTCCAGACCAGCGCGACCGCCACCGGCGTCGCCATCATCGGCATGATGAAGACCGTGCGCAGGATGCCCCGGAACGGGAACTCGCGGTGGAAGACGAGCGCAGCGGCCGTGCCGAACAGGATTGGCAGCACAACGGCCAGCACCGTGAAATACAGCGTGTGCCCCATCGACTCGATGAAGCGCGCATCCTTGAAGAGCTCGGCGAAATTCTGCAGGCCGACGAATTCCGGCCCGCCGCCGATCTTCCAGTCCTGCGTCGACATGTAGAGCGTGAACAGCCAGGGGAAGACGATGACCGCCGCGATCACGAACACCGCCGGCACCGCGAACAGCCAGTAGCGCGGCGTGAAATCCGCCGAGTGCTGGAACGGAGCCGGGTGGAGCGGGGCCGCCGTGGTCGCTGAAGGCAAGGTCGTGGCTGTCATTGGGTCATAGACGATCTGTTGCAAACTCGACGCCTCTATCCTTCTCCCGGATGGGAGAAGGTGGCGTGGAGCGCCGGATGAGGGTGTGCCCGAACACCAGCCGAGCCGAACCGTCGCGCTCTCATCGGCGAGGGCGGTCCCTCATCCCTACCCTTCTCCCACCCGGGAGAAGGGTTCCCCGCGCACATCTTCCGACAGGAGCAGTCTTCAGCCCTGCTCGCTCTTGGCCAGGACCGGAGCAAACGTCTCCGTCGCTTTCTTAAGTTCCGTAGCGACATCGGTGCCGCCGAGCGCGTTGGTCAGCGCCACGCCGAAGACATCGCGGAACTCGGTGACCGGGATGATCTGGGGCAGGGCGGCGCGCGCCACCTTGGCCGAGCCGAGCAGGCAGTCGAAATACTGCTTGCCGAACTTCGACTGGGTGATGGTCTCGGTGTCGAGATAGGCCGACGAACGGGCCGGCGCGCCGGCGCCCGCCTTCAGCATGGCGAGCTGCTGCGCCTTGTTGGTGATGAACTGGATATAGAGCCAGGCCGCTTCCTTCTTGGCAGAGCCGCGCGAGATGCCCATGCCGTCCCCGAACATGCCGGCGTGATGCGCCTTCGGGCCGGGCGGCGTGATGCCGTAGCCGACCTTGCCGACGATCCGCGACTTGGTGGGGTCCTCCAGCGGCGTGGCGAAGCCGATGCCGTCGAGCCACATCGCGGCGCGGCCCTGCATGAAGGTGGTCTGGCACTCGTTCCAGTTGAACCCGACCTGGCCGGCGGGACCGGAGTCCTTGTTGAGCTTCTTGTAGAGTTCGGCTGCCCAGATCGCTTCCGGCGTATCCGTCAGCAGCTTGCCTTCCGCCGAGGTGAGCTCCATGCCCTGGCCGAGTTGCAGGCAGGCCCAGACGGGGACGTTGGCGTTCTTCAGGCCGCGCGAGACGAAGCCGGCTATGCCCTTGGCCGGATCGTGCAGCTTGGCGGCTGCCACGGCCATTTCGTCCATCGTCTTGGGGTACTCGACGCCCTTCGCCGCGAACAGCTCCTTGTTGTAGTAGACCATCCAGTAGTCGACGAAGTAGGGCAGGGTGTCGAGCGCGCCATCGCTCTGGCGGGCGTAGGCTACGGCGCCGGCGCCGAAATCATCGAACTGGAAGTCCGGCGAGGTCAGCGAGGCGTCCTTGATGAAGGGCGTCAGGTCGGCGAACCATTTGCCCTTTGCCGCCATGCGCTTCTGGACGTGCAGCGAAATGGCGCTGACGTCGAAGCTCGGCTTGCCCGAGGCGAATTCGATCACGGCCTTCTGGCGCTGCTGCTGTTCGGGAACCTGCTCGGCCGAGACCTTGATGCCGGTGAGCTCCGTGAACTCCTTCTCCGCCGCTTGCATCAGGTCGGAGCGCGGGTTCTTGACCAGCAGCACGTCGATCGTCGTGCCGGCGAAGCGTTTCCAGTTGAAAGCCGCCTGAGCGTGCGACTCGCGCAGCACCAGCGGCGAGACGATCGTGCCGGCGGCGCCGAGCGCTGCGGCGCCACGCATCAGGCTACGGCGGGTCGGCTTGAGGATGTCGTCGGTCATCAGTGTTCCCCTCCCTTGGGATATGCCTCGACCGGTTTTCCGGCCTGTCTGTTGACGAGCGCCGCGATGATGGCGAGGCTCGATCTTGATCGGGAGGCTATTCCACTTCAAATGCGGTTGCAAGCTAACATGTTGGCGTGCACATAGGTCGGGATGCCTCACGGAGCGCGCGCGATGACGGTTGCCAATCTGCCCTCCAGCACCCGCAAGCTCGGCCGTTCGGGACTGGATGTCTCGCCGCTGGGCTTCGGCGGTGCGCCCCTCGGCGATCTCTATGGCCTGCTCGATGAAGCGCAGGCGGTTTCCGCCGTGGAGACTGCCATCAACGGTGGCGTCACGCTCATCGACACCTCGCCGCTTTACGGTCACGGGCTCTCCGAGCACCGCATCGGCGCGGCCCTGCGCCGCGTGCCGGGCAGGGCTGTGGTGCTCTCGACCAAGGTCGGCCGCGTCGCGGAACCTTTTGGCCCGCGCGGGGATGGATCGGGCTATCGCGGCGGCCTGCCGCATGCCTTGCGCTTCGACTATTCCTATGACGGCGCGATGCGCTCGCTGGAGCAATCGGCGCTGCGGCTCGGGGTCGATCATATCGACATCGTCCTCATCCATGACGTGGACGTCTGGACGCATGGCCGGGACGCGATCGAGGCGCGCTTTGGCGAGGCCATGGATGGCGCCTACCGCGCGCTGGAGAGCCTGCGCGCGGCAGGGGCGGTCAAGGCGATCGGGGTTGGCGTCAACGAGGCCGACATGTGCGAGCGCTTCGCCCGGGCCGGGGATTTCGACACGATGCTGCTGGCCGGCCGCTATTCGCTGCTGGAGCAGCCGGCGCTTGAGCGCTTCATGCCGCTGGCGCTGGACAAAGGCATAGGCCTGATGCTCGGCGGCGTCTTCAACTCCGGCATCCTCGCTACCGGGCCGGTCGAGGGCGCCAAGTACAACTACCAGCCGGCACCGCCCGGCATCAGGGCGCGGGTCGGTGCGCTCGAGTCCGTCTGCCGGCATCACGGCGTACCCTTGAAGCGCGCGGCGCTGCATTTCGCGCTTGGCCATCCCGCCGTCGCCAGCCTCGTCATGGGCGCGGTTTCCAGCGCGGAGGTCAGCGACCAGATCGCCGAGTTGGCTACGCCTGTGCCGGCCGCGCTCTGGGCCGACCTCAAGGCGCAGGGACTGCTCGACGCCGACGTGCCGGTGCCCGCGTGAGCGGCGCGCGCATCGATGCCCACCAGCATTTCTGGACGCTTGCGCGGGGCGACTATGATTGGCTGACGCCGGAGTTGGGGCCGATCCATCGCGATTTCGGGCCTGCGGACCTGGCGCCGCTACTCGCCCGCCACGGCATCGGCCGCACCATCCTGGTCCAGGCCGCGCCGACGCCGGCAGAAACCGCGTTCATGCTCGACATCGCCGCCGCGACCCCGTTCATTGCGGGGGTTGTCGGCTGGAGCGACTTCGAGGCGCCCGACGCCCCCGCTGCGATTGCGAAGCTGGCAGCGAACCCGCTGCTCGTCGGGCTCAGGCCGATGGTGCATGACATTCCCGACAGCGACTGGCTGGCGATGCCCTCGCTGGCTCCTGCCTTCGAGGCGATGATCTCCAATGATCTGGTCTTCGACGCCCTGCTCAGGCCGCCGCATATCGCGCCCATGCTGAGCATGCTTGAACGTCATCCCGGCCTCAGCGTCGTGATCGACCACGCGGCCAAGCCCGACCTCACGAGCGGCGACCTCGCATCCTGGCGCGAGGGTCTCGCGGCGCTGGCGGCGCACCCCAACACGGTCTGCAAGCTCTCGGGGCTCGTGACCGAGGCTGCGCCCGGCTGGACGATTGCGACCCTGCGCCCGGTCGTGGAACACCTGCTCGAAACTTTTGGGCCGGAGCGCCTGCTCTGGGGCAGCGACTGGCCCGTAGTCACTCTGCGTGCCGACTATGCGCGGTGGTTCGATACCGCCGAGAACCTGCTTGCGGGACTGTCGGCCGTGCAGCGCGAAGCGGTGTTCGGCGGCAATGCGAGGCGCATCTACCTCGCTCACAGGGGGCGTGACTGACATGCTGGAGCGACCATGCTGAAGGGGATCGATCCCGTCCTGAGCGCCGATCTGCTCTGGCTGCTCGCGGCAATGGGCCATGGCGACGACCTCGCTCTGGTCGACGCCAACCACCCGGCCGAGACGATCGCGCGGGCGACGACCAGTGGCCGGCTGATCCGGCTGCCGGGCCTGACCCTGGAGCGCGCCGCGCGCGCCATCCTGTCGGTGCTGCCGATCGACGATTTCGAGCCATCGCCGGTGCGGCGGATGCAGGTGGTCGGCGACCCCGCCGCGATTCCCGACGTCCAACTGGCGGTCCAGCGCGAACTCGACCGCGCTGCCGGGGCGCCGCTGCCGCTCGTCGGCATCGAGCGCTTCGCCTTCTACGACGCGGCGCGGGCGGCGTTCGCCGTCGTCCAGGTCGGCGACCCCCGGCCCTATGGCTGCTTCCTGCTGCGCAAAGGCGTCATCGCCGGCGAGCCGGGTTGAGGCTCGCCCGGGATCAGGGCGCCGCGCCGACGAGCCCGAGGTTTTCGCGCGCGTGCCAGCGCCAGAGCATCAGCACGGCGACGATGGCGAGCGCCACCGCCAGTCCGATCCAGATGCCGATGCCGGCGAGCGGCGTCCAGAAGCCGAGCGCGGCGGCCAGCGGCAGGCCGATGACCCAATAGCCCAGCCCGGCATAGATCATCGGTATGCGGGTATCGCCGAGGCCTCGCAGGATGCTGGAGCCCACGACCTGGGCCCCGTCGGCGATCTGGAAGATCGCGGCGTAGAGCAGGAAGGACATGGCCAGCGCGGCGACCTCGGCGGCCCCGGGCTTGGCGATGTCGAGGAAAGGGCCGACCAGGACCTGCGGCGCAAACAGCATCACCAGCGCCGTCAGCGCCATGAAGCCCAGTCCCAGCGCTATCGCCGTGCCGCCGGCCCGCGCGATGCCGTCCCTGTCTCCCGCGCCAAAGGCCCGGCCGACCCTGACGGTCGCTGCCTGGCCGATCCCCATCGGCACCATGAAGGTGAGCGAGGCGATCTGGATGGCGATCGCATGCGCTGCCAGCGAGGTCGGGCCAATCAGCCCCATCAGCATGGCGGCGCCGTTGAAGATCACGACCTCGAAGGCCAGCGTCGTGCCGATCGGCAGCCCGAGCTTCCAGAAGGCGCGGAAACGCTGCCAGTCCGGCACCCAGAACCGGCCAAACAGCCGGAACCGCCGGAACCGCCGATCGCGCATCACGACCACGGCCATGCCGACGAACATGAACAGCGAGGACAGGCTCGTCGCCAGCCCCGACCCTGGCAGGCCCAGCGCAGGGAATCCGAGCGCGCCGAACATCAGACACCAGTTGGCAAGAGCGTTGAATGCAACCGCGATCAGAACCACGACCGACGCAGTGAACGGCCGCTGCAGCGCAGCCACGAAGCCGCGCAGCACGAGGTAGAAGAAGAACGGCAGCAGGCCCCATTGCAGCGTGTGCACATAGGAGGCAGCGGCGCGCGAGAGCGCCGGGTCCTGGCCCATCGCGCGCAGGATCGCCTCCGCCTGCCAGAGGAACAGCCACATCGGGCCGACGATGGCGACCGCTGCCCACAGGCCCTGCCGGACGGTGCGGCGGACATCGCGCACCGCATGCCGGTTGCGTCCGAGCTCGATCGAGATCATCGGGGGAACTGCTGCCATAACGCCGATCCCGAAGATCAGCACAGCCATGTAGAGATTGGCGCCGAGCGCCCCCGCTGCCAGCGCCTCGGGGCTGAGATGGCCCATCATCACGACATCGGTCGCCGTCATGGCGGTCTGGGCGATGTTCGTCAGCACCATCGGCCAGCTCAGTGCGAGCATGGCCTTGGCCTCGGTGAACCAGGGGTTCACCTCTCGGGTCGTGGGTGCGAAATCGGACATGGGGAGCCGCTTCTAGCGGCATTGCTCCGGTAACGACAGCCGTCTGCGCGCCTGTCCGACTTGCGTGCGATGCGTTCTGAGAACGAGGCCCTGCCAGGAACAGGCTGGCGGAGAGGCGATGCTGCGGCCATCATCGTCGCAATCCGAAGGCTGGGAAGACCATGACGAACCCGACACAACGCAGCGGCGTCAGCGCCACCGATATCGCGGCGCTCGACGCGCTCGACCTCTCGCGAACGATCCATGATCGCAAGCTGTCCTGCGTCGAGGTGATGGCGGCGTTCCTCGACCAGATGGATCGCTACAATCCGATCGTCAATGCCATCGTGGCGCTGCGGGAGCGTGCCGACCTGCTGAAGGAAGCCGCCACGCTGGACACGGAACTGGCGGCCGGCCGGTCTCGTGGCTGGATGCATGGCTTCCCCCAGGCCATCAAGGATCTCACCGCCACCAAGGGCTTTGCCACGACGCAGGGCTCACCGCTGTTCAAGGATGCGATCTCCGAGACGGACGCGATCTTCGTCGAGCGGATGAAGGCGGCCGGGTCGATCATCATCGGCAAGACCAACACGCCGGAGTTCGGCCTGGGCTCGCATACCTTCAACCCGGTCTATGGCGCGACGCGCAACGCCTATGACCAGAGCCGCACGGCCGGCGGCTCCAGCGGCGGCGCGGCGGTCGCGCTCGCGCTGCGCATGCTCCCGGTGGCCGATGGCAGCGACCATGGCGGTTCGCTGCGCAATCCTGCTGCCTTCAACAATGTGCTGGGCCTGCGCCCGAGCTATGGCCGCGTTCCCGCCAACAGCGACGAGGTTTTCATCCCGCAGATGGGCGTTGCCGGGCCGATGGCCCGCAAGACGCGCGATCTCGCGGCGCTGCTTGCTGTCCAGTCGGGCTACGATCCGCGCGTGCCGCTGTCGATCCATCAGGATCCGGCCGGGTTTCTCTCGCCGCTCGAACGCGATGTCGCCGGCCTGCGCATCGGCTGGCTCGGCGACCTCGAGGGCCATCTGCCGATGCAGGACGGCGTTCTGGCCCTCTGCCGCGAGGCGCTGAAGGCGTTCGAGGGACTCGGCGCGGTCGTCGAGGATGCGAAGCTCGGCTTCGACCCCGAGTCGATCTGGCAGAGCTGGATCAAGCTTCGGGCCTTCCAGGCCGGCGGCAATCTCGCTGCGCTCTATGCCGATCCCGCCAAGCGCCCCCTGCTGAAGCCGGAGGCACAGTTCGAGGTCGAGCAGGGCCAGAATCTCTCGGCCTATGATGTGATGAAGGCCTCGAACCTGCGCTCGCGCTGGTACCAGCATGTCCGGGGCCTGTTCGACCGCTACGACATCCTGGTGCTGCCCAGCGCGCAGGTCTTCCCCTTCGATGTCGAGATGCGCTGGCCGCAGGAGATCTCCGGCCGCGCCATGGACACCTATCACCGCTGGATGCAGGTGGTCATTCCGGTGACCATGTCAGGCTGCCCGGCGATCAGCGTGCCGGCTGGCTTCAATGCGGCGGGATTGCCGATGGGGATGCAGCTCTGGGGCCCCAACCACTCCGAGCGCCTGCTGCTGGAAGTCGCACAGGCTTACGAGGATGCGACCGGCTGGGTGGACAGGCGCCCGCCCGGCTTGCTCGCGGGCTGAGTGGCCTGCATCCTGCTTACCTGGCTGAGCCTCTGGAGACCTGACCTATGAGTTCCAACCTGCGGATCGATGGCGCGAGGCTCGTCTCCCGCCTGGCCGACCTCTCCAGGATCGGCGCGACGCCCGAAGGCGGCTGCCGGCGCCTTGCGCTGACCGACGAGGACAAGCAGGGCCGCGACTGGCTGGTCGGGCAGATGCAGGCGCTAGGGCTCGACGTCAGGGTGGATGCGATCGGCAATATCGTCGGCATCCTCAAGGGGCAGGAGGACGGGCCGGCTGTCGTGCTCGGCTCGCATATCGATACCGTCGGCACCGGCGGGCGCTTCGATGGCGCGCTTGGCGTCGTCGCCGGCGTCGAGGTGCTGGCCGCGCTGCGCGACGCCGGCCTCAAGCCCAAGCGCGACATGGCCGTGATCGCCTTCACCAATGAGGAAGGCGCCCGCTTCCACCCCGACATGCTGGGCTCCTATGTCTGGGCGGGCGGGATGAGCGTCGCTGCCGCCCATGCAGAGGTGGATTCCGACGGCGTCGGCCTCGGCGCGGAGCTGAAGCGCATCGGTTATGAGGGCGCCGAGCAGCCGGGCTTCCTCAAGGCGCATGCCTATCTCGAACTCCATATCGAGCAGGGACCGGTGCTGGAAGGCGAGGGCGGGGGGCTTGGCGCCGTCACCGGCATCCAGGCGATCACCTGGCTCGAACTGACCCTGAAGGGCCGGCCCAGTCATGCCGGCACGACCCCGATGGCCTATCGTCGGGACCCCGGTCTCGCCGCCGCGCGGATCAACATTTTTGCCAATGAGCTGACCAAGACCATTCCCGCGCAGCTCGCCAATTGCGGCGTGATCCGGGTCCAGCCGGCCAACGTCAATGTCGTGCCCGAGACGGTGGTGATGACGCTCGACCTGCGCAATCCGCAGGATGCGCCGCTGGCGCAGGCCGAGGCTGCCCTGCGGACATTCTGCGCCGAGCTTGCCGAGCGGGACTCGATCTCGATCGCTTTCCGCGACCTCGCCCGCTTCCCGGCGACGCCCTTCACCGAGGAGCTGATCGCCGCCGTCGAGCAGAGCGCTGGGGATCTCGGCCTGCCGATCCGACGCATGATCTCCGGCGCCGGGCATGACGCACAGATGATGGCGCGGCTGTGCCCGACAGCGATGGTCTTCATCCCCTCGATCGGTGGTCTCTCGCACAACCCGGCGGAGTTCTCGACCGACGAGGACATGGTGGCGGGCGCCAACGTCCTGCTCGGCGCCGCCTGGCGCGCGGCAAACGCCTGAGCCATGCCACCCCGGCTGACCATTTGACTTCGCTTCGGAGACTCTCATGACGACGATCGCCTCGCTCTCCGCTGCCGAACTCGGCCCGCTTTTCGCGAGCGGCGAGCTCTCCCCGGTAGAGGTCGCCAGGGACGCGCTTGCGCGCATCGAACGCTTCGAGCCCGAGATCAACGCCTTCATTGTCCGCGACCCTAACGTCACGCTGGCCATGGCCGAGGCCGCGCAGGCGCGCTGGCTCAAGGGGGAGCCGTTGGGACCGCTCGACGGCGTGCCGGTCACCATCAAGGACAACATCGCGGTCGCGGGCTGGCCGATGCGGCGCGGCTCCGCGCTGGCATCCGATGCGCCATCAACGGAGGACGGCCCTGCCGCTGCCCGGCTGCGCGAGGCAGGGACCGTGTTTCTCGGCAAGACCACCATGCCGGAATATGGCTGGAAGGGCGTCGGCGATTCACCTCTCTCGGGTATCACCCGCAACCCCTGGGACACGGCCACCGGCCCCGGTGGTTCCTCGGCTGGCGCCGCCGCCTGTGCGGCGCTCAATCTCGGCTGCATCCACATCGGCACCGATGGCGCGGGCTCGGTGCGCATTCCGGCTGCCTTTACAGGCGTGGTCGGCCTGAAGCCGACCTATGGCCGCGTGCCGGCCTATCCGATCTCGACGATGGGTTTCCTTGCCCATCTGGGACCGCTGACCCGCACGGTCGCCGACACCGCGCTGGCGATGAACGTCATCGGCCAGCCCGACAACCGCGACATGACGGCGATGACCGACCAGCCGCCGGACTATCTCGAGGCGCTGACAGGCGGCGTGAAGGGCCTGCGGCTCGCCTGGTCGCCGCGCATGGGCGTCGACATAGCGGTCGATCCTGAGATCGCGGCACTGACCCGCGCGGCGGCGATGGCCTTTCGCGAGCTGGGGGCGACCGTCGAGGAGGTCGATCCGGGCTTCGCCGATCCGATCGAGACCCTGATGACGATCTGGTCTGCCGGGGCGGCTCTGGCGCTGTCCAGCACCGACGCCCAGGGACGCTCGCAGATGGACCCCGGCCTCGTCGCGGTCGCGGAAGCCGGCGAGCGCGTGGCGGGGTCGGCCTATGTCGAGGCGCTGCTCAACCAGCGCAATACGCTGGCCCTGCATATGGCCCGGTTTCACGAGCGCTTCGACCTGCTGCTGACGCCGACCCTGCCGCTGCCGGCTTTCGCCGTGGGTGCGAACACGCCCGCCCATGGCGCGTATGGCGATGACTGGACGCGCTGGACGCCGTTCACCTACCCCTTCAACATCACCCAGGCGCCGGCGATCTCGCTGCCTTGCGGCCTGACCAAAGCCGGCTTGCCGGCGGGCCTCCAGCTTGTCGGCGCATTCGGCCGAGACGATCTCGTTTTGCGCGCCGCTGCAGCGTTCGAGGCGGCACGTCCGTTCGCGCGCGTCGATGCCCCCGTGAAGTCGATCTAGGGATCATCTGTTCGCATCTTTCTGCGTTGTTGCCCGCGAACGACGCAGAGAGTGCGGAAATCCTCCGTCTCCTCGCCTGCTTCTACGCCTTGGCACGAAGCGTGCACCCTCCCTTACGGCAAGTGCCGGCCGATCATGCGAGTTGTCAGGGCTGAAATTTCTGCCCAAACTCGCGCCAAGGTCGCCCGCTCAGAGGTTGCCGCTACAGGGGAGAGAATGATGGATCGCAGGACATTTCTGAAATCCGCCGCCGGAACCGGCATCGTTGCGGCCTCGAGCGGGCTCGCAATGCCGGCGCTGTCTCAAGGCGCGGCGGCAAAGACCCTGCGCTTCGTGCCGCAGGCCAATCTCGCCAATTTCGATCCCATCTGGGGCACGCAATATGTCGTCCGCAACGCGGCGGCACTGGTCTGGGACACGCTTTACGGCATCGATTCGAAGTTCCAGCCGCAGCGCCAGATGGTCGAGGGCGAGGAGGTTTCGTCCGACGGGCTGGTCTGGACCTTCAAGCTACGCTCCGGCCTGAAATTCCATGACGGCACGCCCGTGCTCGCCAAGGACGTGGTGCAGAGCCTGAAGCGCTGGCAGGCCCGCGACCCGATGGGCCTGATGATTAAGGCGATCGAGAACGAGTTGGTGGCGGTTGATGATCGCACTTGGAAGTGGTCGCTGAAGCAGCCCTATCCCAAGATGCTGCTGGCGCTCGCCAAGAACAACGCGCCGTGCTCGTTCATCATGCCCGAGCGCATCGCCAAGACCGATCCGTTCACGCAGATCACCGAATATGTCGGCTCCGGCCCGATGAAGTTCGCCCGCTCTGAGTGGGTGCCCGGCGCCAAGGCGGTGTTCGAGAAGTTCGCGGATTATGTGCCGCGTTCCGAGAAGGCTGACTGGCTCGCTGGCGGCAAGAGGATGCTGATCGACCGGATCGAGTGGGTCATCATTCCCGATGCTGCGACGGCGTCCGCCGCGCTCCAGAACGGCGAGGTCGACTGGTGGGAGACGCCGCTTTCGGACCTTGTGCCGACGCTGCGCGCCAACAAGAACCTCAACGTCGACATCGGCGATCCCCTCGGCAATATCGGCGCCTTCCGCATGAACCACATGCACCCGCCCTTCGACAACGTGAAGGTGCGCCGCGCGGTGCTGACCGCGCTGAACCAGGAAGACTACATGAGGGCCATCGTCGGCGACGACGACAAGCTCTGGAAGCCGCTTCCGAGCTTCTTCACGCCCGGCACCCCGCTCTATACCGAGGAGGGCGGCGAGGTCCTGAAGCAGCGCAATGTCGAGGCGGCCAAGAAGCTGCTGGCGGAGTCCGGCTACAAGGGCGAGCCGGTCGTCTGCGTCGTGGCGCAGGACATGTCCGCGACCAAGGCGATGGGCGACGTCACCGCCGAACTGCTCAAGAGCATCGGCATGAAGGTCGATTTTGTCGCCACCGACTGGGGTTCGGTCGGTTCGCGCCGCGCCTCTAAGTCTCCTCCCGGGCAGGGCGGCTGGAGCATGTTCCACACCTGGCATGCCGGCGCCGACTGCATCAATCCGTCCTCCTACACGGCCGTGCGCGCCAATGGCGACAAGGCCTGGTTCGGCTGGCCGAATGTCCCGGCGGTCGAGGAGCAGGTCACCAACTGGTTCAACGCCAAGGATATCGGCGAGGAGAAGGTCGCCATGGCCAAGCTCAACAAGGCGGCCATGGAAGAGGTCGTCTACGCACCGACTGGCTTCTATCTGGGCTACCAGGCCTGGCGGAAGAATGTGACCGGTGTCGTCAGCGGGCCGCTGCCGTTCTTCTGGGACGTGGCCAAGAGCTGAGTACTGCTACGCCGGGTGTTCGCACCCGCCGTCATTGCGAGCGCAAGCGAAGCAATCCAGCATCGTAGGGTTCTACGTCGCCCTGGATTGCTTCGTCGCTTTCGCTCCTCGCAATGGCGAAGAGACGCTCGTCCGACTTGTCGTCACCTGTAAGGATTGTCGCGCCAGGATGCTCGCTTTCATCGTCAGACGGATATTCACCACCATCCCGGTGATGATCTTCGTCGCACTCTTCGTCTTCTCTCTGCTCTACATCGCTCCCGGTGACCCCGCCGCGGTGATCGCGGGAGATCAGGCCTCTCCGGCCGATGTCGAGAAGATCCGCCAGAGCCTCGGCCTCGACCGCCCCTATCTCGTGCGTTTCGGCGAGTGGTTCTTCCGCGTGCTCCAGGGCGATCTCGGCACCTCGATCTTCACCTCGCTGCCGGTGACGCAGTTGATCGGCCAACGCATCGAGCCGACCGTCTCGCTGATGGTCCTGACGCTGATCCTCGCGGTCGTCGTCGCGGTCCCGATGGGCGTGGTCGCCGCCTGGAAGGCCGGAACCTGGGTCGACCGCTGCGTCGTCGGCTTTGCCGTCTTCGGCTTCTCCGTGCCGGTCTTCGTGATCGGGTATCTCCTGGCCTATGCGTTCGCGCTGAAGCTCGATTGGCTGCCGGTGCAGGGCTACACGCCGCTGTCGGAGGGCTTGTGGCCGTGGCTGCGCAACCTGATCCTGCCGGCGATCACGCTCGGCTCTGTCTATATCGCGCTGATCGCCCGCATCACCCGGGCGACAATGCTGGAGGTGCTGCAGCAGGACTACGTCCGCACCGCCAGCGCCAAGGGCGTCGAACAGCGCAATGTCCTCTTCGTCCACGCCCTGAAAAACGCGGCGGTGCCGATCGTCACGGTGATCGGCATCGGTGTCGCGCTGCTGATCGGCGGCGCCGTCGTCACCGAGAGCGTCTTCGCGATTCCCGGCCTGGGACGGCTCACGCTCGATGCGATCCTGCGGCGCGATTATCCGGTGATCCAGGGCGTCGTGCTGATCTTCTCCTTTGTCTATGTGCTCGTGAACTTGGCGGTGGATCTAATCTACACGCTGGTCGATCCGAGGATCCGGTATTGACAGTCCAGTCCAACCCCTTCGCCGGCCCGCTTGCCTCCGAGCCCGTGCTCCCGCTGCGCAAGCGCTCCTATCTGCGCCGGCACCCCGCTGTCGCCGTCGGCGGCTTCCTGATGATCCTGATGATCCTGGTCGCCGTGTTCGCGCCCTGGCTCGGCACCGTGGACCCGACCGCGATCGCGCCGGCCCGGCGCACCCGCATGCCCTCGGAGCTCTACTGGTTCGGCACCGACATGCTCGGCCGCGACATCTATTCGCGTGTCATCTATGGCACGCGGGTCTCGCTCACGGTCGGCTTCAGCGTGGCGATCCTGGCCTCGGTGATCGGGCTGGCGATCGGCCTATTTGCCGGCTTTGTGCGCTGGGCCGACGGCATCGTCATGCGCATCATCGACGGCATGATGTCGATCCCGCCGATCCTGCTCGCCATCGCCCTGATGGCGCTGACGCGCGGCTCTGTCGGCAATGTCATCGTCGCGATCACGCTGGCCGAGATCCCGCGCGTCGCGCGCCTCGTGCGTAGCGTCGTGCTCAGCCTGCGCGAGCAGCCCTATGTCGAGGCGGCAGTGTCGCAAGGCGCGCGTATCCCGCGCATCATCTTCCGGCACATCCTGCCCAACACGGTGGCCCCGATGATGGTGCAGGCGACCTATATCTGCGCCAGCGCCATGATCGTCGAGGCGATCCTGTCCTTTATCGGCGCGGGCGTGCCGCCCGCGACGCCGTCCTGGGGCAACATCATGGCCGAGGGCAGGGCGCTCTGGCAGATCAGGCCGCACATCATCTTCTTCCCGGCGCTGTTCCTGTCGGTGACGGTGCTGGCGGTGAACCTGCTGGGCGACGGCCTGCGCGATTCCCTCGACCCGCGTCTCGCCAAGAGTCTGTGAGGTCCCGTCTGCGAGGTTCTGCCGGGCCCGCCCCGGCAGGCTTTTTCAGCAACCCTCACCCTTCTCCAACGACGCTTGACGGGTAGCCTCCGTCAAGCCGAGCATCGCCACCATGACTGAGCATTCGACCATGCCGACCTCTGCCGCGCGCGACTTCATCGCCAATCCCCATCTCGACCGCGCAAGGCCCTATGACGGGCCGCTGAAGGCGATCCTTTCGCGGGACGCGGCGCAGGTTGCTCACAAGGCGATCTCTGGCTGGGACGGCTATGCGCCGACCCCGCTGCGGGATCTGGCCGCGCTGGCCGGCCAGCTCGATCTCGGCCAGATCCTCTACAAGGACGAAGGACTCCGCTTCGGGCTGAAAAGCTTCAAGGCGCTCGGCGGCGCCTATGCTGTTGATCGCCTCGTTGCCACCAGAGGCGCTACCGGGCTGACGGTCGCATGCGCGACCGACGGCAACCATGGCCGCTCCGTCGCCTGGGGTGCGCGCCGCGCCGGCGTCAAGGCCGTGATCTACGTGCATGAAACCGTCAGCGAGGGGCGCGCCGAGGCGATCCGCTCCTATGGCGCGACCGTGGTCCGCGAGGGCCGGACCTATGATGACAGCGTGCGCGCCTGCACGCAGGCCGCCAACGAGAATGGCTGGCAGATCGTCTCCGACACCTCCTGGCCGGGCTACGAGGATGTGCCAAAGGACGTGATGCAGGGCTATGCCGTGCTCGCCATGGAAGCCGAGGCTCAAGGTGCGCATCCGACCCATGTCTTCGTGCAGGGTGGCGTCGGCGGCCTGGCCGCTGGGGTGCTGTCGTACCCCTGGGAGGCCATGGGTGCCGCGCGGCCGATCTTCGTCGTGGTCGAGCCCGAGAACGCCGCCTGCCTGTTTGAATCCGCAAAGGCGGGGACGGTGACCGCCGTCGGCGGCGATCTCGACACCATCATGGCGGGCCTTGCCTGCGGCGAGCCCTCGATCCTGGCCTGGCGCATCCTGCAGCCGGGTGCCGATGCCTTCATGACCATCCCCGACACGGCTGCTGCCGACGCGATGCGCCTGCTCGCGACGCTTGGTGTGGTCGGTGGCGAATCGGGCGTGGCCGGCCTCGCCGGGTTGATCAAGGCGGCCGGCGATCCCTCCCTTCGCAAGGCGCTGAACCTCGACGCGGCTTCGCGCGTGCTCTGCTACGGAACCGAAGGCGCGACCGATGCCGAGGTCTATGCCGGCATCGTCGGCCGCACCCATGAGGACGTCGCACAATGAGCCGTATCATGACAGTCGGCGCGGCCCAGATGGGGCCGATCCAGCGCGACGAAAGCCGCAGTTCTGCGGTCGCACGCATGATCGCGCTGATGCGCCAGGCCAAGGGCCATGGCTGCGATCTCGTGGTCTTCCCCGAAGCGGCGCTGACCGCCTTCTTCCCGCATTGGTGGATGGACGACGAGGACGAGATCGACAGCTATTTCGAAAGCGCGATGCCTTCCAATGAGACGGCTCCGCTTTTCGCCGAGGCCAAGCGCCTCGAGATCGGCTTTCATCTCGGCTATCCCGAACTCGCCTCCGAGGATGGCCGCAAACGCCGCTTCAACACCGCGATCCTGGTGGACAAGGCCGGCAACATCGTCGGCAAGTACCGCAAGGTCCATCTGCCGGGCCATCCCGACCACAAGCCCGACAATCTCTTCCAGAACCTGGAGAAGCGCTATTTCGAGACCGGCAATCTCGGCTGGCCGGTCTGGCGGACGATGGATGCCAATATCGGCATGATGATCTGCAACGACCGGCGCTGGCCCGAGAGCTACCGCGCCATGGGCCTGCAGGACGTCGAGATGATCGTGCTCGGCTACAACACCCCGAAGCACAACCCGCCGGCGCCCGATCATGACCGGCTCGGAAACTTCCATAACCAGCTCGTGATGCAGGCCGGCGCCTACCAGAACGCGACCTGGGTCGTGGGCGTCGCCAAGGCGGGCCTCGAGGCCGGCGTCGACCAGATCGGCGGCACCTGCATCATCGCGCCGACCGGCGAGGTCGTGGCGCAGGCGGTGACCGAGGGCGACGAGCTTGTCTTCGCGCGTTGCGACCTCGATCTCGGCAAGAGCTACAAGGCTTCGACCTTCAACTTCGCCAGGCATCGCGAGCCGCAGGCCTATGGCCTGATCGTCGAGCGCAAGGGAGCGGTCGCGCCGGTGTGAGCGTGGCCGACCAGAATCCGTCGTCCGGCCGATTCGGTTCACTCAGGCCGCGGCGACGGCTTACCATTTTGCAGACTTCCATATTGAGGCGGGGAAACGAAAATGACGCATGATCTCATTCTCAAGGGCGGCCGGGTCATCGACCCCTCGCAGAAGCAGGACGGTATCCTCGATGTCGCCTTCACGAACGGCAAGGTCTCCGGCTTCGGCAAGGACCTGAAAGGCGCCAAGGAGATCCGCGACGTCTCCGGCTACATCGTCACGCCGGGCCTGATCGACCTGCACACCCATGTCTATTGGGGCGGCACCTCCCTCGGCATCGACGCTGATGAATTCTGCCGCGTCTCGGGCGTCACCACATCGGTCGACACCGGCTCGGCAGGCCCCGGCAACTGGCCGGGCTTCCGCAAGCACGTCATCGAGCAGAGCCAGGCCCGCATCCTGGCCTATCTCCACGTCTCGCATGCCGGTATCTACGGCTTCGACCATCGCGTCATGGTCGGCGAGAGCGGCGACCTGCGCATGATGAACCCGATCGACGCGGTCAAGGTCGCCGATGCGAACCGTGACCTGATCGTCGGCATCAAGGTCCGCGTCGGGCTGCACGCCTCGGGCAATTCCGGCACCGTGCCGCTCAACATCGCGTTGCAGGTCGCCGAAGAGGTCGGCATGCCACTGATGTGCCATATCGACCATCCGCCTCCGTCCTATGAGGAGGTCATCAACATGCTGCGCCCGGGCGACGTGCTGACCCACGCCTTCCGCCCCTTCCCCAACGCGCCGTGCACGGCTCAGGGCACGATCAAGCCGGAGGTGCTCGCGGCGCGGAAGCGCGGCGTGATCTTCGACATCGGCCACGGCAAGGGCTCGTTCTCCTTCAAGACGACGCGCGCCATGCTCGCCAACGGCTTCGAGCCCGACGTGATCTCGTCCGACGTCCACAAGCTCTGCATCGATGGCCCGGCCTATGATCAGGTCACCACCATGTCGAAATTCCTGGTCATGGGCATGACCCTGAACAATGTCGTTGCAGCCTCGACCGTGAACGCGGCCATGGCGCTGAAGCGCCCCGAATACGGCTCGCTGAAGGTCGGTTCCCTTGGCGATGCCACGATCCTGACGGTGAAGGAAGGCAAGTTCGACTATGCCGACGTCACCGGCGAGCACCTGATCGGCGATCGCAAGATCGCCTCCGAAGGCGTCGTCCTGAAGGGCAAGTGGTGGCATCCCAAGCGCACCAACAAGTTCAAGAAGGTCAACGCGTAACGCGTATCTTGGGCGTCATTGCGCGCCAGCGAAGCGATCCAGGGGTGCCCAGCGCGTCATTCTGGATTGTTTCGCTACGCTCGCCATGACGAGATGACCTGATGACTGTCGCAGCAAAATCCGTCTGGCGCCCCATGACAGAGGCCGATCTGCCGGAGGTCATGGCCATCGCCGCCGTGGTGCATCCCGACTATCCCGAGGACCTCGCGGTGTTCGAGGAGCGCCTGCGGCTCTCTCCGGATGGCTGTCTGCTCCTGGAGATCGAGGGTGCGGCGGAGGGCTATCTCGTCAGCCATCGCTGGCATCACGGCCAACTACCTGCGCTGAACAGCCTGCTCGGCGCAATTCCGGACGGGGCCACGGACTGGTACATCCACGACATCGCACTCCTGCCGCAGGCACGCGGCAGCGGTGCAGCACGACAGGCCGTCGTCCATCTGGTCGCGCGCGCGACGCAAGCGGGCTGCAAGCGTGTCGCGCTGGTGGCGGTCAACGCCTCGGCCGGCTTCTGGGAGCATCACGGCTTTCGCGCAGTGCATGACGCTGCGCTTGCCCGAAAGCTCGCAAGCTATGACGATGCGGCGCGCTACATGGTGCGCCACCTTCATTCCTGACGCGAAGCAGCGTCGCAATCACCGATCCTGGGAGAGAATACCAATGAGCGCCGAACAGAAGCTGACCGACCTCGGGCTGACGCTGCCCACGCTCGGCTCGCCGGTGGCGAACTATGTCCGCTTCAAGCGGGTCGGCGATGTCGTCTATCTTTCCGGCCAGGGCCCGAAGAACCCCGATGGCTCGACACCTGCCGGCAAGGTCGGCAAGGAGTTCACGACCCAGCAGGGCTATGAGTTCGCCAAGATCACGGCTCTGGGCCTGCTCGCCGCGATGAAGGAAGCAGCCGGCTCGCTCGACAAGGTCGAGGTGATCAAGCTGCTCGGCATGGTCAACGGCGTGCCGGAATATGGCGAGCAGCCGCAGGTCATCAATGGCTGCTCCGACCTGCTCGTCGCGGTGCTCGGCGAGAACGGCCGTCATGCCCGCTCGGCCGTCGGCATGGGCTCGCTGCCCAACAACATGCCGGTCGAGATCGAAGCGATCATCCGGGTGCTGCCGTGAGCGCCCCCGTCGGCGAGAGCCTGAAGGAGCAGATCGCACGCGTCTACGGCACGCCCGCTGTTGTCATCGACCTCGACAAGGTCGAGGCCAACATCGCGCGCCTCCAGGCGGCCTGCGATGCGGCCGGCGTCGCCAACCGCCCGCATATCAAGACGCACAAATCGCCCGAACTCGCGCGGCTCCAGCGCGAGGCCGGCGCGCGCGGCATCACCTGCCAGAAGCTCGGCGAGGCCGAGGTCATGGCAGATGGCGGGATGGACGACATCCTGATCAGCTACAATATCCTTGGCGAGGAGAAGCTCGGCCGCCTCGGCGCGCTGCAACGCCGCGTCCGCATGATCGTTGCCGCCGACAATCCCGTCACGATCGCTGGGCTGCCAAGCGCAGCCGCGATCGCCGGGCGCGACCTCGAGGTCGTCATCGAATGCGACACAGGCCGCAAGCGCGCCGGTGTCGAGACGCCAGCCGAAGCTGTGGAACTCGCCAAGATGATCGCGGCCTCGCCGGGGCTCACCTTCGCGGGCTTCCTGATGTATCCGCCGGAGGATGGCTGGGAGCGCACGCAGATCTTCCTCGACACCGCCAATGCCGGCCTGCGCGATGCTGGCCTGGAGGCGGGCATCGTCTCGACCGGCGGCTCGCCCAACATCCCGAACATGGGCAAGCTTAAGGGCTCGACCGAGCATCGCTCGGGCACCTCGATCTTCAACGATCGCATGCAGATCGCAGCCGGCGTCGCGACGCTGGAGGACTGCGCCCTGTCGGTCTACGCGACGGTCGTGAGCCGGGCAGGGCCCGAGCGCGGCATCCTCGATTCCGGCTCCAAGACGCTGACCAGCGACAAGGGCGGCCTCGACGGCCACGGCTACATCCTGGAGTACCCCTCGGCCCGCATCGCCCAGTTCGCCGAGGAGCACGGCTTCCTGGACCTCTCGGGCTCCAACGAGCGGCCCAATGTCGGGGAGGTCGTGCGCATCATCCCCAACCATGTCTGCGTCGTCGTCAACATGGTCGATCGCCTGATCACCGTGCGTGGCGACAAGCTGATCGGGGAACTGCCTGTCGCGGCGCGCGGGCGCCTGACCTGAAGAGGCCCTGACTGGCGGCTAGGGAGAAGACGGCGGCGCTATATGCCGCTGCCTTCTTGCCCGCCTGGAGCCGAATTGTCGGGGTGCCGCGCGTTCCATGTCTCGGCATGAGCCGCGCAGAGCCGGTCGAGCTCGGCGCGGTCTGTCACGCCCGCGGGCCGTGCGCGCGAGGGCGAGGCCGCCTGGAACGGCACATAGCGCTGGTGCGCCACACGCCAGAGTCGGCGCAACTCGGCGAGCGGATCGGCGTGGTCGTCGACGCGGATATCGAAGCTCGGAACCGGCTCCCCGGCCCAGATCCGGATCGCGCAGGACTGGCGCCCGCGCTTGTCGCCGCCCGCCTTCTCGCCAGCTTCAAGCGCGACCAGCAGGCGCTCGTCGAAGTCGAGACCGGACGATGCGATATAGGCCTTCAGCGTCTCCTGGATCACCTCTGGCCCCGCCAGCATGTTGCCAGCGACCGAGACCTGCGGGCCATCGACAGCGCCGCACCAGTCGATGCAGGCCGAGCCCGTATAGGACGCGGTCTTGCCCTCGCGATCGATCAGGTGAAGCTGGCGATGCGCGCGGCCTTCGTCGGCAGCCGTCAGGGTCGCGATGATCTCGACGGCCGAGCGGCCTTCCTTGAGCAGGTTCATCCCGTCCACCCCGTAGAGCGGATTGACGAAGGCCTGCGTGGCGATGGCGCCGACGCGCCCGCCGCCATAGGGCACGCGCGAACCGACGGCGAAGGCGCAGGTCGAGACCGCGACGCCAAAGGCGCCGGTCGCGGCGTCACGCGCGACGATGGACCATGTCATGAATGCAAACCTTTTAGCGACCGGCGGCGTAGGCCTGCATCAGACGCGGGGTCGCGGCTGCGCGCAAGAGGCCGTCGGCGCTCTTCTCCGCGGCAGTGAGTCGCCCCACCGTCCAGGCCGGCGCACGCTCGACGAGGTGGCCGCGCCGCTCCAGTTCAAGCAAGGCGGCCTCGCCGATGCTCTCCTCGACGGTCAGATGGCCGGGCCGAGCTTCGCGCGGATAGAAGGAGGACGGGAAGGCCTGCGTGTGGAAGAGCGGCAGGTCGATCGCCTCCTGCAGGTTCAGGCCATGATGGACGCGGCGCAGGAACATGCCCAGCTGCCACTGCTCCTGCTGGTCGCCGCCCGGCGTGCCGAAGACGAGTCGCGGCTCGCCGTCCTCGAAGGCCAGCGAGGGCGTCAACGTGGTGCGCGGGCGCTTGCCGGGAGCGATCGCCGCTGGTGCGCCCTCGTCGAGCCAGAAGCTCTGGGCGCGCGTGTTGAGCGGGAAGCCGAGCTCTGGGATGACGGGCGAGGATTGCAGCCAGCCGCCCGAGGGCGTCGCCGCGATCATGTTGCCCCATTTGTCGATCACGTCGATATGGACGGTGTCTCCCTTGCGCGACGCCGCGACCATAGAGCCCATGGTCGGCTCGCCCACCGTTGCGCCGCCCTTGGCCCCGCCGCCCGCGATGCGGACGCCTGCCAGCATGCGCGCGACCTGGTCCTCGAACCCGGGGATCAGGCCGGGCCGCAATTCGTGCGAGGCCTCGGGACCGATCAGTGCGCGCCGCCCGCGGGCGTAGTCATCCGAAAGCAGCGTCGCCAGCGGCACCGTCACGAAATCCGGGTCGCCGTAATAGGCCTCGCGATCGGCGAAGGCGAGCTTCATCGCCTCGACGACATGATGCACGAATTCGGGGCTGGCCGGCCCCATCGCGGAGAGGTCGAACCCCTCGAGGATCTTGAGCGTCTGCAGGAAGACAGGTCCCTGGCCCCAGGGGCCTGTCTTGAACACCTGCCAGTTGTGGTAGGTCACGCTTGCCGGCGTCTCGTAGCTCGGCTGCCAGCCCGCCATGTCCTCGCGGGTCAGCAGGCCCTTGTGGCGCCCGCCCGTCGAATCCAGCACCTCCTTGCGGCAGAAGTCGTCGATCGCGTCGGCGACGAAGCCCTTGTACCAGCAATCGCAGGCCGTCTGGATCTGGGTCCTGCGGTCGCTGCCGGAGGCTTCAGCCTCGCGCAGGATGCGCTTGTAGGTCTCGGCAGCTGCCGGGTTTGCGAACAGCTTCTTGCCTTCCGGCACGGCGCCGCCCGGCAGGTAGACGTCGCCGGAGCTCGGCCAGTCGGCGGTGAAGAGGTCGGTCAATCCGGCGATGGTGTCGGAGACACGCGGCAGCATCGGATGCCCGTTCTCGAAATAGCCGATTGCGGGCTCGAGCACCTCGCGCAGCGAGAGCAGGCCATGGTCGCGCAACAGGGTCATCCAGCCACCAAAGGCGCCAGGCACGACCGCGGCGAGCAGTCCGTCGCCGGGGACGAGGTCGAGCCCCAGACTCTTGAAGACGTCGATCGTGGCGGCCTGCGGCGCGGTGCCCTGGGCGCACAGGACCTCGACCTTTTTCGTGTCGGCCGAATAGAACACGGCGGGCATCTCACCTGCGGGCCCGACCAGATGCGGTTCGACGACCTGCAACACGAAGGCCGCTGCCGCGCAGGCATCAAAGGCGTTGCCGCCCTTTTCCAGCATGGCCATGCCGGAGGCCGTGGCGAGCCAATGCGTCGAGGTGACGACACCGAAGGTGCCAAGGATTTCGGGGCGGGTGGTGAACATCGGCATATCCCTGGATGTCAGTTTTCTTTTGGATCGAGCGCATCGCGCAGGCCGTCGCCGAGCAGGTTGAAGCCGAGTACCGCGACGAAGATCGCCACGCCCGGCGCAACCGACATCCACGGTGCCTGCTCCATGAAATTCTTGGCGACGTTGAGCATTTGGCCCCAGGACGGGGAGGGTGGCTGCTGCCCCAGTCCGAGAAAGGACAGCGAGGCTTCGAGGATGATCGCCTGCGCCATGAACAGCGTCGACTGAACCACGATGGGCGACAGCGTGTTGGGCAGCACATGGACCAGCATGATGCGCAGGTTTCCCGCGCCGACCGCGCGCGCGCCCTCGACGAAATCCTCCGCCTTGACGCTCATCACCTGCCCGCGCACCAGCCGGATGAAGATCGGCACCGCCGATAGGCCGATCGCGATCATCGCATTGGTCAGCGACGGCCCGAGAATTGCGGCAAAAGCAATCGCCAGGATCAGGAAGGGGCAGGCCAGCATCGCATCGGTAACGCGCGAGATCGCGGCATCGGTCCAGCCGCCGAACCAGCCGGCGAGCAGCCCGAACGGGACCCCGACCGCGAGCGCGATCAGCACCGAGATGATGCCCGCCAGCAGCGAGGTCTGCGCTCCGAAGAACAGGCGCGAGACCTGGTCGCGGCCGAGTTCGTCGGTGCCGAACCAGTAGATCTCTGAAGGCGGCTTACGGATGGCCAGGAAGTTGGACTTGAGCGGGTCCGCCAGCGGCAGGATCGGCGCCAGCAGCGCCATCAGCACCAGCACGAGCACGATGGTACCGCCGATCAGCGCCGAGCGATTGCGCAGCAGCTTGCCGATGACCGTCAAGCGTTTTGGCAGGGGCGGTTCGCTTGCGGTGGCGCTTGGGGTGAGGGAGGTCGCCGTCATCAGCCCGTCCTCAGGCGCGGATTGGCCACGACATAGAGCACGTCCGCCAGCAGGTTCATCAGGATGAAGCCGATGGCTGTGCACAGCACCACGCCCTGCACCACGCCATAGTCACGGTTGAACACGGCATCGACGATCAGCTTGCCGAAGCCGGGAATGGTGAAGACCTGCTCGGTCAGCACGGCACCGGCCAGAAGTTCGCCGAAGAGCAGCGTCGACAGCGTGATGATCGGCATAAGCGCGTTGCGCAGCGCGTGGCGGTTCACCACCGTGTCCTCGTCCAGCCCCTTGGCGCGGGCGGTGCGGACATAGTCCGAGCGCAGCACCTCGAGCATGGCCGAGCGGGTGTGGCGCATGATGACGGCCGCCAGTCCCGAGCCCAGCACCAAAGCTGGCAGGATCAGGCGTTCGATGGCGGCCCTGGGGTCGACGAAGATCGATTCATAGCCCGAGGCCGGCAGCCATTTCAGATGCACGGCGACGACGAGGATCAGCATGATCCCGAGCCAGAAGTTCGGGATTGAGAGGCCCGTCAGCGCCACTGCGCTGACGGAATAGTCGGCCACGCTGCCCTTGCGCCGGGCGGCGATGATGCCCGACGGAATGCCGACGGCGAGCGCGACGAGGATCGCCGCCGTGGCGAGCTGGATCGTCACCGGCAGCTTTTGCAGGATCAGCCCGAGAACGGGTTCGCCGGTCCGCAGCGAACGCCCGAAATCGCCCTGCAACACCTGTCCGAGCCAGGCGAAGAACTGCACGAACACGGGATCGTCGAGGCGATAGAGCTCCCGCAATCGCGCGATCACCTCGGGGTCGCGTTCCTCGCCGGCCAGGACGAGGAACGGATCACCCGGCAGCGCGCGCTGCAGGGCGAACACGAACAGCGACACCAGGAACAGCGTCGGTATTGCGATCAGGATACGGCGGACGATCAGCGTGAACATGGCGTCAGGCCGCTCCCGTCATCGCGAGCGTAGCGAAGCGATCCAGCGACAGGTTCACGTGCTGGATTGCTTCATAGGCTAGGCCTCCTCGCAATGACGGCATCGCGTCTCGCAAACGGCGCGACAGCGTCACTGCCGCTTCAACCCCGCGAGCCGGATCATCCCGTCGGGATTGATCACAAAACCCTGGATGTTGGAGCGTAGCGCGAAGAAGACCGTCTGGTTGTAGAGATAGACGATCGGCAGTTCGTCCTGGAGGATCTTCTGCGCGGCGTCGTAGCGCTTCTTGCGCTCGGCCACGTCATAGACGGTGCGCGCCTCGTCCAGCAGCCTGTCGACCTCGGCGCTGGAGTATTTGCCGTCGTTCTGGTTGCCCTTGGTCGTGACGAACTGGTGGATGTTGCCGTCGGGGTCGATGCGGCCGGACCAGCCGATGCGGCTCATCTGGAACTTGCCCTGCTGCTGGTCGCGCAGCTGGCTGGCGAACTCCGTCGAGCGGATCTGCACGTCGATTCCAGCTTCCTGCGCCATGGCCTGGATGACCTGTCCCAGCTGGGCGTCGACCGGGTTATTGGTGACGAAGAGTTCGACCGAAACCTTCTCCGCGCCTGCCGCCTTGAGCAAGGCCTTTGCCTTGGCGACGTCGCGCGCCGGCACGGGGAATTCGGCGCTCAGATAGGGATTGCCGGGATTGAAGGGCTGGATCATCGGCTCATAGAGCCCCTCGAACACCACCTGGCTCAGCACCTTGCGGTCGATCGAGAGCGACAGGGCCTGCCGGACGCGCTTGTCCAGGCCCATCGGCTGCTTGGCGGCCTCGCCATTGGCGGTGTTGATGGTGATGCCCTGATAGCCGAGATTGGCCGTGCTCGCGACCATGAGGCTCTTGTCGGCTTGCGCCGATTTCACGTCGGTCGGCGCCAGGCGCTCCAGCATGTCGAGTTCGCCGGCGCGCAAATTGGCCAACCGCACGGTGGTGTCGGGAATGGAGCGATAGAGGATCCGGTCGAAATGGTAGTTCGCGGCCTCCCAATGCTCCTTGAACCGCTCCAGCACGATCCTGTCGTTCTGGACACGCTCGACGAACTTGTAGGGGCCCGAGCAGACCGGCTTGGCGGTGACGTCGCCGGCGAGGCTCTTGGGGGCCAGCATCATGCCGGCGCGGTCGGTCAGCTGGGCGAGCAGGGTCGCATCTGGGCGCTTCAGCTTCAGCACCAGCGTCGAGGCGTCGGGCGTTTCGATACTGTCGACCGAGGCCAGCTCCGACTTGCGCAGCGAATCCGGCAGGGTCCGGGCGCGTTCCAGATTGACCTTGGCGGCTTCCGCGTTGAACGCCTCGCCATCATGGAATTTCGCATCGGTGCGCAGCTTCATGGTCAGCGTCAGGCCGTCGGGGGAAAAGCTCCACTCCGTCGCCAGACGCGGAATCAGCTTCAGCTCCGGGGTGATGTCGAGCAGCTTGTCGCACAGCCCCTTGAAGACGATGCGGCCGACGAAGGTGCGGGCCTTGTGCGGGTCGAGCATGTCGGGGTCTTCCTGCAGGCCGATGCGCAGGGTCGAAGGCGTCTGTGCTGCTGCGGGCAGAGCCGCGAGCACGAGAAGGCTGGCCGAGGCCAGGGCGGTCAAAAGCTTCATCAGTCATCCCCTTTTTTTATGTGGTCGCGAGTGCCTGGTGCCGAAGTGCCATTGCGGCGTGCCGACCGGCGCAAAATCTCTCCCCCTGCGCCGGGCGCTTTGCGTGTCACCTGCAGAATTCGTTCCACCCGGTACCAAGCTGGATCAAAAATTCGCGCGCGTCGATCCCGCCCTGCCGTTGCGTCCTGCTTTTCGACAACCTCCCGCTCGGTGGTAACGCATGCAAGCCGAGAGCCATGCGTTACGTCAAGGCAGGGTTCGCGCAGCGCCGTGTGTCGCGCGCCCCGCAAACTCTGGTAACAAGCGTGATTGACCGGGCCCTGGAGGTCCGCGTGTCCCGCGACGAGGGGTTGCCAATGCTTCTGGGTGTGATTGCCGACGACATGACGGGGGCGACCGACGTCGCCTTGATGCTGAACCGTGCCGGCATGCGCACGGTGCAGGTTATCGGCGCGCCGTCGCCCGGCGCCAGCCTGCCCGATGCCGATGCGGTTGTCGTGGCGCTGAAATCACGCACCAATCCGGTGGCGCAGGCGGTCGCGGACTCGCTGGCGGCCTGCGAGGCGCTGCTGGCGGCGGGCGCGCGCCAGATCCTGTTCAAATACTGCTCCACCTTCGATTCGACGCCCACCGGCAATATCGGCCCGGTCGCAGATGCATTGGCCGAGCGTCTCGGCGCCGAGTTAGCTATCGTCTGCCCGGCTTTCCCGGCCAATGGCCGCTCGATCTACCAGGGTTATCTCTTCGTCGGGGCAGTGCCGCTGCATGAGAGCTCGATGAAGGACCATCCGCTGACGCCGATGCGCGACTCGAATCTGATGCGCCTGATGGGCGCGCAGACGCCGGCGCCCGTGGGTCTCGTGGACTACGCCACGGTCCTGGCAGGTCCCGAGGCGGTCAGGGCGCGCTTCGCCAAGCTTGGCGGGGAGGGCGCGCGCTATGTCGTCACCGACGCGTTGACCAATGACGATTTGATGGTGCTGGGCGCGGCCGTCGACGGCCATGTCCTTCTCACCGGCGGCTCCGGCATCGCGATGGGCCTGCCGCAGAATTTCATCAAGGCGGGCCTTCTGGAGAAGCGGCCTGCATCGACCAGCCTGAGTGCGCCGCCGGGCCGGGCCGGCATCATCTCTGGCAGTTGCTCGACGGCGACGCGCGGTCAGATCAAGGCGGCGGTGGCGGCAGGCTATCCCGCCCTGAAGGTCGACCCGATCGCGCTGGCGTCAGGCGCGCAAACCGCCGGCGCGCTTGCCGAATGGGCTCTGGCTCAGCCGCGGGACAAGCCCTTCCTGATCTATTCGAGCGATGATCCAGCAGAGGTCTCGGCCATACAGGACAAGCTCGGCCGCGAGCGGGCGGGAGAGATCGTCGAGCACGCCTTCGCGGAAACCGCGCAACGGCTCGCGCAGGGCGGCGTTTCGAAACTGCTCGTCGCGGGCGGCGAGACCTCCGGCGCCGTGGTCCAGGGGCTCGGCATCAAGACGTTGGAGATCGGCCCCGAGATCGATCCGGGTGTGCCCTGGACGCGTGCTGGCGATGGACCCGATCTGGTGATCGCCCTGAAATCCGGCAATTTCGGCGCGAACGACTTCTTCGTGAAGGCCTGGGCACTGCTGGATTGAGGAACTCGGCGCTGCCCCACGGGCGCGGTTCCCTCGTCACAAGACTTGTATAGGATTGCTCCAGCGAAAGAGGGCAGGCATGGACATGGCGTTTCTGGGCGATCTTTTGAGCAGCGTGGCCGACCGTGGCCGGGCGCTGATCGGGCTCGATCGCCTGGCAGGCGGGCGCAACCGGCCGATCGCGCAGCTCTGCGAGGACCTGCTCTCGGGCCGTGGCGAAGCCTCGGGCATGGCGCTGGCGCAGGCCGTGCTCGATGCCTTCGAACGCCTCGACAAGCCCGGCCGCCAGAACTTCTTCGCCGTGCTGCAGGAGCGCTTCGGGCCCGATCACGAGCGTCTTGGCAAGGCGATCGAGGCCTATCGGGCCGACCCCAACGGCGCCAATATCGCGGCGCTCCATCTCGCCTCGGAGCCGCGCCGGCAGGAATTGCTGCGCCGCCTCAATCTCGCGCCCGGCGGCACCCATGTGCTGGTCGAGATGCGCGAGGCGCTGTTCGAGGCGATCGAGGCCGATTCCGGCCTGAAATCCGTCGACAGCGACTTTCGCCATCTCTTCGGCTCCTGGTTCAATCGCGGCTTCCTGGTGCTGCGCCGCATCGACTGGCGCACGCCGGCAAATGTGCTGGAAAAGATCATCCGCTATGAGGCGGTGCACGAGATCCAGGGCTGGGACGATCTGCGCCGCCGCCTCGAGCCGGCCGACCGGCGCTGCTTCGCCTTCTTCCACCCTCAACTCATCGACGACCCCCTGATCTTCGTCGAGGTCGCCCTGACCGGCGCGATCCCGCACAGCATCGGCGAGGTCCTGAGCGGCGAGCGCGAGGTCTTGCCGGCGCAGGCTGCGACCACGGCGGTGTTCTATTCCATCTCGAACTGCCAGGAGGGTTTGCGCGGCATCTCCTTCGGCAACTTCCTGATCAAGCAGGTCGCGGAGGATCTGAAACGCGAACTTCCGGGGCTCGACACCTTCGTGACGCTCTCGCCGGTGCCGGGCTTTGCGCGCTGGCTGGAGGGCATCGTCGCCGAGCCCGGCGAGTTCCACCTCACCAATGAGGAGCGCACAGAGCTCTCACGCACGCCGGGCGAGACGATCTCGCTCGACGAGCCCACCAGGGCACGGCGTGACAAGCTGCTCGGCCAGATGACGGCGCAATATCTGTTTCGCGCCCGCACCAACTCCGGCCGGGTGATCGATCCCGTCGCGCGCTTCCATCTTGGCAACGGCGCGAGGCTCGAGCGCATCAATGTGGGCGGCAACCTCTCCGCCCGTGGCCTGCGGGAATCCCATGGCGTCATGGTCAATTATCGCTATGAACTCGGCGATATCGAAACCAATCACGAGGCCTTCGCCACCCGCAACACGGTGGTCGCCTCCAACAGCGTGCGCAAGATGCTGCGGGCCGTCGCGAATTGACCCGGACGCTGCTTGCCGCCTTTCAACTGAATATCTGACCGGAAACGCCTGAAAAGGACCCGAAATCATGGGCAACCACCTGTTCGACCTCGTCCGTGCGCGCATGCCTGCGCCCGACGCGCCTTTCGCACTGCTCGATGACGGCCGCCGCTTCGCCTACGCCGACATGGTCGCCGCATCGGGCCGCTTCGCCAATGTGCTCGTCGGGCTCGGCGTGAAGCCGGGCGACCGCGTCGCGGCGCAGGTCGAAAAGAGCTTCGAGTCGCTGATGCTCTATCTCGGCACGGTGCGCGCGGGCGCGATCTTCCTGCCGCTGAACAGCGCCTATACCCCCGCCGAGATCGAGTATTTCCTGGGCGACGCTCAGCCCGCCGTCTTCGTCTGCGACCCTGCCAAGGCCGAGGCGCTGAAGCCCTATGCCGACAAGGACGGCGTGAAACTGGAGACGCTGGGCGTCTCCGCCGGCACGCTGTTCAATGGGCAGGCCGCAGCAGTTTCCGAGTTCACCGATGTCGCGCGTGGCCCCGACGACCTTGCCGCGATCCTCTACACCTCGGGCACGACGGGGCGATCGAAGGGCGCCATGCTCTCCCACGACAACCTCGCATCGAACGCGCTGGCGTTGGTCGACTACTGGCGCTTCAACAAGGACGACGTGCTGCTGCACGCGCTGCCGATCTTCCACACGCACGGCCTCTTCGTCGCTACAAACACGATCCTGTTCTCCGGCGCCTCGATGATCCTGTTGCCGAAATTCGATCCTGAGCAGGTCTTCAAGTACCTGCCGCAGGCGACCTGCATGATGGGCGTGCCGACCTTCTATGTGCGCCTGTTGCAGGACAAGCGCCTGAGCAAGGAGACGACCGCCCATATGCGCCTTTTCGTCTCCGGCTCGGCGCCGCTGCTGGCCGAGACCCATCGCGAATGGCGCGACCGCACCGGCCACGCCATCCTCGAGCGCTACGGCATGACCGAGACGAACATGAGCACCTCGAACCCCTATGAGGGCGAGCGCGTCGCCGGCACCGTCGGCTATCCGCTGCCGGGCGTCGAGGCGCGCGTGGTCGATCCCGAGACCGGCAAGCTGCTCGCCGCCGACGAGATCGGCATGATCGAGGTCAAGGGGCCGAACGTCTTCAAGGGCTATTGGCGCAACCCGGAGAAGACCGCGGCCGAGTTCAAGGTCGACGGCTTCTTCATCACTGGCGACCTCGGCAAGATCGATCCGGCCGGCTACGTCCACATCGTCGGGCGCGGCAAGGACCTGATCATCACCGGCGGCTACAACGTCTATCCGAAGGAAGTTGAGACCGAGATCGACGAGATGCCGGGCGTGATCGAAAGCGCGGTCTTCGGCTGCCCGCACCCGGACTTCGGCGAGGGTGTGACGGCGGTGGTCGTGGTCAAGCCCGGCGCCGACATCACCGCGGCCTCGATCGCCAGGACGCTCGAGCAGCGCCTGGCCAAGTTCAAGCTGCCCAAGCAGGTATTCATCGTGCCCGAACTGCCGCGCAACACCATGGGCAAGGTCCAGAAGAACCTGCTCCGCGACGAGCACAAGGACATCTACGCCCGCCAAGGGGTGGCGGGGGAGTAGCGACTGCTACCCCGTCATTGCGAGCAAAGCGAAGCAATCCAGTCATCGCAGAGTTCTACGTCACCCTGGATTGCTTCGCTTTACTCGCAATGACGGCCGACCCTTCAGGCCGCAGCGCTGGCGGCGCGCAGCGCGATGCTCTCGCCATCGCGTGGGATGTGCAGCCGCCCGGGCCCGATCCCGCGTGCCTCGGCCGCCTGCCGCAAAGCCTCGCGGCTGACCGTGGCGTGGTCGAGCGCCTCCATATGCGTCGCGATCACGGTTGCCCGCGGCGCGGCTTCGCAGAGGTCGAGCGTCTGCTGCACATCCATCACGATCAGCGTGCCGTCCCACATGGCGCCGCAGGAATGGCTCACGATCACGTCCGGATCGGTCACGCCAATCGCGTGGCGCAGCGGCGGGTAGAGCACGCTGTCGCCGCACCAGTACAGGCAGGGTTCGCCCGGCGCCTCCAGGCTGAAGCCCATCACCGGCCCCATCGTCTCGACGACGGCGCCGGTCCCGTGCTGCGCGGGTTGCGCGCGCAAAATGATCGAGCCGAGCCGCATATAGCAGTCGAGAGGCGTCACATCGGTGAAACCGGCCTTGACGATGGCATCCTCATCTCCCGCTCGGCAGATCACCGGCAGGTGCTTCGGGATCGCCGCTTTCGCGACCTCGTCGAAATGGTCGGCATGCAGATGCGAGACGATGACGAGATCGACGCCGCTGAGGATATCCTCGATCGGCAGCGGCAGGGGGACCATCGGGTTCTGCGAGCGCCCCGTGAAGGAGCGGCGGCTATGGGGGTGGCCGAAATCGGGATCGACCAGGATGGTCCTGCCCGCATAGCTCAGCTTGAGCGTGGCGTTGCGGAGAAGTTGAAGCTGCATCGTCGATCTGGCTCCCGGCAAGGACGGCATTGTCCCGTCCCTGCCGGCCGGGCTCCAGTTCGAATTTGTGAAGCACTGCGCACGTCGGCGTGACGAGTTGCGCGCGTCGCCCGGCCCCTCAGCCCGCCTTGTGCAGGCTGGCGAGCGGGAACTTTGCGACATCCGCCAGGAGTTCGGAAAAACCCTTGGCCTGGAAGGCGGCGGTCGCCTTGCCCTTGTCGGCCGTGGCGAGGCTGGCGTCTCCGGCTGCGCCCGAGTGGTTCACATCCTGCGCCATCCAGGCCATCGCGTGGAGCCCGGTGGGGCGAAGCCACTTGTACTCGTCGGCCATCGCGACCGTCAGCGGATCGAAGCGACCGGCTTGGCTCATATCGACGAGGTCGGGCCGGAAATGCAGCATCAGGGAGGTTTCGATGTCGCCGGCATGAATGCCGTGATTGGCGTCGAGCTCGGCATAGGTGCCCTGCGGCAGGCCAAACGCGCGCCAGGCGGTGGTCACTGCGAGCATGCCGTGCCGCACGCGCAGCTCGCGTGCCACGACCTTCATCGGGTCGATGTTGCCGCCGTGGGAGGTGACGATGACGAGCTTGCGGATGCCCGCGCGGCGCACGCTCTCACCGATCTCGATCCAGGCGCTGGTTGCGGTCTCCCAGGTCAGGGTCAGGGTGCCGGGCGAATGCAGATGCTCGTTCGACTTGCAGATCGCCATGGTCGGCAGCACGAGAACGTCGAGATCGGCCGGCACGAGCGGCATCGCTTCGGCCAGCATCGCATTCATGATTGTGGTGTCGACCGAGACCGGGAGGTGCGGGCCGTGCTGCTCGATGGCTGCAAGCGGCAGCACTGCTACAGTCCGGTCGGCGGAAAGCCCGGCGAAATCGGTGGTCTTCAGGTCGCCCCAGAAGCGTGCGGTCATGATGGTCTCGTCCTCGATACAGCCGATGGTCTCATAGGCGATTGATGTCCGCGCACTCAAGGATAGGCCTGGGCGCGCCCCCGCGGACGACCTTCAGCATCGCCTTGCCGATGGTCTCCGTCGAGGTCACGTAGCCCGGCAACAAGCTTTGCAGCGGGGCGAGCAGCGGGCGCAAGGCCTTGTAGAAGACACGATACAGCGTCGTGCGCGACTCGATGCCATGCAGCGGGCGGACGATGAGCGGGCGGAAGACATAGACGCCCTTGAACGGCATTCGCAGCAGCGCGTTCTCCGCCCGTCCCTTGACGCGCGCCCACATGATGCGGCCCTGCTCGCTGCTGTCGGCGCCGGCAGCGGAGGTGTGAACGAAGACCATGCCGGGGCTGAGCCGCGACAGCGCGCGCGCGGCGGCGACAGGTATCTCGTAGGTGATGCGGCTGTAATCGGCCTCGCTCATGCCCGACGAGGCGATACCGAGGCAGAACAGGCAGGCATCGAAGCCTGACAGTTCGCTCTCGACCGCGCCGTAGTCGAGCAGATCGTCATGGATGATCTCGCGCAGCTTGGCATGGCTCTGCCCCGTAGCGCGCCGGCCGATCGTGACGACAGCGTCCACGCCGGGGTCGAGCAGGCATTCGCGCAGGGCTGCCTGCCCGATCATGCCGGTCGCGCCGAAGATCAGCACCCTCACGGCGCGGACGCCTCCGCCTGCGAAATCGCTTCGGTCTCGAAGCGAACTCCGGTGAGGCGCTCGGCGTCCTGCCAGAGTCTGGCCGCGATGGCGGGATCATCGGCCTCGCCGGTCGCCTTCGCGAGGGCAGGCGCACCGCGTATTTCGTAGAAGCCGTCGGGTCCGTAATAACCGCCCTTGACGACACCCGGGGCGGTCGCCGCATAGAGCGTCGGCAGAGCACCATCCCTGGCCGATTGGCCCAGGAGCGGCAGCAGCGCCTCGACCACGCGTGCGCCGCGCGCCATGATGCCCGTCGTCGAGGCCGGCCCGTTCCCGATGAGTTCCGTCGCTGCCCAGCCTGGATGCGCGGCGAGGCTGGTCAGCCCCCAGCCATGGCTGTCGCTGCGCCGCTGCAACTCCAGAGCGAAGATCAGCATGGCGAGCTTGGACTGGCTGTAGGCCTTCCACGGCTTGTAGAGCCGCTCACCCCCGAGATCGTCGAAGTCGATGAAGCCGCGGCGATGGGCGAGGCTGCTGAGTTGCACCGTCCTTGCCGCCGGGCTTCGCTGCAGCATCGGCAGCAGATGCGCCGTCAGTGCGAAAGCCCCGAGAAAGTTGGTGCCGAACTGCATCTCAAAACCGTCGCGCGTGGTCTTGCGCTCAGGCAGCGCCATGACGCCAGCGTTGTTCACGAGGATATCGAGCCTCTCATGGCCCGCCATGAACCCCTCTGCGAAAGCGCGGATCGAGGCGAGGTCGGCGAGATCGACCGTCGCAAACGTGATCCGCGCAGCGGGCAGGACGGCCGCGATGAGAGATGCCGCTGCGTGCCCCTTGGCGGGATTGCGTCCGGCCAGCACGACCTGCGCGCCCGCTCTTGCCAGCTCCAGGGCCGTCTCGTAGGCGAGCCCGCCCGTCCCGGTGACGATCGCGATCCGGCCTGCCTGGGACGGGATGTCGGCCGTCGTCCAGCGCGGTCTCACTCCGCAGACTCGGCTGCCTTGGCTTCCCAGCCCAGCAGCTTGCCGGGGTTCATCAGTCCTTGCGGGTCCGCCAGCCGCTTGAACTCCGGCTGCGGCGCGTCGATCTGCTTCCATCCGGCATTGTTGAGCACCCAGCTATGCGGGTTCGAGGCCTGGATGCCGGCAGCTTCCGCCTCGCGCATGATCTCGTGCAGGCGCTCGGGGGTCGAATAGCGCACCAGCGGCAGGCTCGAATGATAGACCTTGCCCTGCCGGCGCTGGAACTCGATGTGGAACAGCACCTCGTCGCCGAAATGCTTCTCGGCCCAGGCCAGGAGTTCCAGATTTCGATCGGGCGGGAAGCGCAGCTGGAGATAGGTGATCTCTGGATCGACCTTCAGGGCGTGCAGCGTGGTGTGGTTCCAGGTGTATTCGTAGAGCGGCCCGGGCGCGCCCTTTTCGCGGTGCTCGCCGAAGGCGGCGGCGCGGGCCGCATCCGCGCCGCGCGAGAAGGTGACGGTGCCCCCCATGCCTGCGATCAGCCGGTCGAGTTCGTCGGCTTGCGGCTCCGAGACCATCAGGATCGCAAAAGCCTTGTTATCGCCGAGATAGGGGCCGAGCCGGCGCAGATAGGGCGCGATGCGCGGATCGTGGACGCTGACGAGCTTCTTGGCGATGCCGTCGCATTCGGTGAAGGCCTGGCCGAAGGCGGCGGCCTGCGTCAGCGTGTCGAAGAGCGCGATCTTCTCGGCCCAGGCATGGGCCGGCGCCAGCGGCACCTCGACCTCCGTGATGATGCCGTTGACGCCATAGGCGTGCATCACCTTGAGGATCTCGCGGCCGCGCAGCTCGATCAGCTTCGGCTCGGACTCGACCGTCATGACCTCGACCGCGATCACTGCGCCGAGATTGTCGATCTGGCCCCAGGTACAGGAACCGGCGCCGGCCGCACCACCCGCCACGAATCCACCCAGCGTCGCCTGCGCGCGGGTCGAGGGATGCATGCGTAGTTCCTGCCCGAGCGGGGCCAGTGCCTTGTCGATGTCGAGCATGTTGGCGCCGGATTCGAAACGGCCTGCACCGAGCACGGTCGAGACCACGCGATTGAGCCGCGTCATATTCAGCACCACGCCGCCTTCGAGCGGCACCGCCTGCCCGTAATTGCCGGTGCCGCCGCCGCGCACGGTGAGCTTCACGCCATGCCGCGCGCAGGCGGATGCGACACGGCGCACCTCCGCCTTGTCGCGCGGCAGGATGATCAGTTCGGCATGCTTGTTCTCGAGGTCGGGCTTGAGCACCGGCGAAAACCAGAAGAAGTCCCGGCTGTGCATCCGCAGGCTCGGCGCATCGTCATAGATCGTCAGGTTGGACAGTTCGGCGCGGAGCGCGGCGAGGGCAGGGTTGGTCATCTCGGGTCACCGGTCATGAAACTTGGCCGTCACCTTACCCGGCCAGGCCGCCGATGGAAGCGCATCGCGACGAATGCTGGGCACAGTGACTTGCCTAACTCATGCGCAACTGCGCGTTCTCTGTGCGAAAGCTGCCGATCGGACATTCCCAGTATCGCCCACTCCATGGCATATAAGTTGCTCATCGGCGATTGATTGCGGCGCTTGCCGAGCCTGTTCAGGAGTCTCCAGCATGATGATGAAGTACCGCTTGAGCCGCCGCGCCGCGCTGGGACTGATCGGCGGATCGGCCGCTGCCGCGCTGGTTCCGGTCCCAGGAGCGCGGGTCAATGCGCAGACCCTGGACAAGGTCAGCTATCTCACCAATTGGCGCGCCCAGGCCGAGCATGGCGGCTTCTATCTCGCCGCCGCCAACGGCATCTACAAGAAGTACGGCATCGACGCCGACATCCGCATGGGCGGGCCGCAGCAAAACCCGTCGCAGCTCCTGCTCGGCGGCCGCGTCGACATGATCATGTCGAACTCCTTCGAGGCGATCCGCTATGCGCAGGAGGGCATCCCCTTCCTCTGCATCGCGTCGATCTTCCAGAAGGACCCGCAGGTCATCATCTCGCATCCCGGCCAGGGCAACGACTCGTTGGCGGCCCTGAAGGGCAAGCCGATCCTCGTCGGTGCCGCGGGCCGCAACAGCTACTGGCCTTTCCTGAGGGCGAAGTTCGGTTTCACCGACGAGCAGATCCGCCCCTACACCTTCAACATGGCGCCGTTCCTCGCCGACAAGACCATCTCCCAGCAGGGGTTCATCTCGTCGGAACCCTTCGCGATCCAGAAGCAGGGCGGGGTGACGCCGGTCGTGCATCTCATCGCCGATGCCGGCTTCGAGAACTACAACACCACGATCAACATCTCGAAGAAGATGGTCGACGAGAAGAAGGACCTGGTCCAGCGCTTCGTCACCGCAACGCTCGAGGGCTGGGCGGAATACCTGAAGGGCGGACCTGCGGTCGCGGCGGCCAACGCCCAGATCCTGAAGGATAACCCCGACATGGATCAGGAGAAGATCGACTACGCCACCAAGGTCATGATCTCGAACGGCATCGTGCTCTCCGGCGATGCGCTGACGATGGGCATCGGCGCCATGACGGACGCGCGCTGGGCCAACTTCTACAAGACGATGACGGAGGCCGGCGTGTTTCCCGCTGGCGTCGACATCAAGAAGGCCTATAGCCTCGAATTCATCAACAAGGGCGTCGGCAAGGCTTGAGTTTTCGCGTGTAAACGCAGCCGCGTCGTCACCCCGGAGAAGCCGCGCAGCGGCGTGGATCCGGGAGCCATCGGAGCTCGACGAGCTCTACGATGGATCCCGGCGCTCCGGCCAGGATAACGGCGCGGGTGTTGGTCTCGCCGAGCAAGAATGGATCATCAGGCTTTGGACACAGCCTATCTGAGCACACCCCTGACCCGGCGTCCCGACGGCACCAAGCCGCTTGTCTCGATCCGCCATGTCTCGAAGCAGTTCGCCAACGGCACGCTCGCCGTACGAGACGTGAACCTCGATCTCGGCGCTGGCCAGTTCATCAGCCTGCTCGGCCCGTCGGGCTGCGGCAAGTCGACCCTGCTGCGCATGGTGGCGGGGCTCGGCGCTCCCTCCACCGGCACGATCGACTGGCCGACCACGGGTCATGACGCGTCCGGCACGCCCGAGCGCGACCTCGGTTTCGTCTTCCAGGACCCGACCCTGATGCCCTGGGCCAACGCCCTGAGCAACGTGATGATGCCGCTCGTGCTGAAGCATGTACCCAGGCGCGAAGCCGAGGGCCGGGCTGTCGAGATGCTCGCCCTGGTCGGGCTAAAAGGGTTCGAGAAGTCCTATCCGCGCGAACTCTCCGGCGGCATGAAGATGCGGGTCTCGATTGCCCGCGCGCTGGTGATGAAGCCGAAAATCCTGCTCATGGACGAGCCCTTTGCGGCGCTCGACGAGATCACCCGCCACCGCCTCAACGACGATCTGCTCGAACTCTGGTGGCGCGAGAAATTCACCGCGGTCTTCGTCACGCACTCGGTGTTCGAGTCCGTGTACCTGTCGAAGCGCATCGTCGTGATGGCGGCACGGCCCGGCCGTGTCATGGCCGACCTCGATGTCGACGCGCCCTATCCGCGCGACGAACTGTTCCGGACCTCGAGCGACTATGCTCATCTCTGCCGCGTCGTTTCGGCCAAGCTCAAGGAAGCGATCGGCTCATGAGCGCGCCCACCATCGAAGTCGCCCATGACGGCACTGACGCAGAAGCCCGGCCGATCTTCGCCACCGAACCGCGCGTCCTGGGACTGCCGGCCAGCACGTGGCCGCGCATCCTGGCGCCGATCGTCATCGGCGTCCTGGCGCTGGGCGCCTGGGAAGCGCTCGTCCGCTGGAACAACATCCCGCCCTACATCCTGCCGGGGCCGTTGCTGATCGGCCAGACCCTCGTCGCCGATTGGGGCACGCTGTCGGGCTCGCTTCTGATCACGCTGCGCATCACATTCATGGCGCTGGCGGCGGCGGTCATCGTCGGCGTGACGCTGGCGGTGCTGTTCACCCAGTCGAAATGGCTGGAAATGTCGCTTCTGCCCTATGCCGTGATCCTGCAGGTGACGCCGATCGTGGCGATCGCGCCGCTGATCATCATCTGGGCGGGCGACATCAACCTGTCGCTGCTGATCTGCGCCTGGATCGTCGCCTTCTTCCCGATCCTGTCCAACACGATCTTGGGGCTGAACTCGGCCGACCATAACCTGGTCAACCTGTTTCAGCTCTATGGCGCCACGCGCTGGCAGACGATGCGCTATCTCAAGCTGCCCGCCGCGCTGCCCTATTTCCTCGCCGGGCTGAAGATCTCGGGCGGGCTTGCGCTGATCGGCGCAGTCGTCGCCGAATTCGTCGCCGGTACGGGTGGCACGGCCTCGGGCCTCGCCTACCGCATCCTGGAAGCAGGCTACCAGCTCAAGATCCCGCGCGTCTTTGCCGCCCTGATCATGATCTCGCTGTCAGGCATCGCGATCTTCCTGGTCACGAGCTGGATTTCCCATGTTCTGCTGCGGCGCTGGCATGAAAGCGCGCTGAAGCGGGAGAACTGACGCCGCCGTCATTGCGAGCGCAGCGAAGCAGTCCAGGCTCGTCGGGCTTTGCCTCCGCTGGATTGCTTCATCGCTGCGCTCATCGCAATGAGGAGAGGTCTTCCCGATAGGATTGAGCCGACCATGAGTGCGATATCCGAGACAAGCGCGAAGGCCTCGATGCCGTCCCGCTACGACATCGCCGCGCTGAAGGCCGATCTCGCCGGCGTGCCGGTGATCGATGAGCCGCAGGTCGTTCGCAAGCGCTCGCGCGACTTCTTCTGGTATTCGCCGATCCTCAATACCGAACTGGCCGGCAAGTCCGCCGACATCATCGTCAGTCCTCGCGACGAGGCGGAGGTCGTGTGGGTCGCGGCTGCATGCGCGAAGCGCAGGATCCCACTCACCGTCCGCGCTGCCGGCACCGGCAATTATGGCCAGGCGGTCCCGCTGGAAGGCGGTGTACTGCTCGACATCACGGCTCTGACCGGCATCGAATGGCTGAGGACCGGCGCGGTCCGCGTCGGTGCGGGCTCGCGCATCCTCGACATTGACATTGCGACGCGTGCCTCGGGCTTCGAGCTGCGCATGCACCCCTCGACCAAGCGCTCTGCAACGATCGGCGGCTTCGTTGCCGGCGGCTCGGGCGGCGTCGGCTCGGTGACCTATGGCGGGCTGCGCGAACCCGGCAACATTCTCGCGGCGCGGGTCGTCACGGTCGAAGAGACGCCCCGCATACTGGAACTGCGCGACGATGCCGCCCAGAAGGTCAATCGCGCCTACGGCACGACGGGCATCATCACCGCGCTGGAAATGCCGCTGGCGCCGGCCTGGCCCTGGATCGACGTCATCGTGGCCTTCGACGACTATATGGAGGCGTTCAAGGCCGGCTATGACGTCGCGCTGGCCGATGGCGTCGTGAAGAAGCTGGTCACGTCGATCTCGGCTCCGATCCCGTCCTATTTCGGGGCGCTGAAGCAACATTGCCCTGAAGGCAAGAGCATCCTGATATGCATGATCGCGGAAGCCTCGCTGGGCCCGTTCAAGGCGATCATCGGCGATCGCGGCACGGTGACCTATGAGGCGCCCGCGGAGGAGGGGCCGGGCACGGTGCCGCTCTACGAATACACCTGGAACCACACCACGCTGCAGTGGCTCAAGAGCGATCGCTCGATCACCTATCTCCAGTGCCTGTTTCCGCATGACCGGCTCGTGGCGAGTGCTGCCGAGATTATCGAGCGCTTCCCCGACGAGGTGCTGGCGCATCACGAATTCATCCGCTTCGGCGGGCGCATGACGGCCAGCGCCCTGCCGATCCTGCGCTACACCACGCCGGAGCGCCTGAACGAGATCATCGCCCTGCACGAAGAGGCCGGCGTGATGATCGCCAACCCGCATGTGGTGTCGCTGGAGGCGGGCAGCCGGCACAAGCGCGCCGATGCCGACCAACTCGGCTTCAAGCGCCAGGTCGACCCCTACGGTCTGATGAACCCCGGCAAGATGGCGAGCTTTACGGTCGCCGGTCAGGCGAAATAGGCGAGCTTGGCTTCGGGCGTCAGCGCGTCGAGGGCGCGCAGTTCCGCTTCCGACGTTGCGGCCGCCAGCACATGCGGCGCCTGCAGGGGATCGCTTGGCGCGCCGATCTCCTCGAACACGATGTCGTCGTTGAGCAGCGTGCTCGGATGCTGCTTCAGTTCCGGCATCGGGCGCGCCGAGACCGGGCGCGGCTCGATCAGCACCGATTTCGGAGCTTCGTCGATATCGACGATCTCGATGTCCTCATAGGCGCCCAGCGGCGCGGCATCGCGCATGGCAAAACCGCGGGGTACGCCGGCGCTGGTGCTGGGCTCCTGCGCGGTCTCGCAGAACGCCCGCAGGCTGCTGTCGAGCATGGCAATGGTGTCGGCGATCTTGCCGATCTGCTGCGCGGTGCTCTCGATTACAGCAGTTGCGGCATGGATCTCGGTCGAGCGCCGGTCCAGCACATCGCAGGCGGCTTCATCGGCCCCGGCCTCGCGCAGGCCCCAGGCGGCTTCCTGCATGCCTTCATTGGCGGCCACGAGCGCTCCCGCCGCGCCTTCGATGCGGGCCGCCAGTCCCGACGAGGGCTCGCCACTGCGTCCGCTGATGCGTTCGAGGTCGAGCCGGAGATCGGCGATCAGGGCTGCAGCTTCGTGCAAGTTGGCATCGGGGCTGGGGCGGTCCTGGCTGCCGCCGACCACCCGTTCGATACGGCCGATCGCGGTCAGCAACTGCGCCGTGTCGGACTGCCGGTTGCGCTTGGCGAATTCGGCCATGAACCAGCGTCCGCGCGCCGTTTCCGTAACGGCGTTCGCGATGGCCTCGTAGTCGCTCTCGCTCAGCGCCGTCAGCGAACGTGCTTCGCTCATGACCCAACCTGCTCGTGAAAGACTGCCCGAATCGGCATTCGTCAGTCGTGATGAACCACTGCAAACCGTGAGCCGGCACTGCTTAAGGAAGTGCTTCAAGCGCGTCGAAGAGCGCGCTTTTGCGTGTCTTTTTCCGGCAATGTGAGGGCGCCGTGCAACAATGGTCGAATATCTCTGGCGCTGGCGCCTCTGGGCGGCCGTGAATGCCTCCGTTTGCTTGCAAAGGGCTGTTGCGACGGCGATACAGGCAGCAGGGGTGGAACGGGAACGATCGGACGGACGCCGCAGACGGGCCGTTGACGCGGCGCCGTAGGGCAGGGACAGCACATCGACCATGGCGAGCCTTGATACCGCCGAACCTCAGGCCGTATTCCGTGACGATGCCGGCACTCTGTCGGTCGCGCTTGCGGGCTCGTGGAGCGCCGACCGGGCGCCGCGCGTCGAGGCACTTGTGTCCGAAATCGCCGGGCGCATCGCCAAGGGCCTGCCTGCGAGGCTCGATCTCTCCGCCGTCACACGCCTCGATACGCTCGGCGCCTATGTTCTCAACCGGCTGAAAGCACAGCAGGAAGAGGCAGGCCACGCGGTCGAGATCATCAGCAAGCGCCCCGAACATGCGGTGCTGCTGGCAGAGATCACGCTCAACGACGAGAGCACGCAGGGCCATGCCGGCCATTTCGGCGTCGTCAGCGTGCTGGTCAACATCGGCGTGTCCGTGGTGCGCTTCGGCCGCGACATGGTCGCCGGCGCGATGTTCCTGGGCGAGGTTGTGGTCGGCTCCATCAGCGTCGTGCTGGGGCCACGCAAGTTCCGCGGACCCTCGCTCGTCAACCAGATCGAGTTGATCGCCTTCAACGGCGCGCCGATCATCATGCTGATCTCGTTCCTGGTCGGCTGCATTGTCGCGCAGCAGGGCATTTTCCAACTTCAGCAATTCGGCGCGACCGCCTTCGTGGTCAATCTGACCGGCATCCTGATCCTGCGGGAACTTTCAGTCCTGCTCACCTCGATCATGATCGCGGGGCGCTCCGGCTCGGCCTTCACTGCCGAGATCGGCTCGATGAAGATGCGCGAAGAGATCGATGCGTTGCGCGTGATGGGGCTCGATCCCATCGAGGTGCTGGTGGTGCCGCGCATCCTGGCGCTAATCATCTCGCTGCCGATCCTGACCTTCCTCTCGACCTTGTCGGGCCTGACCGGGGCGGCGCTCGTGGCCTGGCTCTATGGCGGCATCGGCGTGGACACGTTCCTGGCCCGCCTTCAGTCGGTGATCACCTGGAAGCATTTCGCCGTCGGTCTCATCAAGGCCCCTTTTATGGCCTTCGTGATCGGTTTGATCGCGTCGATCGAGGGTTTGGCGGTAAAAGGCTCGGCTGAGTCGCTTGGCCGGCAGGTCACGGCGTCGGTGGTGAAGGCAATCTTCATGGTCATCGTCGTCGACGGCCTCTTCGCCATGTTTTTTGCATCCATCGCATTTTGAGGATCGTACCGGCCCGATGACCGAAGCAGCGACAGAGCTCCGCACCGATGCGCGCCAGGACGGCGCCGCATCCGGCCGCGATGCTGCTTCCGCCCCTGCGGATGCGGTGATCCGCGTGCGCGACCTCAAGGTCCAGTTCGGCGACAAGGTGATCATGGACGGACTCGACCTCGACGTGATGCGCGGCGAGATCCTGGGCTTCGTCGGCGGCTCGGGGCAGGGCAAGTCGGTCCTGACGCGCACGATCCTCGGCCTGGTCCGCAAATCGCGCGGGACCATCGAGGTGCTGGGCGAGGATGTCGACACGCTCGATGCCGTCCGGCGGCGTGCGCTGGAGAGGCGCTTCGGGGTGATGTTCCAGCACGGGGCGCTGTTCTCGGCATTGACCGTGAAGCAGAACATCCAGGTGCCGATGCGCGAATACCTCAAGCTCTCGCCGGGCCTGCTCGAGGACATGGCGATGGTGAAGCTCGATCTGGTCGGGCTGGCGCGCGATGCCGCCGACAAATCGCCCTCGGAACTGTCCGGCGGAATGATCAAGCGCGCGGCGCTGGCGCGCGCGCTGGCGCTGGACCCCGAGATCGTCTTCCTCGACGAGCCGACCTCGGGCCTCGATCCGATCGGCGCCGCCGAGTTCGACGAACTGATCATGACGTTGAAGCAGACGCTGGGGCTCACCGTCTTCATGGTGACCCATGATCTCGACAGCCTCTATTCGGCCTGCGATCGGATCGCGGCGCTGGCCGACAAGCGGGTGATCGCGGTCGGCCCGCTTGCCACAATGCTGGCCTCGGACCATCCGTGGCTCAAATCTTACTTCGGTGGCGAGCGGGCGCGAGCACGGCAGCCGGCGCATATGCAAGGATGAAGCGCTAGACCATGGAATCGCGGGCAAACTATGCGCTTGTAGGGTTGTTCACGCTTGCGGTTCTCGCGGCGCTGTTCGGCTTCGTCTATTGGTTCAACAGCGGTGGCGCCGGCCGCCGCGTCGATGTGCGCGTCATCTTCAGCGGCACGGTGACCGGCCTCGGACGCGGGTCGAGCGTGCTGTTCAACGGCCTGCGCGTCGGCGAGGTCACCCGCATCGAATTGCAGCCCGACGACCCACGCCAGATCTATGCGGTGATCCAGGTCGACAGCTCGACGCCGCTACGCGTCGATACGCGCGCTCGCATCGAGGCGCAGGGGTTGGCCGGCGTGGTCGCTGTCCAGCTCCTCGGCGGCGATCCCAACTCCGCCCCGCTCCAGGCTCAGCCCGGCCAGTCGATGCCGGTCATCATCGCCGAGCGTTCGGAACTGCAGGACATCATCGAGACCGTGCGCACCATCGCCAAGCGCGCCGACGAGGTGCTCGGCGGCATCGAGGGACTGGTCAAGGACAATGCCGGGTCGATCAGCAACACGGTCCGCAATGTAGAGAAGTTCTCGGCTGCGCTCGGCGACAACTCCGATGGCGTCGACAAGCTGATGAAGTCGTTCGGCACGATTGCCGAGACGATCGCGCCCCTGGCGCAGAAGCTCGGCGTCCTCAGCGATGAACTGACCGAGATCGTGCGCTCGGTCGACGACAAGAAGGTGATCGCGATCGTCGAGAATGTCGACAAGTTCACTGCGGCGCTTGGAAGCTCCAGCGGGGATGTCGGCAAGGCCGTGAAGGATGTCGCCTCGATCACCGACAAGCTCAACCGTGCGGCCGATCAGGTCGAGGGCGTGCTCAAGAGCGCGCAGGCTTTCCTGAACACTGCCGCCGGACAGGATGGCCGCAGCGCCTTCACCGAGGTGGGGGACGCCGCCAAGTCGATCCGCGTGCTTGCCGACAACCTCGACAAGCGCACCGCCGAGATCACCCGCGGCATCGCCGGCTTTACCGGGCCGGGCCTGCGCCAGATCGAGTCGCTCGCCAGCGACGGCAAGAAGACGCTGTCGGATCTGAACCGGACGATCCGCAGCATCGAACGCAACCCGCAGCAATTCATCTTTGGCGGCAAACCGTCATTGCCCCAGTACAATGGATCACGCTAGCCTCATGCCGATGATCTCCCGCCCAACGCCGCCTCGTCTCCATTCCCTCAGCGCCATCGCCCTGCTCTTCGCCGGTTCGATGCTTCTTGCGGGCTGCGGCGGAGGGGCGACGCCGACCACTTATGATCTCTCCGCGCCGGGGCCGCGCGATGTCGGGCGCGTCGCCGGCAGCCGTGCCGCGCTCGTCGTGGCCGAGCCGACGACGGTGCAGACGCTGGATTCCGACCGTATCATCGTCAAGGATTCCGCGGGCGCGCTGTCGTTCGCAGGCGGAGCCCAATGGGCCGATCGCGTGCCCAAGCTCGTCCAGGCGCGGTTGATCCAGACGTTCGAGAATGGCGGCCGGCTCACCTCGGTGTCGCGGCCGGGCGAGCGCATTGTTCCGGATATGCAGCTGAATACCGATATCCGCAGCTTCAACATCGATACGGCGAGCGGCACGGCCGTCGTCGAGATTTCGGCCAAGCTTGTCGGGGATCGTACCGGCCAGATCCAGCGCGCGCGCCTGTTTTCCGCTCGCGTGCCAGCCACCGCCGGCGATGGCGGAGCCGCGGCGCAGGCCCTGAACAAGGCACTGTCGCAGGTGCTGGTCGAGATCGTGCGCTGGGTGCGCTGACAGGCCGCGCGAAGGCGATGCCTCGCTAGAGATGCAGCGCCAGGATGTCGGCCAGGCGCGCCTGCTTGTCCCACAACGCGGCGTGCCATCCCCGAGCCCGCGCTGCGTCGATGTTCTCCTGCGTGTCGTCGATCAGAAGAAGTTCCTGCGGCTGAAGCCCGTCCGTTGCTCGATGCACGCAAAGAATCGCGCATCGGGCTTCGCCACGCCGAGATCAGCCGCATAGTGCATAGCCGTGAAATGGCGCTTGAAGCCCAGCACGTGCCAGAGGTAACGCGCCCGCGCGTGATCCTGCACCGTGGCGAGATGTAGTTCCGGGCCGGCTGATTGCAGTGCGACCAGCGCATCCAGCAGATCATGGTTCACATGGGCATCGTGTTCGAACCAGTAGTCGACCAGCCTTTCGGAGCTGACACCGGTGCCGATCTCCGCCAGGGCCGCATCCAGCGTCGGATGGAGATCCGCGCGCCCCACGACGATATCGTGCCAGTGCTTGGCGAAGAACGCATTCTGGAGCGTCTCTTTTGAGATGCCGAGGTCGCGTTCGAGATTGCTCGACCAGCCGCCGGGGTCGGGGTGCAAGATCAGCACGCCGTCGACATCGAGCATGAGAGCCTTGAGCCGCATCGCCGAACGCTATCAGGCTCTCTGTCTCCGTTGAAGCGCCGTGACGCGGGCGGCCGTCACGCTGACTTGCCGAATGTGCGAAAACGCAGCCAGCCGCAGTCCCCAACGAGAACAGGCCGCCCGTCAGGGCGGCCTTCCTTATCGGTCTGTCGAGGGCGCCCTCGGCGTCAGTTCGCCTCGAAGCGCCCGCTGGCATGGGCGAGCATGGTGTAGACCTTGCCCGTCTCGGAGGTGAGGTAGGTCTTGGCCACCATCGAGTCGCGATCGTCCTTGGCGGCTTCGCCGAGCAGGCGCTCGAACTCGTCGATGTAGCGATCGACGGTCTCCTTGAACTCCGCGTCGCGGCGGTATTTGCGCCGGATCTCGTCGAAGGTCTGCTGGCCCTGCAGCGTGTAGAGCCGGCGCGTGAAGACATTGCGCTCGCCGCGCTTGTAGCGGTCCCACAGCTCGACGGCCGCCTCATGATCGATCATGCGGGCGATATCCACCGACAGCGAGTCGAGCTTCTCGATCGAATGCGCGGTGGGCTTCGAGGTTTCGACCGGCGGCTCCTCACGCGAGGCGCGGTTGAGCAGGTCGGACAGCCATCCGGCCTTGGCCGGGGGCTGGGCCGGCTGCACCTGCTGCGGGCGGGGCTGCGCCTGCGGCTCGGCCGCGCGACGCGGCAGCTCCTGCACCGGCGCCGGCCGCTGCACGGGGGCAGGGGTGACGGGCCGGGGCTCGGGCCGCGCTGCCTGCTGGACCGGAAGCTCGGCGCTGGCGTCGATCGACGGCCGCAGCAGCGGCTCGGAAACCACCGGCATCCGGGCCTGGGTCACCGTCGTGTAGCTGGGCATCGCGGGGGCCGGGGCAGGCGCCGGAGCGGCTGCGACCGGAGCACGACGCGGCTGGCTGTCGGCTGCCGCCGCGACGTCGTGGCGACGGCCCGACTTCGTGACGATCTCCGTCAGCTCGTTCAGCGCCTTGATCTGCTCGGACACGACGCGGCGCATGGCGCTGGTCGATTCCTGCGTCTCGCGGGGCAGTTCGAGCACGCCGCGCTTGAGTTCCGCGCGGGTCGCCTCGAGATCCTGGTGGATCTCGGCGGTGACGTTCTTCATGTCCTTGGCCGCGCTCTGGAAGCGCTCGGTCACCTTGGCGAGTTCGTTGCCAACCTCGGTGGTGACCTGCTCATAGGCCGCGCGCAGGGCGCTGGCGGTGCGCTCGCGCTCCTTGCCGGTGGTGGCGCGGATCAGCTCGAACTGATGCTCGATCGCATGGGTCGAGGCCTCGGCGGATTCGCTGAGCACGCCGCCGATCTGGCGGGCGCGGGCTTCCGCCGAGCTCAGCTGGTCGTCGATCAGCGCCGCAAAGGAGCGCGTGATCGATTCGACGTCTTCTGTGCGCGTGGCGATCAGGCCGTGCAACTCGTCCAGTGCGGACTTGCGCTCGGTCAGGGCCTTGCCGACGCGGGCTTCGACCTGTTCGAGGCGTGCCGCGACGGCGTGCAGGGCCGATGCGCTCGTCTGGGTGGCTTCGCTGAGCGAGGCGCCCTTGTCGTCGAGCTGCGCGACGAGCGCGGTGGTCTCGCGCAACGTCCCTTCCGAGAAGGTCTTGAGCTCGGCGACCTGGGCGGCGACCTGCTGCGAGGCGCGCCCGGTTTCCTCCATCACCGTGCCGATCACCTCCTGCAGCTCGCCGACGCGGGTCGAGAGACCGCCTTCGATCGCTGCGAGGTTCTTGTTCGCGCCGGTGACGATCTGCTGCATCAGCTTGTTGGCTTCGCCGAGGCGGCCGAGCATGCCGCCGAGTTCGCCGCGCAACTGCTCGTTGGTGTTCACCAGCGCGTCCACGGAGAGGCGTGTGCCGGATTCGAGGGTTTCGCGCAGCGCGCCCGCCGATGTGTCGAGCGCGGTGGTGATCTCGACGCCATGCTGGCGCAGGCCCGCCACCATCGAGGTGCTGCGGCCTTCGATGGCGCGCACGATGGCCTCGCCGACGCTGGCGACCTCGCCGGCGATGGCCTCGCCACGCTGGCTCAGCGCGTCGACCATGCCGCCGCCCTTCTCGTCGAACAGGTTACGCAGTTCGTCGGCGCGGGCACCCAGCGCCGAGGCGATGGCCTCGCCACGCAAGGTGAGGGCGCTGACGGCATTGCCGCCCTTCTCGTCGAAGAGAGCGCGCAGGGCTTCGGTATGAGCCTCGAGCGCGGCGGCGATGGTCTCGCCGCGTTCGCCCAGCGCATCGACGACGCCGCTGCCCTTTTCATCGAGCAGGGCACGCAAGGCATTGGTGCGAGTTTCGAGCGCGGCGGCGATGATCTCGCCACGATGGCGCAGCATGTCGACCATGCCGCTGCCCTTCTCGTCGAACAGCCCGCGCAGTTCCTCGGTGCGGGCGGTGAGGGCGCCAGTGATGGCGTCCGAACGGCTCTGCAGCGTGTCTGCGAACTCCTGGCTGCGTGTATCGAGCGTGCCGGAGACGGTATCGAGCCGGTTGACCACGCGCTCCTCGAAGCGCGCGACGCTCTGGTCGAGCGTATCGGCGATCTGCAGGGCGCGTCCGCCGAGCGTGGCGTTGATGGCATCGGCCTTGTCGCCGAGCGTGCGGGTCAACGCCTCGCTCTTGGAGGTGACGACCTCGCCGATCTCGTCCGCCTTTGCGGCAAGCGCGCGGGTGACCTCGCGGCCGCCCTCCGCCAGCACGCGGGCGATGTCGACCGTGCGTTCCACCAGCGCCTCGTTGAGGGCCGTGGCGCGCGAGCCGAGATTGCCGTCGATGCGTGCGATCAGCGTGTCGAGCGACTGGCCGATCTCGGCGCTCTTGGCGCTGGAGCGATCCTCGAAGACCTTGATCTGGTTCTCCATCGCGGCAGCGGCTTCCGCAGTCCGGCCGGCCAGGATCTCGGCGGCTTCGAGCGAGCGGGAGCCGACGCGATCGGCCAGGGCAAGCCCTTCCTCGCCGAACAGGCGCTCGACCTGAGCCAGGCGCGCGGTCACGGTGTCCGAGAAGCTGCGAGCGTTTTCGGCGACGCGGGAGGCGAGGGAACCGCCCTGGTTGAGCAGGATGTCCTCGAAGGCGGCCAAACGAGCACCGAGATCAGACGAGATCTCGCGGCCCTGGGTGTCGAACAGCTTGATCAGCGCATCATGCTTGCCGGCGAGCGCCTCGTTGAGCGCCTGCGAGCGGCTTTCGACCGAGCGCAGCATGGATTCAGCGTTGGCAGCCAGCGCCTCGTTGACGCGTCCACCCTGCTGGGTCAGCGCCATCACGATCTCGCGCCCGGTGCCGGCCAACATCGTCCGTGCGTCCTCGGCGTGGACGGTGAAGGTGTCGCGCAGGGTCTGCGTCGCTTCGGTGACGCGGTCGGCGACGTGCCGTCCATCGACGTTGATCGTCTCGGTCAGGGTCCGGGTGGCGTCGGTCATCCGGCGCGCCAGCTCCTCGCTCTGCTCGCCGAGCAATCCGTGAACCTCGCGGCCTGTGCTGACGAGATCGCGAACCATGAGGTCGCGCTGCTCGCCGAGCAGCGAGCCGACCTGCTCGCTGGTCTCGCCGAGGCGGGCTAGGAAGCCGCTCTGCTGGTGTTCCAACGTGACGCGGGCGCTCTCCGTCGCGTCCTTGACGCGGGCGGCGAGAACCGCGCCCTGCTCGTCGAGCTGGCGGTTGACGGTATCCCCGGTCTCGTTGAGGCGGGTGATGAGCGTGCTGCTGCGCTCAGCCAGCACGCCATGGACGGAGCGGCCAACATCGGCGATCCGGGAGACCAGTGCCTGGCTCTCGTTTCCGAGCAGGTCCTTGAGCTCAAGCCCGGCCTGCGAGACCGTGAACGTCATCATGCCGGCCTGCTCGTCGAGCAGGGCGCCGACGCGCTGGCCGGTATCGGTCAGGCCCGTGATCAGGGCCTCGCGCTGGTTGCCGATCAGGCTCTCGACCTGCGTGCCGGCCTCGTTGATTCGCAGCACGAGCGCGTCGCTCTGGCGCTCGACCAGCGTATCGACCTCACGGCCGGCCTCGCTGAGGCGCGAGACCAGTGCATCTGTGCGGTTGGCGAGCAAGGCGTCGACTTCGGTACCGGCCCCCGAAACGCGGGAGACCAGCGCCTCGCTCTGGCCATCGATGAGCTTGACGAGCTGGGCTCCTGCGCCAGTGACGCGCGAAACCAGGGACTCGCTCTGTCCGGCGACCCGGGCCGCGAAATCGCTGCCGGCGCCCGCGACGCGCGACACCAAGGTCTCGCTCTGCTCGGAGAGCAGGGTTGCGACGTCGTTACCCGTGCCGGCGACGCGGGAGACCAGCGCCTCGCTCTGCTGCGCGAGCATGGCGGCGACGTCCGAGCCGGTGCCCGAGACACGCGAGACCAGCGCGTTGCTCTGCTCGGCGACCAGCGCCGCGACATCCTTGCCGGCGCCCGAGACGCGCGAGACGAGCGCATCGCTCAGTTCGGTCAGAAGGGTGACGACCTCGGTGCCCGTGCCCGAGACGCGGGCCACAAGGGCGTCGCTCTGCTCGGCGACGAGGGCGGCAACATCCTTGCCTGCGCCCGAGACGCGCGAGACGAGCGCATCGCTCTGTTCAGTCAGAAGAGAGACGACCTCGGTACCCGTGCCGGAGACGCGAGCCACAAGGGCGTCGCCCTGTTCGGCGACGAGGGCGGCGACGTCCCTGCCGGCGCCGTTCACGCTCGAAACGAGGGCCGCGCTCTGGTTGGCGAGCAGGCTGGCGACTTCGGCGCCCGTGCCCGAGACCCGGGTGACGAGGGCCTCGCTCTGCTCGGCAACGATCCGCGCGACGTCCTGGCCTGCGCCGGAGACCTTGGAGACCAGCGTGTCGGCCTGGCTGCTGAGCAGGTTGTGAACGGTTTCGCCGGTCTCCGAGAGACGCGCGACCAGGCTGCCGCCCTGTTCGCTGAACAGGCCGTGCACGGTGGCCCCGACCTCGGTGATGCGCGAGGTCAGTTCGTCGCCATGGCGGCTGACGCTGTCGCCGATCGACTGGCCGGCTTCGTTGACGCGCAGGACGATGGCGTCGCTGCGCTCGCGCAGCACATCATCGACCGTGCGGACGGTGTCGTTGAGGCGCGAGACCAGTGTCTCGCCCTGGGTTCCGATCAGTCCGTTGACGCTGTCGCCGATCTCGATCAGGCGCGATGCGATCAGCTCGTTCTGGCGGTTCAGCAGGCCGTGCACACCGCGGCCGACTTCGGCCAGGCGGGTGGTGACGCTCTCGCCTTCGTTGGAAAGCGTGCTGCGCAGGGTCTCGCCGGTCTCGGCCAGACGGGTGCCGATCTGCTCGCTCTGGCCCTCGATCAGGGCAACCATCGAGCGGCTCGAAGCCTCGAAGCGTTCGGCGACATCGGCGCCGCGTGCCGAGATTTCCTTGGCCAGGCCTTCGCCGGTGGCGCGCAGGGTCTCGTTGACGCTCTCGGCGCGCAGGGCAAGCGTGTCGGCGACCTGTGAACCGGTCTCGCTGATGGCGCGGGTGACGTCGCGGGCGCCGGCGGTGAGGCCCTCGGTCAGCACAGCGCCGGTGCGCTCCAGCGAGGAGGCGATTTCCTGGGCGCGGCCGTCGAGCAGCGTCGAGAGATTGTCGCTGGCGCCAGCAAGCCGATCGCCGACTTCGCCGGAGGTGATCTGCAGACGCTCGACGAGTTCGTTGCCGCGTCCGCTGATCTCGTCGACCATACGCTCGCCGGCCCGACCGAGCGCGAGCGTGATCTGGTCGCCCTTCTCGCCAAGCGAGCCGGTGACCCGGTCGCCGGCCTGGGCCACCGCTTCGGCGATGACGCGGCTGGCATTGTCGAGGTCCTTGGACAGCCCCTCATGGGCGCCGCTGATCGCAAACTTGACGCGCTCTGCATTGCCGACGACGGCCTCGCGCTGCGTCACCAACTCGTCGATCAGGGAGCGCAGGCGGATCTCATTGTCGGCATAGGCGCGCTCGAGCGTCGCGATCTCGCCACGCACGATCGTCTCAAGCTCGCCGGCACGGGCGACCGCCCGCTCGATGCCGTCGCCCATCGCGGCGACTTCGCGGCGGATGGTCTGGCTGAGGGAGAGGACGGAATCGGCGCCGACGATCTCGGGCTCGGCCAGGCGCAGGGCAACCTCGGTCATGGCACGGGCGACGAGGCGCATTTCCTGGCTGCGGCGATACAGCGCCGCCAGCACGAAGAAGAACACCAGCGGCGCGCCGATCGTCAGCGCGATCAGGGTCCATTCGGCGATGCCGAGCGCAGCCATGCTTTCGGGCACGCCCGCGCTGAAGGAGCCGAAGCGCCGGGTCAGGACGAAGCCGGCAGCGCCGAGCCAGGCGAGGGAGCCGGCGGCAGCGAACCAGTAGGGGCGCAGCGAAGGCCGCGCCGAGAAGGCATGGACCAGAGAGCTTGAATCGCGCCGGTCGTCATTGGCGACACGGCTGGTGTCAGGCGCGATCGAGGCACGCGCAGGGGCGGGCGGAGCGGCCGGGGGGGCGGCCTTCTCGGCGGGCGGCGGTGTTTCGACGCGCGGCAGCTCGATCCTGAGATCGGTATCGGCCGTGGAGGGCAGCTTAGGTTCGGGCAGCACCGGATCGATATCGGTCCTGACAGGCTGGTCCAGCCGCAAGGCCTCTTCGATGGCCGACATCGCGGCCTCGGTCGGATCCTGAAGCTTCTTTTGCCGGGTCATGCTTACCGCCTCGCAACGCTACAATCGAAGGGTGCTGCTTGCTGTCTGCGCCAACGCCACGAGCCGCCTCTGACCCGGGCACGACGGCAGACACTGCGCCCATCGTTTACCAGACAGGAAGGGTAGAGGAGGCATCAGGGTATGGGAACCCATTTGGGTGCCCGATTCACAAACGTCGTTAACGCCTCATTCACCATAGGAGCGCTTCTTGTAGCGTCAAAGCGCCGCGCGCGCGTCCTGTCCAAGCGTCATCCCACCCGTCATCCCGCCGAGCCAGAAATGCCTCAGACCGCCATCGATCTTGTCCATCTTTCCCGCCAGACCGGCGGTGACCACGAACTCGAGCGCGAGCTCCTCACGCTGTTCTCGCAGCAATGCGTGCGCCACCTGCGCACCATCCATGCCGGCGCCGACGCCAAGACCCGCATGGACGCCGCCCACAGCCTGAAGGGGGCGGCCCAGGCCGTCGGCGCCTGGCAGGTGGCCGATGCCGCCGCCGCAATCGAGCAGCAACTCGCGCAGCCCGACCCTCGCCGCGAAGAGACTGCGATGGACGCGCTAGCGCTCGCCGCCGCCGAGGCGCGTGCGGCGATTTCACGCTTCGACTGCGCCGCCTGAGCGGCGAAAACACTTCCCTCTGCGGATGGAAGTATTCTAAGCGGGGCGCGTCAATCGTCTGCCGGAGTTCTCCATGCCGACCATCACCTACATCGACGCTCAGGGAACGAGCCGCACCGCCGAGGGCGAAGTGGGCTCGACGGTGATGGAGGTTGCCGTGCGCAACGGCATACCCGGGATCGAGGCCGAATGCGGCGGCGCCTGCGCCTGCGCGACCTGCCATGTCTATGTCGACGACGCCTGGTCCGAAAAGGTCGGCGGCGCGGAGTCGATGGAAGAGGACATGCTCGACTTCGCCTTCGACGTCCGCCCGACCTCGCGCCTCTCCTGCCAGATCCGGGTCAGGGACGAACTCGACGGCCTGATCGTCCGCACGCCCGCCCGCCAGGGCTGATTTTCTGACGCATCGGAAACGACGCCCTCATCCAGCGGGCGCGAAGCTGCATCTCGACGGCTGAGCCCGCGCGGCCGGATGCGGGTTGAATCTGCCTTCGTGGTCCCGCCGCCTATTCCGCGGCTGCGGGCAGGGCTGGGGACATTGTCGTCTCGGCTCCCGCGACGGGATGGCGCGGCACGAGGAAGCCCAGCGACAGTGACACGGTCGCGACGCCCGCCCCGATATAGAACACGATCGCGGGATCACGGATCCAGAGCAGGCCGAAGGTCACCGGCAGGAACACGGCAGCGATGTGGTTGATCGTGAAGGCGACGGCCGACGTCGGCGCTATGTCGGCGGGATCGGCGATCTTCTGGAAATAGGTGCGCTGGGCCAGCGTCAGCGTGAAGAACACGCCGTCGACGATGAAGAGCGCGCCGGCGACATAGGCGCCCCATCCGGCGAAATGGCCGTGGCTCGCCAGCGCGTAGCCCACGAACACCGCGATCAGCGAGATATTCTCCATCTGGATGGTCGCGCGCTCGCCCACGCGCCCGATCAGGTTGCCCAGCATCGGCCCCATGAAGGTGTTGATGCCATAAGTCGCCAGCATCAGCGCCGCGGTGGCAGAGACGTCGTAGCCGAAGCGCTCGACCAGCAGGAAGCCGCCGAACGCCATGAAGATCTGGCGGCGCGCGCCCGACATGAAGGTCAGGGCATAGTAGAGCCAGTAGCGCTTGCGCAGCACGAAGCCCTTGTTCTGCGGCACGCTGCCCTGGAAGCGCGGGAACGCCAGCCACGCGCCCACGGCCAACACGATCGTCACCAGCCCCGCCACCATGAAGACGGTGATGTAGCCCGGCTGGAACAGGCGCCATACCAGGGCGATCGATCCGAAGGCGAGAAGCTGCGCCATCGCCGATGCGCCCGCGATGCGGCCCAGAAGTCGCGGCGCCTCGGCCTTTGGCAGCAACTGCAGCTGAAGGGATTGCTGTGCGGTCTCGTAGTAATGGAAGCCGAGCGACATGATCGTGGTGGTCAGCAGCAGGCCGCCCAGCGTCGGGTAGAAGCCGGTGATGGCGACTCCGACGCCGAGTGCGACCAGGCTGAAATAGGCCAGCACCTGCTCGCGCATGAACCAGAACAGGATGATGGCGGTGAAGGCGAGGAAGCCCGGGATCTCCCGCACCGATTGCAGGATGCCGATATCGGCGCCCGTGAAGCCCGCCGCTTCCTTCGAGAAGTTGTTGATCAGCGCGCTCCAGCTCGCGAAACCGAGCCAGTTGATGAAGGCGAGCACCATCAGGAAGGCGGTCGGCGAGCGCAAGACGGCCTGGATGCCGCGCGGGGCCTGCGAGAGATCGGTCATGGAATGGCCCGGAACGAGAAACGGCAAAAGCCGCGCCACTCTTAGTCCCGGATGCCGATGCGTCAATTTGCAGCGCATCATGACGACCATGCGCGGCTGTATCCTTCCTCACATGGTGGCTGCGGCTTTGGGGCCCGTGCGGGCAGGCTGAGCAGCGAGAGGAGGACGCCATGTACAAATCGATCCTGGTTCCCGTCGATCTTGCAGAGGCCGATCTGGCCCAGCCCGCGATCGACGCAGCCGTCATGCTCGCGGACGCGGCCGGCGGCACCGTCAGGCTGGTCTATGTCCGCTCGCTCGTGCCGATCACCTACATGGAATTCGTGCCCGCCGACTTCGACACCGAGCAGCAGGGCGATGCCGAGGCCAAGCTCGCAGGCATCGCGGCGACGGTGCCGTTGCCGCCTGAGCAGGTCTCGGCCAAGGTTCTCGTCGGCTCGGTCCACGGCGAGGTTCTGGCCGAGGCCGAGGCAAGCGGGGCAGACCTCATCATCATCGCCTCGCATGAGCCCGGCATGCTGGCCTATGTCATCGGATCGAACGCCTCGACGATCGTGCGCCGCGCGAAATGCTCGGTTCTGGTCGTGCGCTAGGGCATCGGCCCGAACAGCCGCATGCTGATGTCGGGACAGGCCGCTGCCTTGACGATCAGTTGCGCGGCCGCCCCGGGACGAGGTGGTCGGGCACTTCGCCATGGGCAAGCTCGCTTGGCCGGTTGAGCTTGACCATCGGCCAGACCTGCCACGTCGATGCTGCAAGCAGCGCGAGGCCGAGAAAACCGGTCGGCGCCGCGCCTTGCAGGAAGGCGCACGCCGTGAAAGCCGCCAGCATCACGAGCGACATGCCGCTCACCGCCGCCAGCGCCAGCCAGAGCGCGACCGGCTTGCCGGCCAGGAAGCGCGCCTTGGGAGAGGCGCGCGCGATCGTCTGCGAAAGCGCCGCCACGAAGGCGTGGTAGCCGGCATCGTCGCGTTCCATGTCGGTCAGCGAACGCCAGGACAGGTTGCCGAAGGTTACGACCTTGCCGTTGGTCAGCCTGAGCTGCGTTTTGAAGCCCTTGGTGCTGACGTTGCTAGGCGCATAGATGAAGCGCACCTGCTCGACGCTGTCGAGCCGGACATGGTCGATCTTGCGGGTGGTGTCGATCTCCAGCGTCTCGCCGTTGAGCCGGTAGCTGATCTCGAAGCCGATCGGCCTCGGACGCTGGCGCCAAGAGGGAAGGGGCGGGGTCTCGTGGGTCGGATCAGCGCGCATGGTGGGAGCCTTAGCGGCTTGCCGCTGCTTTGTCAGCGCGCCAGCACCTTCATCGCGCCGTCGAGCCCGTCGAGCGTCAGCGGGAACATGCGGCCGCCCATCAGGCCGCCGATGTGGCGGATCGACTGGGTGTAGCTCCAGAGATTCTGCTGCACCGGGTTGAGCCATACCGATTTCTGGAATCGGCCGGTGAGCCGTTCCATCCAGACCTGCCCGGCTTCCTCGTTCCAGTGCTCGACCGAACCGCCTGGCATGGCGATCTCATAGGGGCTCATCGAAGCGTCGCCGACGAAGACGACGCGATAGTCCGGCGGATAGGTCCGCAGGATGTCCCAGGTCGGAATCACCTGGTCGTGCCGGCGCCGGTTCTCGCGCCAGACCCGCTCATAGGGGCAGTTGTGGAAGTAGAAGTGCTCGAAATGCTTGAACTCGGCCCGGGCCGCCGAGAACAGCTCCTCGGCCAACTCGATATGCCAGTCCATCGAGCCGCCGACATCCAGGAACAGCAGCACCTTCACCGCATTGCGCCGCTCCGGCCGCAGCTTCACATCGAGATAGCCGTGGCGGGCGGTTTCCGAGATGGTTGAATCGAGGTCGAGTTCCTCTGCCGCGCCGGTGCGGGCAAATTTGCGCAGGCGGCGCAGCGCGATCCTGAGGTTGCGTACCCCGAGCTCGCGGGTGTCGTCGAAATCCTTGAACTCGCGCTTGTCCCAGACTTTCACCGCGCGGAAATTGCGGTTCTTATCCTGGCCGATGCGAACGCCTTCGGGGTTGTAGCCATAGGCGCCATAGGGCGATGTGCCGGCAGTGCCGATCCATTTCGATCCACCCTGGTGGCGGCCCTTCTGCTCCTCGAGGCGCTGCTTCAGCGTCTCCCAGAGCTTGTCCCAGCCCATCGCATCGATCTGGGCCTTCTCTTCGTCGGTCAGGTATTTCTCGGCGAGCTTGCGCAGCCAATCCTCGGGGATGCCGGTTGGCTCCATGGCCTGGCCCAGCGTCTCCATGCCCTTGAACACCTGGGCAAAGACCTGGTCGAACCGGTCGAGATGGCGCTCGTCCTTCACCAGGCAACAGCGGGCGAGATAGTAGAACTCGTCGACCCGGTGCTCGGCGAGATCCGCCTCTACGCCTTCGAGCAGAGCGAGGTATTCCCGCAAGGTGAGGGGAACCTTGGCTGCGCGCAGGTCGGTAAAGAGGCGGAGGAACATCCCGCTACTGTGCGGGTCGGCGCGCTGCGGTCAAGCAGCCCCGGCGCGAACGCCGGGTGCTGCCTGCCGACAACGCTTACGCCACGGCGTCGGCGAGGTCCTTGGTGACCTTGAACTTCACCACGGTCTTGGCGGGAACCTGGATCATGGCGCCGGTCGACGGATTGCGGGCCTCGCGGGCCTCGCGCTTGGCGGCCGAGAGCTTGCCGACGCCGCCGAGCGTGACGTCATCGCCGGACTTCAACGTCTTGGCGACGATGGCACCCAGCGCTGCGAGAACCGCAGACACGTCGGTCTTGGCCTTGCCGGTCTCGTCAGCGATGGCGGCGATCAGTTCGTTCTTGGTCATAAAATCCTCCTTGAGAAGGTTGTTTGGACAGCAACGCGTGAATGCGAGGCGTTTCGATTCCGCCTCCAATCGTACCCCCCAGTATTCCCGATCGCGTCACGCGTACTCGCCAGTTGGCACGGTCGTCGTCGAAAGACGACCTCCACGGCGGTACATACGCACAGAAATCAGCTTCGTTCCCCCTCCAATGACGCTAAAACGGCAGTACGTGGGCCGATTTTTCCGGCCGATTGACGAATCAGATCCTGTTATTTCAAGCTTAAAATAATAAGGTGGGGAGCGCAGACACATATGAAGATCATCATAGTCGGGGGCGGAATCGGCGGCTTGACGCTCGCTCTCATGCTGCACGCACGCGGAATCGAGGCGACGGTCTACGAGCAGTCGAGCGAGATCCGCGAACTCGGCGTCGGCATCAACACGCTGCCGCACGCGATCAAAGAGCTGGCCGACCTCGGCCTTCTGCCCGCGCTCGACGCGGTCGCAATCCGCACGCGCGAACTGATCTACATGAACCGCTTCGGCCAGCCCGTCTGGCGCGAGGCGCGCGGCCTGCATGCCGGCGCGCCGGTCCCGCAGTTCTCGATCCATCGCGGCAAGCTGCAGGGCCTGATCCGCGACGCCGTCGTCGCGCGCCTCGGGCCGGATGCGCTGCGAACCGGGCGGCGGTTGCAGGGCTTCATGCAGGATGAAGGCGGCGTCACCGCCCATTTTGCGGATGCAAGGCGGGGAGGGGCGGGCGAGACCGCGCGCGCCGATGTCCTGATCGCGGCCGACGGCATCCACTCCGCAGTCCGTGCGCATTATTTCCCGGACCAGGGGCCGCCGCGCTGGAACGGCGTGCAGATGTGGCGCGGCGCCTGCGACTGGCCGGCCTTCCATGATGGCGAGACGATGATCATCGCTGGCGGGATGAGCGGCAAGCTCGTGCTGTATCCGATCGGCGCGGGCTCCAAACCTGGAACGCGGCTGACCAACTGGGTCGTCAATGTCCGCACCGGTGATCCCGCCAAGCCGCCGCCGAAGGAAGCGTGGTCGAAGCCGGGCCGTCTGGAGGACGTGCTGCCCTTCGCGCGCCGCTTCACCATTCCCGGCGTCGATGTGCTGGGGCTGATCGAGGCGTCGCCCGGGTTCTGGGACTATCCGATGTGCGACCGCGACCCGCTGCCGCGCTGGACCCATGGCCGCGTCACTCTGCTCGGCGACGCCGCGCATCCGATGTACCCGGTCGGCTCGAACGGGGCCTCGCAGGCGATCCTCGACTCGCGCTGCCTCGCCGATTGGCTGGTCAAGGCCGAGCATCCGCGCCACGCGCTGGCAGCCTATGAGGCGGAACGCCTGCCCGCGACCGCCGAGATCGTCGCGATCAATCGCCTTGGTGGCCCCGAGCGGGTGATCGATGCCGTCGAGGCGCTGGCGCCGCACGGCTTCGACGATGTCGAGCGTGTCATGAACTATGCCAGGCGCGAGGCCATCGCCAAGTCCTACGCCGTCAAGACCGGCGCCTCGGAGCAGCGGCGGAGCTGATCGGCCCCGCCGGCCGGAGAAGTGGCCGCAAGGTCCGGTTCCAGGCTCTGGGCCGGACCTGCGGGGATCAGGCGCCTTCGGGAGGCGGCGGCAGGAAGTCGACCTCATGCTTGGCCGAGAGGGCCACGACATCGGCCGGGTTCTGCTGCGCCATCGAATGGATGCCCCAGAACAGGTCGAACAGGCGACCGGTCGGAGCGACCCAGAACAGGGCCTTCACCGTCGCATCGCTCTTGTTGAACAGGCCATGTGGGGAATTGCGGGGCAGGCGTACGAGATCGCCGGGGCCGGCAAAGCTCTCCTGGCCGTCCAGCACGACATCGAGGCGGCCTTCCAGAATGTAGACGAACTCGTCCTGCGTCGTGTGGATGTGGGGCGGGACGAAGGTGCCGGGCGGGAACGTCGCGTGCCAGGAGAACGAATCCTCTGTCAGCGTCTTGGGCACATAGGTCTGGCCAAGGATGTTCCACGAGATCGAGTCGAGGCCCTCATTGGCCTTGGTCACGCCGGCGGTGAGCGGCTTCATCATTCAATCTCCTCTTAAAGATGCAGAAAGCGGTCCTTGACGACGCTGTCGCTGCGCAGGTCGGCACTGCTGCCGCGCCAGACGACGCGTCCCTTTTCCAGCACGACATGACGGTCCGCGAATTTGGCGAGCGCGTCGACGTTCTTGTCGATCACGAGGATCGATTCACCCTCGCCCTTCAAGGCCGTCAGGCATGACCAGATCTCCTGGCGGATGATCGGGGCTAGACCCTCGGTCGCCTCGTCCAGGATTATCAGCTTCGGATTGGTCATCAGGGCCCGGCCGATCGCAAGCATCTGCTGCTCGCCGCCAGAAAGCTGGTTGCCGCGATTGCTGCGGCGCTCCTTCAGGCGTGGGAAGAACGCATAGATGCGCTCGATGTCCCAGCGCGCCTTGCCGAAGCGGCTGGCGGCGGTGGCGATCAGGTTCTCCTCGACGCTCAGCGTCGGAAAGATCTGGCGGCCCTCCGGCACCAACCCGATACCCGCCTGCGCGATCTTGAAGGGGGCGGCACCGGTCAGATCGCGGCCGGAGACGCTGACACGGCCGGACTTGGCGGGGATCAGCCCCATGATGGCGCGGATTGTCGTCGTCTTGCCCATGCCATTGCGGCCGAGGAGAGTCACGACCTCGCCCTCGGCGATGCTGAGGTCGATGCCGAACAGGATCTGCGCCTCGCCATATCCGGCGCTGAGGGCTTCGACGTTCAGCATTGTGCGGCACCCCATCGAGAGCCACGGACCGTTATTGCGAGGAGGCCATAGGGCGACGAAGCAATCCAGGGACAGACGGGTGCCGCGACGCTCTGGATTGCTTCGCTTCGCTCGCAATGACGATACAGGTGGAACGCCATCAGCCCTCCTCGCCGAGATAGGCTTCGCGGACTGCTGGGTCGGCGCGGACGACTGCCGGGGCGCCCGATGCGATGACGCGGCCATAGACCAGCACGGTCACGGTGTCGGCGAGCGCGAAGACAGCCTCCATGTCGTGCTCCACCAGCAGCATGGCGTAGCGGCCCTTGAGGCTGCGTAGCAGCGTGATCAGCCGTTCGCCTTCCTCGCGCCCGACGCCAGCCAGCGGCTCGTCGAGCAGGATTGCGGCTGGCTCGAGCGTGATCGCCATGGCGATCTCGAGCGCGCGCTTCTCCCCGTGGGAGAGCCTACCGGCCAGGACATGGGCGCGCTCGGTGAGACCGACCGCCTCGATGGCCGCCCATGCCGGCTTGTTCAGGCTGGCGTCCCGGGCGGCGTTGGCAAAAAGGGCGAGAGGATGGTTCGAGCGAGCCTGGACGCCGAGCGCGACGTTCTCCAGCACGGAGAGCGATGCGATGGTGGAGGTGATCTGGAATGTTCGGGCGAGGCCGGCTCGCGCGCGCTTCTCCGGGGGCAGGGCGGTGATATCGGTTCCGCGAAAACGAATGCTGCCGGTGTCTGGCCGGAGCATGCCGGAGATCTGGTGCACGAGCGTGGTCTTGCCGGCACCGTTGGGGCCGATGAGTGCGTGCAGTTCGCCGGGCGCGACCGCCAGGTCGACGCCGTCGGTCACCTTGAGCGCACCGAAAGCCTTTCGGACGCCCGTGAGAGTCAGGATCGGTTCAGCCATCGCCGCGCCCACCCAGTCTTGCGCCGAGCTTGCCGGCGAGCCCGACGATGCCGCCGCGCGTCAGCAGCACGAACAGCACGATCATCGGGCCAAAAATCGCCTTCCAGTGCTCGGTCCAGCTCGACAGGATATCCTCGGCGAAGAGGAAGGCGAGCGCGCCGATGATCGCGCCGTGGAGCGACCCGACCCCGCCGAGCACGACCATGAAGATCAGCTCGCCCGAACGCTGCCAGGACATGAAGGCAGGACTGACGAACTCGGTCTGGTTGGCGAGCAGGAAGCCCGAGAGCCCGGCGATCATGCCCGAGATGACATAGGCGATGAGCCGGACGCGATCGACGTCATAGCCGGTGACAGTGACCCGCGTGGCATTCTCGCGAGCCGCCCGCAGCACCCGGCCGAAACGCGAGGCGACGACGGTGGCGATCAGCAGGTAGCTTCCGGCCAATGTCGCCAGCACCACATAGTAGAACCGCGTCCGGTTGGAGAAGATGTCGATGCCCGCCAGCCTGCTGCGCTCATAGAGCGTCAGCCCGTCATCGCCGCCATAGGCCGAGAGGGCCTGCGCCAGGAAGAACGCCATCTGCCCGAAGGCGAGCGTGATCATGATGAAGGCAACGCCGCGTGTCCGCAGCGAGACCGCGCCGGTGATCGCGGCGAAGACGGCGCTGGCCGCCAGAATCACGGGGAGGATCAGCAGCGCCTCCGTGCGGCCCTCGGTGATCATGATCCCGGTCGCATAGGCGCCGATGCCGATGAAGGCGGCATGGCCGAAGGAGACCAGCCCGCCTATGCCGAGGATGAGATCCAGCGAGAGCGCGGCGATGGCGAAGATCATGGCGCGCGTCACCAGCGTCAGCCAATGCGCCGGCAGCCCAAGCTGGACCGCGAGCGGTACGGCCGCCAGGGCGAGGAACAGGACGATCGCGATGACGGGCGCGCGCCGCGCCCGCGCCGAAGGCTGGGCGGTGACTTCGGAAAGGGCGGTCATGAGCGGCCCTTGGCCGGGAGGAGGCCCTCAGGTCGCACGAACAGGACGATGGCCATCACCAGATAGATCAGCATGGATGAGAGCGCCGCGCCGGTTGCGCGCGCTGATGGCGCGCTCATGAACAGGCGCAGCAGGTCGTTCATGAAGGAGCGGCCGAGGGTGTCGACGAGGCCGACGATCAGCGCACCGACGAAGGCGCCCCGGATCGAGCCGATACCGCCGACGACGATCACCACGAAGGCGAGGATAAGGATGGTGTCGCCCATGCCGGGTTCCACGGAGAGGATCGGCGCGGCCATGGCGCCGGCAAAGCCCGCCAGCATCGTGCCGAAGGCAAAGACGATCATGAACAGCTTGCGGATATCGACCCCGAGCGCGGACACCATGGAGGCATTGGATGCGCCCGCCCGCAGCAGCATCCCCGTGCGTGTCTTCTCGACGATGAACCAGAGCAGCCCGCCAACGGCGAGGCCGGCGCCGATCAACGCAAAGCGGTATGTCGGGTAGAGGATGCCGTCCATCAGTGCGACCGAGCCGGACAGGAACTCGGGCACCGGGACGGAGAGGGGAGCAGCGCCCCAGACCAGCTTGACGCCCTGGTTCATGAGCAGGATCAGCCCGAAGGTTGCCAGAACCTGGTCGAGATGGTCGCGTTCATAGAGATGCCTGAAGACCAGGAACTCGAGCGCGAGCCCGATCAGCAGCGCCGCCGCCAGCGCAAGCGCCAGTCCGAGCACGAAACTGCCGGTCAGCGCGACGAAGGTCACGGCGAGATAGGCGCCCAGCATGTACTGGACGCCATGGGCGAGGTTGATGAAGTCCATCACCCCGAAGACGAGCGTCAGCCCCGCCGCCACCAGGAACAGCAGGATGCCGAGCTGGAGGCCGTTCAGGATCTGGACGATGAGGAGGCTGAGGGTCATGGGTCATACCGCCCGTCATGCCCGGGCTGGACCCGGGCATCTCAGGAAAGAGATCCTCGGGTGAGCGCTTCGCTTCACCCGAAAATGACGAAAAGGCTCACTTGAGAGCGCAATCCTTGGCGTGCGGATCGGCGTAGTCGGTGAACACCTTCTGCGCGATCTCGGTCTGGAACTTGCCGTCGGCGCGCTTGGCGACCTTGACCAGGTAGAAGTCCTGGATCGGGTAGCCATTGGTGTTGAACTTGAACTTGCCCCGCAGCGAGGTGAAGTCGGCCTTCTTGAGGGCGGCGCGCAGCTTGTCCTTGTCGCCGGTGCCGCCAGCGGCCTTGACCGCCGAGTCGATCAGCATGGCGGCGTCATAGGACTGCTGGGCATAGGAGCCCGGCACGATCTTGTAGGCGGCCTCGTAGTCCGAGACGAACTTCTTCGTCTGCGGGTTGTCCATGTTGGGCGCCCAGGTCATGCCGCCATACATGCCGACCGCGGCATCCTGCTGGGCAGGAAGCGTCGATTCATCGACCGTGAAGGCGGAAAGGAAGGGGATCTTGCCGGTCAACCCGGCCTGCGACCACTGCTTGACGAAGTTGACGCCGAGCCCGCCCGGGAGGAAGGCGAAGACGACGTCTGGCTTGGTCGAGGCGATCTTGGCGAGGTCGGAGGCGAAGTCCATCGAGGTGAGCGGAGCATAGACCTCGTCGACGATCTCGCCCTTGAAATAGGCCTTGAAGCCTGCAAGCGAGTCCTTACCGGCCTGATAGTTCGGCGCGATGATATAGGCGCGCTTGTAGCCCTGGTCCTGCGCGTACTTGCCCAGCACCTCGTGGACCTGGTCGTTCTGGTACGAGGTCACGAAGAAGTTCTGGTTGCAGGCCTTGCCGGCCATCGTCGACGGACCGGCATTGGGGCTGATCAGGAAGGCGCCGCTGTCGAGCACCGGCTTGGCGATGGCGCCGAGGATGTTTGAGAACACCGGGCCGACGACGAAGTCGACCTTGCCGCCCTCGACGAAGCTGCGGACCTTGCCCACCGCGACGTCGGGCTTCAGCTCGTCGTCGATCACGGTGATCTGCACCGGCACGCCGCCGAGCTTGCCGCCGTTCTTGTCGACGGCGAGCTGGAAGCCGTCGCGGACCTGCTGGCCGAGAGCCGCAGCCGGGCCGGTCAGCACGCTGACGACGCCGATCTTGAGCGGCTCCTGCGCCTGCGCGCTGGCGATGCCCAGTGCGAAAAGGCCTGTGCCCAGCGACAATGCGGATTTCAGTGTCATGTCTTTGTCCTCCCGGGACGAGCGAGAAAGCCTTGGCGCGACGGGGGACCCTCACCCTCTCTGCCGCGCGACGGGCTCATATTGTTTCAAGCTTAAAATATCTGCAAGGGGTGGCAGGCAGAGAATTTGAGGTGGGGATCCGGTGCGCGCTGCGGCGCTGAACACCACTCCGCAGACACGGGATCATCATCAGAAACAAGCGCTACGTGGCGCGCCGTCCCGCATCGGCGCACCAGCATGCAATGCTGCAGCGCGTGCGGGATGACTTGCGCCTCAGGCCTGCACGCCGTCGACGTACCAGTCCATCTTGGACATGATCTCGTCGCTCGCCTTCTCGCCGGCCTTGACCCGAACCTCGCCCTTCTGGTCCTTGAGTTCGCCAGTGAACGGGTGGAACGTGCCGGCCACGATGCCCTTCTGGACTTCGTCGGCAGCCGCGCGGGCGGCAGGCGTGATCGCCTCGCCATACGGCGCCATCTTGACCATGCCTTCCTTGAGGCCGTGCCAGACGTCGCCGGTCTTCCAGGTTCCGTCCATGACCTCCTTGACGCGCTTGATGTAGTAGCCTGACCAATCGTCGACGATGGCCGTCAGATGGGCCTTTGGCGCGAAGGCCTTCATGTCGGACGCCTGCCCGAAGGCGAAGACGCCGCGCTGCTCGGCCGCCTGCAGCGGCGCAGCGGAATCGGTGTGCTGGGTGATCATGTCGGCGCCCTGGTCGATCAGCGCCTTGGCTGCATCGGCCTCCTTGGCGGGGTCGTACCAGGTCGAGCACCAGATGACCTTGGTCTTGAAGTTGGGGTTCACCTTCCGCGCCGCGAGATGGAAGGCGTTGATGCCCATCACCACCTCGGGGATCGGGAACGATGCGACATAGCCGGCCTGACCCGATTTCGACATGTGGCCGGCGATTGTGCCCAGCACGGCGCGGCCCTCATAGAAGCGGGCGTTGTAGGTCGCGACGTTCTCGGCGCGCTGGTAGCCGGTCGCATGCTCGAACTTGATCTTGGGGAACTGCTTGGCTACCTGGATCGTCGGGTTCATGAAACCGAACGAGGTCGTGAAGATGATCTGGTTTCCGGCCTGGGCGAGCTGGCGGATGGCGCGCGCTGCGTCGGGGCCTTCGGCGACGTTTTCGATGAAGCTCGTCTTGATCTTGGCGCCGTATTCCTTCTCGAGCGCGAGGCGGCCCTGATCATGGGTCCAGGTATAGCCGTGGTCGCCGATCGGGCCGACATAGACGAAGCCGACGCCGAGCGGCGCCTGTGCCGAGGCGCCGCCGCCGATCAGGGGGAGGCTGGCGGCAGCCGCGCCGGCGCCGAAGCTGAAGCGGCGGCGGGTGATGATCGAGGTCATTGGTGTCTCCCGTTATGTCCGTGGCGGCTCTACTGGGCCGAGAAAGGTTTGCCGAGACAGGCAGGCGCATCGAGCCGGCCGGTCCTCCGTCCTAGCGACATCATGGTCAGAACCGCAATCGTCGCAAGGTAGGGGGCGGTGGCGAGAAGCTCGGGGGCGAGCCATGTCACGCCGGCGGCCTTGGCCTGAAGTTCGAGCGTCATGACCGCGCCGAAGAGATAGGCCCCGAACAGCAGCCGGCCCGGCTTCCAGGCGGCGAAGACCACCAGCGCCAGCGCGATCCAGCCGCGGCCAGCCGTCAGCCTGTCGGCCCACATAGGCGTCAGCGCCAGCGAGAAATAGGCGCCGCCCAGTCCCGCCAGCGCTCCGCCGAAGGCGATTGCGCCATAGCGGATGGCGATGACGGGATAGCCGATCGCATGGGCCGACGCGTCGTTCTCGCCGACGGCGCGCAGGATCAGGCCCGGCCGCGTGCGGCGCAGGAAGTAGCCGACGCCCGCCACCAGCAGCAGCGAGAGATAGACGACGATGTCGTGGCCGAAGATCGCGCGCAGCCAGGGATGGGCCGAAAGCGCGTCTGGGAAGATCGGACCCAGCCGTGCGATCGTCTTGCCGACGAAGCCGGCCCCGATCAGCGAGGAGGCGCCGATCCCGAAGATCGTCAGCGCGAGCCCCGTCGCGACCTGGTTGGCGGTCAGGCTGAGCGTCAGCACGGCGAAGACCATCGCGGTTGCGACACCTGCGAGTGCTGCCGCCACCAGTCCAAGCCCGGTGCTGCCGGTCGAGAACGCCACGGCAAAACCAGCGACTGCGCCGCAGAGCATCATGCCCTCGACGCCAAGGTTCAGCACGCCAGATTTCTCGACCACGAGTTCGCCCAGCGCCGCGAGCAGGATCGGTGTCGAGGCGGCGACGAGGGTCATCACGATCGAGACAAGGATGACGGAGTTCATGGGAGGGCATTCCGTGCAGCCAGCCCGTCATTGCGAGGAGGCGCAGCCGACGAAGCAATCCAGGACGTCGAGCGGGACCCCCTGGATTGCTTCGCTTCGCTCGCAATGACGGATGGGAAACTCATACGGCGCGCACCTTCCAGCCGATCCGGTAGCGCACCAGCACATCCGTCGCGAGCAGCATGAACAGCAGCAGCGCCTGGAACATGCCGGTTGCCGCTTGGGGCAGGCGCACCGTGGTCTGCGCGATCTCGCCGCCGACATAGGTCGCGGCCAGAACGATCCCGCCAAAGACGATTCCCAGCGGATTGAGCCGGCCCAGGAAGGCCACGATGATCGCGGTGAAGCCATAGCCGGTCGGGAATTGCGGCGTGAGTTGGCCGAATGGGCCCGCCGCCTCGAACAGACCGGCCAGCCCCGCAAGCCCGCCGCCCGCGAGCAGGGTCGCCCATGTGACCTTGTCGGCGCTGAAGCCGCCATGACGCGCGGCGGAGGGTGCGAGCCCCACGACTTTCACGGCATAGCCGGCGATGGTCTTCTCCATCAGCAGCCAGGCGAGGATCGCGATCACGAGCGCCACCGGGATACCGAGATGGACGAGCGATTCCGGGATGACGATCGGGAGCGCCTGCTCGGCGGTGAACATCCGCGTCTGCGGGAAATTGAAGCCGTCGGGGTCCTTCCAGGGGCCGCGCACGAGGAAATACAGGATCTGCACCGCGACATAGGTGAGCATCAAACTGGTCAGGATCTCGCTGACCTGAAGCTTGACCTTGAGCAGCGCCGGGATCGCCGCCCAGGCCATGCCGCCGAGCACGCCCGCGATGGCCATGGCTGGCAGGATCCACCAGCCGGTCATCTCATAGGTCGCCAGCGCGACGCCGGTACCTGCGATCGCGCCCATGACATACTGGCCCTCGGCGCCGATATTCCAGACATTGGCGCGAAATCCTGCGGCCAGGCCGAGCGCGATCATCACCAGCGGCGCAGCCTTGACCCCGAGATCGGGCCAGCGCTGCGGCTCCAGGAACGGCGTCAGGAAGATGTCGCGAACGGCATGAAAGCCGTCATAGCCCATCGCCGTGAACACGATCATCCCGATCAGCATCGTCAGGCCGATCGCGATCAGGGGGCTCAGGGCGAGCATCGTCGTGCTCGGCTCGCGTCGGCGGCGCCATTCAAGCATGGGCATGTGCCTCGCCGGGCGCCGCGCCATGCACGCCGCCCATCATGAGGCCGATCTCGTCGATGCCGAGGCTCGCGACCGGGCGCGGCGCCGAAAGACGGCCCTCATTGATCACGCAGAGCCGGTCGGCGAGCTCCAGTAATTCGTCGAGATCCTGCGAGATCACCACCACCGCCGAGCCCTTTGCGGCGAGGTCGACCAACTCCTGCCGGATCGCGGCGGCCGCTCCTGCGTCGACGCCCCAGGTCGGCTGGCAGACCACGAGAACACCCGGCTGCTGGCCGATCTCGCGGCCCATGATGAATTTCTGCAGGTTTCCGCCGGACAGCGAGCGCGCCAGAGCGCCGGGGCCTGTCGTGCGCACATCGAAGCGCCGGATCACCGATTCTGCGAAGCGCTGCACGTCGAGACGGCTGATCAGCCCGAGCGGCGTCAGCGGCAAGCGATGCCGCGCCGTCAGGATGCCGTTCTCGGCGAGCGAGAAATCCGGCACGGCGGCATGGCCGTTACGCTCTTCGGGCACGCAGGCAAGGCCGCGTGACCGGCGCGTGCCGGCGTCGAGCCGGCCGATCGGTTTGCCGTCGAGCTGGATGGACTGCGCGTGCCCGCTCAACCGCTCGCCCGAGAGCGCAGTGAGCAATTCCGCCTGGCCGTTGCCTGCGACCCCGGCGATCCCAAGGATTTCGCCGGCCCGCGCGTCGAAATCAATACCGCTCAGATCGGTCCCGAAAGGCGGCTCGCCCGCCAGCGATAAGCCTTCGACCTTGAGCCGGATGGTCCCCTCAGTGCGGCCCTTGCCATGTTCGATCTGGCGCAGCTCGGCGCCGATCATCAGCTCGGCCATGCGCTTGGTCGTCTCGGCTTTCGGGTCGCAGGTCGCAACCACCTTGCCGCCGCGCAAAATCGTCGCCGCCTCGCACAACGCTTTGATCTCTTGCAGCTTGTGCGAGATGTAGAGGATCGCGCAGCCCTGTGCCGCGATCTGCCGCAGTGTCTCGAACAGGCGCTCGACCTCCTGCGGGGTCAGCACCGAGGTCGGCTCATCCATGATCAGGAGTTTTGGCTCCTGCAGCAGGCAGCGCACGATCTCAACGCGCTGGCGCTCGCCGACGGAGAGCGTGTGCACCTCGCGCTCGGGATCGAGCGGCAGCGAATAGCTCTGCAGGATCTCTGCGACGCGGCGCTTCAGTTCCTCGCGGTCGACCGCCTCGTCGAGACCGAGCGCGATGTTCTCGATGACGGTCATCGCGTCGAACAGCGAGAAGTGCTGGAACACCATGCCGATGCCGAGTTTACGCGCGGCCTTCGGGGAGGTGATCGAGGCCGGTTGGCCGTCCCAATGGATCGTGCCCTCGTCGGCCTGCTGCACGCCGTAGATGATCTTGACGAGCGTCGATTTGCCGGCGCCGTTCTCGCCGAGCAGCGCATGAATCTCGCCCGGCCGCACGCTCAGGCTGATATCCTCGTTCGCCCTCACGCCCGGAAAACTCTTGGAGATATGGGCGAGCGTCAGCCGCGGGGGAGCGGTCTGCTCAGGCGGCTGAATCATGACCGGTGCGTCTCCCTGCAATCCGTCTCGGCCTCATTGAGGATGTCGCCTGTCGGCCAAGCAAGCAACGCACCAGCTCGGCCGCCGTCAAGGCCGCGATCACCTCCGGACGCTTGTCATCCACATCCGCTGCGCCGATCGGGCAGGTCAATCGGTCCAGAGCCGCGCTCCGGCCCCCGGCGCGCAAAAAACTCGCCTCGAAGCGTGCGCGCTTTGTCCCCGAGCCGATCATGCCGACATAGGCCGCGTCGCCCCGTGCCAGCGCCGCCTCGGTGAGGCGGTAATCGAGCGCGTGGCTGTGCGTGAGGATGACGAATGCGGCGGCCGCCGGCGCCTGCGCGATGGCGGGCACGGGATCGGCCATCCGGATGCAGGTCAGCTCCGGGGGCAAGCCGTTGAGCACGCCGTCGCGATCGTCGATCACCGTCGTCGCGAAGGGCAGGGCGGCGAGCGCCTGCGCCAGCGCGCGGCCCGTGTGCCCGGCGCCGAAGATCAGCACGGATGGGCGAGACGCCGCGGCCGCCTGTTCGCGCGCCTGCTGCAAGGCGAGGTCGGCTGCATTCGCTTGCTTGAGCAAAACCCGCACCCGCCCGCCGCAGCACTGTCCCATCTGCGGGCCAAGCGGGATGTCGAGTGTCCTTGAGCCGCCACCTGCCGCCAGCATCTCGCGGGCGATGTCGATGCAGTGGAATTCGAGTTGTCCGCCCCCGATCGTGCCAGCCATCGCGCTGCGGCTCACCGCCATGGCCGCGCCGGCCTCGCGAGGCGTCGAGCCCTCCGCGCGCTCCAGCGTGACGATGACGACACCATCGCGCAGGGTTTTGCTGAGGAAGGTGGTCAGCATCATGCAGCCCTCCCGTCATTGCGAGCGAAGCGAAGCAATCCAGAACGATTACGCGAGACGCTGGATTGCTTCGCTTCGCTCGCAATGACGGGCGAAAACGTAGTCATCGCCCCGCCTCCGCCCGTACGCGATCGACAGCATCCAGAACCCGCTCCGGCGTCGCAGGCGTGTCGAGCCGCGGGCACACCCGGTAATCGCCGACACTCGCCACAGCATCCGACAAGGCATGCAGCACCGAGATCGCCAGCATCAGCGGCGGCTCGCCGACGGCTTTCGAGCGGCCGATCGTCGGTTCCCGGTTCGCCACGCCATCGAGCAATTCGACATTGAAGATGCGCGGGCGGTCTGAGGCGACCGGGATCTTGTAGGTCGAGGGCGCATGCGTGCGCAGCCGGCCCTTCTCGTCCCAGACCAGTTCCTCGGTGGTGAGCCAGCCCATGCCCTGCACGAAGCCGCCCTCGATCTGGCCCTTGTCGATGGCGGGGTTCAGCGACGTCCCGCAATCATGGAGGATGTCGACGCGCTCGACCTTGTACTCCCCCGTCAGCGTATCGATGGCGACTTCGGCGGCGGCCGCGCCGTAGGCGAAATAATAGAACGGATGGCCACGCCCGGCCTTGCGATCCCAATGGATCTTTGGCGTCGCGTAGAAGCCGGTGGCCGAGAGCTGGATGCGCGCCATGTAGGCCGCCGCGATCAACTCCGTGAAGGCGATCTCGCGGGCGCCGATCCGCACGCGCCCCGGCAGGAAGGCGATCGCCTCAGGGCGCTCCTGCCAATGTCGCGCGGCGAAGGCGACGAGCCTTGCCTTGATTGTCTCGCAGGCATCGAGCGCCGCCATGCCGTTGAGATCTGAGCCCGAGGAGGCTGCCGTCGCCGAGGTATTGGGTACCTTTCCGGTGGTCGTGGCGGTGATCTTGACCGCGTCGAGCCCGATGCCGAAGGCCTCCGCCACGACCTGCGCCACCTTGATGTAGAGCCCCTGGCCCATCTCGGTACCGCCATGGTTCAGCGCGACCGTGCCGTCGGTATAGACATGCACCAGCGCGCCGGCCTGGTTGAACCAGGTCGCGGTGAAGGAGATGCCGAACTTGACCGGCGTCAGCGCAATGCCGCGCTTGACGATCGGGCTCTTCGCATTGGCCGCACGGATCGCCGCCTGCCGGGCGCGATAGTCGCAGCGCCGCTCCAGTTCTGCGATGACCTCACCGGCGATATTGTCCTCGACGGTCTGGTGATAGGGCGTGACGTCCCGGCCCGCACCGCCATAGAGGTTGCGCTTGCGCACCTCGAGCGGGTCGAGCCCGGTGGCATACGCGACCTCTTCGATGAAGCGCTCGGCCCCGACCATGCCCTGCGGCCCGCCAAAGCCACGAAAGGCTGTGTTGGAAACCGTGTGCGTGCGCAGTGGCTCGGAGCGGCCGCGCACCGCCGGGTAGAAATAGCAATTGTCCATGTGGAACAGCGCGCGGTCTGTGACCGGCCCCGACAGATCGGCGTTCCAGCCGCAACGGGCGGCATAGACGGCATCGACCACATGGATGCGGCCCCCATCGTCAAATCCGATCTCGTAGTCGCAGACGAAATCATGGCGCTTGCCGGTGATGACCATGTCGTCGTCGCGGTCGGGCCGCAGCTTCACCGGCCGCTTCAGCCTGTCGGCGGCAATCGCCGCGACGCAGGCGAACAGGTTGGCCTGCGTCTCCTTACCGCCAAAACCGCCGCCCATGCGCCGGACCTCGACGGTCACCGCATGCGAGCCGACGCCGAGCACATTGGCGACCATGTGCTGGACTTCCGAGGGATGCTGCGTCGAGGACAGCACCAGCATGTCGCGATCCTCGCCGGGGATGGCGAGCGCGATCTGGCCTTCGAGATAGAAATGGTCCTGGCCGCCGATCTCGATCGAGCCCTTCAGCCGGCGCGGACTGGCATCCAGCGCGGCAGCGACATCGCCGCGTTCGAGCTTGAGCGGATCGGTGACCAAAGCGCCGCCGGCCGTGCGCGCTGCCGCGACATCGAGCAAAGGCTTCGCTTCATCGTAGACCGCCTTGGCGAGGGCGGCGGCATGGCGTGCGGCTTCGCGGGTCTCGGCGATCACCGCGAAAAGCGGCTGGCCGTGATGCAGGATCCTGTCGCTGACAAAAACCGGCTCGTCATGGCGATGCGTCGAGGAGATGTCGTTCTGGCCGGGGATATCGGCGGCGGTCAGCACGTTCAGAACGCCCGGCGCGCTGCGCACCGGATCGAGATCGAGCGAGACCAGCCGGCCATGCGCGATCTCGGCCAGACCGAGATAGGCATGCACCAGCCCGGCCGGTTCCGCGACGTCGTCGATGTAGAGCGCCTCGCCGGCGACGTGCTTCGCGGCGGAATCATGCGCCTGCGCCGTGCCGAGCGGGCCGGCATCGACCTGGGCTTCCAGCCGCTTGCGTGCATCAGCCATGGGCGGCCTCCGCGAGCAGGCCGGCGACGCGGGTCTCGATGTCGGGCTGCGTCGTCTCGATCAGGAAGCGCCGCAGCAAATTGCCGGCGACCTTGAGCCGGTAGCCGGCGGAGGCGCGCATGTCGCTCAGCGGGGTGAAATCATGGGGCAGGGCGGCGATGGCAGCGCTGACACTAGCCTCGTCCCACGCCCTGCCGATCAGCGCGGCTTCCGCCGCTCGCGCCCGCTTCGGAATGCCTGCCATGCCGCCATAGGCGAGGCGGGCCTCGGTGATCGCACCAGCGCCATCGCGCCGGATGAAGAACGCGCCGCAGACGGCCGAAATGTCCTCGTCGAAGCGTTTAGAGATTTTCGAGACATGGAACAGCGCATCAGCCGGCAGTTTTGGCACGATGACGGCCTCGACGAACTCGCCCTCGCGCCGGTCCTGCTTCCGGTAGTCAAGGAAGAAGGATTCCAGCGGGATGGTTCGCCGGGTGAGGCTGGGCACCGCATCGTCATTGCGAGCGGAGCGAAGCAATCCAGAGGTGTCGCGCTCCCGCTCCTGGATTGCTTCGTCGCTGCGCTCCTCGCACTGACGGGAACAGGCCAGCACCAGCCGTGCGCCCCGTGCGATCAGCGCGGGCGGCAGGTCGCCGATCGGCGAACCATTGGCGATGTTGCCGCCGATCGTGCCGGCATTGCGGACCTGCTCCCCGCCGAAGCGACGCATCATCTCGTCGAGTTCCGGCGACAGCTGTGCCAGCGCTTGACGGACATCGAGATGGCTGGCCATCGCCCCAAATCGCAGATGGTCGCCCTCGTCGGAAATCGTGCGCAGGGCCTCGATCCGCCCGAGCGAGATCACCGGGTCGAGTTTTCGCATCCCTTTGGTCACCCAGAGCCCGACATCGGTGGCGCCCGCGACGAGCGTGGCGCGCGGCTCGGCAGCAACAAGCGCCGCCAACGCCTCGATGCTGGCGGGCGCGTAAAATCGCCTGCCGGAGCCTTCGAGCGCCAGCGTCTCGTCGTCTTGCAGCTCCGCCAGCCGCCGCGCAATCTCTTCGCGCTGCCGCGCAAACCGGTCCTGTTCGCGCTCGCCGATCTCGTACATCCGTCGGGCCGCTGCGATGATCGGCTCATAGCCGGTACAGCGGCAAAGATTGCCGGCGAGCGCGTCCTCGATCCGCGAAAGGCTCGGCCTGTCCTCGTTCAACCGCAGAGCGAGCAGCGACATCACGAACCCCGGCGTGCAGAAGCCGCATTGCGAGCCATGGCATTCGACCATCGCCTGCTGCACGGGATGCAGGGCCCCGTCATCGGCCTTCAAATGCTCGACCGTCAGGAGATGGCAGCCATCGAGCGTGGGCAGGAAGCGGATGCAGGCGTTGATCGCCTCATAGCGCAGCCGTCCCTGGTCGAGCCTGCCCACGACGACGGTGCAGGCGCCGCAATCGCCCTCGGCACAGCCTTCCTTGGTGCCGGTCATGCGCTGGTCTAGACGCAGCCAGTCCAGCACCGTCAGCGTTGGATCGCACGACGCGATCTCGACCAGCCTGTTGCCGAGAAGGAAGCGCAGCATTTCACGCATCCCTCGAGCATCCCTCGCATAGCGAACTCATGCCCTTAGATTAGGCACGATCAAGGCTTGGCCGAAAGCTTTGATTTGGTGCAGATATGACCTGAATTTGAGCCGGAGCTTTATCCGTGACAGCATCTCGCGCCATCCGTGCCCTGCGCGGCCGCCTGCTCTGGTTCGTCGGCGATACCGACACGGCTGGGGATGCCGCGCACGCTTACGTCGAGGATGGCCTGCTCGTTGTGGAGGAGGGGCTGATCCGGGCGGCAGGCGAGGCGAGCGCTCTGCTACCGACCTTGCCGGAAACGGCCGAGATCATCGATCACCGCCCGCATCTGATCATGCCGGGCTTCATCGACGCCCATATCCATATGCCCCAGACTCAGGTGGTCGCCTCCTATGGCGCGCAGCTGATGGACTGGCTCAGCAAATACACATTCGTGGAGGAGCAGAAGCTCGGCCAGCAGGGCCATGCCGAAAAGCTCTCAGTCTTCCTGCTCGACGAACTGCTCGCCAGCGGCACCACCACCGCTGCCGTCTATTGTTCGGTTCACCGGCAGTCTGCCGAGGCGTTCTTCGCGGAATCCGACCGCCGCAACACCCGCATGATCGCCGGCAAGGTCATGATGGACCGCAACGCCCCCGAGGCGCTGACCGATACCGCCGAGAGCGGCTATGCCGACAGCAAGGCGCTGATCCAGCGCTGGCACGGCAAGGGCCGCCAGCTTTACGCAATCACCCCGCGCTTCGTGGTGACCTCGACGCCGGATCAACTGGCTGCGGCCGGCGAACTCACGGCCGAATTCCGGGACTGCCACGTCCAGACCCATATCAACGAGAACCGCGGCGAGATCGCGCTGGCGCGCGAACTCTACCCGGATTCCGAGGACTATGCCGGCATCTATGCCGATTACGGGCTGCTCGGCCCGCGGAGCCTGATGGGCCACTGCATCCACATGACCAAGCGTGAATGGCGGGCCTTCGCGGAGGCCGGAGCGGTCGCTGTGTTCTGCCCGACGTCGAACCTCTTCCTCGGCTCGGGGCTGTTCGACTGGGCGCGGGCGAAGCGGGAAGGCGTGCGCGTCGCGGTTGCGACCGATATCGGCGGCGGCACCTCCTATTCGATGCTGCGCACCATGGCGGAAGCCTACAAGGTCCTGCAACTGCAGGGCCAGTCGCTTTCCGCCTTCGCAGCGCTCCACGCTATCACGCGCGGCAATGCGGTGGCGCTGGGATTGGATCACCTGATCGGCTCGTTCGAGCCGGGGCGCGAGGCGGATGTCGTGGTGCTCGACACCTCGGCGACGCGGGCGATGGCGCACCGCATGGAGACGGTGCGCGATCTCGCCGAGGAGCTGTTCGTGCTGGTCACGCTCGGCGACGAGCGCAACGTGGCCGCAACCTATGTAATGGGCGAGCGGGCGGCGCCCGCCGGGTGATGTTCAACAAAAAAGAAAAGTGTTGAACATGCGGTCGGCGAGATAACGCGTCAGGGGCCGCCAGCCTGAAATCGATCAAGGACCGCAGGCAGGCGGCATTCCTGATCGATGTCCTGGCGCGCGATCGTTCCGACGAACTGCGTGAAGCCTATCGGGACGCCTTGTCGCGTGGCCCGCGCTGGCGCGAGCGGCTCGGATCAGCCGCCGCGCGGATCGCGGGTCTGAAGGAGCGGCTCGACGCCTTGTGAGCCGCTCCCGAAAGGCTCAGCCGAGCTTGCCACCCTTGCGGGCGAAGTCGAGATAGAGCTCGCGCAGGCGCAGCGCCACGGGGCCCGGTGCGCCATTATGGATGCTGTGGCCGTCGATCGAGACGATCGGCATCACGAAGGCGGTCGCCGAGGTCGTGAAAGCTTCTTCTGCGTCGAGCGCTTCGTCGAGCGTGAAGGTGCGCTCCTCGAAGGCGAAGCCGGTCTCTTCGAGATAGGCCAGCACGGCCTTGCGGGTGATGCCCGGCAGCACCTTGTGCGAGAGCGGCCGCGAAACCAGCGTCTTGTTCTTGACGATCCAGGCTGTCGAGGACGCGCCCTCCGTCACCACGCCGTCCTCGACCAGCCAGGCTTCGCCCGCGCCGCTCTCGGCTGCGAACTGCTTGGCCAGCACGGGGGCGAGCAGGTTGACGCTCTTGATGTCGCGGCGGCCCCAGCGGATGTCGGGGCAGGAGACGACCTTGATGCCGGTCTTGGCGCTGGGGGAGTCGCAGAGGTTGCGTGCCTGGGTGAACATCACCAGCGTCGGCTTGATGCCGGCCGGGAACGCGAACTCGCGGTCCGAAGCGCCGCGGCTGACCTGAAGGTAGATGCCACCCTCGTCGAGTTCGTTGCGCGTGATCAACTCCTCGTGGATCGCGACGAGTTCGGCGCGCGACCAGGGCAGCTCGAGGCGGATTTCCCCGCAGGAGCGCTCGAGCCGGGCCAGATGGGCCTCGCAGTCGACGAGCTTGCCGCCGATGACCGCGGACACCTCGTAAATGCCGTCGCCGAAGATGAAGCCGCGGTCGAAAACAGAAATCTTGGCGTCTTCCTCAGGGAGATAGGCGCCATTGACATAGACGATGCGGCTCATGGATGTGCTCTTGCGCAATGGGGGCTGGAAGGCTGGATAGCGGCATCTTCCTAGCCGAGCCCGCGGCGTGATGCGAGCGTCAAAGCCGGCTTGCAGATCGGCATTGCGCGCAACACTGTGCCACGGCCTTTCGCACAAGGAATCAGCCGTGACCGCCCAGCCCGACCGCATGCCTGTGATCACCGATGCCGAGCAGACGCCCGAGCAGCGCGCCGCCGCACAGACCTTCAGGACATTGCGCGACGACCAGCCGATCTTCGGGCCCTTCGTGCCGCTGCATCGCAGCCCCGACCTGATGTTGCGGCTGGCGCCTGTCGGCGATTTCATGCGCAAGGAGCTGGTGTTCGGTGTCCGGCTGGCGGAGATCGCGATCCTGTTCACCGCGCGTCGCTACGACCAGCCGGTCGAGTGGGCGATCCATAGCCAGATTGCGGCCAAGGCCGGCCTGCCGGCCCATGTCATCGCGGCGCTGAGCGAGGATCGCCGCCCTGCCGACATGACCGATGACGAGGCGCTGATCTGGAACGCGGTGGCTGAGATCGACCGCTCAAAGCGCCTCAGCGATGTGACCTACGCCGCGATGACGGCCCGCTTCGGCGAAAAGGGCGTCGTCGAACTCGCCGCGCTGATGGGCTACTATCAGCTGCTGGCCACGGTCATGAACTGCGCCCGTACGCAGGCGCCGGAAGGCCCCGAGCTGCCGCCGGTACGGTAGCGCTCAGGTCAACCACCCCATTACTGTCATCCCGGACAAGCGGTGCAGCCGCGCCGATCCAGGATCCATTCCGGAGCGCATGTCGATCAAGTTCAGGAATGGATCCCGGATCTTCGCTTCGCTGCGCCCGGGATGACAGCGCCCTCGCGCCTCGCAGTCGGCTTCTCACCCCTTCGCGGCAGCCGCGAGCAGCCGCCGCGTGTAATCCTCCCGCGGAGCGGCAAAGATCTCAGGCGTCGGTCCCTCCTCGACCACGCGACCATCCTTCATCACCATGATCCAGTCGGCCATGGCGTGAACCACGGCGAGGTCGTGGCTGATGAAGAGGTAGGAGAGGTCGTGCTGCGCCTGCAGGTCCCGCAGCAGCGCCACGATGCTCTTCTGCACGGTCCGGTCCAGCGCCGAGGTCGGCTCATCGAGCACCACCAGCGCCGGGTGCAGGATCATGGCCCGCGCGATCGCGACGCGCTGTCGCTGGCCGCCTGAGAACTCGTGGGGGTAGCGGTTGCGCAAGGCGGGATCGAGCGAGACCTCCAGCAGCGCCTCCGCGACACGCGCATCGCGTTCGGCGCGCGTCAGGTGCGGGGCATGGACCAGCAGCCCTTCGCCGACGATCTCGCCGATGGTCAGACGGGGCGAGAGCGAGCCGAACGGATCCTGGAACACCGCCTGGAGGCTCTTGCGCAGGGGGCGCATCGCGGCGCGGTCGAGCGGGCCGAGCATGCGGTCCTCGAAGCGCACCAGCCCGGCCGACGGCACCAGCTTCAGTACGGCCTTGCCGAGCGTCGACTTGCCCGAGCCGGATTCGCCGACGATGCCGATCGTCTGGCCGCGCCGGAGCGTCAGGTCGACGCCGTCGACGGCATGGAGCAGCGCGTATTGGCGCTTGAGGAAGCCCCGGCTCAACTCGTAACTGACCCGGAGATCTTTGGCCTCCAGCAGCACCGGCGCATCGCTGGCCGGCGGAGCTTTGTGCCCCTCCGGCTCGGCCGCCAGCAGCAGGCGCGTATACGGGTGCGCGGCCCGTGAAAACAGCGCTGCGGTCTCGCCGCTTTCTACGATTCTGCCTCCTTGCATCACATGGACGCGCTGCGCATAGGCGCGCACCAGCCGCAGGTCGTGGCTGATCAGGATCACGGCCATGCCGAGCCGCTGGCGCAGTTCTGCCAGCAGCCCCAGGATTTCGGCCTCGATGGTGACGTCGAGGGCTGTCGTCGGCTCGTCGGCGATCAGGATGTCGGGATCGTTGGCGAGCGCCATCGCGATCATCACGCGCTGGCGCTGACCGCCTGAGAGCTCGTGCGGATAGGCGTCGAGCCGGGTTTCCGGCCGCGCGATCCTTACCATTTCCAGCAGTTCCAGTGCCCGCGCCCGCGCCGCCTTGCGGGAGAGCCCCTGATGCCGGCGCAAGGGAGCCGCGATCTGCGCTGCGATCGTGAACAGCGGATCGAGCGAGGTCATAGGCTCCTGAAAAATCATCGCGAGTTTCTTGCCGCGATAGGCGTTGAGCGTGCCGGGCGGCAGCCCGAGAAGCTCGGCACCGCGAAAGCGGACCGAGCCGCTCGCCTCGCCATTCCCGGCGAGCAGGCCCATCAGCGCCATCACGCTCTGGCTCTTGCCGGAGCCGGATTCGCCGACGATGGCGACGAACTCGCCCGCCGCTATGTCGAGATCGATCCCCCGCACGGCCTCGACCATGCCGTCATTGGTCCGGAACCGGACATGGAGGTCGCGGACGCTCAGCAGCGGTCGGTCGCGCGTCACCTCAACACTCCCGGGGATCGAGCGCATCGCGCAGGCCGTCGCCCAGGAAGTTCAGCGCAAACAGCGTCGTCACCAGGAAGGCGGCGGGGAAGGCGAGCAGCCACCAGGCGCCCTCGATGGCACGCGCGCCGTCCGCGATCAGCACGCCCCAACTCGTCATCGGCTCCTGCACGCCTAGCCCCAGGAACGACAGGAAACTCTCGAGCAGGATCACCTTCGGGACCAGCAGCGTGACATAGACGATGACCGGCCCCAGCGTGTTGGGGATGATGTGCCGGAGCAGGACGGCCCGGGTGGGGACGCCTAGCGCCTCGGCCGCCAGCACATAGTCCTGACGCCGGATCGAGAGGGTTTGCCCGCGCACAATCCGGGCCATGTCGAGCCATTCGATCGCGCCGACCGCCAGGAACATCAGCACGAAGTTGCGACCGAAGAAGACCACCAGCAGGATCACGAAGAAGATGAATGGCAGGGCATAAAGCACGTCGACGACGCGCATCATCAGCATGTCGATGCGGCCGCCGAGATAGCCCGCTGTCGCGCCGTAGACCACGCCGATCACCAGCGCGACGCCGGTCGCCAGCAGGCCGATAGCGAGCGAGACGCGGCCCGCGATGAGCGTGCGCGTGAGCAGATCGCGGCCATTGCCATCGGTGCCGAAGACGAAGCGCAGGCGCTTGAGCGGCACCTCGACGACGATGCGGCGGCCCTCCTGCTCGCTGCCGGTGAGTTGCGCCGGTCCGAACTGGTCGGAGCGTTCGAAATAGACCAGCAGGCGCGGGTCGATCGGCCTTGCGGCTGCGAGCGTCAGGCGGACGCGGTCGCGCTCGACCGCGACGTCGTCGGCCGTGGCGCGGATGCGGGCGGCAATGCGCCGGACGGCTTCGGGAATGGCGTCCGCGCGCGGATGCGCCTCGAGGCTCGCGGGCGCACGGACATAGTCGGGATAGACGCGGTCGTAAGCGTGTCCGGTCAGCCAGGGGCCGACCAGGCAGGCCAGCGCCATCACGGCCAGAACGATCAGGCTGGCCATCGCGGCGCGGTTGCGTCGCAGCCGGATGCGTCCGTCTTGCCAGAGCGAGCGGCAGACCAGCGGCGGCGGGAGTTCTATCACGTCGCTCATGGCGTCAGTCCAGCCGGACGCGTGGGTCGAGCAGCGCATAGAGCACGTCGACGACGAGATTGAACGCCAGCACGAAGACGGCGACGACGACGACGGTGCCCATCACCAGCGTGTAGTCGCGGTTCAACGCGCCCTCGACGAAATATCGGCCGATGCCGGGGATACCAAAAATCGTCTCGACGACGACGGAGCCCGTCAGCAGGGCTGCCGCCGCCGGCCCGAGATAGGACACGATCGGCAGGGCAGAGGCTCGCAGCGCATGGATGCCGATGGTCCAGCCGGAGAGCCCTTGCGCCCGGAGCGTCCGAATATGGTTGGCGCGCAATGTCTCGATCATGCTGGCGCGTGTCATCCGCGCGATCACGGCGATCTGCGGCAGTGCCAGCGTCACGATCGGCAGGATGGTGTTGCGCATGGCGCCGCCATTCCAGCCGCCGACGGGCAGCCAGGCCAGCGTCAGGCCGAATACAATCTGCAGCAGCGGCGCCACTACGAAGGTCGGGATCGTGATCCCGACCGTGGCGAGCCCCATAACGGCATGGTCGGCATTCTGGTTCTGGCGGAAGGCCGCCCAGATGCCCAGCGGCCCGCCCACCAGCAACGCAACCGCCAGCGCGGAGGCGCCGAGCCGCATCGAAACCGGCAGCCCCTGAGCCAAGAGCTCGCCGATCGAGAAGTCGCGGAAGAAGAAGGACGGTCCGAAATCGCCGCGCAGCAACGCGCCGAGATAGGTCAGGTATTGGGCGTGCAGAGGCCGGTCGAGTTGGTAGATCCGGCGCAAATTCTCCATCACCTTGGCGTCGAGCGGGTGCTCGAGATCGAACGGCCCGCCCGGCGCGAGACGCATCAGCAGGAAGGACAAGGTGATCACGACGAAAAGCGTCGGCAGCGCGGTCAGCAACCGGCGCAGGATGAAGGGGATCATCGCACGCGTTGTCCACCTCGCATCACTGCGAGCGAAGCAAAGCAATCCAGAGAGGCGTAGAGCGCTACGATGCTGGATTGCTTCGCTTCGCTCGCGATGACGGCAAGCGCTTTCCTCAAGGCTTCAAGCTCAAAAACCGTGTCGGGATCGCGCCGCGCAGGTTCTGTTCGAAGCCCACAAGCTTGGGCGAGACCAGGTTCTTGGTCGAATAGTACATGATCGGGATCCAGGGCATGTCGGTGGCCAGGATCGCATCGGCCTCGCGCAGGATCGCGGCGCGCTTGGCGAGGTCGACCTCGTCGGCCCCGAGCTTCACCAGCGCGTCGAATTGCGGGTTGTTGTACTTGCCCGAGTTGAAACCGGTATTGTCGCTCTGGAACAGGAACAGGAAGTTCTGCGGGTCCGAATAGTCGCCGATCCAGCCATAGCGGGCGACGTCGAAATCGCCGCCATCGCGAAGATGGGCGAAATGCGTCTTGCCGTCGGTGTTGATGAAGGAGGTCTCGACGCCGATCGCCTTCCACTGCTCGGCAACGGCGATCATGGTGCGGCGGTTATTGTCGGTCGTGTTGTAGCGCAGCTCCAGCCGCAGCGGCACGCCGACGCCATAGCCTGCCGCCGCCATCAGGCGCTTGGCCTCGTCTTCCCGGTCGAGCGGGGAGGCCGCCTTGAAATCCGCTTCGGCACGCTCGCCATAATTGCCGATATTGGGCGGGATCACGCCATAGGCCGGCAGCATCGTGCCCGCCCAGATTTCGTCGGCGATGAATTCCCGGTCGATGACCAGAGCCAGCGCCCGGCGGATGCGGACATCGTCGAACGGCGGCTTCGACGAGTTGATGAGCAGGAAGTACGTGCCGAGATAGGGCGCGACCCGAACCTGGTTGCCGAGCTTTTCGCGGAGCTGCTTGATCTGGTCGGCCGGAACGTCGGTCGTCAGGTGGAGCTCGCCGGCCTGGAAGCGGCGCGCGGCTGCGGCGAGGTCCGACGCCGGATAGTAGATCACGGTGTCGATCTTGACGCCGGCCACATCATGGAAGGCGGGGTTCCTGTCGAGGCGGATATGCGAGTTCGGTACGAACTCCTTCAGCACATAGGCGCCGTTGGAGACCCAGTTGTCCGGCTTGACGAAATCCTTGCCGAACTTCGCAACCGACGCGGGATGCACCGGCAGCCCGGTCTGGTGGGTCAGAAGCTCCAGGAAATACGGGGTTGGCCGCTCCAGCACGATATCGAGATGGTGGTCGTCCCGGGCCGCGACGCCCAAGTCCTCCAGCTTCGCGCCCGCCGAGGCCTTGTTGATCTTCTCGGCATTGAGGATCGGGTAGAGGATGTTTGCGTATTTCGCGCCGGTCTCGGGGTCGACCATGCGGCGCAGCGAAAACACGAAGTCCGAGGCCCTGACCGGGTCGCCATTCGACCATTTCGCATTGGCCCGCAGTGTGAAGCTGTAGGTCTTGCCGTCGGGGCTCATCGTCCAGCTCTCGGCGACGCCGGGGATGACCTCACCCTTCATCGAGTGGATCACGAGGCCCTCGCAGAGGTCTCGCAGGAGATGCGCCTCGGAGACTGTCGAGGTCTTGTGCGGGTCGAGCGTCTCGGGGTCGCCATCATTGCCGCGGTGGAACACGACATTCTGCGCCAGCGCCGGCGCGGCCTGCGAAAGCGCCACCAGGGCGGCGAGAGCGAATGGTGCGGAGCGGCGCGTGATGTCGAGCATGAGAGCCTCCCTTCGCGAACAGGACTCGTTTGTGGCGAGGCCTGATGGCGAAGAGTAGAGCCCGGCTGTCAGCGCATGCCAAGGTAGAAAAATGGTCTGCAGACAGCCAATTTCGCAGGGTCGGCTGTCAGCAGGCGGCGGCAGGCCTCAGGCCTTTGCGGCCCGTTCCTGCGCTTCCACTACGGCCAGCGCGGTCATGTTGACGACGCCGCGTGCCGTGACCGAGCCCGTCAGGATATGGGCCGGCTTGGCGGCGCCGATCAGGATCGGACCGACCGGCAGCGCATCCGCCAGCACCTTGGCGAACTGATAGGCGATGTTGGCCGCGTCGAGGTTCGGGAAGATCAGGACATTGGCCACCCCCTTGAGACGCGACGAGGGCAGCACGCGCTCGCGCACCATGGCGAGCAGCGCGGTATCGGCCTCCATCTCGCCATCGCATTCGAGTTCGGGCGCACGCTCGCGGATCAGGCCGAGCGCCTTGCGCATCTTCAGTGCGGAGGGCGTGTCGGAGGCGCCGAAATCTGAATGCGAGAGCAGGGCGATCTTGGGCTCGATGCCGAAGCGCGCGACATGGCTGGCGGCGAGCACCGTCATGTCGGCGATCTCCTCGGCGGTCGGGTCCGGCTTCACATGGGTGTCGGCCAGGAAGAACGCGCCCTTGTTGGTGATGATCAGCGTCATCGCGGAGATGTCGCAGACACCCGGCTGCAGGCCGATGATGTCCTTGATGTGCCGCAGCCGCGAGAGGTAGCGCCCTTCGAGCCCGGTGATCATGGCGTCGGCCTCGCCGCGCGCCAGCGCTAGCGCCGCGATAACCGTGTTGTTGGTGCGTACCAGCGCGCGTGCGGCCTCTGGCGTGATGCCGCGACGGCCGGCGATGTCGAGATAGGTCTGGACGTAGTCGCGATAGCGCGGATCGTCCTCGGGGTTGATCAGCTCAAAATCCTTGCCGGGCCGGATAGACAGGCCGAAGCGTTCGACACGGGTCTGGATCACGCTGGGGCGGCCGATCAGGATCGGGATTGCCAGCCCTTCCTCGATCGCGACCTGGGCGGCGCGGAGCACGCGCTCATCCTCGCCCTCGGCATAGATCACGCGCTTGGGATCGGCCTTCGCCTGGGCGAAGAGCGGCTTCATGATAAAGCCCGAGCGGAACACGAAGCGCGACAGGTCCTCGCGATAGGCCTCGATATCCTCGAGCGGCTTGCGGGCGACGCCGGTCGCCATCGCGGCCTCAGCCACCGCCGGCGCGATCCGCAGGATCAGGCGCGGGTCGAACGGATTGGGGATCAGCGAATTCGCCCCGAAGGTCGAGGCCTCGCCGCCATAGGCGCGCGCCGCGATATCCGAGGTCGCCTCGCGTGCCAGCGCCGCGATGGCGCGCACGGCGGCGAGCTTCATCGCCTCGTTGATCGTTGTCGCCTGCACATCGAGCGCGCCCCGGAAGATGTAGGGGAAGCACAGGACGTTGTTGACCTGGTTGGGATAGTCCGAGCGTCCGGTGCAGATCATTGCGTCGGGGCGTGCCGCCAGCGCATCCTCCGGCGTGATCTCGGGATTCGGGTTGGCCAAGGCCAGGATCAGCGGCTTCTGCGCCATCGCCTTGGCCATCTCGGGCTTCAGCACGCCGGCGGCGGAGAGGCCTAGGAAGACGTCGGCCCCGGGGATGACCTCGGCCAGCGTGCGCGCATCCGTCTCCTGAGCGTAAACTTCCTTCCAGCGGTCCATCAGGGTGTTGCGGCCCTTGTGGACCACGCCCTCAAGATCCGTGACCCAGATGTTGGCGCGCTTGGCGCCAAGCTCGACCAGCAGGTTGAGGCAGGCGAGTGCCGCGGCGCCGGCGCCGGACACGACGATCTTGACCTCGCCGATATGCTTGCCCGCGAGGTCGAGCCCGTTCAGGATCGCGGCCGAGACGATGATCGCAGTGCCGTGCTGGTCGTCATGGAAGACCGGGATGTTCATCCGGGCCTTGAGCTGCTCCTCGATCTCGAAGCATTCGGGACCCTTGATGTCCTCGAGATTGATGCCGCCGAAGGTTGGCTCGAGCGCTGCGACGACCTCGACGAACTTCTCGATGTTCTTTTGCTCGACCTCGATGTCGAAGCAGTCGATTCCGGCGAATTTCTTGAAGAGGACCGCCTTGCCCTCCATCACGGGCTTGGACGCGAGCGGCCCGATATCGCCGAGTCCGAGAACGGCCGTGCCGTTGGTGATGACGGCGACCAGGTTCTGGCGCGAGGTCAATTCGGCGGCCTGGGAGGGATCGTCGACGATCGCCTCGCAGGCGGCGGCGACGCCGGGCGAATAGGCGAGGGCGAGATCGCGCTGGTTCCCGAGCGGCTTGGTCGCCTGGATCTCGATCTTACCGGGCTTGGGAAGGCGGTGGTAGACGAGCGCGCCCGAGCGGAGATCGGCTGACAAGGTGCTCTTCATCGTGGTGTATCTCCGGGCCGGCCGTCGCGATCAGATGCCAAGTGAGCGAGGTCGCGCGGAATGAGCCGCGGCGTCAAGCATCGACAAGGCAACAATCCTGCGCCCAAGGCGACAAAGATGCGATGTCGCGGATGGGCTGCAGGCAGATCGGGGCCGGCAATGGTTCAGCGAAACATGGTTAGCGAAGTGATAAGACGTCTCAGGAAGTCTCTGTAGCGAATTGAAACGATTCAACTTCCCTGGTTGAATCGATAGATGAGGCAGGCCGGGCGCGCTGCACCTCGCGAGCAAGGCTCGCGTCGGGTGAAACGCGAACTGCTTTCAGAACGCCTTGAAGGTGATGATGGTGTGGGTGTCGGCGATCTCCGGGATCGACTGCACCTTCTGCGCGACGAAATGGCCGATATCGACATCCGCCGCGACATGGAATTTCGCCAGGATGTCGTAGTTTCCGGCCGTCGAGTAGATCTCGGATGCGATCTCGCGGTCGGCGAGTTCGCTGGCGACCTCGTAGGTCTTGCCGAGCTTGCATTTGATCTCGACGAAGAAGGTCTGCATCGCGCGCTCCGATAATCCAGGGCCTTGAAATCCGAGCCTCTGGATAGCCGCTCGTGCGGGAAGATCAAGCGCCGGCGAGTTCGGCGAGCCTGCGACTCATCGCGCTGTCGGGGTCGGGCAGCTCCGCGAGCACGGTGAAGTGGTTCGCGCCGGCGATCTCGCCATAGCGGGTCTTCACCCCCTCGAGTCCCCAGACGTCGGCGATGCGGCGGCTCTGCTTGTGATACTCGTCGCTCTCGGCCCCGCCGACGACTGCGTCCATCAGCAACCCGGATGGCGCGGGCCAGAACAATGGGCTCTCGCGCTCGGCAGCCTCCATGTCGAGCTTGAGCGCGCCGTTGATGCTGGTCTCGGTCAACGGCTTGAGGTTGTAGAGCCCGGAAATGCCGTAGGCGGCGGGAACCAGCTGGTCGGGCAGGTCAGGGTCGACATTCTTCCAGTCGGTGGCGAGCAGGCAGGCCGCGAGATGTCCGCCGGCCGAATGTCCGCTGGCGACCACGGGGAGGGCGTAGCGCCGCCAGATCGCAGCGGCCGCCTGCTGCATCTCCCATACGATATGGCCGAGATGCACCTGCGGGCAAAGGTCGTAGCCGACGACCGCGACAGGCACGCCGAGCCGGTTCAGGCCGCGCGCCATATGCGAGAAGAAGGAGCGGTCGAGCGCCTGCCAGTATCCGCCATGGATGAACATGACGATCGCATTGCCGGTGGCGGTCTCCGGTTTGAACAGGTCGTAGCGCTGGCGTTCGCTCTCGCCATAGGAGATGCCGAGCTCGCAGACGGCTTCCGCGCGATAGGCTTCCGCATCGCTGGCCCAGCCTGCGATGATGCCGGGATGCTCGGGCACGCGGGCCCGGTTGTTGTATTCGGTTTCGTAGTCCGGTGACATTCCTGGCTCTGCTCTGCAGCTTGATCCGAACGGGCGAAGGCCTCTTGCATGACAGGCCCGGCGGCTCCGCGCCACTGCTTTTGACAGGCCGGGGCTCAAGCGCCACAAGGCGGTGCGCCAAGTGCAGAGCCAGTCGAAGCCCGGAGAGATCGCCATGGAAAACCCCGTCCTCGCCGAGATCACACGCGGCAATACCGTCGAGTCCCGCCATCGCGGCGCGGCGATTGTCGTCGATGCCGATGGCAAGGTCGTGTTCGAGGTCGGCGACGTCGAGCGGCCGGTGTTTCCGCGCTCCGCCGTGAAGGCTATCCAGGCCCTGCCGCTGTTCGAGAGCGGCGCGGCCGACAAATACGGTTTCACGGAGGCCGAGATCGCGCTGGCGGTCTCCTCGCATTCGGGCGAGCCGCTCCACGCCGAAACCTCGCTGAGGATGCTGAGAAAGGCCGGCCGCGATGCCGGCTGCCTGGAATGCGGCGTGCAATGGCCGATGAACGAGGCCGCCGCCCGCACTATCGCGAGGTCCGGCGCCGAGCCGAGCGCCCTCAACAACAACTGCTCGGGCAAGCATGCCGGCTTCGTCTGCCTGTCCTGCGCGCTGGACGAGGATCCAGCCGGCTACGTCAAGCCTGGCCACGCCGTACAGCAGGCCGTGCGGGCGGCGCTGGAAGAGGTGACGGGTGCACGGCATTCGGCCGATCACATGGGCACGGATGGCTGTTCGATCCCGAGCTATGCCGTGCCGCTGAAGGCGCTGGCGCTCGGCTTCGCCCGCATCGGTACCGGCCATGGGCTCGAGCCAGAACGCGCAAAGGCTGCGGCCCGCATTCGCAAGGCCGTCGCCGCCAACCCCTTCATGGTGGCGGGCACCGGGCGCTTCGATACCCGCGCCATGGAGTTGTTGCGCGAGCGCATCTTCACCAAGACCGGCGCGGAGGGCGTCTATTGCGGCGCAATTCCGGAACTGGGCTACGGCATCGCCCTGAAATGCGATGACGGGGCCGGGCGCGCGGCCGAGGTCGTGATGGCCGAGATGCTGCGCCGCTTCCTGCCGATGGACGACGCGACCGCAACGGCGTTCGCACCATTGCGCGAGACGGTGCTGAAGAACTGGAACGGCATCGAGGTTGGGCGCGTCCAGGCGGCGGCGTTCTGAGGCCTTTTTCGATCGGACTGAATCGTCATTGCGAGCGTCAGCGAAGCAATCCGAAGCAATCCAGGGGGCGGCAGTGCCCCATGTCCTCCTGGTGCTTCGTCGCCTTGCTCCTCGCAATGACGGCGATTCAATCAGGCCGGAAGCTCTGCTAAGGCCGCCGCTCAGCCCACCGCGTTGTTCTCGACCCTGACCCCGGACGCCCGGGCGTCGGGGGCCTTGGTCAGGTCGCCCGTGACCGGCTTGCCGTACTCTGTCCCGACGACGGCGCCTTTGGCGGCGTCGGCGATGATGTTGTTGGCGATCACAGCGTTGCGCTCCTTGGGCACCAGCGACACCGAGATGCCGATGCCGGTCTTGCGCACCATGTTGCCCGTGGCGACGAGGTTGCGCATGCCCCAGGACCAGCCGAGCGAGATACCGATGTCGCTGGTGTTCTCCACGACGTTGCCTGTGACGGCGGCCTCCGCCTCGACATGCAGGCCCATGCCGCCGACCAGTTCCTTGCCCTTCGGCGCCAGCCCCTTCTGGGCGCCGCGTACGATGTTGTTGGCGACGACTGCGAGGCGACCGCCATGGTCGAGATTGGTGACGTTGATGCCCGCGGCACAGTCTTCGACCAGGTTGCTGGCGATGATTGCGCCCTCGAAAGCGAACTCGGAGAAGATCGCGGTCTCCCCGCAGCGCCGCCCCTGATTGCCAGTGATCTGTACGCCGGAACCCGAATTGTTGCGGATGAAGGTCAGCGCGCAGTCGCGCAGCGTGTTGCCGTCGATGATGACGCCGCCGGCCTTGAAGAGGCTGATGCCGTTTCCGTTGGGGCCGTCCCCGCCGTCATCCGAGCGGACCCGGTTGATGCGGTTGCCACGGATGATCGATTGGTCGTCGCCGGGCTGGCTGCGCCAGATCTGGATGCCGTTGTTGCCGCAATCCTCGATCTGGTTCTGCTCGATGGAGAGCCCGCGCGAATCGAAGGAGAACAGGGCGGAATCGCGCATGCCGCGAAAGCGGTTGGTTGCGACACGCCCTGCCGTCCGCTGCAGCGTCAGCCCGACCGATCCGGCATTCGCGAACTCGCAATCCCTGACGTCGAAATCGAGAACCTCCTCGGCGACGATGAGCCCGCTGCGCTGCGCGATACGAATGTCGAGCCCGTCCAGTAGCAGGCCAGACAGAGAGGCGCGCTTGATCCGCCTTGCCACCAGCAACGGCCCGGCCTCGGCCGCGACCAGCTGCGTCGCGCCGGGAACGCCGATCAACCGCGTCCCCTCGGGCAGCACCACCTGCGAGAGACGGTAGCGGCCGGGCGCAAGGACGAGCGGAGCGTCGCGCTTGGCGGCTTCCATCAGCGCATTCTGCAGCCGGCGCGACTGGTCCTCCGCCGAGCCCGGGCGCAGCCCGAACTGCGCGGCCTCGATCCCGAACTGGCCGAGCGGCATCGGCATCGCTGGCGCGACACGCGGGCCAACCTGCCCCAGCGCGCGGGGCGCATAAGCGGAAAACGTGCCGAAACAGGCCGCTGCCAGCAGGAAACGCCGGGAAAACTGCATCGAAGCCTCCGTGAATGCGAGAGGCTTCAAGTCGCGTGCCGCAGCCTTTGCGTCATTCTGGCATGGTTCAGGCGGCCGCTGCGGGCGAGGTCCGTCCCGAATGTGGCGAGTGCCTGTGCCAGGCGGACCCGATCCGGGCGGAACGCCTCGACATGGTGGCGCGGCCGGACGCCGGCTTCGGGCCGCAGCCACGGGACATGGATGAAGATCACCGGGATGCCCGAACCCTTGGTCGCGGCCAGCGCGGTGGCATAGCTGGCGTCGCAAAGGTAGCGACCAGCCGAGGGCGAGAACCGCGAGCGAAGGCCGTGCCGCGTCAAGGCAGAGAGCGCGGCGTACGGATTGGCGGTGGTCAAGGCAGGGCGCGCAGGCGCCTGCATCGGGCCGGTTGCGGGCGCCTTTCCCGAGACATCTGGATGTAGCAGGCTGGCGCGGCCCCTCGCCAGAAGCTCGACACGGATGAAGCGCGCACGCGCCGCGAGCCCCAGCATCAGGACGGCCTTGGGGTGCCGCTTGGCAAGCTCGGCCCGTAGCGTCGGCAGTCCGCCAGCATAGCTCGTCTCCAGAATCAGCGCCTGCGCATCGAGCCCGGACGCGGCGAGCCTCCTGGCGACGGCCTTGGCCAGTGTCGTCGTCGGGTTGACCCGCACATGCGGGAAGGGGCCGAAGCCGGTGACGAGGATGTCCATCAGTCAGCCCTCACAGCCCCAGCGCTTGCGCGATTTCGTCGGCCGCGACGGTTGCAGCCGTTTCGCCCGCGGCAACGGCGGCCTCGAGCGCAGGCGTGCGGGCTTTCAGCGCAGGGTCATGCCGCAGCTTCGCCTGCAAACGGTCCTGCACCATGGCCCACATCCACTTGACGTCCTGCCGACGGCGCTTCTCGGCGACCAGTCCCTTGGCCTCGTGCCGGGCGCGATGATCGCCGATCGTCTCCCAAAGCGTGCCGAGCCCATCGCCCGTCAGCCCGGAGATGGTGACGACGGGTGTCGACCAGAGCGGGGAGGCGGGCGCGAGGATATGCAGCGCCGATCTGTACTGGGCCGCCGCGCGCTGCGCCGCGATCGCGCCCTCGCCATCCGCCTTGTTGACCGCGATCATGTCGGCGAGCTCGATGATGCCCTTCTTGATGCCCTGCAACTCATCGCCGGCATTGGGCAGCATCAGCACGAGGAAGAAATCCGTGAGGTCGGCCACTGCCGTCTCGGACTGCCCGACGCCGACCGTCTCGACCAGGATCACGTCGAAGCCCGCAGCCTCGCAGAGCAGCATGGTCTCGCGCGTCTTTGCCGCGACACCGCCCAGTGTGCCGGAGGAGGGCGAGGGGCGGATATAGGCATTCGGATCGACCGCGAGCCGGGCCATGCGGGTCTTGTCGCCGAGGATCGAACCGCCGGTGCGGGTGGAGGAGGGGTCGACCGCCAGCACCGCGACCTTATGGCCGAGGCTCGTGAGGTAGCTCCCCAGCGCGTCGATCGTGGTCGACTTCCCGACGCCCGGCACGCCGGTGATGCCGACGCGGATCGCGCCTCCGGTTTTCGGCAGCAGGAGCTGGATCAGTTCCTTCGCCTGCTCGCGGTGGTCGGCTCGACGGGATTCGACCAGCGTGATCGCGCGTGCAAGCGCTGCCCGCTCGCCGGCGAGGATCGCGTTGCCCAGGGCGGAAGCGGAGAAAACGGCCATGATGCCACCTAGCAAGGCTTGGGGGCGCGGGACAAGCGCGTCGATCCCAAGGTCACTGTGGCGTGGTTGCACTTGCTCCTGCTCGGGTTCGATGAGAGCAATCCACGATGGTCTTTCCGGCATCGTGGCTTCGTCTGGTTTTCGCTGTTGTCTTGGCTCCGGTGGTGCTGTCGGCCTGCGCCGGCCAGCCGCGTAACCTGGCCGTGACCGCCGAGGCCAGGCCCGGCGATACGGCCGGAACCGTGCGCATTTTCGTCGCCTCCACACGCGCCGCAGCCGACGAACCCCAATATTTCAACGGCGAGCGCGCGATGAAACTGGCTTTCGCCAGGCTCGACATCTCCGTCCCGCGCAGCCACAAACCCGGCGAACTCGAGCTCCCCGACCCCAGCGCCAAGACCGATCCGGCGAAGCATTTCGCGGTGGCGGAGGTCGACCGTCTCGACCTGCCGCCGATCGTCGCCGAGGTGAAGCGCGAGATCCAGCGCCGCCCGGTTGCGGAGCGGGACGTGCTGGTCTTCGTGCATGGCTACAACACGAATTTCGCCGATGCGGCCTTTCGCTTCGCCCAGATCGTCCATGATTCCGGCTTCAAGGGCGTGCCGGTGCTGTTCACCTGGCCCTCGCGCGGCGAGCTCCTGCAATACCCTTATGACCGCGAGAGCGCGTTCTATTCGCGCGACTTCCTGGAAATGAACCTGCGCGCAATCGGCCGGGATCTCGGCACCACGCGCATCGACATCCTCGCCCATTCGATGGGGACGTTGCTGACGCTCGAGGCCGTGCGGCAGGCCGCGATCCGCGGCGATGGCAGCTTCGGCGGCAAGCTGCGCAACATCATCCTGGCGGCGCCCGATGTCGATCTCGACGTCTTCAAGACGCAGATGCGGCAGATCAAGCGGCCGGTCACGGTGTTCGTCTCCGCCGACGACAGGGCGCTGGCGTTCTCGCGGCGCTTTGCCGGAGACAAGACGCGGCTGGGCTCGGTGTCGGCGCAGGATACCGAGATCGTCGCCGATCTCGCCAAGCTCGGCGCGCAGATCATCGACATTTCGGCCGTCGAAACCAGCGATCAGCTCAACCACGCCAAATTCGCGGCGTCGGCGAAGGTCGTATCGCTGATCGGCCAGCGGCTGCAGGCCGACCGTGGCATCGGCTTCGCCGGGCCGGGACTCGGCGACAGCTTCGGCGATATCGCCGGCGGCGTCGTTGGGGTGGTGGGGTCGACGCTCAACCTCGTGGTCACGGCGCCGGCCGCAATCACGCGCCGGTAGGACCTTCGCCGCAATCTGGCCGCGTTAGGCTGGCCTTAAGGGCGTGCTGGCCAACTCGGCCGGTTCTCGAATCCCGGATGGTCGACCCAATGCCTGTTTCGCGGCACGATACCCTTTGCCGTCGCGCGGTGCTGATGGCGCTGCTCTCGACGACGCTCGCTGCCTGCGCGCAGACCGAAGCAGCGATCTCGCCCTTTTCGGAGCCGACCCGCGCGGATGCATCCGGGATCGGCAAGGCGCCGACTTTGCTCGTCGCGACCACACGGCGACCGACACAGGACGGCGCTCCGCCCTATTTCAACTCGGACCGCGGCTCGGGCCTCATCTTTGCCGAGGCGAGGCTGGCGCCTCCCGGGCGTGGCATCGCCGGGCAGGTCAGCTCGGTCGTCAGCGGTGACTGGGCGGTGATGGGGGTGGACAAGCGCAGTTCCTCCGATGCCGCCGGCAAGTTCGCGCAGGCCGCGACCGGCAGCGACGTGCTGATCTATGTCCACGGATACAACGAGACCTTCGAATCCGCCGCGACCAATGCGGGGCAGCTCTCGCACGCGCTCGCTTTCGAAGGCCGCACCGGCATCTTTACCTGGCCTTCAGGTGGGAAGCTGCTCGACTATGCCTATGATCGCGAAAGCGCGCTCTGGTCGCGCGATGCCTTCGCGCAGGTGTTGAAGGCTTTGTCTGCCAATCCCACGGTCGGCCGAATCCATATCGTCGCACATTCGATGGGCAGCTTCCTCACGCTGGAAACCCTGCGCGAACTGCGCGACGCTCCCGACGTCGTCGCGCGGCTGGGAGCGATCGTCTTCGCCTCGCCCGACGTCGATATCGATGCCTTCGAGCAGGCGGTCACGCGGCTGGGAACGCTTGCACCGCGCATGACGCTGATCATCGATCCCGGCGACCGTGCTCTGGCGATCTCCTCGAAGCTTGCCGGCGGCGTCGCCCGCGCCGGCTCGGCCGATCGCGCCAGGCTGGAATCGCTCGGCGTGCGCGTTGCCGATACCTCGGGGCGCGGCTGGAGCCTGCTGCGGCACAGCCTGTTCCTGTCGAACAGCGGCGTCACGCAGGTGGTCAAGCGCGCGCTGGAGCGCGCCGGCGCCTGACGCATTCTCGACCCGGGAGGCTTGCCGCCCGGCCATGCGCGGGCGCAGGATCGGCAGGGTTCTCCTGCTGATTTGCGAGGCGACGATGACGGTGGGTGCCTGGGTTGCCCTCTCCTTGCTGTGCTGCCTCCCGGCATCGCTGGCCGTGGCGCATGACGCGACCCCGTTCCAGGAGGCCGGGCGCGGTCATGTCGTCTACGAGGACGCCGGCGGGGCCGGCTTCGAGCCGATCAATATCGAGACCTATGTGCCGGCTGCCTGCGCGGCAAAACCCTGTCCGCTGGTCATTTCCATCCATGGGCTGAACCGGAACGCCGAATCCGCCCGCGACAACTGGGTTGCGGCGGCTGATCGCTACGGGCTGCTCGTCGCCGCCCCGCATTTCGACAAGGACCGCTTTCCGACGCGGCTCTTCCAGCAGGGCGGCGTCCGCGACCAGCCCGATCGCTCGCGTTGGGTGTATGGCGTGATCGAGCGCTTCTTCGACAAGGCGCTCCAGAGTGGACGGGTCGCTGGCTCGGACTATGTCCTGTTTGGCCATTCGGCCGGAGGGCAATTCGTGCATCGCATGGTCATGCTGATGCCGCAGGCCCGTTACTCGACCGCGATCAGCGCCAATGCCGGCTATTATACGCTGCCGGCCGGGAAGGATGGCGCCGACGGGGTCAGCTATCCTTATTCGCTCGACGGGACGCCCGCGACCGATGCCGACCTGAAGGTCGCCTTCGGCAGGCCGCTTCTGGTCATGCTGGGAGACATGGACACCGATCCCGACCATCCGCAGCTCAACACGTCCCGGCGTGCGGAAGCGCAAGGGGCGACCCGTTTGGCGCGCGGCCAGAACTTCATGAGGGTGGCTGATGCCCAGGCGAGGCGGCTCGGGGTCGAGACCCGCTGGCGCGAGATCATCGTGCCCGGCGCGGCGCACGAGCAGCGCAAGATGGCCCGCGCCGCTGCCGAGGTCCTGTTCGGCGCGAAATGACGGTTCACAGCGGCGGCAGGGCGTTCCGCTTCTTGATCGTCGCCAGGGCGAAGTTCGATTCCACCGACTGGATGCATTTCAGCCGGGTCACCTTCTGCTTGAGGAAGCGCTCATAGCCCTCGATGCCGTCGGTGAGCACACGCAGGTGATAATCCTGGCTCCCCGTCATCAGGTAGCATTCGGCGACCTCGTTCCAGCTTTCGACCGCCTTCTCGAATTCGGCGATGTTCTCCTGCGTCTGCTGCGACAGCCGTACCGAGACGAATACGCTGAAGGGCAGGCCATACGCCTTGGGATCGACGATTGCGGCATAGCTGCGGATCACACCGGTCTCCTCGAGCCGCTTCAGCCGGCGCAGGCAGGGGGTCGGCGACAGCCCGACCCTTTCGGAGAGTTCCTGATTGGTGATCCGGCCATCCTCCTGAAGGACGGCCAGCATGCGGCGATCGACGGCGTCGAGCATAGTCTGCTCTCTCCTGCTGGCATCGTGGCATAAAGCTGCAGATCGGAGCTTTAAGGCAGGCGGGATCGGTCATGCAATGGCGCAGCGAAAGGCGTAGCCTGTAATCGCGCCGGCGCTCGCCGCGCAGGGACTGCGCGAGGGGAAGAACCGATGAGCAAAGACAGCTATCACAAGGACCGCATCGCCAATCGGAAGCTCCATCCGGAGACCTTGATGATGGGCTTCGGCTATTCGCCGGCGATGTCGGAGGGTTCGCTCAAGCCGCCGGTCTTCCTGACCTCGACCTTCGTTTTCGAGAATGCGCAGCAGGGCAAGGATTTCTTCGACCTGACCTCTGGCCGCCGCCAGCCCAAGCCCGGCGAGAAGTCGGGCCTAGTCTATTCCCGCTTCAACCACCCCAATATGGAAATCCTCGAGGATCGCCTCGCGATCTGGGACGAGGCTGAGAAATGCGCCGTCTTCGCCAGCGGCATGGCCGCGATCGCGACGACCTGCTTCGCCTTCCTGCGTCCCGGCGACACGATCCTGCATTCGCGCCCGCTCTATGGCGGCACCGAGACACTGCTCAAGAACCAGATGGGCGCCTTCGGCGTGATGCCCTTCGGCTTCACCGACGGGCTCGATATCGACCAGATGCGGGACGTCGCCAAGGCAGCGGCCGCCAAGGGCCGGGTCGCGATGATCCTGGTCGAGTCGCCGGCCAATCCGACCAACGGCCTCGTTGATCTCGCCGCCTGCAAGCAGATCGCCGACGAACTCGAGCAGAGCCAGGGGCACCGTCCGCCCGTCGTCGTCGACAACACCATGCTCGGTCCGAAATACCAGAAGCCGCTGCTGCAGGGCGCCGATCTCTCTCTGCTTTCGCTGACGAAATATGTCGGCGGCCACAGCGATCTCGTCGGCGGCTCAATCAGCGGCTCCGAGGCGCTGGTGCGCCAGGTCAAGAGCTGGCGTGGCTCGCTCGGCACGCAGGCCGACCCGAATTCCTGCTGGATGCTGATGCGCTCGCTCGAGACCCTCGACATCCGCATGAGCCGCGCCAACGAGAACGCCAAGCTCGTCGCCGAGTATCTCTCAAGCCATCCCAAGATCGCCAAGGTGCATTATCTCGGCGACCTCAAGGACGGCGACCCCCGCAAGGCCGTGTTCGACCGACAGTGCACGGCAGCAGGCTCCACCTTCGCCTTCGATGTCGTCGGCGGTGAAAAGGAAGCCTTTGCGCTGCTCGATAACCTGCAGATCATGAAGTTGGCGGTCAGCCTCGGCGGTACCGAGACCCTGGTCTCGCACCCCGCCGCGATGACGCATTCGGGTGTCGCCCGCGAATTGCGTGAGGAGATCGGCCTGACCGACGCCCTGATCCGCATCTCGGTCGGCATCGAGAATGTCGAAGATCTGATCTCGGATCTCGCCCAGGCGCTGGAAGCGGTCTGAGGGTAAAGCCTGCCCGTTATTGCGAGGAGCACAGCGACGAAGCAATCCAGGAAGGGCCGCGCTGGCCCGGCTGGATTGCTTCGCTGCGCTCGCAATGACGGAGAGCAACTACAGAAACCCGACCCGCCCCCAGCCCGGCAATTTCAGCGCGGGGCTCCTGAGGTCGACGCCGGCGACGAGCCCGAGCAGGTTGATCTCGACGCCTTCGACCCAGCCGAGCGTGACGCCTGCCAGCCCGTAGACAGAGGCCTGGATGCCGGTGCGGCTGGGCGTCAGCCCCGCAAACAGCCCGCTCTCGCGAAAATCCTTGCCGATCGCCGTCGGGGGCAGGGCCTGCGCCAGCTCGGGCACCTCGGCCAGCACATGCTGCACAAAGCTGTTCGAGTTCGGCCCCGGCCAGGCGGAGTAGGTTCCCGGCGTGACATAGGCATAGCTCTTCACGGCCTCGCGGATACGCGGGATCAGGCGCTCTGCTGCCTCGCCACGGATCTCGGCCACCGGCTCGGGAACGTTCCCGTACCAACGGCCGTCTGCCTCGCGATGGTTCAGCCGGACCGGCGTGCCCCAGCCGACGACGTCGAAGCGGGTATAGGCGCTGGCGCCCTTCTCCTTCACCACGATCCAGGAATGATGCGCGAACGCGCCGCGCCAGCGCCCTACGCGGGCGGCGAAGACGTGCACGGTCGCCTCGGGCTCGGTGGCGGCGGCGGGCAGCAGCTTTGCACTCGACCAGTCGGCGCGCTGCCAGTCCTGCGCCAGCGGTTGCCAGTACCACCAGGCGGCATGGCTTGCGACGGGAAGCAGGAAAAGCACGGCAAAGACGAGCAGGAACAGGCGGAGGGGATGCATGCTCGACGATATGTGCCGGGCTCGTTGCATCGCAAGATCGAAGCTGCGTCAGACTGCACGCCTGCCGTTCACGAAAAGGTGGTTGAGGCTTGCCGGCAAGCTGGTAGCGTGCCGCATTCGACGCAAGATCGATTGAAAGGATTGGGGAATTGAGTCGTTCGGCATGGGGGCTGAGGGGGCTGGTCGGAGCGTTCGCGCTGGGACTCGCCGTGATGACGGGGGCGCCGTCGCAGGCGCAGGACAAGCAGCTGCGGATCTTCAACTGGTCCGACTATGTCGACCCCGAGGTGCTGGATGCCTTCAAGAAGGAAACCGGGATCACGGTGGTCTACGACACCTTCGACCAGATGGAGACGGTCGAGACCAAACTGCTGGCTGGCAAGACCGGCTATGACCTCATCGTGGTGACGGCATCGTTCCTGCCGCGCCATATCCCGCTCGGCCTGTATGCGCCGATCGATCGCGCCAAGGTGCCGAACCTCAGGAACGTCTGGCCGGAGATCCAGGGCCGTCTGGCGAAATACGACCCCGGCAACACATTCGCCGTGAACTACATGTGGGGCACGACCGGGATCGGCTACAACGTCGCCAAGATCAAGGAGCGGCTCGGCCCCGATGCGGTCATCGATTCCTGGCGCATCCTGTTCGAGCCCGACCAGCTCAAGAAGCTGTCGAACTGCGGCGTGCATGTCCTGGACGCCGTCGAGGAGATGTTCCCCGCTGCCCTGCGTTATCTCGGCCTCAATCCCGATTCGAAAGCCGAGGCAGACCTCAACAAGGCCGGCGAGCTGCTGCGCAAGATCCGCCCGCACATCCAGAAATTCCACTCGTCGGAATACATCAACGCGCTCGCCAATGGCGATATCTGCCTGGCTGTCGGCTACTCCGGCGACATCCTCCAGGCCAGGAAACGCGCCGAGGAAGCCAAAAACAGGGTCGAGATCGCTTATTCCATCCCGAAGGAAGGCGCGCTGATGTGGTTCGATTCCTTTGTCATTCCGAAGGACGCCGGCAATCCAGAAGCTGCGCTGAAGTTCATAGACTTCGTCAACCGTCCCGAAATGGCCGCCAGGAACTCCGACTTCATCCAGTACGCAAACGGCAACCTTGCCTCGAAGCCGTTGCTCTCGGCGGCGGTCCGCGACAATCCGGGCATCTATCCGCCCGATGCGGTGATGGCGCGGCTGTACACGATCACGCCCTATGACCAGAAGGCGCAGCGGCTGGTGAACCGGCTCTGGACACGGGTCAAGACCGGCAAGTGAGCACCACCGGACCCGTGGCCACGCCAGCGCTCACCGGCGTGTCGCCGCGAAAGCCATCGCCCGGCAGCGTACGGCGGGCCTTCCAGCCCTGGAACGACCCGGCGGCCAGACCGCTCGTCGAATTCCGGAGCGTGACCAAGCGCTTCGGCACGATGACGGCAGTCGCGGAGCTTTCGCTGTCGCTCTACCCGCGCGAGTTCTTCGCGCTGCTCGGCCCCTCCGGCTGCGGCAAGACCACGCTGATGCGGATGCTGGCGGGGTTCGAACAGCCGGATGCCGGCCGCATCCTGCTGGATGGCGTCGACATCACGGAAGTGCCGCCGCATCTGCGGCCGGTCAACATGATGTTCCAGTCCTATGCGCTGTTCCCGCATCTCAACGTCGCCGACAATATCGGCTACGGCCTGCGGCGCGAGGGCCTGCCGCGCGCCGAGATCGCGCGTCGCGTCGAGGACATGCTCGCGCTTGTGAAGCTCGATGGCCTCGGCAAGCGCCGGCCCGACCAGCTCTCGGGCGGGCAGCGTCAGCGCGTGGCACTCGCCCGCTCGCTGGCAAAGCGGCCAAAGCTTCTCCTGCTGGACGAGCCGATGGCCGCGCTCGACCGCAAACTGCGGGAAGCGACGCAGTTCGAACTAATGGATTTGCAGAGCGAGCTCGGCCTGACCTTCATGGTCGTCACCCATGACCAGGACGAGGCGATGACCATGGCAGACCGGATGGCGGTGATGGATCACGGCAGGCTCGTCCAGATCGCGCCGCCGGACGTGATCTACGAGGCGCCGATCAACCGCTACGTCGCCGAGTTCGTCGGCGACATCAACGTGTTCAATGGACGCGTCGCAGGCGCGGAGGGCGAGGTCTACCGCATTGAGACCCCGCACGCGGGCACAATTTCGCTCGATGAGCAGCAAGGCCGGCTCGTTCTTGGCCAGCAACTCCTTGTCGGTCTGCGGCCCGAGAAGATCGACATCAGCCATGATGAGCCCGCGGACGTCGCGAACAAGGTGCGCGGCGAGATCTGGGATATCGGCTATCTCGGCGATTTCACCATGATCCAGGTCATGGTCGGCGGCGAGCACGGCCAGTTGCTCAAGGTCGCGCTGGCAAACCGCAGCCGGCGCAGCGCTCAACCTTTTGCCTGGGAGGACAGGGTCTGGCTGTCCTGGGACATCGAGGCGGGGCTGGTGCTGGAGCCATGAGCGCTCCGCCTGCCCGGCGTCTCGGCCGCCTCGTCGTGGCTTTGCCCTATCTCTGGCTGCTCGGCTTCTTCCTGGTGCCTTTCGCCATCGTGCTGCGCATGGCGCTGTCGGATGCGGCCACCGCCCTGCCGCCCTATGCCCCGCATTTCGAGGGGCTATCGATGCTTGGCGAATTCCTGTCTCAGCTCGATCTCGAGAATTTCCGCCTGCTCGGCGAGGATGCGCTCTACTGGCAGAGCTATCTTTATTCCCTGCGCATCGCGGCGCTGACGACCCTGATCGCGCTCGCGATCGGCTATCCGCTGGCATACGCGATGGCTTCTGCGTCCAGGCGCTGGCAAGCCGTCCTCGTGGTGATGGTGATCCTTCCCTTCTGGACGTCCTTCCTAATCCGCGTCTACGCCTGGATCGGGATCTTGCGTCCAGATGGCCTGCTCGACGCAGCCTTGCGCGCGCTCGGCTTCGAAGTTGAGGCGCTGCGCCTGCTCAACACCGAAACGGCCGTCCTGATCGGCATGGTCTATTCGTATCTGCCCTTCATGGTGCTTCCGCTTTTCACGACGCTGCAAAAACTCGACCGCAGCCTGCTGGAAGCGGCTGCCGATCTCGGTGCAACGCCGATCAAGGCTTTCCTCACCGTGACGTTGCCCCTGTCGCTGCCGGGCATTCTGGCCGGCAGCGCGCTCGTCTTCATCCCGGCGGTCGGCGAGTTCGTGATCCCGGACCTGCTCGGCGGCCCCGATACCACCATGATCGGCAAGGTGCTTTGGACCGAGTTCTTCTCTAACCGCGACTGGCCGTTGGCCTCTGCGGTGGCGATCGCGCTGCTCTTGCTGCTCGTCTTGCCGCTCGTCCTGCTCCAGCGGGCCAGGCTTTCGCGGGGAGGGGCGGCATGAAGCGCCTCGGCCCTGGCCTGATCCTGGCGCTCATCGCCGGCTTCGCCTTCCTCTATTTGCCGATCCTGGCGCTGATCGCCTACTCCTTCAACTCCTCGCGGCTGGTTACGGTCTGGGGCGGATTTTCCACGCATTGGTATGGCGCGCTGCTTCACAACCAGCCGCTGCTCGATGCCGCGTGGCTGAGCATCCGGCTCGGTCTTGTCTCCGCGACGGCTGCAACAGCGCTCGGCACGCTCGCCGCACTGGCTCTGACGCGTCACGGCCGCTTCTTCGGGCGTACGCTGTTCTCAGGGATGGTGCTGGCGCCGCTGGTGATGCCCGAGGTGGTGACGGGGCTGTCGCTGCTGCTGCTGTTCGTCTCGGCCGATGTCGAGCGCGGCTTCTGGACGGTGACGATCGCCCACGCGACCTTCGGAATGGGCTTTGCCTGCATCGTCGTGCAGGCGCGCCTCGCGGGCTTCGACCGCTCGCTGGAAGAGGCCGCGCGCGACTTGGGAGCGACCCCGCTCGTCACCTTCGCGACCGTGACATTCCCGCTGATCTGGCCGGCCGTGGCCGCGGCCTGGATGCTCGCGTTTACGCTGTCGCTGGACGACCTCGTGATCGCGAGTTTTACGACGGGGCCCGGCGCCACAACCCTGCCGATGCGGCTCTATTCGGCCGTGAAGCTCGGCGTCTCCCCAGAGATCAACGCCGCCTGCACGATCATGATCGGGGCTGTGGCGGTCGTGGTCATCGTGGCGTCGCTGCTGCTGAAGCGCGACCAGGCTGCGGCGTGAGACTACCGCTCAGACCTCCCCGTCATTGCGAGCGCAGCGAAGCCATCCAGGAGCCGTAGAGCGCTGCCGCCTCTGGATTGCTTCGTCGCTGCGCTCCTCTCAATGACCGTGGTGCGCAACTCCGCCCAGCTAAACGGCGGCTGAACGGCGCCCTCAAGGGCCGTTCAGCTGCACTCTGCGAATGTCCGGGTCAGGCAAGGGGATGTCCCCCGCCATCAGACAGGACAGGAACCATGTTCCGCAGATTTGCCGGGATCAGCCTCGCCACCTTCGTGATCGGCGCGACCGCATTGACCGCGGCCAGCCTCGCGACAACGCAATCGGCACAGGCCTTCGGAGACCGCTACGAGGGTGGCTACGAGCGGCCGGCTCCCCGGTGGCGTCCGCCGCCGCCGGCCGTGCATGGCTATTGGGGCCATCAGCGCTGGCGCCGCTACAATGACGGCTTTGGTTGGCGCCCGCCGCCGCCACCGCCGCCGCGCTACGGCTACGGTTGGCGGTAATTGCCGCGCACTGCCGACCTGTGACCGTGGAAGGGGACGTGCCTTGCCAGGCGCGTCCCCTTTTTCATTCCGCTGCGGTTCGCTGGGCATACCCCAGCCGCGCGTTCAGTTCTTCGAGGAGCTTTTCCGCTGCATCGGCGATCACCGTTCCCGGCGGGAAGATCGCGCTGGCGCCCGCTTGCATCAGCGCATCGAAATCCTGCGGCGGGATCACGCCGCCGACCACGATCATGATGTCGGGCCGGCCGGCCTGGGCCAGCGCCGCCTTGAGCTCCGGCACCAGCGTCAGATGGCCCGCCGCCAGCGAGGACACGCCGATGATGTGCACGTCGTTCTCGACGGCCTGCCGGGTTGCCTCCTCGGGTGTGGCGAAGAGCGGTCCGATGTCGACGTCGAAGCCGAGATCGGCGAAGGCGGACGCGATGACCTTCTGGCCCCTGTCATGGCCGTCCTGGCCCATCTTGGCGACGAGGATGCGCGGCCGGCGGCCATCGGCTTCCTCGAATGCCTCGGTCATCCCCTGCACTCGCATGACGGCTGGGTTCATCGTGCCGACCTCCCGCTTGTAGACGCCGGAGATCGACTTGATCTCGGCCCGATGGCGCCCAAATACCTGCTCCATCGCCATCGAGATTTCGCCGACGGTGGCCTTTGCGCGGGCGGCCTTGACCGCGAGGTCGAGCAGGTTGGCGTCGCCGCGTGCGCCATCGGTCAGCGCAGTGAGTGCCGCCTGGACATCGGCCTCGTTGCGCTCGGCCTTGAGCCTGCGCAGCTTCTCGAGCTGCTGGCTGCGCACGGAGGCGTTGTCGACCTTGAGGACGTCGATGGAGGCTTCGTTCTCCGGCTTGAACATGTTGACGCCGATGATGCCCTGCTGGCCGCCATCGATGCGGGCCTGCGTCTTGGCCGCGGCCTCCTCGATGCGCAGCTTGGGAATGCCGGCTTCGATCGCCTTTGCCATGCCGCCCAGCGCTTCGACCTCCTGGATATGGCCCCAGGCCTTGGCGGCGAGCTCGGCAGTGAGCCGCTCGACATAATAGGAGCCGCCCCAGGGGTCGATGACGCGCGTCGTGCCGCTCTCCTGCTGCAGCACGATCTGCGTGTTGCGGGCGATGCGTGCGGAGAAATCGGTCGGTAGCGCCAGGGCTTCGTCGAGCGCGTTGGTGTGCAGCGACTGGGTATGGCCTTGGGTGGCTGCCATCGCCTCGATCATGGTGCGCGGCACGTTGTTAAACACGTCCTGCGCCGTCAGTGACCAGCCCGAGGTCTGGCAATGCGTCCGCAGCGGCAGCGACTTCTCGTTGGTCGCGCCAAAGTCCTTGACGAGCTTGGCCCAGATCAGGCGTGCCGCCCGGAGCTTGGCGACCTCCATGAAGAAGTTCATGCCGATCGCCCAGAAGAACGACAGGCGTGGCGCGAAGACATCGACGCCCAAACCCGCCCGCTGGCCCGCCCGGATATATTCGACGCCGTCCGCCAGCGTGTAGGCGAGCTCAAGGTCCTGCGTCGCTCCCGCCTCCTGCATGTGGTAGCCGGAGATCGAGATCGAGTTGAATTTCGGCATGTTCTGCGACGTGTAGGAAAAGATGTCGCCGATGATCCGCATCGAAGGCGTGGGCGGATAGATATAGGTGTTGCGGACCATGAACTCCTTGAGGATGTCGTTCTGGATGGTCCCCGAGAGCTTTGCCGCCGGCACGCCCTGTTCTTCCGCCGCCACGATATAGAGCGCCAGCACGGGCAGGACCGCGCCGTTCATCGTCATCGAGACGCTCATCTGCTCGAGCGGGATGCCGGAGAACAGCGTGCGCATGTCGTAGATCGAGTCGATCGCGACGCCCGCCATGCCGACATCGCCGCCGACGCGCGGGTGGTCGGAATCGTAGCCGCGATGAGTCGCCAGATCGAAGGCAACCGAGAGGCCCTTCTGTCCCGCCGCCAGGTTGCGGCGATAGAAGGCGTTGGAATCCTCAGCCGTCGAGAAGCCCGCATATTGCCGGATCGTCCAGGGCTGGTTGACGTACATGGTGGGGTAGGGACCGCGCAGATAAGGCGCGATGCCAGGCAGGGTGTCGACGAAGGGCAGGCCCGCGCGATCGGCCGCCGTGTAGAGCGGCTTGACGGGAATGCCCTCGGGCGTCAGCCAGTCCTCGCCTCCCGGCAATGCGGCTGGACCTGCCGGCTTGCCGTCGGCGAAGGCGAGCTGAGAAAAGTCCGGGATCGCGGTCATGGCTGTCCCCCGTCGGTTGGATCCCACCAATGGTGGAAATGATGCACCGGCCCGTGGCCGTGGCCAACCTGAACCTGATCGGCCGCCGCGATGGCCGCTGTGATGTAGGTCTTGGCGTGGCCAACGGCCTCGGGGAGGTCGAGGCCCTTCGCCAGTCCCGACGCGATCGCCGAGGACAGGGTACAGCCGGTGCCGTGTGTGTTGCGCGTCTCGTAGCGCGGCGCACTGAAGCGCTGTCGGGCGCCGCCGGCGAGCAGCAGCAGGTCGCTGCTGACGTCGCCGCGGCCATGCCCGCCCTTGATCAGTACGTTGGCTGCGCCGAGCGCCATGAGTTTCTCGGCCTGCGCGTCGACGGCAGCCTCGGTCTGCGCCTCGCTTGTTCCCAGCAGCGCCGCGGCTTCTGGAATATTCGGCGTGATCAGCGTCGCCAGCGGGAAGAGGTGGCGGCGGATCGCATCGACGGCATCGGATTCGAGGAGGCGCGCGCCCGACGCGGCGATCATCACCGGGTCCAGCACGATGGTGCGGGCGTTGTGACGCTTCAGCCCGGCCGCCACCGTCTCGATCAGTTCGGCTGTCGCCAGCATGCCGATCTTCACCGCGGCGACGTCGAGATCCTCGAACACGGCATCAATCTGCTGGGTAACGAAGGCGGCGGGCACGGCGTGGATGCCGCTGACGCCCCTCGTGTTCTGCGCGGTCAGCGCGACGATGACGCTCACGCCATAGACCTGATGCGCCGCGAAAGTCTTGAGGTCGGCCTGGATACCGGCGCCGCCGCTCGAATCCGAGCCGGCGATCGTCAAGGCGATGGCTGTCACGTCGTCAAATCTCCGTTCAGGCGGTCGCAATGGCGTGCGCGCGCTCCAGCGCATTGAGCACGTCGCAGCCTGCAAAAATGAACGAGGTCACGCCCGCTTTGTTCAGGGCGGCTTCGCTGTCGCCCGGGCGTCCGGCGAGCCAGACGGTGGCTCCCGCCGCAGTGAGTGCTTCCGTGGCGGCGCTACCCTCGGCGGCATAGCCGGCGTCGGATCCGCACAGGCAGGCCAGGCGCGCGCCCGATACCTCGAAGGCTGCCACCAGTGCGGCGAGGTCGGTCACGCCGTCGCCCGCGAAGCCCTCGCCGCTGGGGGCAGCGAGCCCGCCCGCCTCGAATAGGTTTCGCGCGAAACCGGCGCGTGCTGCGAAATCGGCGATCGGGCCCAGCGTTGCGAGGAAGACCGCAGGCCGATCGGCAAATGCCTCCGCCTTGTCGCGCAAGGTCTCGTAGGGCTCGGCCAGCCGATGGCTGGGCAGAGGTTCCGTGCTGATCGCGCTCGCGACAGTCCGGTCTGCAGCCTCGACCGGCCCGACCGCGAGCACGGTCACTGCCGCTTCCTTGAGATTGGGGAACTCGCTGGTGCCCGTAATCGGCTCGCGGCGGCTGGCTATGGCCTTGGCGCGGCTCTCGCGTTGCTTGGCGAGGCCCGACTGAACATGGCCGTTGAGCAACGCGGACACGATACCCGGTAGTCCGTCGGCTGCCTCGCGCTCCAGCCCCTGAAGCTTCGTCCAGGCCTGTTCACAAAGCGCCTGCGTCAGGGCTTCGAAACTGCCGGCGCCGGCTGCGGGATCGGCGACGCGCCAGAGGCTCGCCTCCTCGAGCAGCACAAGCTGCGTGTTGCGGGCGACCCGCCGGGCAAAGGCGTCGGGCAGGCCAAGCGCGGCGGTGAAGGGCAGGACTGTGAGCGAATCCGCGCCGCCGACTCCGGCCGAGAAGGTCGCGATGGTGCCGCGAAGCAGGTTGACCCAAGGGTCGCGCTTCGTCAGCGAGCGCCAGGCGGTCTCGGCGTGGAGCAGCATCGGCTTCGGCGCGAGGCCGCAGGCGCCCTGGACGCGCTCCCAGAGCAGGCGCGCCGCCCGGAACTTGGAGATGGTCAGGAATTCATCGGTATCGGCGACGAGCACAAAGGATATCGCGTCGCGCGCCGTGTCCAGCGCCATCCCATTGGCTTCCAGCGCGCGCAGATAAGCGATCGCCGTCGCCAGGGCCGCGCCGAGTTCCTGCGCCTCGCTGGCTCCCGCCTCGTGAAAGGGGCGGACGTCCACGGTGATGAAGGGCCCCTTGAAGCCGCGCCCGCTCAGCTCGCGGATCGCCTCAGCGAGCTCGCGGCCGGTCTCCTGCCAGGACGCTGGCAGCGAACCCTGGCTGGCGAGCACGCCGATGGGATCGAGCCCGAAGTCGATCGAGGTCGTCTGGGGAGCATGGCTCCTACTCTCGACGAGATCCGCCATCAGACGCGCCTTTGCGACGCCGTGCGCTACCGGATCGATCCGCAGGCGGATCAGGTCGAGCATCACGCCGTTGAGGGCGGCATCGAGGGCCGCGCTATCCTCGGCGACGAGGCCGTATCCGCGTGCCGCCTGGGCTCCCGCGAAGCTCAGCGAAAGAGAATCCGCGCCGCCTTCGAGATCGGCGAGCGCAAGCTTCCTCGCCTCCTCAGGGACGGGATGATCGAGCCGTGCCGTGACATGCCAGCGGCCCGCTTCGGCACGCACTGGCCGGCCGGTTGGCTCCGCCGCGGGGTAGAGTGGTTCGATGCGGATGCCGTCGGCACTGCGGCCGACCAGACGCTTCTCGAAGTCTCCGCCCTTCAGGACCTTGTCGACCGCCGCGCGCCACGCGTCATGCGAAGGCGTCGGGAATGCATCGAGATAAGCCAGATCGGGTGTCGGGGCCGAGTCCATGCGCGCCGGTGCTCCTCTCCTGCCATTGTGCAGTCGTGGGCTGCTGATTGCCATGCGGCAACGCGCACCGCCACCCTTCTTGTCGGAAAAAGCGGATGCGCAAATCCGCCCCGAAACGACAACGCCGCCCGAGGGGCGGCGTTGCTTCAGGCTGCTTGCCTGCAAGGACCGCTCAGACGAACTGGCCGAGGCCCGGGATCGCGCCGACGATGGCGCCCATCGTGTCTTCGCCGGCCTGCTCGCGACCAACCGCGAACATTTCCTTCGAAACGGTCTGGATCTGGCCCATCGAGAGGCCTGCGCCCATCAACTGGCCGCCCAGCGCCATCACGCCGCCACCGCCGCCCATCAGGCCGCCGACCATGCCCATCAGGCCGCCCTTGGCGCCGCCCTCGGCGTTGGCGAGGTCCTGCGCGCCCGGAAGCGCTGCCATCAACTGGCCGATCTCGGCTGCCGGGCCTTCCTTCTGCAGGAACGCGAGGATGATGCCGATCGCCTTGCGGGCGAGCTCTTCGTTGAGCCCGGAGGCCGCCACGATGCGGGAGATCAGTTCATCCATGTTCATGTCCTTGAGTTTATCTCAGCTGAGAGAAGCTGGCGATAGTTTACATGTTTACGATCCGATTCCAACCGGCTTCGGGCTTCCGCCGGCTGGCTCGTTTCGCTACACCCGATGCTCGACTTATTCGACAACCTGACAGGCGGATATCATGGCGAAAGCGGAGATCACGGTCGATCCAGGCGCGATCCTGATCGGCAAGAGCTGGAAAGCCGAGAATCTGCTGCTCAAGCTTGCCAACCGCCACGGCCTGGTGACCGGCGCGACAGGGACCGGCAAGACCGTGACCCTGCAGGTCATGGCCGAGGGTTTTGCCCGCAACGGCGTGCCGGTCTTCGCTGCCGATATCAAGGGCGATCTCTCGGGGATCGCGGCGCCCGGCGATTCCAAGACCCCTTTCGTAAACCGCGCCGAGGAGATCGGCGTGAAGTACGAGCCCGACCAGTTCACCACCGTGTTCTGGGACGTTTTTGGCGAACAGGGCCATCCGGTTCGCGCCACCATCTCCGAGATGGGGCCCCTCCTGCTCGCCCGCCTGCTCGATCTCAACGACACCCAGGAAGGCGTGCTCAACATCGCCTTCCGCATCGCCGACGAGCAGAAGCTCCTGCTGCTCGACCTCAAGGATCTGCGCGCGATCCTGGCGCACATCGCCGAGAACGCCTCCGAGCTCACCACCAAATACGGCAATGTCACCGCCCAGTCGGTCGGCACGATCCAGCGCGCCTTGCTCGTGCTAGAGAACCAGAAGGGCGACATGTTCTTCGGCGAGCCTGCGCTCGACATCAACGATCTCATGAAGACCGACCGCTACGGCCGCGGTATCGTCAACATCATGGCCTCCGACAAGCTGATGGCCAATCCGAGGCTCTACGCCACCTTCCTGCTCTGGCTGTTGTCGGAGCTGTTCGAGCAGCTGCCCGAAGTCGGCGATCTCGAAAAGCCCAAGCTGGTGTTCTTCTTCGACGAGGCGCACCTGCTGTTCAACGGCGCGCCCAAGGCGCTACTGACCGCGGTCGAGCAGGTCGTGCGGCTGATCCGCTCGAAGGGTGTCGGCGTCTATTTCGTCACCCAGAACCCACTGGATATTCCTGACACCGTGCTGGCCCAGCTCGGCAACCGCGTCCAGCATGCGCTGCGCGCCTTCACCCCGCGCGACCAGAAGGCCGTGCGTGCCGCCGCCGAGACCTTCCGCCAGAACCCGAAATTCAAGACCGAGGACGCGATCACCCAGCTCGCGGTCGGCGAGGCGCTGACCTCGACGCTCGAAGGCAAGGGCACGCCGACCATGGTCGAACGCACCCTGATCGCGCCGCCGATGGCACAGGTCGGCCCCTGCAGCGTCCAGCAGCGCCAGCAGTCGATGGTCGAGTCGGGCTTCAAGGGCAAATACGACACGATGATCGACCGCGAGTCGGCCTATGAGATTCTGATTCAGCGCAAGAACATCGACGCCAATGGTGGCGCGGTCGAAGCCTCGACCTCTGGCGGTGGCGGCATCCTCGACACGATCGGCGGCTGGATCGGCACGGCGACGCAGCCCGCTCCCCGCCCCAAGACCGGACCGGGCAGCCGCGGCGGCGCCCTGCCGCAGAGCATGACGGAGAAGATCATCACCTCGGCAGCGCGCTCGGCGGCGACATCGATCGGCCGCCAGGTCGGCAGCGCGATCCTGCGCGGCGTGCTGGGGTCGATGATGGGCGGCAAGCGCTGACGCTCGCGCTCGGCACCGCCCCGAGCCGCTCCAGCCGAGCGACCGAAAGGCGGCGATCAGCTGCGCGCGGGTGCGACGCGCATTCGCCATGCAAACGACGGTGCTGACGCCACAGGCCGATCCCGCCATGATGGCGTCAACCGAAACGGCTCCCGGCACACGGGCGCCGATATCCTCCACCACAGCCGGATGAGCGCCATGTCAAAGCTGCCTGCTATTCTGTCCCGCCTCGACACCGATCTCGAGACTTCGCTGACGCGCCTGTCGTCATGGCTGGAAATTCCGTCGATTGGCACCGATCCGGCGTTCAACGCCGATACCCGCCGTGCTGCTGAATGGCTCCGCGCCGATCTCGAATCGCTGGGCTTCGAGGCTTCGCTGCGCGAGACCGCCGGCCAGCCGATCGTGCTCGCTCACCGGCGCAAGGAGGGTGCGCCGCACGTGCTCTTCTACGGTCACTACGATGTGCAGCCGGTCGATCCGCTGAATCTGTGGGAGAGCGACCCGTTCAAGCCTGTGGTCAAGGAGATCGAACCCGGTCGCAAGGCGATCCTGGCGCGTGGCGCCTGTGACGACAAGGGCCAGGTCATGACCTTCGTCGAGGCCCTGCGCGCGACGCTCGCCGAGACGGGCGACCTGCCCGTCAGTCTGACCATCCTGGTCGAGGGCGAGGAGGAGTCAGGCTCGCCGAATCTGCCGGGCTTCATCCGCGACAATGCCGCCGAGCTCAAGGCGGACGTCGCAATGGTTTGCGATACTGGCATGTGGGACCGCGAGACGCCGGCGATCACCTCTTCGCTGCGTGGCATGGTCTACCAGGAAGTCACGCTGACCTGCGCCGACCGCGACCTGCATTCGGGGCTCTATGGCGGCGCGGCTGCCAATCCGATCCATGTGCTCTCAAAAGTCGTCGCAGCGCTGCATGACGAGACCGGCCGCATCACGCTGCCGGGGTTCTACGAGGGCGTCGAGGAGCCCACCAACGCGCAGAAGGCCGACTGGGCAGATCTTGCCCTTACGGAAGAGGATTTCCTCGAGCCGATCGGCCTCAAGCACTCGATCGGCGAAAAGGGCCGCATGCTGATCGAGCAGATCCAGTCTCGCCCGACCTGCGACGTCAACGGCATCTGGGGTGGCTATACCGGCGAGGGCAGCAAGACCGTCATCGCCTCAAAGGCCTCCGCAAAGGTTTCGTTCCGTCTCGTCGGCAAGCAGGACCCGGCCAGGATCGCGGCTGCCTTCCAGGATTTCGTGCGTGCGAACATCCCCGACGACGTCACGGCCGAGTTCATCAGCCATTCCGGCTCGCCGGCGCTGGCGATTCCCGTCGATTCGCCGCTGCTGCGCAAGGCGAGCGATGCGCTGACCGAGGAATGGGGCCGCAAGGTCGTGACCATCGGCTCGGGCGGTTCGATCCCCGTCGGCGGCGACTTCAAGCGCACGCTGGGGCTGGACACCCTTTTCGTCGGCTTCGGCCTGGAGGACGATCGGGTCCATTCGCCCAACGAGAAATACGACCTCTCGTCCTTCCATAAGGGCCAGCGCTCCTGGGCCCGAATCCTGCAGGCTATCGTCTCATGAAATCGGTTTGCGTCTTCTGCGGCTCCAATCCAGGCAATGATCCGGTCTATGCGACGGGGGCACGCGCCATGGGTGCCGAGATCGCCCGGCGCGGGCTCGTGCTGGTCTATGGCGGCGGTGCGGTCGGGCTGATGGGGATCGTCGCCGATGCCGCGCTCGCGGCCGGTGGCGAGGTCCATGGCGTCATCCCGCAGGCGCTGCGCCAGAAGGAGGTGGGCCACCACCATCTGACCCGGCTCGAGGTCGTCGACACCATGCACACCCGCAAGGCGCGGATGGCGGAGTTGTCGGACGGCTTCATCGCGATGCCGGGCGGGATCGGCACCTTCGAGGAGTTGTTCGAGATCTGGACCTGGGGCCAGCTCGGCATCCATTCCAAGCCACTGGGCCTGCTGAATGTCGCCGGATTCTATGATCCGCTGGCGGCTTTCCTCGATGGCACAGTGGAGGCCGGCTTCCTCAAGCAGACCCACCGCGCCATGGCCATGACCGACACACAGCCCGCGACCCTGCTCGACCGGATGGAGCAATACGTCCCGGCCCAGACGATCAAATGGGTCGAGAAGGAAGAGACCTGAGCGCGTGCGGTCTCATCTCAGGATTGTAGGAATTTAGTCCTTGACATCGTGACGCTGATCGGGTAGAGATCAGGAACGCTCACGAAGTGTGACCAGAAGCCAAGCCGCCGCGCTCTCCAGCCGGCGGCTTTTGCGTGTCCGGTCTGCGGGGATCTCACCATGGCCGAAGACGACGAAGACGCGCCGGCAACACCGGCCGCGAAGCGCAGGCGGCTGCCTGTCGGCCGCAAGGCTGTGGTCGACAAGCTCTGGCGCGCCGCCAAGCGCCAGCTCGTGGCGCATGAGGCCCATCTCGATGAATTGCCCGCTGGAACCGCCGCCAGCGAAAGCGACGCCAAGGCGCTGGCGACACTCGCCCGCACGGTACGGGAATTGGTTGCGTTGGAAGCGGCGACTGCAACACCGGAGGGACAATCGACCGATGATCTCTCGTCAGCCGCCGGTTTGCGACATGTCGCCGAGCTCCGCAGAGAGCTTGCACGCCGTCTTGATGCGCTTGCCGCCGCAGAGGCGGGTGCCTCTGTTGAGGAAGCTGCTCGAGATCGCGACGCCTGACGAATACGAGGTCATCCTCGTCGAATGGATGATCTGGGCTCGTCCAGACCAAAAGCCGTCGGGACCGCCACCCAAACCCGTCTGGCTCGTGCTCGGCGGGCGCGGCGCTGGCAAGACGCGCACCGGGGCCGAATGGGTCAAGGGCATGGCGCTGGGCCAGCCGCCCTTCGCCGATAGCCCAACCGGCCGGATCGCGCTGGTGGGCGAGACGCAGGGCCAGGTCCGCGACGTCATGGTCGAGGGCGTCTCCGGCCTGCTCTCGATCCATACGCGCTGGGAGCGCCCGACCTGGTCGCCTTCGCTGCGGCGGCTGAAATGGCCCAATGGCGCCATCGCGCAGGCCTTTTCGGCTGAGGATCCAGAAGGCCTGCGCGGCCCGCAATTCGGCGCCGCCTGGTCCGATGAACTGGCCAAGTGGCCCAATCTTCAGGAGTGCTGGGACATGCTGCAATTCGGCCTGCGCCTCGGCGAGAACCCCCGGCAGGTGGCGACGACGACGCCGCGCCCGGTGGCGCTGATCAAGCGCCTGCTGGCCGACCCCCATGTGGCGGTGAGCCGCGCCGCGACGCGCGCCAACCGCTTCAACCTCGCGCCCGACTTTCTGCGCACGGTGCAGGAAGCCTATGGGGGCACGCGGCTCGGCCGACAGGAACTCGACGGCGAGATCGTCGAGGAAAGCGCCGATGCGCTCTGGACGCGGGCAATGATCGAGGCTTGCCGCCAGACGACGCATCCCGCGATGGCGCGGATCGTCGTCGCCATCGACCCGCCGGCCTCGTCCTCGCAACGCGCGGATTCCTGCGGATTGGTCGTGGCCGGGATCGACAGCGAGGGCATCGGCCATGTGCTGGAGGATGCGACCTTGTCGGGCGCCCGGCCCCATGACTGGGCGACGCGGGCGGTCGCGCTCTACCAGCGCCATGAGGCCGACGCGCTCGTAGTCGAGGTCAACCAGGGTGGAGAGATGGCCACAAGCGTGATCCGCGAGGTCGATCCGGCCGTGCCGGTCACGGCGGTGAGGGCGACGCGCGGAAAATACCTGCGGGCCGAGCCGGTTGCGGCGCTCTATGCCCAGGGTAGGGTGCGCCATGTCGGCGCCTTCCCGGCGCTCGAGGACGAGCTCTGCGACTTCGGCCCCGGCGGGCTCAGCTCGGGCCGCTCACCCGACCGCCTCGACGCGCTGGTCTGGGCGCTCACCCATTTGATGCTGACGTCCAAAGCCCGTCCCCGGGTGAGGGGGATTTAGCTTCGCCTGGACCGTCATTGCGAGCGTCAGCGAAGCAATCCAGAGGCGGCAGTGCTCTACGGCCCCTGGATTGCTTCGTCGCTTTGCTCCTCGCAATGACGGTCGCGTTTCAACCGGGTCGGAAGCCGGACTAACTGCCGTCATTCGGCAAGAGATGCCCGGGTCAAGCCCGCGCATGACGTGCATTTCACGCCTCAATAGCGAGACATCCATGCTCAATTTTCTTCGCAGCCTGCGCGGCATCGCCGCGCCGGATCAAAAGCGCTCGCGCGTCGGGCCGCTCGTCGCACTCCATGAAGCGGGGCGGCCGGTCTGGACGCCGCGCGACTACGCTGCGCTCGCCCGCGAGGGCTACGAGCGTAACCCGGTCGTGCATCGCTGCGTCAGGCTGATCGCCGAGGCGGCGGCGCAGATGCCGCTGATCGCCAAGGTCGGGAGTCGAGAGACGCCCGATCATCCGGTCCTGGCGCTGATCGACCGGCCCAATCCCCGGCAGGGCGGCATCGCCTTCCGCGAAATGCTCTACGGCCATCTGCTCGTCGCCGGGAACGCCTATGTGGAGGCGGCCTCCGTCGGACGGGAGCCGCGCGAGCTGTTTGCGCTGCGGCCCGACCGGATGCGCCTGGTGCCGGGGCGCGACGGCTGGACCGAGGCCTATGACTACACCGTCGGCAATGAGACGGTGCGCTTCCGCCAGGGGGAGGGCGCGCTCGCGCCGATCCTTCATCTGACGCTGTTTCACCCGGTGGACGATCACTACGGCCTGTCGCCGATCGAGGCTGCCGCCTGTTCGCTCGACATCCACAACGCCGCCAGCAACTGGCACAAGGCACTTCTCGACAATGCCGCCCGGCCCTCCGGCGCGCTGGTCTATGACGGGCCCGATGGCGCCGGCCTTACGGATACGCAGTTCGACCGGCTCAAGGCCGAACTGGAGGAGAGCTTTCAGGGCGCGCGCAATGCCGGCCGGCCGCTCCTGCTCGAAGGCGGGCTCGATTGGAAACCACTCTCCCTGACCCCGGCCGAGCTCGATTTCGTCGCGGCGAAGGGCGTTGCGGCACGCGAGATCGCGCTGGCGTTCGGAGTGCCGCCGCTGCTGCTCGGCCTGCCCGGTGACAACACCCACGCCAATTTCGCCGAGGCCAACCGCGCCTTCTGGCGGCAGACCGCCGTGCCGCTGGTCAGGCGCACCGCGCAATCGCTGGCGCAATGGCTCGGTCCCGCCTTCGGGGACGATCTCGCACTGGAACCCGATCTCGATGCCATCGAGGCGCTGGCAGACGAGCGGGAATCGCTCTGGCGCCGGCTCGGCGCTGCGACCTTCCTCAGCGAGGACGAGAAGCGCGAGGCGGTCGGCTACGGCCGCCGCCTGCCAGCACAGGAGGATGGCTCATGAACGCGTTCGAACAACTCCTCACCGCCTTCATCGGTCGTGGCGATGTCGGCCATCTCGGCCTGCTGCTTTGGGCGGGCTCCGCCTCGGCCTTCGCCTATTTCATGCTGCGCGAACTCACGGCGGCCAACCGGCGCTTCGACGAGTTCGTGCGCGAGCTCAACCGCTTCAATGCCCGGCACGAGGGAGAGAGCCATGACCCGGTCCAGTGACAAGAAGCCTTCGCCGTCGACAGCGTCCGGCGCGGGCAGGGCTCCCGATCGCAAGCCCGGCCGCAGCGCCAGCACCGAGGCGTTCGGCCGCTTCGTCGGCACTCTCGCGCGGCTCGAAGGCGGCAAGCTGCAGAAAGGCCAGGACCAGGCAAGCAAGGAGGCCGGCCGATGAGGGCGCTGCATACGACAGGCCCGCTGGCGCGCGAGTCGAAATTCCTGGCGCAGCCACCGACTCGCGTCCGGCCGGACGGCATGTTCGAAGGCTATGCCAGCCTGTTCCGCATCGCCGATCTCGGCCGGGACGTCGTCGAGCCTGGCGCCTTTCGCGAAAGCCTCGTCCGTCGCGGGCCGACGGGTGTCAAACTGCTCTGGCAGCATGATCCCGCCGAGCCCATCGGCCGCTGGCTCAGCCTGATCGAGGACGGTCGCGGCCTTTTCGTGCGCGGCCAGTTGCTGCTCGCCGTCGCCCGCGCCCGCGAAATCCACGCGCTGATGCGCGAGGGCGCCGTCGACGGGCTGTCGATCGGCTTCCGCTCCGAGAAGGCCCGCACCGAGCCGCGCACCGGTTTGCGTCGGCTCGAGCGCGTCGATCTCTGGGAGATCTCGCTCGTCACGTTTCCGATGCTGCCGCAGGCCCGCGTCAGCGCCGTCAAGGCGTTGCCCAGCCCCTGCGCCTCCATTCACGCCTGATTCGCTTCACTCCGAGGAGAGACCATGACCACCTTTAACCATGCTCCCGAGACCAAGGCTGCGGGCGCCGATCTCGCGCTCGCCTTCGACGATCTCCGCTACACGCTGGAGAGCTACCGCGTCAGCAATGACGAGCGCCTGGCCGAGATCGAGACGCGCCGCGGAGCCGATCCGCTGACGCAGGAGAAGATGGCGCGCATGGATGCCGCGCTCGACGAGGCCCAGCGTCGGCTCGACCGCCTGACGCTGGACCGCAGCCGACCGGCGCTCGCCCAGGACGGTGAGCGCGATCCCCATGTCGCCGAGCACAAGGCCGCCTTCGCCACCTACATCCGCAATGGCGAAGCCGGCAGCCTGAAGCGACTCGAGGGCAAGGCTCTCTCGGCCGGATCGGGCCCTGATGGCGGCTATCTCGCGCCCTCGACCGTCGAGAGCGAGATCCTGCGCCGCCTCGCCAATGTCTCGCCGATCCGCGCTATCGCGACCGTCCGCACCATTTCGTCTGGCACCTACAAGAAGGCGTTCTCGACAACGGGCCCGGCCGCCGGCTGGGTGGGCGAAGCCGCATCGCGGACCCAGACCGACACCGCGACGCTGGCCGAGCTCTCGTTCCCGACGATGGAGCTCTATGCCATGCCGGCCGCGACGCAGACGCTGCTCGACGACGCCATCGTCGATATCGACCAGTGGATCGCCGAGGAGGTCGAGAGCGCCTTCGCCGAGCAGGAGGGCGCTGCCTTCGTCAATGGCGACGGTTCCGACAAGCCCAAGGGCTTCCTGGCCTATGACACGGTCGCGGATGGCAGCTGGACCTGGGGCAAGATCGGCGTGCTCAACACCGGCGTCGCCGGCGGATTTCCGACATCCAGCCCGTCCGACATCCTGGTCGACCTGATCTATGCGCTGAAGGCCGGCTACCGCCAGAACGGCTCCTTCGTGATGAACCGCAAGACGCAGGCTGTGCTACGCAAGTTCAAGGACTCGGCCGGGCACTATCTCTGGCAGCCGCCGGCCTCGGTTGGCGCATCGGCGACGCTGATGGGCTTTCCGCTGGTCGAGGCCGAGACCATGCCCAATATCGCCAGCGGCGCGGTCCCGCTCGCATTCGGCGACTTCCGACGCGGTTACCTGGTAGTCGACCGGGCAGGCGTCCGCATCCTGCGCGATCCCTACTCCGCCAAGCCCTATGTGCTGTTCTACACGACCAAGCGCGTCGGTGGCGGCGTCCAGGATTTTGCCGCCATCAAGGGGCTGAAGTTCTCGGCCTGATGCAGGGAGCGGACAGGGCGCTCCGGGGTCACGACCCGGGGCGTTTGTCCCGGCTCAGCGGGAGAACCACCAGCTGTAGCCGGCGCGGGGGGGCGCAGCTTCGCCAATGCGGCCATCCGCGCCCATCGCCATCAGGCGGGCGCTCGCCTCGGTGATCCAGGAGCGGTGGTCGCCGACGGGAGTGATGGCAGTGAAGCCGCCGCAGATCTTGCGGACCCGCGAGTTCAACGGACCGCTCGACCAGCTGACGATACCCACGAGATCGCGGGAGTGCGACAGGCCGCGCAGGACCGGCCCGCCGGAATCGCCGCGGCAGGCGCCCGCGCCCGGGCTCTCGCCCTTGTTCTCGGTGTCGACCGCGACCTTGACGGTGTTGGCGGTAGTATAGCTGCCGGCATTGACGAGTTGCGTCTCACGTAAGCGCCGGGCGGTGTTCTTGTTGGTCTCGACGCCCAGTCCGAAGCCGGCCATCGTGACCGTTTCGCCCTGCCAGAGGCCCCCGCCAAGTGTAACCGGCTCTATGTCTCGAGGCAGAGGTCCGGCCAGACGAAGTACGGCCAGGTCAGCGCCAGGCTGTGTGCGCGGCGTCGTGCCGGGCACGAAGCTCGGATGCGGCAGAACCGCGATCACGGCGTGGCGGCGAGGCCGAAAGCGCGCGTCGAGACTGACGATGCTGACCGCGCCGCCCCCCATGATGCAATGGGCGGCGGTCAGGACGAGTTCGGGGCCGATGGCCGCGCCGGAGCAAAGCTCGCCGCGGCTCGTCTCGACCCGCAGCGTCGAGGCGCGCACGCCGCTGACGTCGCGCGAGTTCGTTCCGCCCACCACCGCGAGGGCAGGCGAAGCGGCGGCCCAGAGGGCGGCAGTCAGAACGAGCGTGCGCAATGTCATATCGGGAACCGGTTGAACGTCACTGTCAGTCTATGGCCTGGCGCCCGCCAGTCCAGTCCCTACGTCAGCGACCCATCGTCCAGGTAGCGCTTTCGCCCCAGTTCGACAGGGTCCGGTCGATCCAGCCGCGCTGCGGCCCGACCAGGACGCCCTGGCTCAGGAGGCCGCAATTCCGGCCCTTCGGACCGGTCGACCAGCTCGCGACCGCGACCACGCCATCGCCAATAGTGATCGGCCCGCCGGAATCGCCCTGGCAAGCGCCGATGCCGGGATTTTTGCCTCCGCCGGCGGGATCGGCGGCCCAGATCAGCAGACGGCCGGGTCCGTAGGGCTCGACTGCAACTAGCGCTGCCGAGCGATAGGTGCCCGTCGTCCGGGCCTCGCCTTCGCGCAGGACGCCGTAGCCGGCGAGCGTGATCGCTGCCCCCGCGCGCGGCAGGCCGCCATCCACGAGGTCAGCGGGCACGAAGCGCGCCGGCAGCGGCGAGGACAGCCGCAGCAGGACCATGTCGATCGAGCGGCGCCGGTTGGCGATGGCGCCGCCGTTGAACTCGGGATGCACGGCGACGCTCGCCGGCGTGATCAGTACCGGTTCGCCGCTGCCGTCCTTCCAGTGCACTCGCAGATCGACACCGCCGGCGACGCAATGCGCCGCGGAGAGGATCGCGCGTGGCGAGAGCACGATGCCGGTGCAGACCCCGCCTCGCGCATTCAGCACCATCAGGGTCGAGGATTGCGCCGGTCCGCCGTCGCGCCCGCCGAGCACGGCCTGCGCCGGCCAGGACGCCGCCATCGCGCCGAGCGCAAGCCCGGCCGTCACGATCCATCGTCCGATGCCCATCGCATGCTCCTTCTTAGTACAGGGCTCGATAGCGCGTCGGCTCCCGCATTTGAACCCGCATTCGGAGCGACCATGACGCCACTTGCCTTGACGCCGCCGGCGCTGGAACCGGTCTCGCTCGACGAGGCCAGGGTCTTTCTGCGGCTCGACCAGACCGACGAGGATGAACTTCTCTCGACCCTGATCACGGCTGCACGCCTTATGGTCGAGGCCGCCTCGGGCCGGATGCTGATCGAGCAGACCTGGCGCATCGTGCTCGATGCCTGGCCGAGGGGAGGCGAGATCCGCCTGCCGCTTTCGCCGGCGCGCAGCATCGAGGCGGCCCGCGTCTATGACGCCGAGGGCGCCGCGCAGAGCGTGCCCGAGGCCGCGCTGCAACTCGACGGCGCGGCCGATCCGCCGGTGATCCGGTTGGCCGGCCCGGTGCCCGAGGTCGGCCGGAGACGAGGCGCCATCGAGATCGATGTCGTCGCGGGCTACGGTCCCGAGGCGATCGACGTGCCGGCCTTGCTGCGCCATGCGGTCCTGCAGCTTGCGGCGCGCTGGTTCGAGCAGCGCGGCGATGTCGCCGGCCGGGACGGGACGGCATTGCCGTCCGAGATCATGGCGCTGGTCGCGCCGTTTCGCCGGACGAGGCTTTGAGCGATGGCGGATCGTGACCACGGCATCGGCGCGCTGCGCCGTCGCCTCGTCCTCGAGGCGCCCGTCGCGACGCCCGACGGGCTCGGCGGCGCCACCCAGGCATTCGAAACGACTGCCGCCGTCTGGGCGCAGATCGAATGGCTTTCCGGCGGCGAGCGCTGGCGGATGGGCCGCGCGGAGCAGTACGCGACGCATCGCATCACGATGCGCCGGCGGGATGGCGTCGACGCCGGCCAGCGCCTGCTCGACGGAACCCGCGTCTTCGACATCAGGGCGGTCGCCGATCCCGATGGCGGCCGTCGACGGATGACCTGCCTGGTCGAGGAGATCACGCCATGAGCGACGCAACGCTTGCCCTGCGCGCTGCGATCCAGACGCATCTCGCAACCCATGCCGGGCTGACCGCCGCGATCGGCGCTGACCGGATCTTCGACGAAGCCCCGCGCGCCGCCAGCGGTGTCTATGTCGTGCACGGCGATGTCGAGGCGCAGGACTGGTCGACCGGCAGCGATACGGGCTGCGAGCAGGATCTCGGCCTTGTGGTCTGGGCCGGGCAGAGCAGTTCGGCGCGCCAGGCGCTCGAAGCTGCAGCCATCATCACGGACGCGCTCCACGACGCAGAGCTCGAGCTCGACGGCCACCGCCTGATCAATCTCCGCTGGCGCGCGAGCCGTCTGGCGCGTGACGCCCGCAATGGCCTGGCCTTCGTCACCATCCGCCTGCGCGCGGTCACCGAAGCCATCTGATTTCAAGCCAAGGGGAGACGCCGATGTCGGCACAGAAGGGCAAGGACCTGCTGCTCAAGGCGGCTGACGCCGAGGGTGCTTTCGTTACCGTCGCAGGGCTTCGCGCCCGCCAGATCGCGTTCAATGCGGAGGCGGTCGACGTGACCCACGCGGAGTCGGCCGGCCGCTGGCGCGAATTGCTCGCGGGGGCCGGTGTCCGGCGCGCCAGCATCAGCGGCGCCGGCATCTTCAAGGACGCCAGCTCGGACGCGCTGGTGCGCCAGATCTTCTTCGACGGCGCAATCCGCAACTGGCAGGTCATCGTACCCGATTTCGGCACCATCGCCGGGCCGTTCCAGCTGTCGAGCCTCGAATATCGCGGTGACCACGCGGCCGAGGTCACCTTCGATCTCTCGCTGGAATCGGCCGGCGCGCTCAGTTTTACCGCGCTGTAAGGGGGCTGGTATGGTCAATCGCTACCGGGGCGAGACGCCTCTTCTGGTCGATGGCGAGACATTGCCGATGCGCTTGACGCTTGGTGCGCTGGCCGAGCTCGAGGACGCCTTTCAGGTCGACAGCCTGCCGGCGCTCGGCGAGCGTTTCGCGCAAGGCAGGCTCTCGGCGCGCGACGTCACCCGCATCCTGACGGCAGGCTTGCGCGGAGCCGGCAGCAGCGTCAGCGTCGAGCATGTCGCCGGGCTGGCCTTCGATGGCGGCCTCAATGGCGCGATTGCGGCAGCGATCCGCCTGCTCGACGCCACCTTCGGCGAAGGCAATGGAGGGGCGGAACCGCCGCGCCCTCCGCAGCCGCCGGAAGCCTGACGCCGCCGGCGGCACCACCACCGTTCCCCTGGCGCGAGGTGATGAGCTTTGGGCTCGGCCGCCTTGGCTGGCCGCCAGACGTGTTCTGGAGCGCCACGCCGCGCGAGGTCGCGGCGGCCCTTCAGGCTCACCGGAAGCCAGGCGCCATTGCTCCCGGACGTGACGCGCTTGCGCAGCTGATGGCGGCGCATCCCGACAGCTGAAGGCGCAGCCCAACCAGTCCGCATCGTAGGACGTGCGGCATCCGTCATTGCGAGGAGCGCAAGCGACGAAGCAATCCAGGCTGGCGCCCTCGACCGTCTGGATTGCTTCGCTTCGCTCGCAATGACGACCCGCCTGATCACTCCCAGCCATTGCCATCCTTCGAGACGACGCTGCGCCTCGCCTCAGGATGAGGGCTCTCTCCACCACCCAAGCCAAAGGCTGTAACCACATGGAAGATGACGACCTGATTTCCTCGGCGCGGCTCTCCGACATGCGCGCCTTGAACTCCCTGACTCAAGATCTCAGCAAGACGTCGGAAAGCTTTGGAAGATCGATCACAAACGCGTTCTCAAGAGGCATCGTCGAGGGCAAGCGCTTTGAGGATGTGCTGCGCAATGTCGGCAAGGCGATGACCTCGAGCCTTCTCAAGACTGCGCTCAATCCGCTGCAGACGGGCCTCTCCGGTCTGCTCTCCAGCAGCGTCAAGGGGCTGAGCGGACTGTTCAGTGGCGGCCTCGGACTGGGTGGCGGGGCGAGCGTGCCGGTTGCGCCCTTCGCCGATGGCGGTGTCGTTGCCTCGCCATCCTATTTTCCGCTCGGGCGGGGACTTGGCCTGATGGGCGAGAGGGGCGCGGAGGCGATCATGCCGCTCGCGCGCGGACCCGATGGCAGGCTCGGCATCCGCAGCGGTGGGGCGAGCAGCAGGCCGCTCAGCGTCGTCGTCCAGGTCTCGACGCCCGATGCCGACAGTTTCCGCCGCTCCGAGGCGCAGGTCTCCGCCGCGATCGCGCGGGCCGTGGCGCGCGGCAGCCGCGCGCTGTGACGAGAGGAGCCACGCGATGACAGATTTTCACGATGTCCGGTTTCCCTTTGACATCGCGCGCGGCGCACGCGGTGGTCCCGAGCGCCTGACGCAGATCGTCACGCTGGCTTCGGGCCGCGAGGTCCGCAACAGCCGCTGGGCGCATTCGCGACGGCGCTACGATGCGGGCTTCGGCATCCGCACGCTTGATGCGCTGGCGGAAACGGTCGCCTTTTTCGAGGAGCGGCGCGGCCGGCTTTACGGCTTCCGCTGGCGCGATCGCTTGGACTGGAAGAGCTGTGTGCCCTCGCAGGCGCCGGCGGCGACCGACCAGACCATCGGCACCGGCGATGGCGTGAGACGCAGCTTCCAGCTCAGCAAGACCTATGGCACCGGCTCGCCGACTACAGGCGCCCGATCACAAAACCCTGGGCCGATGAGGTGCTCGTCGCCGTCGATGGCGTGGTTCAGGAGCAACCGCTCGCGGTCAGCTGCGATGCCGCCACCGGCACGCTCACCTTCGCGATCGGCCATGAGCCCGCCGACGGCGCGAGCATCACCGCCGGCTTCCTCTTCGACGTGCCGGTGCGCTTCGACATCGACGCCATCGAGGTCGATTTCTCGGCCTTCGAGGCCGGCGAGATCCCAAAGATTCCGATCATCGAGATCATGACCTGAGGCATTCCCATGCGCGAGATTCCTGAAGGCCTGGCTGCGCATCTGCAGCAGGAGGCGACGACCCTGTGCCGCTGCTGGAGCCTGACCCGGCGTGACGGCGAGGTGCTCGGCTTCACGGACCATGATCGCCCGCTCGCCTTCGACGAGATCAATTTCGCCGCGGTGACGGGGCTTGAAGCTGCCGAATCCGCCAGCGAACTCGGGTTTGCGATTGGCGGTGGTGAGGTCGCCGGAGCCTTTGCCGCGACCGGCCTCAACGAGGCGGATCTGGCGCGCGGGCTCTATGACGATGCGCGCGTTTCGGTCTGGCTGGTGAACTGGGCCGATGTCGAGCAGCGCCTGCTGCTGGAGACCGGCTTCGTCGGCGAGATCAAGCGCGGCGATGCCGCCTTCACCGCCGAGGTTAGGGGGCTGGCAAAGGCCTTCGACGAGGAGCGCGGCCGGCTCTATCTGCGCGCCTGCTCGGCCGATCTCGGCGATGCCCGCTGCGGCGTCACCGCCGTGCCGGTCGAAGGTGTTGTCGCAAGCAGTGACGGCCGCATCGGCCTGACCGCGCCGTGCCTGGGCAGCTACCCGGACGGGCATTTCACCGGCGGCCGCATCGTCTTCACCAGTGGTGGCAATGTCGGCTTCGCGACCGAGATCAAGCGTCACGCCGCCCGCGACAGCGAGGTCGCGTTCCAGCTCTGGCAGGCCGCGCCGCAGCCGATCGAGCCCGGCGACGCCTTCACGCTCACGCCCGGCTGCAACAAGAGTTTCGCCACCTGCCGCGCGAAATTCGCCAATGGCGTCAACTTCCGCGGCTTTCCCCACATCCCCGGCAACGATTTCATCGTCGGTGGCGTCAGGCCGGGCGACGGCCAGCTCGATGGCGGGAGCCTGTTTCGATGAGCGGCGCGACGCGTGCCGACATCGTGACCGCTGCCCGGGATTGGCTCGGCACGCCCTATCATCATCAGGCCTCGCTGCGAGGCGTCGGCTGTGACTGTCTCGGTCTGGTGCGGGGCATCTGGCGCGAGCTCTACGGGCCCGAGCCGGAGGCTGCGCCGCCCTATTCGCCGGCCTGGGCGGAGAGCCTGCGCGAGGAGGCGCTCGCCGCCGCCGGGCTGCGCCATCTGCGCCCGGTGGCACTGGGCGCCGAGCAGCCGGGCGATGTCCTTCTGTTCAGGTGGCGGGCGCATCTGCCGGCCAAGCATTGCGCCATTCTCGGCACGCCGAAAACGATCATCCACGCCCATGACGGTGCGGCGGTCAGAGAGGTCGCCTTAACGCCCTGGTGGCGCCGGCATCTCAGCCACGTGTTCTCGTTTCCGGAGGTTATCGGCTGATGGCGACGCTTCTTCTCCAGGTCGCGGGCGCGGCGCTCGGCACGGCGCTGGGCGGCCCCGTGGGCGGCATGATCGGTCAGGCGCTCGGCGGTATCGCCGGCAGCCAGATCGACGGCGCGCTCCTCAACACCGGCGGCGGCACAAAGATTGTCGAGGGGCCGCGCCTGACCGAGATCAACGGACTGGCCTCGACCGAAGGCGCCGCGATCCCCAGGGTCTATGGGCGCGCACGCCTGGGTGGACAGTTGATCTGGGCGACGCGGTTCGAAGAGGAGGTCGCGGTCAATGTCACCCGCACCAAGAGCGGCGGCAAGGGCGGCAAGGCGCAGAAGACCTACGAGACCACCTACAACTACTACGCCAATCTCGCGATCGGGCTCTGCGAGGGGCCGATCAGCTTCATCCGCCGGATCTGGGTCGACGGACGTGAACTCGATGTCGCGACTGTTCAGATGCGCGTCCATCTCGGCGGCGAGGACCAGGAGGCCGATCCGCTGATCGCGGCCAAGGAAGCGGGCGAGGCGCCCGCTTATCGCGGCCTGGCCTATGTCGTCTTCGAGCGCTTCGGGCTGGCCGAATACGGTAACCGCGTGCCGCAATTCTCCTTCGAGGTCGTGCGCGCGGTCGACGGTTTGCGCCAGATGGTGCGGGCCGTCACGCTGATCCCCGGCGCCGGCGAGTTCGTCTACGAGGCTGATCCCGTCAGCCACGAGCCTGAGCCCGGCATCACGCAGAGCCTGACCCGCAACCAGCTTTTTGGCGATGTCGACGTCGACACGGCTCTGTTTCATCTGGTGTCGCTGTGTCCCAATTTGCGGCGGATCTCGCTGGTGGTGACGTGGTTCGGGGACGATCTGCGTGCCGGCCACTGCACGCTCTCTCCGCGCGTCGAGGTCGCGCACAAGCCGACGATCGGCGCGCAATGGTTAGTGGCGGGGCTCGACCGCGCCTCGGCCCGGACAGTGAGCCAGGTCGATGGCCGCCCCGCCTTCGGCGGCACGCCCTCCGATGCGAGCGTGATCAAGCTGATCCGCCGCCTACGCGACGAATACGGGCTCGAGGTTACGCTCTACCCTTTCATCATGATGGACATCCCCGCCGGGAACAGCCTGCCCGATCCGCATAGCGGTGAGGACGACCAGCCGGTCTATCCCTGGCGCGGTCGCATTACCGCCGATCCGGCGCGCGGGTTGCCCGATGCCGCCGACGGGACTGCGGAGGCTGCGGAGCAGGTCGGAGCGTTTCTGGGCACGGTAGCGCCCGCAGACCTTTCGGTCACCGGCGAGGCCGTGACCTGTGGCAAGCCCGATGAATGGAGCTATCGCCGCCTGGTTCTGCACTGCGCGGCGCTGGCGCAGGCTGCCGGCGGGGTCGAGGCCTTCATCATCGGCTCCGAGCTGGTCGGACTGACGCATCTGCGCGGCGAGACGCGCTACCCGATGGTCGAGGGGCTGGTCGCGCTCGCGGCCGATGTCGCGGAAATGCTTCCTGAAGCCGCGCTGACCTATGCCGCCGACTGGAGCGAATATGGTGCCGACGTCCGCGCTGCCGGCGAGGACGTGGGTTTTCCGCTCGATCCGCTCTGGGCCTGCGAGGCGATCGATGCGATCGGGATCGACTACTATCCGCCGCTCTCCGACTGGCGCGATTCCAGCGACCACCTCGATACCGCGACGGCGCGTGGCCCCACTGATCTCGCCTATCTCCGCAGCCGTCTGACAAGCGGCGAGGCCTATGACTGGTACTATGCCGATCCCGCCGGCCGCGCCGCGCAGGATCGGCTTGAGATCACCGATGGCGCCTATGGCAAGCCGTGGCTGTTCCGGCCCAAGGATCTCTGGGGCTGGTGGAGCAATCCGCATATAGAGCGCGCTGGCGGCATCGAGACGACCGCGACGGCCTTCGTGCCCGGCGCAAAGCCGATCTGGCTGACCGAGATCGGCATTCCCGCGGTGGACAAGGGCGCCAACGCGCCAAATGTGTTTCCCGATGCGCGCTCCTCGGAGGGAGGCTTTCCCTACTTTTCGAGCGGCGCCCGCGACGATCTCGTGCAGGCGCGCGGGCTGGAGGCGATCATCTCGGGCTTCGATCCGGCACGGTTGGGCTTCGAGGTCTCCCGCAATCCGGTCCACCCGGTCTCGGGCCTGCGCATGGTCGATTCCGAGCGCATCTTCGTCTGGGCCTGGGACGCTCGCCCGTTCCCGGCCTTCCCGGATGTTGGCGCAGTCTGGGCCGACGGAACCAATTTCGAGAGCGGCCATTGGCTGAACGGGCGCATCGAGGGTGCGCCGGTCGACTGGCTGGTGAGTGCGGTCCTCACCGATCTGGGTTTGTCGGCAGCTGACGAACTCGCCATCGACGGCTTCGTCGACGGCTATGTGCTGGATCGGCCAATGTCGGCAAGGCAGGCGCTGGAGCCGTTGGGACAGGCCTTCGGGTTTGACGCGACCATGAGCGGGGGGCGTCTCGGCTTCAAGGGGCGTGGCGGCAAGGTCGCCCGCCGGCTCGACCAGGACGACCTCCTGCTCGACCGCGACGCGCAACCCTTCCAGCTTCTGCGCTCGCAGGAAACCGAACTGCCGCGTGAGCTCCGCCTGGCCTTTAGCGACAGCGACAATGATTACCGAAGTGCCGCGACCCGCTCGCGCCGACTGGCCGGGGCGGCGCGCCGCGAGGTTTCTGTCGATACCGCGATCGTGACACGCATGGCCGAGGGGCAGCGTCTCGCCGACCAACGTCTGCAGGAGGTTTGGGCAGGGAGAGAGACTGTTGAACTCGACCTGTCGCCGCGATGCCTGGCCCTTGAGACGGGTGATGTCATTGCGCTGGATGTTGACGGCCATGACCGCCTTTATCGGCTGACCCGCATTGCGGATGGACCGAGCCGCCGCGCCAGCGGCCGGGCCGTGGAGCCGGCGATCTACGTGACATCGGGTGTTCGTGGCGGCGTCAGGCCCACGCCGCGTCCCGCGCCGGCATTGCCGGGCCGCCCCTATGTCATCCCGCTGGCCTTGCCCATTGTCCGGGCGCAGCCTCCACCGCTGCTGATGCTCGCCGGCTTCGCGTCGCCCTGGCCCGGTGCGCTGATGATCTGGCGGGCCGACGAGGCCGGGCAATTCGAGCCGTTACACCTGATCGAAGCGCCATCCATCGTCGGCGAAACGCTCCAGGCCCTGCCGCCCGGACCGATCTGGCGCAGCGATCGCCGCAACACGCTCGATGTCAGACTGCGCGGCGGCACTCTGTCATCCGTGACCGCTGATGCGGCGCTGGGTGGCGCCAACGCCCTGGCGTTGCTGGACGATGCCGGCGAGGTCGAGATCATCACCGCCGCGCAGGTCAAACTGATCGGTACCAGGCAGTTCCGGCTGTCGGGGCTGATCAGGGGGCTTGGGGGATCGGAGGCTGCGGCCTCCCGCTCGCTTCCTGCGGGATCGCGCGTCGTCGTGCTGGACGGTGCGGCGGTCTCGCTGACCAGCGAACTCGCTGACCTCGGCCGTGCGCGGCGTTATCGCATCGGCCCTGCGCAGCGTGACCTAGGTGATACGACCATGGTCGAGCTGGAGGCCAGCGCTGGCCAGGTGGCCCTGCTGCCACTCTCGCCTGTCCGCCCCAAGGCGCGTCGCCGCGAGGGCGGGATCGCGCTCAACTGGGTCCGCCGGACACGTATCGACGGTGATTCCTGGGACCTGCTGGAAGTGCCGCTTGGAGAGGAGACCGAGCGCTACGCTGTGACGATCCTCGATGGTGACACGCCGATCCGGCAGCTGGTTAGCACCGGACCGGACTGGGTTTATCCTGAAGGGCACGAGACGGCCGATTTCGGCTCGGCACAGTCGGAACTCGCTCTTGTGATCGCACAGCTCAGCGCAACGGTCGGTCTAGGCCATGAATGGCGTGGACGGGTGCCGGTCACCTGACTACGCTGATCATGCTCGTCTGGTATTCATGGCCCGTTCAGTCACCTGGGGTTAACTGATGTCGATGATGCCCGTCGAACCCCTCCTAGCGCTTGTTTTGATGGCGTCGCCACTCCCGGTGGTCCGCGTCGACAATCCGACGCCGATCTCTTGCCTGTCGGCCGAGGAGATGCGCGACGCGGTCAGCGAGGGGCGCGTGATCGAGCCGGTGCAGGCCTCTCGCCGTGCTCGCACCGCGGCGCCCGGGGAGGTCGTGCGCATCCGCCTCTGTCGCCAGGGCGATGACTATGTCTATGTCGTCACCACGCTGAAGCGTGATGGCCGCGTCGCCCGGGTGACGCTCGAAGGCCAATCGGGCAAGGTCGCGACGATCCGCTGAATCGTTTCCACATTCGGCCGCCTGCGCATTGCTGGCATGCCCTTCAAGGAGTGAGCCTACGTGAGACTGCTCGTCGTCGAGGACGACAAGGACCTCAACCGCCAGATCGTTTCCGCGCTTGAGAATGCCGGCTATGCCGTCGACAAGGCTTTCGACGGCGAGGAGGGGCTGTATCTCGGCGAAACCGAGCCCTACGACGCCGTCATCCTCGATCTCGGCCTGCCCAAGCTCGATGGCGTTGCCGTGCTTCAAGGCTGGCGCAAGGCCGGCAAGGCCATGCCCGTGCTGATCCTGACCGCACGCGACCGCTGGAGCGACAAGGTCTCGGGCTTCGATGCCGGCGCCGACGACTATGTCACCAAGCCCTTCCACGTCGAGGAATTGCTGGCGCGCGTACGCGCTCTGCTGCGCCGGGCGGCGGGCCATGCCACCTCCGAGCTGGTCTGCGGACCGGTGCGCCTCGATACCCGCGCCAGCCGCGTCGTCGTCGACGGCAATCCTGTCAAGCTGACCTCGCATGAGTATCGGCTCCTGGCTTATCTGATGCACCATCAGGGCCGCGTCGTCTCGCGCACAGAACTGGTCGAACACCTGTACGACCAGGATTTCGACCGCGATTCCAATACGATCGAGGTGTTCGTCGGCCGCCTGCGCAAGAAGCTCGGCGTCGAGGTCATAGAGACCGTCCGTGGCCTGGGCTACATCGCCGCCGCTCCCGAAAAAGTCTGATCCCGCGCAATGCCGTTGAAGTCGCATCGCTATTCGCTCGGCGCGCGACTTTTCCTCTCGGCGACGCTGTGCTGCGCCATCGTCTTGCTTCTGGCAGGCTTCGGACTGACGACATTCTATCGCCGCTCGGCGGAGCGCGGCTTCGACGAGCGCCTCAGCGTCTACATCAAGGAGCTCGTCGCCGATCTCGCCGCGCCGCCCGAGGCTGAACGCCAGGCGATCGGCGATCTCGGCGAGCCGCGCTTCGACCTGCCCTTGTCGGGCTGGTACTGGCAGATCATCCGCCTCGACGGCGACCGGCCGACGGTGCGCACCTCACGCTCGCTAGTCGGCGGGCAACTGCCGAAACTGCTCGACCAGAAGCTCCAGCCCAACGCGCGTGGCCTGCGCGAAAGCTATGTGTCGGGACCAGATGACCGCTCGCTGCGCGTGCTCGAGCGGGAGATCGATGTCGGCGAGGATGGCCGTTTCACCGTCGCTGTCGCTGCGCCTTCCGACGAGATCGACGGCGATATCCGCGACTTCCGCTTTGCGCTCACGCTGACCTTCGTCCTGCTCGGGCTGGCGCTCGTGGCCTCGACGCTGATCCAGGTGCGCTTCGGTCTGCGACCGCTGGTCAGGCTCGGCACGGCCGTCGGTGCGGTGCGGACCGGCGAGGCGCCTCGCATCACGGGACGGTATCCGCCCGACCTCGCACCGCTCGCCGGCGAACTCAACCAGCTCATCGATGCCAACCGCGAGATCCTCGAGCGCGCCCGCACCCAGGTCGGCAATCTCGCCCATGCGCTCAAGACGCCGCTCAGCGTGATGATGAACGAAGCCGCGACGGCGCAAGGACACCTGCCCGAGATCGTCCAGTCGCAGGCTGCGGTCATGCGAGACCAAGTTCAGTACTATCTCGATCGTGCGCGGGCCGCTGCACTTTCGGGCGCACTCGGTGGCGTCACCGAGATCGCTCCTTCGCTCGACGCACTGATCCGTACCTTCACCAAGATCTCCGGCGATCGCGCCATTGTCGGCAGCCATACCGTGCCCCCCGGACTGCGCTTCAGGGGAGAGCGCCAGGATTTCGAGGAGATGCTGGGCAATCTGCTCGACAACGCCTTCAAATGGGCCGCCTCGACCGTGAACGTCAGCGTCGCTGCGCAAGGCGATGCCGCCGAGGAGCGCTTCGCGCTGCTGATAGACGATGACGGGCCGGGCCTTCCCGACGAAGCCAAGGTCGAGGTGCTGAAGCGCGGCCGCCGGCTCGACGAGACGACACCAGGCTCGGGGCTAGGACTCTCGATCGTCGTCGATCTCGCAAAACTCTATGGCGGCGAGCTTTCGCTGGAGACCTCGCCGCTCGGTGGCCTGCGTGCGCGCCTTTCGCTTCCCTCTGTCTGACACCATCCACCACATTGCCCGCGTGACCCTTTGTCGCCATCTTGGGACATGATGTGGTGCTCGCGATTGTCTATGAACGCCTCATGCTGATCTGGATCATCTTCGCGGCTATGACCGGGGCGGCGGTTTTCGCGCTGCTCTGGCCGCTCGGGCGCGGCAATGCCGGCGCATTCGCCGATGCCGCCGATGCCAAGAGCCTATATCGCGCGCAGCTCGGCGAAATCGATCGCGATCTCTCTCGCGCGCTGATCGGCCCGCAGGAAGCCGAAGCTGCGCGGGCGGAAGCCGGCCGACGCCTGCTGCGCTCGACCGACGAAGCCACTGGACCCACTGGTGAAACCGAGGCGTCGTTGCGGCGCCGCAGGGCGAGCTCGGCGCTTGCGCTTTCCTGCGTGCCGCTGGTCGCACTCCTCGTCTATGGCGCCTATGGCTCGCCCTCCAATCCCGATCAGCCCTTGTCGGCGCGGCTGCAGGCTGATCCGTCCCAGCAGGATTTTGCCGTTTCGCTCGCGCGGATCGAGACGCATCTCGCCGCCAATCCCGGCGATGGCCGCGGCTGGTCAGTGCTGGCGCCGGTCTATCTGCGGCAGCAGCGCTATGACGATGCCGTCCGCGCTTTCGCCGCCGCGATCCGCAATGGCGAGGACAATGCCGAGATGCAGGCCGGGCTGGGCGAGGCCCAGATCCTGGCTGCTGGCGGGGTGGTCACGGGCGCCGCGCGCGAAAGCCTGGCCGAGGCGGTGAAGCGCGACGCGCAGAACGCCCGCGCCCGCTTCTTCCTGGCGATCGGGATGGAGCAGGATGGCGATGCCGTCGGCGCCGTCGTGGCGTTGCGCGCTCTGCTCAAAGATGCCCCGCGCGGCGCCAGCTGGGAGCAGGCGGTGAGCCAGCGCCTTGCGCGGCTCGAGGGCGATCAGTCCGGCCGCGCTATCGCGGCCCTTCCGGCGGGCGACCAGATGGCGGCGATCCGTGGGATGGTCGAAGGGCTCAGCCAGCGTCTGAAAGAGAGTGGCGGCAGCCTCGACGAATGGGAGCGCCTAATCCGCTCGCAATCCGTGCTCGGAAACAAGCCGGAAGCGCGCGAGGCTGTTGCGCTCGCGCGCCAGCGTCTGGCGCAGGACAACGCTGCGTTGGCGCAACTCGATGCATTGGCCGGCGAACTCGGGCTGAAGGAAACCGCCCCATGAGCATCGCAGCCCCCGCACGCCCGGTTGCGACGAAGCGCAAGATGACCCGGAAGCAGCGGCGATTGGCGCTGATCGGCGCAGCCGGCCTCGTGCTCTGTCTGGCTGCCGGTCTCGTCCTCGTGGCGATGCGCGACAGCATCGTCTTCTTCTATGGCCCGACCGAGATCGCCGAAAAGGGGATCATGCCGGGGACGCGCATGCGCATGGGCGGGCTCGTCGAGCAGGGCTCGGTCAAGAAGGGGGCGGGCCAGCGGGTCGTCTTTGCCGTGACGGACAGCAAGGCAACGATGAACGTAACCTATGAGGGCCTGTTGCCGGACCTGTTCCGCGAAGGGCAGGGCGTCGTCACCGAGGGCGTTTTCGAGGGTGGCGACCGGTTCCGGGCCGACTCCGTGCTGGCCAAGCACGACGAGACCTACATGCCGCGCGAAGTCGCCGACACCTTGAAGAAGCAGGGGCATTGGCAGGGCGATACGGCGCGCCCAGCCACGCCGACGGCTACGAAGTGAGGCGCGCGTGATCGTCGAGATTGGCCATTTCGCGCTGGCGTTGGCGCTCGGTGTCGCCGTTGTGCAGGCGCTCGTCCCGCTCTGGGGCGTCGCGCGGCAGGACAGGGCGCTGGCCTCGGTCGGGTCAAGTGCCGCTATCGCCTGCTTCCTGCTGGTGGCGCTGTCGTTCGCTGCGCTCACCGCCTCCTATGTCCGCTCGGATTTCTCCCTCGAGAACGTCGTCGCCAACTCCCATTCAGCCCAGCCCCTGATCTATCGATTGACCTCAGTCTGGGGCAATCACGAGGGCTCGATGCTGCTCTGGGTGCTGATCCTGACGCTGTTTGGCGCGCTCGTGGCGATGACGCGGCGGTCGCTGCCGGCACGGCTCAAGGCCGGCACGCTGGCGACGCAGGGCATGGTCACCGTAGCGTTCCTCGCCTTCACCCTGCTGACCTCGAACCCGTTTCGCCGGCTGGTGCCTGCGCCTGCCGAAGGGCAGGATCTGAATCCGATCCTGCAGGACCTTGGCCTCGCGATCCATCCGCCGCTGCTTTATGTCGGCTATGTCGGCTTCTCGATCACGTATGCCTTTGCGGTGGCAGCGCTGATCGACGGTCGTATCGATGCGGTCTGGGCCCGCGCCGTGCGCCCCTGGACGCTGCTCGCCTGGGTCTTCCTGACGCTCGGCATCGCCATGGGCTCCTACTGGGCCTATTACGAGCTCGGCTGGGGCGGCTGGTGGTTCTGGGACCCGGTCGAGAACGCCTCGCTGATGCCATGGCTGGCGGGCACGGCGCTGATCCATTCGACTGTGGTCATGGAGAAGCGCGACGCCCTGAAAGTCTGGACGATCCTGCTCGCGATCCTGACCTTCTCGCTCTCGCTGCTGGGCACCTTCATCGTGCGCTCCGGGGTGCTGACCTCGGTGCATTCCTTCGCCAGCGATCCGGCGCGGGGCATGTTCATCCTGGGCATCCTGATCGCCTTCGTCGGCGGCTCGCTGGCGCTCTTCGCGTGGCGTGCGCCATTGCTGCGACAGGGGGGACTGTTCGCGCCCGTCTCACGCGAGGGCGCTCTCGTCGTCAACAATGTCTTCATTGCGACGGCCTGCGCGACGGTATTCATCGGCACGCTCTATCCCCTGGTGCTCGAGATGGCGACGGGCGACAAGATCTCGGTCGGCCCGCCCTTCTTCAACGCAACCTTCGTGCCCGTGCTGGTGCCGCTTCTGCTGCTTTTGCCCGTCGGCCAGTCGCTGGCCTGGAAGCGCGGCGATCTGCTGGGCGCCGCCCAGCGCATGGCGCTTGCCTTCGGCCTCGGCATTCTCTCGGCCGTCGCCCTGTTCGCTATGACGCGTGGAGGGCCGGTGCTGGCGCCGATCGGGATCGGACTTGGCGTGTTCCTAGTGGCGGGCGCTGCCTTCGATATCGGCGAGCGCATCGTCGCACGCGCCAGCAATGCCTCGGCAATCTGGTCCCGCGCGAAGGGGCTGCCGCGCTCGGCCTGGGGCACGGCCTTGGCCCACGCCGGTGTCGGCCTCAGCGTCATTGGCATCGCCGCCGCGGCCTGGAGCAGCGAGGGCATCGGCGTGCTGAAGCCGGGCGAAAGCCTGACGAGCGGGCGCTATCGCGTCGTCCTGCAATCGATCTCGCCGCGCACCGGGCCGAACTGGCGGGCCGAGATCGCGCGCTTCCAGGTCTTCTCCGGCGAACGTGAGCTTGAGCCGGTCGAGGCCGGCAAGCGCATCTATATCGCGCGCGCCATGCCGACGACCGAGGCCGGCATCCGGACCGACGGCCTGAGCCAGGCCTATGTCAGCCTTGGAGAGCCACAGGCCGATGGCGGCATTGCCGTGCGGCTCTACGACAAGCCGCTGATCTTGCTAATCTGGATCGGCGCGGTGGTGATGGCGCTTGGCGGCGCGCTTTCGCTGACCGACCGGCGCTTCCGCCTCGCCGCCCCCAAGCGGGCCGCGACAGTTCGTCCAGCCATGCAGCCGGCGGAATGACCGCGATGGTTCACTCCGCGACCCTAGGTCTGGCCCTTGCGCTCGTCCTCTCCACGCCGACGCTGGCCGTCCAGCCCGACGAGATCCTGCCGAACGCCGCCCTGGAGCAGCGCGCACGCGAGATTTCCGGCGGGCTGCGTTGTCTCGTCTGCCAGAACCAGTCGATCGATGATTCCGACGCGCCACTGGCTAAGGATCTGCGCGTGCTGGTGCGAGAGCGCCTTGTGGCAGGCGACAGCGATGTCGCGGTGCGCGAATTCGTCGTCGCCCGCTATGGCGATTTCGTGCTGCTGCGCCCGCCGATCAACCTGCGCACGCTGGCGCTCTGGTCCGCACCCTTCCTGATCCTGCTCGCCGGGCTCGGCTTCGTCTGGCGGCGCGGGAAGCGGATGGCCAGGCCTGTAGGCCACGCTGCGGCCCTGTCGCCCGACGAGCGCAAGCGTCTCGATGCGCTGCTGCAGGACGAGCGCGGCTGAACGCCAGCGCGGAAATCCGCAACCTTACGAAAACGTCATCTGCGGGCGAAACCGACGTAACGAGCCATCAGCCATGGTCCTCATCACAGGCAGGGAACGCCCTGCCGGCGATATGAGGGTTCCGCTAATGACGACCAATTCGACTCCCAACAAGTCCATCCTGAAGCGCGGCATCATGATCGCCGGCGCCGCAACCCTGGGCATCGGCCTCGCGGCTGGCCTGGCCGATGGCGCGCTCAAGTTCGATCATCCTGCCTTCGCCCAGCCTATCCAGCTCTCCGGCGTCCAGTCGCAGCTGCCCTCCTTCGCCGACATGGTCGACAAGGTGAAGCCGGCTGTCGTCTCGGTCCGGGTCAAGCAGAAGGTCGCCGGCGATGTCGCGACCAGCGATGACCAGGGCAGCCTCGACGACCTTCCCCCCGGCCTGCGCCGCTTCTTCGAAGACCAGACTGGCCCGCAGCGTGGTCAGCGTCCTGACCGGCCGAAGGCACAGCAGGCCATGGCTCAGGGTTCGGGCTTTTTCATCAGCCAGGACGGCTATGTCGTGACCAATAACCATGTCGTCGAGAACGCGGCTTCGGTCCAGCTCGTGACGGATGACGGCAAGACGCTGGACGCGAAGGTCATCGGCACCGATCCGCGCACCGACCTCGCTTTGCTCAAGGTCACCGAGAGCGGCAGCTTCCCCTTCGTCCAGCTCGCCTCCGGCAAGCCACGTATCGGTGACTGGGTGTTGGCGGTCGGCAATCCCTTCGGCCTCGGCGGCACGGTCACGGCCGGTATCGTCTCGGCGCAGGGCCGTGATATCGGCTCGGGCCCTTATGACGACTTCCTGCAGATCGATGCGGCGGTGAACCGCGGCAATTCCGGCGGCCCGACCTTCAACCAGAAGGGCGAAGTCATCGGCGTCAACACCGCGATCTTCTCGCCCTCGGGCGGCAATGTCGGCATCGCTTTCGCCGTTCCGGCCGCGACCGTCGAGCAGGTCATCAGCCAGCTCAAGTCGGACGGCAAGGTCTCGCGCGGCTTCATCGGCGTGCAGATCCAGCCGGTCACGGCCGAGATCGCCGCGGCGATCGGTTTGAAGGAGACGCATGGCGCTCTGGTTGCGGCAGCCGAGAAGGACAGCCCCGCGGCCAAGGCCGGCATCAAGCGCGGCGACACGATCCTGGCCGTCGATGGCGAGCAGGTGAAGGACGCCCGTGACCTGTCGCGAAAGATTGCCAAGTTTGCGCCTGGCTCCAAGACCAGCATCACGGTGTTCCGCGATGGCAAGGAGCGTCAGCTCAGCTTCGAGGTCGGTCGCCAGCCCGCGTAACCGGGTCGGCTTGCCTCCCGGTAACGTCGCCCCCACCGGGACGCAAGCCTTCACAGCGGCAGGCCGGATGTGCTTATCCGGCCTGCCGTTTTTTCATTTCGTAGGCTAGAGTTCCGACATGCGACTCCTGATCGTCGAAGATGATGCCGAGGCTGCGGCCTACCTCACAAAAGCCTTTCGCGAGGCGGGCCATGTCGCCGACCACGCGGCCGATGGCCTCGAAGGCTATTCCATGGCCGAAGGCGGCGGCTACGACGTGCTCGTCGTCGATCGCATGCTGCCGCGCCTCGACGGGCTCTCGCTGATCCGTTCGCTGCGCGAGCAGAACGACACGACGCCGGCCCTAATTCTCTCGGCGCTGGCGCAGGTCGACGACCGTGTGAAGGGCCTGCGCGCCGGCGGCGACGACTACTTGCCGAAACCCTATGCGTTCTCCGAGCTGCTCGCCCGGGTCGAGGTGCTATCGCGCCGCCGGGCGGCGCCGACCTCCGAGCCGACCACCTATCGCGTCGGCGATCTCGTGCTCGATCGGCTGGCCCATCGCGTCACACGCGGCACGGACGAGATTCCGCTCCAGCCACGCGAGTTCCGGCTGCTCGAATACCTGATGAAGCATGCCGGCCAGGTCGTCACCCGCACCATGCTGCTGGAGAATGTCTGGGATTATCATTTCGACCCCCAGACCAATGTCATCGACGTGCATGTCAGCCGCCTGCGCGCCAAGATCGACAAGGGCTTCGAGCACCAGATGATCCACACCATCCGCGGCGCGGGATACATGGTCCGTGACGCGCGCTGACGCCCCGCTCTCGAGGTCGCCGGCGCGTCATTTGCTGCCGAACCTCTTCCGCACGACTGCCTTCAAGCTGACAGCTGTTTACCTCGTCATCTTCACGCTCTTCGCCGGTTTCGTCCTCGGCTATGTCGCGTGGAATGCGCGGCGCCTGCTCGACGACCAGATCCGCTCGACCATCGACGCCGAGATCCAGGGCCTCGCCGAGCAGCAGCGCATCGGCGGCATCAGGCGGCTGGTGACCATCATCGAGCGGCGCTCCCGAGCGCCCGGTGCCTCCCTCTATCTGGTGACGACGCCCATCGGGGAGCGGCTCGCTGGCAATGTCGAGGCGCTGCCAGCCGGCGCGCTCGACAAGCCCGGCGAGAGCGAGATCGAGTACTCGCGGACGAGTGAGGGCGTTGAAAAACCCAATTTCGCGCTGGTCCGGGTGTACACCCTGCCGGCCGGTTTCCGCCTGCTCGTCGGTCGCGATCTCGAGGAGCGCGAGCGGCTCGGCACCGTGATCCGGCGTGCCGCCGGCTGGTCTCTGGCGCTGGTCTTCGTGCTCGGCTGCTGCGCGAGCTGGTTCGTGGCGCGGCGCGTTCTCAAGCGCATCGACGACATGACCGACACCGCCCAGTCCATCATGGCCGGCGACCTCAAGGGCCGCCTTGCGATCTCGGGCACCGGCGACGAGCTCGACCGTCTCGCGCTCAACCTCAACGCGATGCTCGATCGCATCGGCGAGCTGATGGCGGGCATGCAACAGGTCTCGGACAACATCGCCCATGACCTCAAGACGCCGCTGACGCGCCTGCGCAATCGCGCCGAGGAAGCGCTGCGCACGGCCAAATCTCCCGAGGAGCTCAGGGCCGCGCTCGACGGCTCGATCGACGAGGCCGACAACCTGATCCGCGTCTTCAATGCGCTCCTGATGATCGCCCGGCTCGAGACTGGCCGCATCCAGGACAGCATGGATGCGCTCGATCTCTCCGAGATCGTTTCCGGACTTGCCGAGCTCTACGAGCCTCTCGCGGAGGAGGCGGGTCTTGCCCTCACCACCGATGTCGCGCCGGACCTTCAGGTACTTGGAAACCGCGAGCTGATCGGCCAGGCCCTGGCCAATCTCATCGACAACGCCTTGAAATACGGCCAGCCAGGGGAGGGCGGCCAGGCGGCGGTCCTGGTTGCCGCGCGGCGGCACGGCAACGAGATCGAATTGTCGGTGGCCGACCATGGCGCGGGTATACCGGAGGCCGATCGTGGCCGCGTCCTGGAGCGTTTCGTCAGGCTGGACCAGAGCCGCAGCAAACCCGGCTTCGGGCTCGGACTCGCGCTGGCGGCCGGCGTGGTGCGGCTGCATGGCGGCCAGCTGCGGCTCGAGGACAACATGCCGGGCCTGCGCGTGGTGATCGCACTGCCGGCAATCGAGGCAAAGCCTGTGGACATGGCGACTGCAGCCGCACCGCCGGCCTCGACAGCGCCGGCCAACCCTGCTGCCGTGGAATCCGTTTAGACGGCGGGACCATGCGATGACAGGGCGGCTTTGCGATCGATTGACGACGGCGCCGGTTCTGCCGGGCAGGGCCAAAGTCGAGCCACTGATCGCCCGCGACCTGATCGAACGCCTGCGCGACGAGGACGCCGCGCAGGTGCTGCAGGCTCATCTCGCCGCCGAGCCACGCTCGGCCGCTCTGGTTGCGGGGTTGCTGGCGCATTCGCCCTTCCTCACGCAGATCATGCGGCTCGATCCGGCCGGACTGCTCGCCTCGCTTGAGCACGAGCCGGAGGCGCGTCGCGACGCGTTGCTCTCCGAGATCACGGCGTTCGGTCGCACAGGGGCCGATACCGCGGAGTTGATGCGTGCCCTGCGCCGCTTTCGACAGGCCATGGCGCTGTTGATCGCGCTCGCCGATACCGGAGGCATCTGGGATGTCGAGACGGTGACGCAGGCGCTGACCGCCACGGCCGATGCGGCGGTACGGCTCGCCACGGACCATGCGCTGCGGCAGGCGGCGGACCTCAACCGCATCAGGCTGGGCGATCCCGACGAGCCCGGAAAGGGGTGCGGCCTTGTCGTGCTCGCCCTCGGCAAGCATGGCGCAGGTGAGCTGAACTACTCCTCCGACATCGACATCGTCGTCTTCTTCGATCCCGAGGCCGCCGAGCTTGCCGGCGTCGCCGAGCCCTCGAGCTTCTTCGTCAAGCTGACCCAGCTGATCGCACGCATCATCCAGGAGCGCACGCCAGACGGCTATGTCTTCCGTGTCGACCTGCGCCTGCGGCCCGATCCCGCCTCCACCCATGTCGCCGTCTCGCTGCCGTCGGCCTATTCCTACTACGAGACGGTGGGGCAGAACTGGGAACGCGCCGCCATGATCAAGGCGCGTCCTGTCGCCGGCGACATTGCGGTGGGCGAGCGCTTCATCAGGGATCTCGCGCCCTTCATCTGGCGCAAATATTTCGACTTCGCCGCGATCGCCGACATCCACGCGATGAAGCGCCAGATCCAGACCGTGAAGGGACACGAGACCATCGCGGTCGCCGGGCACAATGTGAAGCTCGGGCGCGGCGGCATCCGCGAGATCGAGTTCTTCGTGCAGACGCAGCAGCTCGTCTTCGGCGGTCGTCGCCCGGCATTGCGCGGACCCCGCACGCTCGACATGCTCGGCGGCCTGACCAGCGAGGGCTGGATCACCCCGCAGGCGCGCGACGAACTCACGGAATCCTATCGCTTCCTGCGCACGATCGAGCATCGCCTGCAGATGCGCCATGATGAGCAGACGCAGACCTTGCCCAAGGCGGCCGCCGACCTCGATGCCTTTGCGCGCTTCTGCGGCTATCCCTCGACTGCCGCTTTCGGCAAGGCGCTGACGGCGCATGCCCGCTGTGTCGAGGGGCACTATGCGCTGCTCTTCGAGGACGCTCCGACGCTGGCCAGCGAAGCGGGAACCTTGAGCTTCACCGGGACCGAGGCCGATCCCGATACGCTCGACACGTTGCGCAAGCTCGGCTTCCGCGATCCGCGTACCGCCACCGAGACCGTGCGCGGCTGGCATTTCGGCCGTCGTGCCGCCGTCACCAGTGCCCGCGCCCGCGAGGTGCTGACGGAGCTGACGCCGGCGCTGCTGGTCGCGCTCGGCCGCACCATCGACCCCGACGGCGCGCTTGCCCATCTCGACAATGCCTTCGTGCGCATGCCGGCCGCCGTGGAGCTTCTGACCCTGTTGCGCTCGCATGGTTCGCTGCTGACGATCTTTGCCGACATCCTCGGCAGCGCGCCGCGCTTGGCCAAGGTCGCTGCCCTCCATCCTCATGTGCTTGACGGGATCATCGACCCCGCCTTCACCAAGGCAACGCTCGATACCGACGCGCTGACGCGGCGCATTCGCTCGGTCGTCGGCAGCCCGCCGCCGAGCGTCGAGGACGGGCTCGACCGCCTGCGCGATGCGGCCCGGCAGGAGAATTTTCTCGTCGGCGCCCGGCTGCTCTCGGGGGTCTATCCGGCGCAGGATGCGGGACGGGCCTATTGCGCCGTCGCCGAGGCCTGCCTGCGTGTTGCCTTCGACGACACCCGCGCGGCCTTCGTCGGGGATCACGGCACAGTCGAGGGCGCACAGGCCGTCGTGCTCGGCCTGGGGCGCCTGGGAGCGGGAGACCTGACGCCATCCTCGGACCTTGACCTGATCATGCTCTATGATCGGCCGGACGATGCCGACGGCAGCGACGGGCGCCGCAGCCTCGACCCCGTGACCTGGCATGTCCGTTTCACCCAGCGCTTCGTCGCGGCCCTGACTGTGCCGACACGGCGCGGCACGCTCTATCAGGTCGACATGCGGCTGCGGCCTTCAGGCAGCAAGAGCCCGGTCGCGACGCAGTTCTCCGGCTTCGAGGCGTATCATGCCGGCGAGGCCGAGATCTGGGAGGAGATGGCGCTGACCCGGGCGCGTATCGTCGCCGGGGACGCCGAACTGGCGGGCCGGGTCGAAGCGGCGATCACGAAGATCCTGCGGCGCGAGCGCGATCCCGCCAAGGTTGCGACAGCCGTGCTCGAAATGCGCCGCCTGATCGCCAAGGAAAAGGGCGAGACGGACCCCGGCGACCTCAAGCTCGTCGCCGGAGGGCTCACCGACCTCGATTTCCTGGCGCAATTCCTGCTGATCGCCCATGCCGCGCGCCATCCTGAGCTGATCGCGCCCGACACGGCCGCTGTGCTGGAAGCGGCGGGGGAGGTCGGGCTGCTGTCGAGCAGCGATGCCGCCTATCTGACCCAGGCCTACCGCCTGATCGGCGATGTCCAGCTCTGGCGGCGCTTCACCGTGGAGGAGACGCCCGATGGTGGGGTCGTACCGCCACGCGTCCTGCGGCGGATCGCGACGGCGGTCGGCCGTCCGGATGCGAAGGTCCTCAAGGCCGAGATGGACGAGACGCGGGCCGGTGTCCGCAAGCTCTTTGAGACGATTTTGACAGCCGCTATCCGGCGCAAGTGACGATCAGGCAGCCCGCGCTGTCACCCGGCCGCCCCCGCCGTCGAGTGGCAGGTGCACCATGACGATCGTTCCCGAGCCGATCGCCGAGCGCAGGCGCAGCGAGCCGCCATGGAGTTCGGCCAGCGAGCGGGCGATGGCCAGGCCCAGCCCCGAGCCCTTGTAGCTACGGATCAGGTCGCCCTCGACCTGCTCGAACGGCCGGCCGATCCTCTCTAGCTTTTCCTTGGGGATCCCGATGCCGGTATCCTCGATGTAGATGTTGAGCGCACCGTGGACCTGGCGCAGGCGCACCGCCACCTTGCCGTGCTCCGGCGTGAACTTGACGGCGTTGTCGAGGAGGTTGCCGAGGATCTGATAGAGCGCGTGCGGGTCGGCCTCGAGCTGCAGGCTGCGCGGACCCTCGACGCTGAATTCGATCTGCTTGCGCTCGATCTCCTCGTGGCGCTGGGCCACCGCCTCGTCGATCACGAGGCCGATCGTGACCTCCGACTTCTCGAGCCTCATCTTGCCGGATTCGATGCGTGACATGTCGAGGATGTCGTTGATCACGCTCAGGAGGTAGCCGCCGCTCGAGCGGATGTCGCGGACATAGTCGAGATAGCGGTCGCAGCCGAGATTGCCGAACAGCCCGTTCTCCATGATCTCCGAGAAGCCGATGATGGCGTTGAGCGGCGTGCGCAGCTCATGGCTCATATTGGCGAGGAATTCGGACTTGGCGCGGTTGGCGCTCTCGGCGGCGGCCTTCTGCTCGAGATAGCGTTCGGCGAGGTCGGCGAGCTGCTGGGCCTGGGCTTCCAGCTTCTGGCGCGAGGCTTTGAGGTCGGTGACGTGCATCAGGAGCTGATGCTCCGACTGCGTCAGGCGCTCTTCCTGCTGCTTCAGCTTGGTGATGTCGGTGCCGACGGAGACCGAGCCGCCATCCTTGGTGCGGCGTCCGTTGATCTGGAGCCAGCGGCCATCCGACAGGCGGGCCTCGTAGGACGAGGCGCCGGCGACGCCGCGCATGGTGCGCACCGGCTCGCGGTCGATGTTCGGCTGCGCGCTCAGCGCCATGACGGCTTCGTGGTCGGCGCCCATCTGGATGGCGTCGTTGGGCAGCTGGTGAAGCTGCTGGTATTTTGCGTTGCACAGCACCAGGCGGTTGTCCTGGTCCCAGAGTACGAAGGCTTCCGAGATCGCCTCGACGGCGTCGCGCAGGCGGGCGTCGGCGGTGGCTGTGCGCTCGGCCATGCGGCGCTGCTCGGAGATGTCGACGACGATGCCGACGAGATGCTTGGCATGGGTGCGGCGGTCGGTGACAAGTTCGGCGCGCGCCTTCAGCCAGACCCAGTTGCCGTCGACGTCACGGACGCGGAATTCCTGGTCGAGATGGCTGGCCTCTCCCCGGCTGATCGCATCGGCCAGCGCATAGAGATCGACATCGTCGGGATGGATGAAGCCGCTGACCTCGCCGAAGGACATGTAGTCGCCGGTGCGGCCGTAGCCGAGCATGGCGTACATTGAGTCCGACCAGTAGATCCGGCCGCGCGCCAGATCCCAGTCCCACAGGCCGCAATGGCCGCGATTCAGCGCGGTGTCGATGCGATCGCGCACGCAGTCGCAATCCTCGTCGGCAGCCCGCGCCCGGCGAGATTGCAGGAGGAAAGCCACCGTGATCGCAGCGAGGACGAAGCCGGCGGCGCTGAACAGCACGACCAGAGCGCCGCGCCGCGCATGCCACACGGCAAGGGCGCGCGAGACCGGCTGGAGGACCGCGACCTGCCCGAGGGGCGCAGCCAGGTTGCGCACCGAGGCGAAGACTTCCGGGCCGCCGGGCAGGGTGATGCGCATGACGCCGGCACGGTCACCGAACACGGTGAGAGGCTGGCTCTGCCCGAGGAAGTCGACAAGGGTGCGTGCAGTCTGGCCGATGACGGGTTCGCTGGCGATGACCTTGCCGTCGGCGCCGCTGACATGGACGACGCGGCCATGGGGGGCGAGGTGGCGCGCGGTCAGCGTCGCAAGAACAGCCTCGGGCGACGTTTCGAGACGCGTAGCAATGTCGAGCTCTCGCGCGATCAGGGCCGAGACGAGATCCATGTCGTTCGAGGCATCGATCAGGGTGTCCTGGCGCATATTCGAGGTCTGAACCGTCGCACCTGTCGCGAGGATGATGATGAAGACCGCAACAAGCGCGGGCAGAACTGTCCGGAAAGTCGGTTCGAGGGTTTCAAACCGCTGATAAAGCGGATGAGTCAGCGATCTCGCGACTCCCAGAATCGTGCGTGCGCGCACAGGTGCGCAGCTCGCGTTGGCACGCGTCATGCCCGTTCCCCTTCGGATACTTTACCGTGAGAGTCGGGAGACGTGCCGCATCCCCGCGAATCACAGTCAATAGAATCCGCGGAGGTGCCTTTGTCCAGCTTCGAGTTGAGTGAACCCGTACGAATTCGCCTTAAGGTTGTAGCGCTTAGGCGAATGAATCTTGTGCGGGTAATGAAACGTTAACCATACGGACAGATTGCCCGAACGCGGCTCAGGCGAGCGTGCGTTCGGCGATGTCGGAGACATCTCGGGACAGGCCCGGGGAGCGGGCGACGGCTCGAAGCGCGGCCTCGGCGAGACCCTTGCGGCCCGGTTCCAGCATGCGCCAGCTCTTGAACGAACCGAGCAGCCGCGAAGCGATCTGGGGATTGCTCCTGTCGAGCGCGCTCACCATCGCGCCGATGAACTGGTAGCCTGCGCCGTCCGCGCGGTTGAACTGCGTCAGGTTGCCGGCAAAGCCGCCGATCAGCGCACGCACCCGGTTCGGATTGGTCAGGGCAAACGCAGGGTGCTGCATCAGGTCCTTCACGCGATCGAGCGTGCCGGCCTCCGCGATTAGCGCCTGCGCCAGCAGCCATTTGTCGAGCACCAGTGGTTCAGCGGCATAAGCCTCTCCGAAGCGTGCGATCAGGTTTTCGCGGGCCTCGCCCGGGATCAGCGTCATCGCGGCGAGGGCGGCGAGGCGATCGGTGAGGTTGTCGGCCGTGGCAAACTGCGCCTCCGCGAGGTTCGCACCGGCTTCGGCATCGGCGATGGCGATCAACCCGAGCGCTTCGTTGCGCAAGGCACGCCGGCCGGCCGAGGCGGCATCGGGGCTGTAGGGGCCGCTGACCGCAAGGGCCTCGCGCATCTCGCTCAGCGGCGCGCGCAGGCTCTGGCCGACCTCGCTGCAGAGGCGGCGATGCGCCGTGAATATCGCCTGCGGATCGATGTCGCGGCCGATTTCGCGCGCGATGTCGGCCGGTGCGGGCAGCCGCAGCACCTGCGCGGCGAAGGCGGGGTCCGCCAGGGCCTGGGTCTCGACGAAGCTGCGCAGCGCGGTCGCTATCTCGCCGCTCTTCCGGGCGAGGGCGGCAAAGTCGCCGCCGGGCCGTCCCGCCGTCACCAGCGCGCGCGTCGCGACGCTTTGCAAGGCCTGCCAGCGGTTGAAGGAATCGCTGTCCGCCGAGAACAGTCGCAGCAGATCGCCGTCGCTCAGGTCGAGTTCGAGCCGTGCAGGCGCTGAGAAGCCGCGCAGCAGGGAGGGGATCGGCATCTCCGCGACATCGGTAAAGGTCACCGACAGGCTCGGGCGGTCGAGCACGATCAGGCCGTTGCCGACATAGGCCGGCGAATCCGTCTCGAGCGGCAGATCGCCCGCCCTGCCGACCAGCCCGAGCGCCACCGGCAGCACCACCGGCTGTTTCCGCGGCTGGTCTGGGGTGGGTGGCGTCGTCTGGGCGAGGTCGAGCGTGAACGTCTTAAGCCGCGCGTCGTAGTAGCCCGAGGCGACGATGCTGGGGGTGCCGGCCTGGTCATACCAGCGTGCGAACTGGGTCAGGTCGCGTCCGGATGTTTCTGCGAAGCAGGCCAGGAATTCCTCGATCGTCGCCGCCGTGCCGTCGCAGCGCTCGAAATAGAGGTCCATGCCGGCCTTGAAGGCATCGTCACCGATCAGGTTCTTGAGCATGCGGATCACCTCCGCGCCCTTCTCGTAGACCGTCGGCGTGTAGAAGTTGTTGATTTCCTTATAGGCGCGGGGCCTTACCGGGTGGGCGAGGGGGCCTGCGTCCTCCGAAAACTGGGTCGCGCGCAGGGTCCTCACATCGGCTATGCGCTTGACCGGGCGCGAGCGTTCATCGGCCGAAAATTCCTGGTCGCGGAAGACGGTGAGGCCTTCCTTGAGGCAGAGCTGGAACCAGTCGCGGCAGGTGATGCGATTGCCGGTCCAGTTGTGGAAATACTCATGCGCGATGATCGCCTCGATCGAGGCATAGTCGCCATCGCTCGCGGTCTGCGGGTCGGCCAGCACATATTTGTCGTTGAAGATGTTGAGGCCCTTGTTCTCCATCGCGCCCATATTGAAGTCAGACACGGCGACGACGTTGAACACGTCGAGATCATAATTGCGGCCGAAGACGCGCTCGTCCCAGCGCATGCAGCGAATGAGCGAATCCATCGCCCAGCCAGCGCGGTCGGCCTTGCCGGGCTCGACATAGACCGCAAGCTCGACGGAGGTCCCATCGGCTGTGACGTAGTCCTCACGAACACGGTCGAGCGCGCCGCCGACGAGCGCGAACAGATAGGCGGGCTTGGGGTGCGGGTCATGCCAGACAGCGAAATGCCGGTCGCCGCCCGGGACATCGCCCGTCGCCACGAGGTTGCCGTTGGCGAGCAGCACGGGCGCCTCGGCCTTCTCGGCCTCAAGACGCACGGTGTAGACCGACATCACGTCGGGCCGATCGAGGAAATAGGTGATGCGCCGGAAACCATCGGCCTCGCACTGCGTGCAGTAGACGTTCGAGGAGCGGTAAAGACCCATCAGCTTGGTGTTGGCCGAGGGGTCTAGCACCGTCTCGATGGTCAGTGTGAAGCCTCGCTGCGGCGGCGCATGGATGATTAGGGCCTGCGCGCTCGCGTCATAGGCGTCGCCCGGCAGCACCGTGCCGTCTAGCGCGAGGGACGCGAGTGCCAGTTCGTCGCCGTCAAGGCGAAGGGGCGCGCCTGCCTGCCCGGCTGGGTTCGGCCGCAGCGCCAACAACGTACGCACCCGTGTCTTGTGCGCGTCGAGGCTGACGTCGAGGTCGACGGTGTCGATCAGCCAGTCCGAGGGGCGGTAATCCTCGAGGCGGATCAGCGGGGCATCTTCGGTGCGCATGCGAGACCTGACGAAACGAGCTGTGTCGTTGCGTGTGTAGCCCTTGCTCCGCGCGGCCGAAAGCCTGCACCGCGCAGGAGCCCGGCGAAGCCTCAGCCCGGCAGCGGTTCCGCGTGGCTGACGAGCCGGCAGACGCGCGGCCGCGCCCGCCTGACCGCGCGCTCGATTGCGTCGACGGCCTCGTGCACGGCCATGACGTCGAGCGTGGGGTCGACACGGCAGTGATAGTTCACCACCAGCCCGTTCTCCGTCTCGCGCACGCGCACGCTGTGGATGTCGCGGACCGGCCCGCCAAGGGTGGTGGCCTCGCCGGCGAGCGCCTTGCCGATGTCCTCGACCGTTTCCCATGCGGCATTGTGGCCGGAGGGCTGACCGGTTTCCATGGGCTCGATATGAGTCTCGACCTCGGTCTCGCCGCCGAACTCCGCCCGGATCGCAGCCTCCAGCCGCGAGGCGATGTCGTGGGCTTCGCTCAGGGGCAGTCTGGCGTCGACCTCCATGTCGAGGCTGACCGAGAGCCGTTCGCCAATGCTGTGCACTGTGACGTGATGCACGGGGATCTTGAGCTTGAGCGCGATCAGGAGCACGCGCTCCAGCGCCGTCTCGTCGTCGACCTGGATCGGATTGGCTGCGACGGTGATCTCGGCGCCGGGTTCGATCTGCTGGATCGCGTCGAGGAGCGTCTGCTTGATCGCCACGACCCGGTCCAGCGGCAATGTCCGCGAAACCCGGATGCCGATCTCGCCAAGGATGCGCCCGCCCGCAGGCCGGACCCTGATCCAGTCGATCGCGACTATGCCGGCAACTGCGCTCGCGGCATCGTGCAGGCGCTCGCTCAGGCCCTTGGGAGCGGCATCGAGGAGCGTGTCGATCGTGCGGCGCCCGAGCTTGAATGCCGAGAACACCATGAAGGCGGCAATCGCGAAGGCAGCGACCGTGTCGGCTCGCACGAAGCCGTACCAGGATGCCACCAGCCCGGCGAGGACCAGCGCCGAGCCGACGAAATCCGTCGAGAAATGCGTGGCCTCTGCCGCCAGCGCGTCGCTGCCGGTCTCGCGGGCGACGACGGTCAAGGAGCGCCAGCGAATGGAGTCGACGATCATGGAGAGCAGCATGACGCCGATGACGATGGGCGTCACCGAGACGGTTTCGATCTGGGCAGTCCAGAGCCGGCTGCCGGCTTCCCACAGGATCGCGCCAGCCAGGGCGAACAGGATCGCGGTCTCGATCAGCGCCGCAAGCGCCTCCACCTTGCCGTGGCCGTAATGGTGCCTGTCATCCGCGGGCTTGTCGGCGGCGCGCACGGCAAACCATGTGAACAGCGTCGAGCCGATGTCGATCACGCCCTGCAGCGCATCTGTCATCAGGGCGAGCGAGCCCGAGAGCACCGCCGCGACTCCCTTGGCGAGTGTCAGCAGGATGGTCGCCATCACCGAAAGGATTGCCGCGCGCTGCTTGATGCTGGAGATTGTGCTCGCGTCGAGTCGCGCGGGCGCTTCGCCTTGCGTTTGGTTCATAGCGCTCTCGCGTCCCGCCTCTTGGAATGCGCAGGGTTTGGCCCGATCTAGGGCCGAGATCAACCCGTCGGTGATCGAAACTAGGGGACGTCCACGATGCGATATCTACACACCATGGTGCGGGTCACCGATCTCGATGCGTCGCTCGACTTTTACGTGAACAAGTTCGGGATGGTCGAGACGCGGCGCATCGAGAGCGAAAAGGGCCGCTTCACGCTGGTCTTCCTGGCATCGTCCGATGACGTCGAGCATGTCCGCAACGGTGGCAGCCGTGGCACCCCGACGCTCGAGCTGACCTATAACTGGGACCCGGAGGTGTATGCCGGCGGTCGCAATTTCGGCCATCTCGCTTATGAGGTCGATGATATCTACGCCACCTGCGACAAGCTGATGAAGGCCGGCGTCACGATCAACCGCCCGCCGCGCGACGGCAACATGGCGTTCGTGCGCTCGCCCGACAACATCTCGATCGAGATACTCCAGAAGGGCGAGCCCAAGGCGCCGGCCGAGCCTTGGCTCAGCATGCAAAACACCGGGGCCTGGTAAGCCGGTTCCGGCGCCACGCGCGGTATCCTCCGGTGGGACCATATGAATTAGTCCCTGCCGGAGGACAGCTGTGGCGCTGGTGATCATCACCCGCGACACCATCGGGGTCTCAGGAAAGCGGTCCGCGCCGCGCTGGACGAGGCGCGGACCATGGTCTGTCGGCGCGGCCGCTCGTGGCCCGCACGCCATTGCACGCATTGAGGCCTCATGACCGGCGTCTTCTGTCTAGGCATTGCTACGCTCGACTACGTCTACGGCGTCGACACCATGCCGACCCGCCCCGAAAAGCACCGAGCGCGCGACCTCGCCGTGGTTGGCGGCGGTTGTGCCGGCAATGCCTCGGTCGCCGTGGCGCGGCTGGGCGGCAGGTCATGGCTGGCGACGCGTCTTGGCGACGACCTGACCGGCGACCGCATCCTCGCCGATCTCGCAGAAGAGGGCGTCGAGACCGGCCCGGCACTGCGGTTTGCCGGGTTACGCTCGCCGGTATCGGCCATCTTCGTCGACGCGGCAGCCGAGCGCCTGGTGATGTCCTATTCCGATCCCGCCATGCCGGATTCCGCCGAGGGCTTGCCGGCGCGTCTGCCCGAAGGAGCGAAGGCGGTCCTGGCCGACATCCGCTGGGTCGAGGGCGCACGAGCGATCTTCCAGCGGGCGCGAGAGGCCGGAGTGCCAGCCGTACTCGATGCCGATCGCAATCCGCCTCATCCCGAACTCGTCTCCAGCGCCACCCATGTCGCCTTCAGCGCGCAGGCGCTGCTCGAAGCGTCGGGCGAGGAGGATCCGCGGCTGGGCCTTGCCAGGCTCGCACAGGGTACCGGCACCTGGCTTGCGGTGACGCTGGGCCATGAAGGCGTGCTGTTCCTGGAGAATGGCGAGATCGCCCATTCGCCGGCCTTCGATGTCGCAGCGGTCGATACGCTCGGCGCGGGCGATGTCTGGCACGGGGCCTTCGCGCTTGCGCTGGCGGAGGGGCAGGGCGAGCGCGCCGCAATCCGCTTTGCGTCCGCTGTCGCCGCCATCAAATGCACGCGCTTCGGCGGACGCGCTGGCACGCCCGGTCGCGGCGACGTCGAGCGCTTTCTCGCAGCAAACAGCTGAAGCCTGCCGCTAAGGCGAGTTGCCTAAAATTGAGGCGTTGCGACGGAGCATCGCTCTTGCCCGATAAGCGGGCGCGCGGAAGATTGACGCCACCTTTCGCCCGAGAGCCCTGCATGTTCGCGCCGCCTGTCCCGGCCGCAATCGATCCGCTCCTTCCGGCCTATGTCCGCGCTTCCGGCGGCGTCCGGCTGCGCTTTGGCCGCGTTGGCATGCGCACGCATCGGCTGGAACTCGCGGAGTCCGGCGGCTACCGCGCCCGCTTCCCCACGACCTTCGACGCCACCAGCGAGGCCGTCCTGATCAACACGGGCGGCGGCATGGCCGGTGGCGACGCGATGCGTGTCGAGGCGGTGATGGGGCCCGGCAGCGATGCCGTCATCACCACCCAGGCGGCCGAGAAGATCTATCGCAGCCAGGGCGCTGATACGCGCATCGAGACGAAACTGTCGCTGGAGACGGGCGCCAGTCTCGCCTGGCTGCCGCAGGAGAGCATCCTGTTCTCCGGGGCCAGGCTGTCGCGCAGCCTGACGATCGATCTGGCTGCCGATACACGTCTCGTTGCCTGCGAATCCGTGTTCTTTGGCCGCAGTGCGATGGGCGAGACCGTGCTGCGCGGCGCATTGCGGGACCGCTGGCGCATCCGGCGCGAGGGCCGGCTGATTTTTGCCGACGACCTCAGGCTGGATGGCGCGATCGCCGCCAACCTTGCCCGTCTCGCGGTGGCTGCGGGTGCGAAAGCGGCCGCGACCATAGTCGCAGCCGGACCCGACCATCTCGCCGGGCTCGATGCTCTGCGCGAGCGTCTTGCCGGAGCGGATTTCGCCGATGTCGAGGCCGGAGCCGGCATCGTGTCCGACCTGCTGGTGATCCGGCTGCTCTCCCTCGATGCGCAGGCGCTTCGTCGCGTCCTCGTCACGATGCTGGGGCAATTGACCGGCCGTGCGCTGCCGCGCACCTGGTCAACCTGAGGAGAGCGTCATGCTGGCGATCAAGGGTCTCAAATGCATCTACGACACCGGCGCGCGGGGCTGGTCGCTGGAACTCATCCTGGGCGGTGAGGGCGACGAAGCGGTTCGCCGCTTCGAGGTCGACGGTCCCGACGACGCCGAGATGCTGATCGAGGCGTTCGAGCAATCCTCCTCCAGCCTCTTCGACCCCGCCACCGGCGAGATCGTCTTCGCCTATGAGTACGCCGAGTACGGCGATGACGAGGACGAGGACGACGAGGAAGACGACGAGGACGAAGATGACGCGGAGGACGATGCCTCCGAAGACGAAGACAAGAAGGTCAAGTCATGAACCTGACGCCGCGCGAGAAGGACAAGCTCCTCATTGCCATGGCTGCCATGGTGGCGAGGCGCAGGCTCGAGCGCGGCGTCAAGCTCAACTATCCGGAAGCCATCGCGCTGATCACCGACTTCGTCGTCGAGGGCGCGCGCGATGGCAGATCGGTCGCCGACCTCATGGAGGCCGGCGCACATGTCATCGCTGCCGACCAGGTCATGGACGGGATCGCCGAGTTGATCCACGACGTGCAGGTCGAGGCGACCTTTCCCGACGGCACCAAGCTCGTCACGGTGCATGAGCCGATCCGCGGTTCGGCCGGTCGCCTGACGCCGGGCGAGATCACGACACTGCCGGGCGATCTGATCATGAACGAGGGCCGCGAGAGCCTGACGCTCACGGTCGCCAATTCGGGCGACAGGCCGATCCAGATCGGCTCGCATTACCATTTCTTCGAGGCCAACCCCGCCTTGCGCTTCGAGCGCGACCGGGCGCGCGGCTTCCGCCTCGATATCCCCGCCGGCACCGCCGTGCGCTTCGAGCCCGGCCAGACCCGCGAGGTCAGACTTGTGGCCCTGGCGGGTAAACGAGAGGTCTATGGCTTCCGCCAGGAGATCATGGGTAAGCTCTAGCCGCGCCGCCTCGCGGCACGCTCGGGAACCGCCCATGACAGACATCGCCGCAGAGCCGCCTCGTCCCGCGACCGAAAACGGCAACAGCAAGCACGGTGTCTGTGCGATTTCCGGCACAGAAACCAGCCGCAAGAACCTCGTGCCGCTGGAGACCTTGCGCCCGTCACTGGCGGAACGGATCCTCACCGATTTTCCGCATCTGACCGAGCAAAGCCTGATCAGCAAGGCAGCCCTGGCCCGCTATCGCACGCGCTATGTCGAGGAAATCCTGCGCGAGGAGCATGGCGAATATTCGGACCTCGACCGCCAGGTGGTCGAGAGCATCGCCAAGCAGGATACGATCGCAGCCAATGTCGAGGAGGATTTCGACGAGAAACGCACGCTGGGCGAGCGCCTCTCGGACGGGCTGGCGAGCTTTGGCGGTTCCTGGTCATTCCTGATCAGTTTCGGCTGCGTGCTCGTGGTCTGGATGGCGATCAACGTGATCGTGGGGCTCGACCGGGCTTTCGATCCCTATCCCTTCATCCTGCTGAACCTCGTGCTCTCCTGCATCGCGGCGATCCAGGCGCCGATCATCATGATGAGCCAGCGCCGGCAGGAGCAGAAGGATCGCCTGCGCTCCTCAAACGATTATCAGGTGAACCTGAAGGCCGAACTCGAGATCCGCCATCTCCATGAGAAGATCGATCACCTGATCACCAAGCAGTGGCAGCGCCTGGCCGAGATCCAGCAGGTCCAGCTCGAGATGCTGCAGGAGCAGCGTCCGAAGGCCAGACGCAAGGCTGTCGCCAAGACACCAAAGCGCAAAGGCGGAGGATCGCCGCCGCCGCCGGCTGCGTCGGTCTGAGATTTGCTTGCAGCCTCCCGATCGGAATCAGAGAGACGCCATGCCCTTTGCCTTCCCGCGCAACGCCTATGCCGCGATGTTCGGCCCCACCACCGGCGACATCGTCCGGCTGGGCGACACCGAGTTGCGGATCAAGGTCGAGAAGGACTTCACCACCTATGGCGAGGAGGTGAAGTTCGGCGGCGGCAAGGTCATCCGCGACGGCATGGGCCAAAGCCAGGTCCGCAACGCCGATGGCGCCGTCGACACCGTCATCACCAATGCGCTGATCCTGGACCATTGGGGCATCGTGAAAGCCGATATCGGCATCAGGGCAGGGCGCATCTGCGCCATCGGCAAGGCCGGCAATCCCGATATCCAGGCCGGCTTCGGCAATTTCGATCCCTCCGAGACCATCATCGTCGGCCCCGGCACCGAGGTCATCGCTGGCGAGGGCAAGATCATCACCGCCGGCGGCTTCGACAGCCACATCCATTACATCTGCCCGCAGCAGATCGAGGACGCGCTGATGTCAGGCCTGACCACCATGCTCGGCGGCGGCACCGGCCCCGCCCATGGCACGCTGGCGACCACCTGCACGCCCGGCCCCTGGCATCTCGGCCAGATGATCAAGGCGGCCGACGCCTTTCCGATGAACCTCGCCTTCGCCGGCAAGGGTAATGCGGCGCTGCCGGGCGCGCTGGTCGAGATGATCGAGGCCGGCGCCTGCGCCATGAAGCTGCACGAGGACTGGGGCACGACCCCTGCCGCGATCGACAACTGCCTCTCGGTCGCCGACGACTACGATGTCCAGGTGATGATCCACACCGATACCCTCAACGAGAGCGGCTTCGTCGAGGACACCATCAAGGCATTCAAGGGCCGCACCATCCACGCCTTCCACACCGAGGGCGCCGGCGGCGGCCATGCGCCCGACATCATGAAGGTGGCGGGGCTGCCCAACGTCCTGCCCTCGTCGACCAATCCGACGCGTCCCTTCACGGTTAATACGCTCGACGAGCACCTCGACATGCTGATGGTCTGCCATCACCTGTCGCCCTCGATCCCCGAGGACCTCGCCTTCGCCGAGAGCCGCATCCGCAAGGAGACGATTGCGGCTGAAGACATCCTTCACGATCTCGGCGCGCTATCGATGATGTCGTCGGATTCACAGGCGATGGGGCGCGTCGGCGAGGTCATCACCCGGACCTGGCAGACGGCGCACAAGATGAAGGTCCAGCGCGGAACGCTCGCGCAGGATGTCGGCACCGGCGCCGACAATTTCCGCGCCAAGCGCTACGTCGCGAAATACACGATCAACCCCGCGATCGCGCATGGCATCTCGCGCCATATCGGCTCGGTGGAGATTGGAAAACTCGCGGATCTGGTGATGTGGTCGCCGGCCTTCTTCGGCGCCAAGCCAGACATGGTGATCAAGGGCGGCATGATCGCGGCAGCCCCGATGGGCGATCCCAACGCCTCGATCCCGACGCCGCAGCCGGTGCATTACCGCCCGATGTTCGGCGCCTTCGGCAAGGCCGTGACGTCGACCTCGCTGGTCTTCGTCTCGCAGGCGGCGCTCGCCAACGGCCTGCGCAACCGTCTGGGGACCGAGAAGGAGATGGTCGCGGTGGAGAATACCCGCGGCGGCATCTCCAAGAAGAGCATGATCCACAACGACGCCACGCCAGACATCCAGATCGACCCGGAAACCTATGCGGTGGTGGCCGATGGCGAATTGCTGGTCTGCGAGCCCGCCAGGGAATTGCCGCTGGCGCAGCGCTACTTTTTGTTCTGACAGGTTTTCGCAGAGCGACGACGCTAACCGTCATTGCGAGCGCAGCGAAGCAATCCAGAACGGACGCGCTCGACGTCTCCCTGGATTGCTTCGTCGCTGCGCTCCTCGGAATGACGCCCTCAAGCGGCGCTGCTCGCTCGATAGTCGGACCGCTCGCCTGAGCTGGCGGGAGCCTTGGCTGCCGATCAGGCCGCCTTGGCGCTCGCGACGGGCAAGGCGTTGGCCGCAACCACGGCGTTCGTGAGCGCGGCCTTGCGCTGGTCGGGGCCGAGGTTGACGCCCTCGGCACGGACGAATTCGACATCGGTGATGCCGATGAACCCGAACACCGCGCGCAGATAAGGCTCCTGGAAGTCCAGCGGAGCGGCCGGGGCGCCATCCGAGTAAACGCCGCCACGAGCGATCGCGACGATCAGGCGCTTGCCGCCGGCCAGGCCCTGCGGACCGGTTTCGGTGTAGCGAAAGGTCTTGTCGCGGACCAAGACGCGGTCCAGCCAGGCCTTGAGCTGCGACGGGATCGCGAAATTATACATGGGCGCGCCGATGACAACGACGTCTGCGCTCAGGAACTCGTCCATGATCGCGGCGCTGTCGGCCACTTCCTGCTGGAAGCTTTCGCTGCCAGGCGCACCCGCCGCGGCGGCGAGATAGGCGCCCGACAGATGCGGCACGGGGTCGGCGGCGAGGTCGCGATAGGTGACGGCAAGGCTGGGATCGGAGTTGCGCAGCCCGGCGACGATGGCGGCCGAAACCTCCCGGCTGGCCGAGTTCTCGCCAAGGATGCTGGAATCGAGATGAAGCAGTTTCATGGGGGAGCCTCTATGGTATACGTTTGATACCGAGGCTATGTACGAGCCTGCAAGAAACGCCACAAGGAGGCACATTTTTGGAACAGGGGCACATTCATGTAACCGAGAGCTGTCGCCTCGTCGCACCTATCCTCAATCGCGTCGGCGACAAATGGAGCATCCAGATCGTCCGCCTGCTCGGCGACGGTCCCAGGCGCTTCAACGAGATCAAGCGGCTGATCGACGGCATCTCGCAACGCATGCTGACGCTCACCTTGCGGGGGCTCGAGCGTGACGGGCTGGTGAGCCGGACGGTGTTTCCGACCATCCCGCCGCGCGTCGACTACGAGTTGACCGATCTCGGCCGCTCGCTGTGGGAGCCTGTGCAGGCGCTCGGCGTCTGGGCGTTCGAGCATCTCGAACAGATCCACACGGCGCAGTTGAAGTTCGACAACCGCCTTGCCGAAGGCGACGAGCAGCCGCGCAAGATCCCGCTGCCCAAGGTCAGCGCGGCCTGAGAGTTACGGCGCCGCATCGGCTCATCGCTTGCCTGTGCAAGTCGGGACTTGCGCACGGGGCCGGCTGGTGGTCGAAGTGGCGCAAGCTGCGATCTCCTGATCGCTACCGAGCCATCAACATCACGGAATTGACATCATGCTTCGCGCCACCTCCGTCGTTCGCAAGGCCGCGGTCAAGGCGGACAAGGTCGTCGAGACGCTGACGCTCGACCACGAGGATCGCAACCGTCGCCGGCTCGCTCTCAAGGGCGATGGCGGGCTCGACATCCTGCTCGATCTCGACAAGCCGACCGCGCTTAGCGATGGCGACGCCGTGAAGCTCGAGGACGGCCGCCTCGTCCAGATCAAGGCAGCCGCGCAAAGCCTGCTCGAGATCCGCGCCGAAAACCCGCTGCGCCTGATGCGCGTCGCCTGGCATATCGGCAACCGGCACACCCCGGCCGAGATCACCGCCGACGCGATCTATATCGAGAACGATCACGTCCTGGCCGAGATGGTGCGTGGGCAGGGCTGCGCCATGGCGCTGGTGACGCGCCCGTTCCAGCCCGAGCGTGGCGCCTATGATCATGACGGGCACGACCACGCCAGTTGTGACCACCCTAGCCATGCCCATGGTCACGACCATACCCATGGTCACGACCATGCTCATGCGCATCATGACCACGATCACGCCCACGCGCATGATCATGAAGGGCATGATCACAAGGGCCATGACCACAAGGCGCACGATCACGCCCACGACCATGCCGCGCATGATCACGGGCATGCACACGCTCACGGCGCCGCCTGCGGCTGCGGACATGAGCACAGTGATCACGACCATGGCCACAAGCATGATCACGGCCACAAGCATGGGGCCGAGCACGGCCATAAGGGTCACTCGCACGATCACTGAACGCCGATGACATCTTCGGCTTCGGCCCATCTGCCGCTCATGGTCTGGCTGTCGCCGTCCTTTCCGGTCGGCGCCTTTGCGTACTCGCATGGGCTCGAATGGGCTTTCGAGGTCGGCGACCTCAATGACCGTGCCACGTTGACCGACTGGCTCGATGTGCTGGTGCAGCACGGCTCGCTGCGCAACGATCTCATCCTGTTCGCCTGCGCCTATCGCGCCTGCCGCGAGGGAGATGGCGCGGGTCTGGCGCAAGCCGCCGAGCTTGCGCTGGCGCTGGCGAATTCGGCGGAACGCCGGCTCGAGACTGTGACCCAGGGCAACGCGTTCCTCGCCGCCGGTCGCGCCGCATGGCCCTGCGAGGCTTTCGATGCCTTGAGAGCGACCTGGACCGGCGACATCGCCTATCCCATCGCGATCTCGGTCGCTGCTGCTGGCCACGGTGTACCGCTGCTGCCCGCTCTGGAGGCCTACGGGCTGGGCTTCGTCGCCAACCTGGTCTCGGCTTCCGTGCGGCTCGGCATCGTCGGGCAGACTGACGGCCAGCGCATCACGGCTGGCTTGGTGCCGGTCTTGCATGAGGCCGCGGCAGCCGCCGAGACGGCAACGCTCGACGATCTCGGAGGCTGCGCCCTGCGTTCGGATCTCGCATCCCTGCGTCACGAAACCCAGTATTCGAGGCTGTTTCGCTCATGACCCGCTCCCCGCACGGCCCCCTGCGCGTCGGCATCGGCGGCCCCGTCGGCTCCGGCAAGACCGCGCTGATGGAGGTTCTGTGCAAGCGCATGCGCGACACCTACGACCTCTGCGCCATCACCAACGACATCTACACCAAGGAGGATGCGCGGCTTCTGACGGTGGCGGGTGCGTTGCCGCAGGAGCGCATCATGGGTGTCGAGACCGGCGGCTGCCCCCACACCGCGATCCGCGAGGACTGCTCGATCAACCTGGCGGCAGTCGAGGAGATGCGGGCAAAGTTTCCCGATCTCGATATGATCCTGATCGAGTCCGGCGGCGACAACCTGGCCGCGACCTTCTCGCCCGAGCTTGCCGACCTGACGATCTACGTCATCGACGTCGCGGCCGGCGAAAAGATCCCGCGCAAGGGAGGTCCGGGCATTACGCGATCCGACCTGCTGGTCATCAACAAGACGGATCTCGCCCCCCATGTCGGCGCCGATCTCGGCGTGATGGAGCGGGACTCGCGCATGATGCGCGGCAAGCGCCCCTTCGTATTCACCAATACGCGCGCGGGCGACGGGGTCGACGCGGTCGTGGATTTCATCGAGATGGCGGGCGGGCTGAAGGCCGTAACGGCCGCCTGACGCGCAGAGCTGGAAGAGGACGATGACCATGAAGACGATGATCAAGCGGGCGGGTTTCACGGCACTGCTGCTGGGCGCGGCCGGGCCGGCGCTGGCGCATACCGGGGTCGGCTCCGTGCACGGTTTCACGGCGGGGCTCGCGCACCCGCTGGCCGGGGCTGATCACCTGCTGGCGATGCTGGCCGTCGGCCTCTGGGCCGGCCTCGTCGGCGGCCGGGCCCGGCTGGCCTATCCGCTCGCATTCGTCGCGATGATGGTGGTTTCGGGCCTGTGGGGCATGTCGGGCGCGGCGCTGCCGGGCGTCGAAATCGGCATCGCGGTATCCGTCATCACGCTCGGACTGGCCATCGCGCTCAAGGCTGCGCCCCCGCTTGCCGCCGGTACCGCCGCCTGCGCGCTGTTTGCGATCTTCCATGGGCACGCCCATGGCGCGGAACTCCCCGAGGGTGCGAGCAGCCTCGGCTATGCGCTCGGCTTCGTGCTCTCGACAGTCGCTCTGCATGGCGCTGGCCTCGCGCTTGCCGGTGTCCTGGCTGCCCGCGCACCGCTCGTCGCACGCATTGCCGGTGGAGGCCTGGCGCTGGCCGGCGTTGCAATCCTGGCGGGCTGAGCAGCCCTGTCGCCACAGTCGCGCTGATTTGATCTCAGCGCGACCCGCCACCCCGGAACCTTGCTGGCGCACCCCGCTTGTACCGCTATCCGGACAGGGTGGGCGGCATGACAGCGCAGGCGACGGAAACAGGTGGTGGCAGACTTAAGCGTATCCCGGCGGCGGCCCTGAGTATCCGCCGCATGAAGCGCGGGCGCGGCTTCTCCTATGCGGATGCCGAGGGCCACGCGATCCGGGATGCCGATACGCTCGACCGGATACGCTCGCTGGCGATCCCGCCCGCCTATGCCGATGTCCGCATCGCCGCAGATCCCCGGGCCCATCTCCAGGCCGTCGGGCGCGACGATGCCGGGCGCATCCAGCATCGCTACCATCCCGATTGGGACAAGGTCCGCGAGCGCCGCAAGCTCGCCCGCCTCAAGCTGCTGGTCGAGGCCTTGCCGAAAATCCGCGCGGCCATCGCGCGCGACCTGAAGCTGCGAACCCTGTGCCGGGAGAAGGCGCTGGCCTGCGCAGCCTGCATCATCGATCGCTGCCACATCCGCGTCGGCAGCGAGAGCTACGCCAAGGCCAATGGCAGCTATGGCGCGTCCACGTTGCTCAAGCGCCATGTGGCCGTGGTCGGCGGCCGGGTTGAACTGACCTTTCGCGGCAAGAGCGGCAAGGACATCGCCTGCGCCTGCGATTTCGCGCCCCTGGCGAGAGCGCTGACGCGCATCATCGCCTTGCCGGGCCGGCGCCTGTTCCAGTACCGTCGCGAGGACGGCACTGTCGCGGCGCTGCATTCCGGCGACATCAACGCCTATCTGGCGGAAGCCGCGGGCATACAGGTCTCGAGCAAGGATCTGCGGATGCTGGCGGCCAATGCCGCGGCTGCCGAACTCCTGCTCGCCAGCGACATCGCCGCGAGCGAAGCCGGCCGCAAGCGCCAGCTTGCCGACATCATGAAGGCGATCTCCGAGCGGCTGGTGAACACGCCGGCCGTGGTGCGCAAGAGCTATGTCCACGAGGTCGTGGTGCGCTCCTATGCCAGCGGCAAGCTCAAGCGCTCCTATGCCAAGGCCCGCGCCCGTGGCGGCTGCAGCCGCATCGAACGCGCGCTGGCGCTGCTGGTGCCATAAGGCTCGGCCGGTTCAGCGCGTCCTGTGACCGAACGTCATCCTGGGCAGTGGCCGTCATTGCGAGGAGCGAAGCGACGAAGCAATCCAGGGGGCCGTAGAGCACTGCCGTCTCTGGATTGCTTCGCTCCGCTCGCAATGACGGTCATCGGCAAAGGCCGACCTCGCCCCGGTGGTGGCGGGCGTCAGGCTCACTGCGCAAACCTCAGCGCACGAAGCTGATCGGCACACCCGTGTCGGGGTTGGCGATGACGCCCATGGCGATGCCGTAGATCGCCTCCAGTTGCGCAGGCGTCATGATCTCGGCGGGCGTGCCGCGCGCGATCAACCTGCCGCCGTGCAGCGCGACGATCTCGTCGCAGAAGCGCGCGGCCATGTTGACGTCGTGCAGCACCACGACCACGCCGAGGTCGCGCTCGCGTGCCAGCCGTTGCACCAGCGACAGCACCTCGACCTGATGGGCGACGTCCAGCGCCGAGATCGGCTCGTCGAGCAGCAGGCATTCCGCGTCCTGCGCCACGAGCATCGCGATCCAGACGCGCTGGCGCTCGCCGCCCGACAGCGTGTCGACGAGACGATCGGCGAAGGGCTCGATCCCCGTCAGCGCCATCGCCTCGCGCACCTTGCGTCTATCCGTGTCGCTGAAGCGCCCGAGCGCGCCGTGCCAGGGATAGCGCCCCAGCGCCACCAGTTCCTTGACCAGCATCCCGGCCGCCGCCGGTGTCTGCTGCGGGAGATAGGCGACCTTGCGCGCAAAGTCGCGGCCGCTCCAGTCGTCGAGCGCCTTCCCCTCGAAGCGGATCGTGCCAGTCGAGCACGGCTGCTGGCGCGCCAGCAGCTTGACCAGCGTCGATTTGCCGGAGCCGTTATGCCCGATCAGCCCGACCACGCTGCGGCTCGGCAGGTCCAGCGTCAGAGGTTGCAGCAGCGCCCGGCCTGGAATGGCAAAGCCCGCGCCTTCGAGCCGAAACAGCGGCTCGGCGCCCGCAACGGATGAGAAGTTCGGGGCGGTCTCGAGCAGTTGCATCGGGTGGGAACAATCCTGATGGAGCGGCCTGTCGGCCCAATCGCATGACAGCATGAGGGCTCCGCGAACCGCTGGCATGGTTGACCATGTCTAGGGGAGCGGCAATTCCCGAGCAACAAGAATATTTTGGAGTATTTCTAGTATTCCCCGGAATGCCGGCCAGCACGGCGGCATGAGACGCGTTGGTCTCACGCAGCAGTGGCCAGTCGGTCAGTCCCGGCGGTCGTTGAGCGACGTCCAGCCGCTTGATCGCGGAGTTTGGGTGGGACGGCTGGTCCGATTGGACGAGCGAGGCCGCGGTCAAGATGCCGTTGTGGATAGTTGGGAGCGGCCCGAATTCGGGAGAAGAAGGGGGCGTCGCATGACGTAACGAACGCAATCTAAAAATCGAAAGTGACGTAGCGGTATGATCGTAACGAGATTAACCATTTAGTAGTAATTGTCAATAAAGTGTTAATTCGCAATTGCATTTGATTAAAAATGCAGCGATTTTCCCTCCATCCGCATCAAGCGGGCTGTGGGTTGAGGGGAGTTCCAAATGGCTACCGAGGCTGTTCCAGGCAAAACCGTTACTCAGGATGACTCTGCGACACTTCCGTCGCTCATCGTGTCCAATTTCTTTACGGGTGCGACGCCGCTTTTTGAGAAGCTTGCCGACCTGAGCGCGTTCGCGCAGGTCCAGTACGCATATTATGCATCGATGGGGGTTGGGCAGCCGCTGCTGGGACCCTATGAGGCGCTCGGTCGCGGCTTCGCCGAAACCGAAGCCTTTGCGAATAAGTATGGCGTGCTTGGCAGCGAGTTCGTCAATGTCGCGTACAACGATGTCTTCGGCAGGGCTCCGACCGCCGAGCAGAACGCTCATTTCCAGGCGCAGATCGACTATTTCGTCTCGATCTACACGAAGGTCGGGATATCAGCCGACTCCGCGACCTTGTTTGCCAGAGGTGCGGCGATTGGCCAGATGCTCGGCGAGGCTGCCCTCAACGGGACGTCAGTGTTCGACTATGCCGGTGCCGCCAAGGCATTCATCGAGAAGATGGGTGACGCTGATTTCGTGCCCGGTCAGCCGCTTTCGAATTTCGATGACGCGCCTGTTGTTTCTCCGGGCGGTGGTGGTTCGCCGCCGGCGGATACAGTGGATTATACGCTCCAGAACGGCGTTCTGACGCTGACCGCCAATGGCGGATATGTCGGCACGATCGACCAGGCAAATCTCAAGATTGTCGAGCCCGACGGCCAGACGCGCGTGATAGATCTGGCTGCGATCACAAAGATCGTCCTTGTTCAGCAGGGCACCAAGTTCAATGTCGACGGGGCTGTGCTCAACGGCAAGGCGATTGCAGTCGACGGGGCCGGCGTCCTCAATGTCACTGGGGTCGGTTTCCAGGCTGCGATTGGCGCCACGCAGTTCGAGCCGACCGTCAATCTCGATCAGCTTATCCACTCCTCACAGGGCTTCGTGTCGGCGCAGAGCCAATTTCTCGTCAACGGTTCAGTAAGGGACGCCATCAAGGTCCAGTGGGATTTCTGGGACGACAAGTACGTCGTTGCAGGCCAGCAGGCTTACACAAACTTGGAGATCAATGAGGCGACCATCCGCCTTGGCGTCAAGTATATCAATGACATCGACCCCGCTGCGGGCGCTGGCGGAAACGTCGCGAACGTCATCACCGATATCGTCGGGAAAGCGAGTGCGGATGGGCGTTCGCAGCTGCTGCACGACAACCTGCTCGGCAATGTCGGAGCAGCCTCGATGGGCGATCGCCAATTCAGCGACGCCAAGCTGACGGAATTGAAGAATTTGGTTCGTGATGAATACGAAAACCGCCCGTGGATCAGCGGTGAGCTGGCCGATGCTGCAACTGCTCCGGTTGGCGTGGCGAAGGCTTTCGACTTTGCGAAGGGCTTTGCTCGGCCAGATTATATCATGGAAGCCATGAATAAATCCGTTGATATGGCGGCCCGCAAGGGTGCCGAGATGTTCTACGGTGATGGCAATACGGTTACTGGGTTCAATTTGGTCAGGCATGAAGGTTTAGGTATTGAGCTTGGATTGAAAGCGAAGGAACGCGGTGGTCCGGATATAATTGGAATCAAGGGCCAAGATGGATTAGTCCATTACCAAGCCGACACGGGAGTATCCCCGTCTAACGCAAACCGCGCAGATTGGAGTTTTGATTTCTCGGTCTTGACAGGGCTCAACGGTCGATCCGAGACGTTGAACAACTACACCTTTAAACTTCTCGTCGATACGGACAAATCAGTCGGGACTTCGTACCAGGAACTCAAGCTGACCCAGATCACCCCTGGTGTCACGCCTTGGATTGATCCTGCTGGTAAGTTGACCGGCTTTATCAATGACGACGATGGTAATGCGGCCGGAAGCGCTATTCGCTCTCAGAACTCCGTAAATTTTGGCTTTGATTGGCTCAAGAACATAATCGATTCAAATTCGGAGATCGATGGGATCCAGCCCTATGACTACAGTGCCGGCCGTTTCGATATCTTGTTGGTTGCCGAGGATAAGGCGACAGGGGTCAAAATCGTCGGCACACATATCGTCGTTGACGTGGGGGCCTTGATCTAGAATCGGGGTTAAATCGTCACCCATGCAAGCGGGCCATTGGCCCGCTTGTTTTTTTGGTAGGGGTAATAAAGTACTAATCCAATATAGATCAAATTCGACTTAATTTTCGGAGCGTTTATTCGAAAAGCATTCGTAGTCTTCACCCATGAGTTTCGCAACGTTCGCGATCGGGTGGGGCTATGTCGATCAAAACTAATGATCCGTTACTCTCTCAGCAGTGGCACCTTGACCGTATTGGTCTCGATTACGTCTACGAACAGTATCGTGGATCGGGTATCAAGGTCGGGGTTTACGATACCGGTATCCAAGCGACCCACGCCGGGTTGAAGCAGAACTACATGGCGTCACTCGAAATAGGTGCTGGCAATGGCGTCGGCGGCGCACACGGTACAGCGGTCGCGGGCATCATTGCCGCTGCCGCCAACGACGGCAACGGTGGCATCGGCATCGCCAGCGACGCGCGGGTGACCGGCGTCAATGTCTTCGGAGCATCGAGCGACATGCTTACCTCGATGCAGCAGATGTCGCGCTTCGATGTCGTCAACAATTCCTGGGGCTGGACGGAGCGCTACTCCGACGGCGCCGACACCACCTTCGGACGCAGCTTTGTGGCCTCTCTCGAAGCTGGAGTGCAGAACGGTCGCGGCGGGCTCGGCACAATTGTCGTGAACTCGTCCGGGAATGACTGGCTGAAAAGCCGGGTCGACGCCAACACCAGCGAATTCAGCGCCAGTCGCGCCACAATCACTGTCGGCGCCGTCACGGACCAGGACTTCGTCGCCGGCTATTCGAACCGCGGCGCAAGCCTGCTGGTCTCGGCTCCCTCGAGCGGGGGAGCCAAGGGTATCGCCACGACGGACATGACGGGCAGCGCGGGGTATTCGACCGGCGACACCACGACCACCTTCGGCGGCACCTCGGCCGCCGCGCCGATCGTCTCGGGTGTGGTCGCGCTGATGCTCGAAGCCAACCCCAATCTCGGTTGGCGCGACGTCCAGGACATCCTGGCGCTGAGCGCCCAGCATGTTGGATCCGCCATCGGAGCCGGCGCGCAGAACGGCGAGGCCTATGGCTGGATCATCAACCACGCCAACTCCTTCAATGGTGGCGGGCTGCATTTCTCCAATGACTACGGCTTTGGACTGGTCGATGCCCGCTCCGCGGTGCGGATGGCCGAAGTCTGGTCAGAGTTCGGATCCGCCAAGGTCAGCGGCAACGAACTCAGCACGTCCAGCTCGGTGACCCTCAATCGCATGATCGCCGACAAAGCGACGACGAGCTTCGAGACGAAGATCGGCGCATCGATTTCCGTCGAGCATGTAGAATTGACGCTCAACCTGACGCATTCCGACGTGAACCAGATGCGCATCGAACTGGTTTCGCCATCGGGGACCGTGTCCGAACTGCTCTCCGCTGGCGCCGGCGCCAAGGAAACGCACATCAACTGGACCTGGACCTTCGGTTCCGAGGCGTTCCGTGGCGAGGATTCGACGGGAACCTGGACCGTCCGCCTCATCGACACCGTTACAGGTGCTGTCGGCATGGTCTCGTCGGCGAAGGTGACGGTATATGGCGCGGAGCAATCGGCCGACGACGTTTATCACTTCACCGATGCCTTCGGCCTGCTTGCTGCGACCGATCCGTCTCGCGCGGTCCTCGATGACCTCAACTGGGGCAATGACTGGATCGATGCCTCGGCGACGCGGGCCGGGGTCCTTGTGAACCTCGCCCCCGGGTCTGTCTCGCAGATCGGCGGCGCGATGCTGAGGACGACCGGCACGACAGCAATAGAGAACGTGGCGGGCGGCGACGGCAGTGACGTGCTGATCGGCAACGTGTGGAACAACATCATGGTCGGAGGCCGCGGCAAAGATAGCTTTGTCTTCGCCAGCGCCGATTTCGGCTTCGACCATATCCGGGACTTTACGAAGGGCGAGGACAAGATCGTCTTCACGCAGGGGCCTGCCGGGATGGCACAAATCGGTATCGTCGAGACTTCCCATGCGACGATCGTGGTCTACGGCGGGTCGTCGGTGACGCTCGACGGCTTCCACGGCCTTGATGCGACAGACTTCCTTTTCAACGTCAATCTTGCGGGCCTGGCTCCCCATGCGGCGCTGGATCTCGCGTGATAGGGGGCGAAAGGGGTTCGTTCTTCCAGCCATGAGGCTCAACTGAGGCGCTGGTGTCGGTCAGCGCTCTCGCTTTGGACGGGAATTTGGGTCATATAGGCGCTGGTTCCCTCCCGGTTGGTCGAGAAGGTTGCGCCTTGCTATCGCGCGGCCCTGCTCGGTGCGATGCGCGATCTCGCTCGTGGCCGGCAGGGGCTGGCATGGCAAAGCGAGCATTCTGACTTGAGCGAGACGACCTATAATCGCGGCGCGATCCCGCCGAACGGCTTCTGGCGCTTCTCCGTGGCGCCGATGATGGATTGGACAGATTCCGCCTGCAGGATCATCCATCGGCTGATGTCGCGCCATGCGCTGCTCTATACGGAGATGGTCACTGCCCAGGCCGTGATCCGTGGTGATCGGCAGCGCTTGATCGGCTATGACGACTTCGAGCATCCCATCGCGTTGCAACTCGGCGGCAATGATCCCGCATTGCTGGCAGAGGCCGCGAAGATTGGCGCCGACTTCGGCTATGACGAGGTCAATCTCAACTGCGGCTGCCCGTCGGACCGCGTGCAGGGCGGGGCGTTCGGCGCCTGTCTGATGCGCGAGCCCGCGCTTGTCGGCGATTGTATCGCGGCGATGAAGGCTGCGGTCTCGATCCCGGTCACGGTGAAGTGCCGCATCGGCGTCGACGACCAGGATCCCGAAGCCGCGCTCGATGCCCTCACCGCGACGGTGCGCGCAGCCGGTGTCGACGCTGTGATCGTACATGCGCGAAAAGCCTGGTTGCAGGGCCTGTCGCCGAAGGAAAACCGTGAGATTCCGCCGCTCGACTACGAGCGCGCCTATCGGCTGAAGGTCGCCAATCCCGATCTCGTCGTCGCGATTAATGGCGGGATCCGGGCGTCGGAGGAGTGGGTTGGGCATCTCCAAAAGCTCGACGGCGTCATGATCGGGCGCGAGGCCTATCAGAACCCCGAATCCCTGCTGCAGGTCGACCCGCTGCTGTTCGGTGCTGACGCACCGGTTGCCGACGCCTTCGAAATGCTGGAGGCGCTCGAGCCGCATATCGCAGCGCATCTCGAGCGTGGCGGGCGCCTGCATGGTTTCACGCGCCACCTCGTCGGGCTTTTCCCCGGCCGGCGCGGCTCGCGGCTGTTCCGCCGCCATCTTGCCGAGCATTGCGTCGGCGCCCAGGCGGGGCTGGCGGATTTGCGCGCTGCGATCGCGCATGTCTCGCGCTATGAGGATGTTCCGCTCGCAGCCGAATAGGAACGCCGCCATGCCGACCGAGGGACCGCAGCAAGCGCCGGCCGAGATCGTCGCGCGCGTCGAGGCCAGCTTCGCCAAGCAGGCTTTCATGACTACGATCGGTGCGCGGCTCGTCCATGTCGGGCGAGGCGGGGTAGAGATCGAAATGCCGGTCTCCGCGCATCTGTCGCAGCAGCACGGCTTCGTCCATGCGGGCGCGGTGGCGACCATCGCCGATTCCGCCTGCGGCTATGCGGCGCTGACGGCCATGGCCGCGGGCGCAGGCGTCCTCACTGCCGAGTTCAAGATCAATCTGCTGGCGCCGGCCGCCGGCGAGCGCCTGGTCGCAAAGGGCCGGGTGGTCAAGGCGGGGCGCACGCTGACGCTCGCCATGGCCGAGGTTTTCGCGGTGTCTGACGGCAAGCCCAAGCTCTGCGCGATGATGACGGCGACCTGCATGGCGGTGGTCGGCCGCGAGGGCGTGTCCGACTGAGCGGCTGTCCCCGGGGTGGAATCGCGCCAGGGGTTGACGCCATAGCCCAGCATGCATACACTTAACTTTATGGTTAAGTTTCAGCAATCACAGCTCGACCGCACCTTTTCTGCCTTGGCAGACCCGACACGCCGGGCGCTGCTGGCGCGTCTCGAAGGTGAGGATGGGCTGTCGGTCAGCGAATTGGCGCGTCCGTTCCCGGTCTCGCTGCCGGCGATCATGAAGCATCTCGACGTGCTCTCCGATGCCGGCCTGGTCACGCGTTCGAAGCAGGGACGCACCGTCTCCTGCCGCCTCAACGCGGAACCGATGGAGGAGGCAATGAGCTGGCTCGCGCACTACCAGCGCTTCTGGTCGCAGCGCCTCGACGCGCTTGAGGCGATGCTGAACCAGCAGCGCCAAGAGACCATCTGACCGGACAATCAAGGCGTTTGACGACGAAGCCGCAGGAGGCGACGCGATGGACAAGAAGGTCGAGACCACTCCGAGCCTGACGATGAAGCGGCGGCTGAACGCCAGTCCTGCCGAGGTTTTCAAGGCCTGGACCGACCCGAGGCTGCTGACCCGCTGGTTCGGCCCGGAAAATGTCGAGACGCTCGAAGCCGAGGTCGATTGCCGTATCGGCGGCCGCTACCGCGTCGTCATGCTGGAGGATACCGGGGAGCGCCACGAGGTATCGGGCACCTACCAGGAAGTCGTCGAGAATGAGCGGCTGGTATTCAGCTGGTCCTGGGTGACGACGCCCGAGCGCGTGTCGCGCGTCACCGTCACATTGAAGCCCGATGGCGATGTGACGATCCTGACGCTGCTGCACGAAAAGCTCTTCGACGAGACGGTGGTCGCGAGCCACACCCATGGTTGGACCGGCTCCATGGTCAAGCTGGAACTGCTGTTCTCCTGACAGGGATCGACCTGCGGCGGGCCTAGGCTCGCCGCCCGGATGGACCTCGAAGAACCACGCGATGAACGCGCCGCGGCCGCCGCTGGCAGGCCCGCGCGAACGGATAGCCTTTGCCGAAAACGTGCCACCGCGCCGGCACAGGCCCGATTTCGCAGCCAGGCATGGCTGCTCGTGAGGGAGAAGGACGATGCAACACGAAGTCGTATCCCGCGAAGCCTGGCTGGAGGCCCGCAAGGCACATCTGGCCGCCGAAAAGGACTTCACCCATGCCCGCGACAGGCTTTCGGCACAGCGGCGCGCCTTGCCCTGGGTCTGCATCGACAAGGACTACATCTTCGAGGGCCCGAACGGCCGCTTGACCCTGGGCGATCTCTTCGCCGGCAACAGCCAACTGGTGATCTACCACTTCATGTTCGGGCCCGGCTGGACCGAAGGCTGCCCGGGCTGCTCGTTCCTGGCCGATCATTTCGATGGCCCCAACCAGCATCTCAGGCATCATGATGTCAGCCTGGTCGCGGTCTCGCGCGCGCCCTATGCCGAGTTCCAGCCGTTCCGGAAGCGGATGGGTTGGCAGTTCCCCTGGGTGTCCTCGGCGGGCAGCGAGTTCAACTACGATTTCCACGTATCGCCGAGCCCCGGCGAGCAGGCGGCGGGTCGCTACGAGTATAACTACGCGATGCATGACGGGGAGGGCGGCGAGATGCCTGGTTTCAGCGTGTTCTATCGCAACGAGGCCGGCGAGATCTTCCACACCTATTCGAGTTTTGCGCGCGGCGGCGATCTGCTGATCGGCGCCTACAACCTCCTCGACATGACGCCCAAGGGCCGCAACGAGGACGGCATCATGGACTGGATGCGCCACCATGACCGCTATGAGCAGCAGCCCGGCTCGGCATCGTTCCAGCCGCTTCTGGCGACAGGCACCTGCTGCGGCTGAGCCGCGCCACCACCCTAACCCAGGGACTAGACAAAGCACTCACCCAGGCCCCCGGAAACAGGGGGCTGCAACACCAGGAGCCAAGCTATGACCTATGTGCAGGGATTTGTCGTGGCCGTACCTGCGGCCAACAAGGAGGCCTACCGCAAGCACGCGGCCGACGCCGTCGGCCTGTTCAAGGAGTTCGGGGCGACCCGGATGGTCGAGGCCTGGGGCGACGACGTGCCCGATGGCAAGCTCACCGACTTCAAGGGCGCGGTGAAGGCGGAGGACGGCGAGGTCGTCGTCTTTTCCTGGCTCGAATATGCCGACAAGGCGACGGCCGATGCCGCGAGCGAGAAGATGATGAACGATCCGCGCATGAAGGAGATGGGCGAAAACATGCCCTTCGATGGCAAGCGCATGATCTATGGCGGATTCTCGTCGCTGACACAGCAGGGGAACGCGGGCCGCATGGCCTATGTCGACGGCATGCTCGCGGCGGTTCCCGTCGACCAGAAGGACGCCTATCGCGAGTTCGCCCGGCATCACGGTGCCGTCCTGTGCGAGCATGGCGCCGCGCGCGTCGTCGACAGCTGGGGCACGGACGTCCCCGAGGGCAAGGTCACCGACTTCAAGCGAGCGGTGAAGGCGACGGACAACGAGGCCGTGGTTTATTCCTGGATCGAGTGGCCATCCAAGGAGGTCCGTGACGCCGGCTGGCAGAAGGTCATGGCCGACCCCCGGATGCAGCGCGACATGCCCTTTGACGGCAAGCGGCTTGTCCATGGAGGCTTCGCGCCGATCCTCGACGCGTAAGCAGCGGCATTGCCGGCAATGACGCTGGAGCCCCGGCGCGGCACGCCGGGGCTCGCTCACATGAGGCGGACGCGTTCAGCCGGGGCCGGCGCCCTGCGTGGCGAGGTAGACCGCATAGAGCGATTGGCTGGCAGCCATGAACAGCCGGTTCCTCTTGGGCCCGCCGAAGGTAATGTTGCCGCAGACCTCCGGCAGCCGGATGCGGCCGATCAGGTTCCCGGCCGGGTTGAAGACCGAGACGCCGCTATAGCCGACATTGCGCCCGGCATTGCTGGATGCCCAGAGGTTGCCTTCGACATCGCAGCGCAGCCCGTCCGGCCCGCAATTGATCCCGTCGAGCATGCAGTCCGAAAACAGCTTGCCGTTCGAGAGCTTGTTGTCGCTGCCGACATCGAAGACATGGATGTCGCCCTTGCCGCCGGGGCCGGTATCGCCGGGGCCCTTACCGGTCGAGGCGATGTAGAGCTTCTTGTAGTCGGGCGAGAAGCACAGGCCGTTGGGATCGGGCACCTGCGCCTCCGTGACGACGAGATCGATGCGCCCGCTCGGGTCGATCCGGTAGCAGTTCGTCGGCAGTTCGCGCCGGGCAAGGCCGATCCCGGGCGGCTGGCCGAGACGGGAATTGATCTTGCCGTTCGCGTTGCTCGGGCCGCCGGCGACGTCGGGCGCGCCCTCATAGAGCTGTCCGCCATAGGGCGGGTCCGTGAACCAGTAGCTCCCGTCGGGGTGGGCGACGATGTCATTGGGCGAGTTCAGCTTCTTGCCGTCGAAGCTCTCGGCCAGCACCGTCGCCGAGCCGTCGAGCTCGTAGCGCACGACGCGGCGGTTGAGATGCTCGCAGGAGAGTTGCCGGCCCTGGAAGTCGAAACTGTTGCCGTTGCTGTTGCCGGATGGCGCGCGGAACACGCTGACCCGCCCGTCATCCTCGAGCCAGCGCAGTTGCCGGTTGTTGGGGATGTCGCTCCAGACGAGATACTTGCCCTGTGCGTTCCAGGCCGGGCCTTCCGCCCACAGCGCACCGGTCCAGAGCCGCTGGATCGGCGCATTGGGTTGGGCGAGATTGTTGAAGGATGGATCGACCGCGATCACGTCGGGGTCCCAGAAATAGGTGGTCGGGGCGCCGCGCCGGCTGAAGTCGCGCGGTGGGTTGGTGACCACGCTCGGCGGCGCCTGCGGTCCCCCGGCGGTTTGCGCCAGCGCTGGGCCGGCAGCGGCCACCAGCATTCCGATGCCGCCGGCCCTGAGCAGGACCCGCCGTGACAACGGCCCGCCGAACTCGTCCGCCTCTGCATAGATATCTGCCATCGTGACCTCCCTCAATCTTGAATGATTGAAATGATTTAGCCCGATTGCCGTCCGCTGTTGCGCAGCGTTCCTCCTTCCATGCCTCCGCCTGCTGTGGTGTCGGCCCGGGCATGCCGAAACCAGATCATCGCGGTCATCCTAGCCGCGCCCACGCCCGCTGCGAAACCCCGCATAAAGCGATTGAGGTTTTCGAAAGCGGCGTTGCACGCCTGCCTCCTGCCTGCGGGCATGCCAGCCCTGTCCCGGTAGCCTTGCGGCAGTGGCGGAAATCGCCCACAGCGTCGGGACCATTTCGCACTGGACGATGAAATCCCATGTTCGCTGGCATCCCGATTGGCGATCTCGCCTTCCTCGCCGTTTCGCTCGTCGTCGCGGGCGCCTTCACCGGAATCCTCGCCGGTCTCTTTGGCGTCGGCGGTGGCGCGGTCATCGTGCCGATCCTCTACGAGGTCTTCCGCGTTATCGGCGTGCCCGAGGATGTGCGCATGCCGCTCTGCGTGGGCACCTCGCTGGCGATCATCATCCCGACCTCGATCCGCTCCTTCAATGCCCACCGTGCGAAGGGGCTGGTCGACCTCGACATTCTCAAGGTCTGGGCGGTCCCGGTCGTGCTCGGCGTCATCGCGGGCAGCTATATCGCCCGCTTCGCTCCGGCGGACCTGTTCAAGATCGTCTTCGTGGTCGTCGCGGTGGTCAGCGCGATTCGCCTGCTTTTCGCGTCCGATCGCTGGCAGTTGGGCACTGAGATGCCCGGCAAGGCGCTGATGACGGTCTATGGCGGCATCATCGGTGTGCTTTCGGCCCTGATGGGCATTGGCGGCGGGCAGTTGTCGAGCCTGTTCATGACCTTCTACGGACGCCCGATCCACCAGGCGGTCGCGACCTCGTCGGGCCTGGGCGTGCTGATCTCGATCCCGGGCGCGCTCGGCTTCATCTATGCCGGCTGGCCCAAGATGGACGTGCTGCCGCCGCTGTCGCTCGGCTATGTCTCGCTGATCGGGTTCATCCTCTTCATCCCGACCTCGATCTGGATGGCGCCGATCGGCGCGCGTCTGGCGCATCGCCTGTCTAAGCGTCGCCTCGAAGTCGTGTTCGGACTTTTCCTGCTGGTGGTCGCAAGCCGCTTCATCTGGCAACTGGCCTTCTGACGATCCGGCGGCGGCCCTGACCGCCAATGCCGGCTTGGCTCCGGAGCGCGGCTGAGACGTCAGCCCCGCCGTTGCGCGAGTCGCGCGGGAAGCAGGGCCATGATGGCGCGGCGCTCTGCCTCGCTGAGGCGGCTCCACTGCGCGATCTCGGCGAGCGTCCGGCCGCAGCCCTCGCACAACCGGCTGAGGGGATCGATCACGCAGATCCTGACGCAAGGGGTCGAGGCCTCAGTCACGGCCAGCCCACACCGAGCGCCAGCGCCAGGCCGAGATAGATCGCGAACTCGCTGACCTGCTGGGCGGCTCCGAGAATATCGCCGGTCTGCCCGCCGATCAGCCGCTGCGACAGCCTCCCGAGCCAACGTGAAGCGAGGTTGGCCAACGCCAGCCCCAGGAGCATCCCAAGCAGCGGTAGTCCCGTCGCCAGCGCCAGCGCTATGGCAAGCGTTGCCGCGAGAACCGCGGCGATCGCAACCGTAGCAGAGGTCGCCTGGCCGACGGCGGCTGCCGTCCCGACCGAGCGCGCCTGGCCTTGCGTGGCGAGCAGGCGCAGGCCCTCGAACCGTGACCAGGGCGCGGCCGCGAGCAAGGCTGCCGCCACGGCCAAGGCGCCGGCTGCGTCCAGGATCGAGGACAGCGCGCTCGCCCGCAGCAGCAAGGTCAGCACCATCGCCGCGCCGCCATAGGAGCCTATGCGGCTGTCCTTCATGATCTCGAGGCGGCGCTCGATCGTGTGGCCGCCGAACAGGCCGTCGGCGCTGTCCGCGAGCCCGTCCTCGTGAAAGACGCCGGTCGTCAGAACCAGGACCGTGATGGCGAGCGTGCCGGCCAGCATCGAGCCGAGCCCGGCAAGCCCGGCGCCGAGCAGGACGAGCGCTGCCGGCAGGGCGATGACGAGAGCGGCGAAGGGCAGGGCGCGCGGAATCAGGCGGAAGTCCGGCAGGCTATGGAGGTCGCGCTCGCCGGGCATCGCAGGGACCGGCAACCGCGAATAGAAGCGAATGCAGATCGCGGTCGCTATGACCCATCCGGGCCAGTATGGTGCCGACATGGCATCGGGTTCGCTGTTGGAATCGGCCATGCCGTGTCAGCATCCTTGAATGGCGCGGTCGATTGTCTTCGCGCGTCGCAGCCTATAGCAGCACCTGCAACCGCGCCGCCATCCGCGCCTGCGCCCGCCGCCACACTGCTGGACTGAGAACATCATGTCTGCCTCCGGACTGCCCTTCGACGATATCCGCGATCTCATTGCCGCCATGCCCGGCCCTGACATGGCCGCTGCCAACGCCGTCCGCGCGCGCGACAAGGACCTCACCAAGCCTGCAGGAAGCCTCGGCCGGATGGAGGAGATCGCCGAGTGGCTCGCAGCCTGGCAGGGCAAGGCCAAGCCGAGCGTCGACCGGCCGCTGGTCTGTGTCTTCGCCGGCAATCACGGCGTGGTGGCGCAGGGGGTCTCGGCCTACCCGCAGGCTGTGACCCGCCAGATGCTGGAGAATTTCGCCGCCGGCGGCGCTGCCATCAACCAGATTTGCGCGGCCTTCGATCTCGGCTTCAAGGTGTTCGACCTCGCCCTCGACCTGCCCACCGGCGACTTCACGCAAGGCGATGCGCTCGACGAGCGCGCCTGCGTCGCCACCATGGCCTTCGGAATGGAGGCGCTGGTCGGCGGCACAGATCTGCTCTGCCTGGGCGAAATGGGGATCGGCAACACGACGTCGGCAGCCGCGATCTACGCCGCGCTCTATGGTGGCGAGGCTGCGATGTGGTGCGGACGCGGCACCGGGCTCGATGACGCCGGGCTGAACCGCAAGGTCGCCGCGGTCGAGGCTGGTCTCGCGCTGCACGCCGCTCATCTGAAGGACCCTCTCGAGGTCCTGCGCCGCTTCGGTGGGCGCGAGATCGCAGCCATCTGCGGCGCGATCATCGCCGCGCGCTCGCAGCGCATACCGGTGATCCTCGACGGCTATGTCGTCACCGCCGCCGCCGCGATCCTGCATGCCATCGAGCCGTCCTCGATCGACCACTGCCTGGCCGGCCACCTCTCGGCCGAGGGGGCCCATGCGCACGTCCTCGCGCATCTCGGCAAGCAGCCCCTGCTGGCGCTGGACATGCGCCTGGGCGAGGGCACGGGTGCCGCGCTGGCGGCGAGTCTCGTCAAGGCGGCCGCCGCGATCCACAATGGCATGGCAACATTCGCGCAGGCGGGTGTTGCCGGGAAGGGCTGAACGAGGCTGGGAACGACGTCTTGGCGGCGGTGGCCGGGTCACGGTTGGCCGTTGCAGGTATCCACAACAGCGGGAGAACGAGATCACATGATAGACGCCAGAAGGATTTCACAGCTGCTGATGCTGGCCTTGCCGGCATTTGCCATCGCTGGCTGCGCCTCTCGGGAGGCGGTCCAGGCCGAGCCCGTCATGATGTCGTCATCGGCTCCACCGCCCAGCCGCAGCTATCTCGATCCGGGTCCCGCCGTCTCGAATGGCGGAGGACCCGCTTATGTGCGCGACAACCTTTCGAGCTCGCCACGCCAAACTGACGGCTTCGGGAACGGCACCCTGCCGCAATTGCCATACTGAACCCGTCTTCCCGGGGCGACGCGATGGCAGAAAAGGCGTAATGGTTACAGCGTCGACATATCGGTCTCCAGCCATCGCATTCCCATCATCAGGGCGACCGGCCCAAATCGTAGGTTGAGGTTTCTGTTTCTGCTGCGGCACATCGATCCATGCGGAGGAGATAACCATGCCATCATTGAGAGCGACGACGATCGTCCTGGCTGCGACATTGCTCGCGCCTGCCGCCTGGGCACAGCAGCGCGATCTCGGTCCGCCTACGGGCTCGGTGTCGATCCGGCAGGTGCAGGTGGCGTTCATCGGTTCCGGAGAGGTCGGTGGCGGAACCCTGATCTATCGAAGCCGCAGCTACGGCATCACTGTCGGCGGGCTCGGCATCGGCGGCATCGGCGCCTCGCGCCTGACGGCGACAGGCACTGTCTATGGCCTGACACGCCGCGAGGACTTCACCGGGCCCTATGTACAGCTGCGCGAAGGCTGGGCGGTCGGCGACCAGGGGCGCGGCCGCCTCTGGCTTCGCAATAGCAAGGGCGTCACTCTTAGTCTGGCGACGCGTCGTCAGGGGTTGCAGCTGTCGCTTGGCGCCGACGGCGTCCTGATCGGCTGGAAGTAGTAGGTATTCCGCCGGCTGCCACTGCTCGGCAACGCGGGCACGGTCAGGCGGCCCGCGTCGTCGGCTCCGGCAGGGCAGCCAGCGTGTCCATCACGCGCTCGGCCGGCAGGGTGATGGTGACGTCGGTTCCCGCGCGCGGTTTCGACTTCAGCTGGAAGCCGCCGCCATGGAGGTCGATCAGTCCCTTCACGATAGGCAGGCCCAGCCCCGAGCCCTGCTCGGCGGTCTTGATCGCCAGAGACCCGCGACCAAAGGTCTGCAGCACGATCGGGATTTCTTCCTCGGGGATGCCAGGGCCGGTGTCGCTGACCGAGACATATTGCCCGCCCGTCGCCGTCCAGCCGACCTTGATCGAGATCTCGCCGCCCTGCGGGGTGAACTTGATCGCGTTCGAGAGAATGTTCAGCACAACCTGACGCAGCGCGCGCTCGTCGGCCCAGATCTTCGGGAGATCGAGCTCGATCGCCTCGCGGATCGACTGCCCCTTCGCCTTGGCGCGCAGCTTCAGCATGTGGCTGCAATCGTCGACGATAGCCGCCAGCGAGATGGCTTCCTCGTTGAGCTCGTACTTCCCGGCCTCGATGCGGGAGAGGTCGAGGATCTCGTTGATCAGGTTGAGCAGATGCTGGCCGGAGCCGTGGATGTCGCCGGAGTATTCCTTGTATGCCGCATTGGCATGGCCGCCGAACACCTCGTTCTTCATGACCTCCGAGAAGCCCAGGATGGCGTTGAGCGGCGTGCGCAGTTCGTGGCTCATCGTCGCCAGAAAGCGTGACTTGGCGAGGTTCGCCTCCTCGGCCTTGCGCCGTGCCTCGTCCGAATTGGCAGTGGCGGTCTCGAGTTCGGCGATCAACGCATCCTTCTCGGCCCGGAACTCGATCGTCGACAGCGAGCTGACATACAGGCGGTTGGCGAGAAACAGAAAGAAGAGCTGCGCCGAAGCCGCCATCAGCGCCATCGTGACGCTGTCGATGTCGGTGCGGCCCCAGAAGAAGAAGCCGATGCCGACACCTATCGGCAGCAGCCCGGCATAGACCGCGGCAGGGATCGAGGCCGCCAGCATCACCGTCAGGGCGCTGACGATCAGCAATGTGGTGGTGACGAAGACTTTTGCGCCGGCAGCGTCGCCCTGCGTGAAGAGCACGAGGATCAGCGACCATGACAGGCCATGGAAGCCCTCGGCGAAGGTGAACAGCCGGCGCCAGCTCCTGATTGCGATATTGTCGGTGGCGGCCTCGGCCAGGAACCGGCGGCACAGGAACATCTCACCCAGCGACGCCACGATGACGATGCTGAGCCAGAAAAGGACCGAAAAGACCGGCGCCCACAGGCAGGCTGCTGCCGCGACGCACAGGGCCATCACCAGCGTGCCGACTGAGCCGTGCATGCGGTATTGCGCGAACAGGCGCAGCAACTCCTGGTCGAAGGCGCGCACGAGTCCGGTGGACGAGGTCAGGCGTTCGCGCACCGATTTGACCTCGCGCGTGACGAGCTTTCGGCGCGCCAAGGCATGCGGATCCGGTCCGCGCCCGCGTTGCACCTGTTCGGCCGTCACTTCCGCCATGGTCGCGATCAAGATCTCCCGATGCATCGTCCCGTCAGGCGAAATACGATTTCGCCGCGAGGACCATGCGTAGAAACAAGGTGCTGCAGAGGTTCCCGATCCCGTAGGCCCGTTCGATTCCGAAGCCCGGTCGCGTCACTCCACGCTACCGGCTCGCCATCATGGGCACCAAATCGTTAAGCTCTTCCTGATGGCGCTCTTTGGATTCGGTCGATCGCGAAACGGACCCCTCGGCTGGCGGCGCGTCAGCCGCCCGGTCGATTTCGTCGTCGCGCTCGGCATCCTCGGCCTCCTGGCGATCGCGGGAGCTGTCCTGCAATATCGGCTCGGCCCGGCCCGCAGCCTGATCGGTGCCGCGCATGTGATCGACGGCGACTCGCTGCGGCTAAACGGCGAGGAATTGCGTCTGGAGGGTCTCGATGCCCCCGAATTCCGCCAGACCTGCACCGACAAGGCCGGACGGCAGGTCCCCTGCGGACGCGAGGCGCGCCGGGCGCTGGCCGAACTGGTGCAGCGCGGCATCGTGACCTGCGACATTGGCAAGATCGACCGCTACGGCCGCGGCCTCGCACGTTGCCGGCAGGGCGAGATCGACATCAACGCGGCCATGGTCAGGCAGGGCCAGGCCGTCGCCTATGGCGGATACCGCAGCGAGGAGGCGGAGGCGCGGGCCGCAGGGCGCGGCATCTGGGCCTTTACCTTCGAGCGTCCCGAAACCTGGCGGCGCCAGCAGGCACGCTGATTGTCGTACGGGCGCGATGCAGTTCGTCGGGATGGTTGACCGGGAAGCCCTCGCCATGGTCCGGTCGGTCGACGGCAGGAGATGGTCTCGATGAAACTCTATGATGGCGGGCGGGCGCCCAATCCGCGGCGGGTGCGGATATTCTTTGCCGAGAAGGGCATCCCCTTGCCCGAGATCGTCCCGATCGACATCGGGCGCAAGGAGCATAAATCCGAGGCGTTCACCAAGCTCAACCCTGCCCAGCGGCTGCCGGTCCTGCAACTCGACGATGGCACGGCATTGGCCGAAACCATCGCGATCTGCCGCTATGTAGAGTCGCTGCACCCGAAGCCGGCGCTGTTTGGCAGCGAGCCGCGCGAACAGGCGCTGATCGAGATGTGGAACCGCCGCGTCGAACTCGGATTATTCTCCAGCGTCACGGCGGTCTTCCGCCATAGCCATCCTTCGATGGCGGAACTGGAGGAGCAGGTGCCCGAATGGGCCGAGGCCAACCGCGAGCAGATCGACGATCATCTTCTGATTCTGGAATTGCAGCTGTCGGGGAATCGCTATCTCTGCGGCGAGACGCTGACGGTCGCCGATATCACGGCGGGGATCGCGATCGATTTCATGAAGCCTTCGCGCATCCCGCTGCCGGACGATTTCGTCAATATCCGCCGCTGGCACGGCGAGCTCTCGGCGCGGCCGAGCTGGAAGGCTTGATGCGGCGCGCCTTTCTTCTGCTGGCGCTGCTCGCCTGCGTCGTGCCCGCTTCCGCTGCCGAGCGCCTCAGTGGGGAGGCGATCAAGCAGGCCTTCGAGGGCAACACGGTGAGCGGTCGCTATGCCAATGGCGGGTTCTTCACGGAGTTTCACGGCACCGACGGGCGAGCGCTCGGCAATAATGGCTGGCAGGACAACAAGGACGCCTGCTGGATCACCAAGGAAGACCAGGTCTGTTACTACTACGGCCCGCAATCGGACCGTACCGTGCATTGTTTCACCGTCGAGATGACCGACAGGCTCTACATCCTGCGCAACACCTCAAATGGCCAGATCAATGCGCTCGCGACGGTCGAGCCCGGCAACCCGCGCGCGCATACCGACAACGGCCAGCCCTGGTATTGCGACGGCATGATCTCCCGTGCTCCGGAGCCCCTGATGTCGCGGCGGCGACTGGCGGCCCGCTGATGGGCGGCGTGAAGACGATCGCGCTCGGGCTCGGGCTGGCAGGCGCGCTGTCCTGCACTGTCGGCCAAGCGGCCGAACGGATGAGCGGCGACGAGATCCGCCGCGCCTTCGAGGGCAATACGGTCAGCGGCCGCTATTCCGGCAGCAATCTGCCGTTCAGCGAATTCCACCACCGCGACGGCCGGGTCAGCGGGCACAACCGCAATATCGCCAACACCGACGCCTGCTGGACAACGACGTCCGACGCCGTCTGCTACTACTACGGCCCGCACGAGACCCGCCGGACCTATTGCTTCACCGTCGAACTCAGCGGGAAGCTGCATGTGTTGCGCAGCCGTCCGAGCGGACGCATCAACGGCATGGCCGTGATCGATCCGGGAGACCCCAACAACTTCGCCAGGAGCGCGGCGCAGTGGACCTGCGACGGTCTGATCTCGCGCGCCCCGGGCGGCAGGCGGCTGGCGTCGCGATGACAGGTGCCGAGCCGCTGGACGCGGTGCTGCGCGACCTGCGCGCCTGCCGAATCTGCCGCGACGCGCCATTGTATCTTCCCGGCCTCGCCCATGAGCCGCGCCCGGTCATCCAGGCCAGCCCGAGCGCCCGGCTCTGCATTGCGGGGCAGGCGCCGGGAACGCGGGTCCACGCCAGCGGCAAGCCGTTTACCGATCCATCGGGCGTGCGCCTGCGCGGCTGGCTGGGCCTCGACGAGGCCGCGTTCTACGACGCGGCGAAGGTCGCGATCATACCCATGGGACATTGCTTTCCGGGGCTGGACCGGCATGGTGGGGACCGTCCGCCGCGGCGTGAATGTGCTCCGACCTGGCGCGCCCGCGTCTTCGCCGCCTTGCCACAAGTGGAGCTCGTGCTGGCAATCGGGCTCTATGCGCAGGCCTGGCATCTCGGCCGGTCGAAGGCGGCCTCGCTGTCCGCAACGGTGGCGAACTGGCGCGAGATCCTGCAGGAGCCGCGCCATCCTCGCGTGCTGCCGTTGCCGCACCCGTCCTGGCGCAACAATGCCTGGCTGAAGCGCAATCCATGGTTCGAGGCCGAGCTGGTGCCGGTGCTCAGGGCCGAGGTCGAGAAGCTCTTAGGCTGAAGCGGCGCGCGCTCAATAGCGGTAGCGACCGGCATCGAGGTTGCGCTCGATCTGGCCGCCAGCCCGCACGACCGTGCGCACGCTCCCGAAGCTGGTCTCGCCCCGGGTCTCTAGCTCCGCCATGCCGCGAACCGCCGAGCCCGTGCCATAGCGCGAGCTCTTGCCGACATCGACCCTGACGGAGCCGCCCGCTCGCACGCACAGCGACGAGCCTTCCACTTTCACGAAGCCCGGTCCGTATTGCGGGCAGGGGCGGGCTGCAGCGGATTCGGGCTTCCATGGAGCGGCCTTGGACGCGGCTTTCCCGCGGCCGGGGATGGGTTCGCCGATGCTTTGCCCGAAGGCCGGCGCGAGCGCGGCACAGGCGAAGAGCATCGAGAGGAACAGGCGGGTCATGCGGACATCCCTGTCGCAGGGCTGCGATTCAGCTTTGGCGACCATCATCCTACCGGGAAAGTTGGGGCGAAGTCATGTCGTGCGGAAGCGTCGCGCCGCCCAATGAAAAACCCCGGCCGCGAGGCCGGGGTTTCGAAAGGCTGCAAGGCATGGCGCCCGCGTACGGTCTCAGCGTGCGCGCGTGCGCACCTGGAAGACGTCGAAGCTGAGTTCCGCGACCTGCCACCAGAGATACTGGTCCGAGCGGAACGCGGCCATGGCCTCGATGCCCTTCTTGAAGTCGGGGTTTTTGGCCGAGATCTCTGCATAAAGCTCATTGGAGGCCTTGAGGCAGGCCTCCATGACGTCCTGCGGGAAGGGGCGCAGCTGCGTGCCGGCACCGACCAGACGCTTTAGCGCCGGGGGGTTCACGACGTCGTACTTGGCCGCCATCTGCGTGTTGGCATAGGTGCAGGCGGCGGTCAGAACGGCCTGGTACTGCTTGGGCAGGGCGTTCCACTTGTCCAGGTTGACGAAGGCATGGACCGTCGGCCCACCTTCCCAGAAGCCCGGATAGTAGTAGAACGGCGCGACCTTGGAGAAGCCGAGCTTCTCGTCGTCATAGGGGCCGACCCACTCGGCACCGTCGATGGTGCCCTTTTCCAGCGCCGGATAAATGTCGCCGCCGCCGAGTTGCTGCGGCACGAGGCCGAGCTTCTGCAGCACCGAGCCCGCGATGCCGCCGATGCGCATCTTCAGGCCCTGGATGTCCGCGACCGACTTGATCTCCTTGCGGAACCAGCCGCCCATCTGCGCGCCGGTGTTGCCGCAGGGCAGGCCGTAGATGTTGAATTTCTTGTAGAACTCGTTGAACAGGTCGTTGCCGCCGCCCTGGAACAGCCATGCATTCTGCTGGCGGGCATTAAGTCCGAACGGCACCGAGGCCGGGATGGCGAAGGTCGGGTCCTTGCCGACATAGTAGTACGAGACGGTGTGGCACATCTCGACGGTGCCGTTGGTGACCGCATCGGCTGCCTGCAGCGCGGGAACGATTTCGCCGGCCGCGAAGACCTGGATCTGGAACTTGCCGTCGGTGAGGTCTGAAACCATCTTGGCCATGACCTCGGCGCCGCCGTAGATCGTGTCGAGAGACTTCGGGAAGCTCGACGCCAGGCGCCACTTCACCTCAGGCATGGATTGGGCGACCGCCGGCATGGCGACTGCTGTGGCAGCCGCGCCTGCGGTGGCGGCCTGGATGAATTGACGACGCTTCATATTGGACATCTCCTCGGGGAAAGCAGCAAAGCGGTGCGCAAACGGGTTTGATCCCATTCTGCGACGTTTCAGGACATTTGCAGTGGATTCCGGCAATCAGCAAGGGCGCGCAGCGTTGTTCTTTGGTGCAACGCATTGGGCCGAACTGATGTCATGCTTGCCTAGATTTTGCGCACCTCAGTCTTCGCGCGGGGAGCGCAGTTCCCGTCCAGGCTCGACAATCGCGCCCGGAGCATGGCACGGCTGCGTTTGAAGCGCATGAAGTTTTTCTCCCGCGCGTCCACCCTCCGCGCAGTCATCAAGCGGACCAGAGATGAAAGGCGCCGAAATGGACCGGAAGAAGCTGGATGCGCTCAAGGCGCGCTATGACGGCGCCAGCGGCGCCGACATCCATGACCCGCGCTTTGCCAAGGTCGCGGCCGACCAGTTCAAGGGCGACAAGCGCAAATGGCCGTTCTCGGACGTCGCGACCTTCATCAGCGCGCCCTATCGCCCCGATGCACTGAGCCTGCCCGATCTCGGTGGTCTTGATGTCGCGATCATCGGCCTGCCGATGGATCTGGGCGTCACCAACCGTGCCGGCACCAGGCTCGGACCGCGCGCGGTGCGCGCCGTCGAGCGCATGGGGCCGATGGACCATGTGCTGGGCACCGCGCCGTTCGGCATGCTGAAAGCCGCCGATATCGGCGATGTGCCTTTTCGCTCGCGCTATTCGCTGGAGAGCTGCCACGAGGACATCGAGGCGACATTCAAGACCATCGTGGCAGCCGGCGTCTCGACGCTGGCGGTCGGCGGCGACCACTCCATCACCTATCCGATCCTGAAGGCGGTCGGTGCGAAACGCCCGGTCGGCATGGTCCATATCGACGCCCATTGCGACACTTCGGGCCCCTATGAAGGCTCGAAATTCCATCATGGCGGACCGTTCCGCCAGGCGGTGCTCGACGGCGTGCTCGATCCCGAGCGCGTCATCCAGATCGGCATCAGGGGCGGGGCGGAATATCTCTGGGAGTTCTCCTACGAGTCCGGCATGACCGTGATCCATGCCAACGAAGTCGACGACCTCGGCATCGAGGCGGTGATCGCCAAGGCGCTCGCGGTCATCGGCGACGGGCCGACCTATGTCTCGTTCGACGTCGACTCACTCGATCCGGCTTTTGCACCCGGTACCGGGACCCCGGAGGTCGGTGGCCTCACGCCGCGCGAGGCGCTTGCCATCCTGCGAGGCCTGAAGGGTGCCGACATCGTCGGCGCGGACGTCGTCGAGGTCGCCCCGCAATATGACGCAACCACCAACACTGCCCAGTGCGCGGCGCAGGTGCTGTTCACCGAACTCTGCCTGATCGCCGAGGCCCGCGCGCGCGGCAAGGGCAGACCGTGAAGCGAAAGCCTGTCCAGCTCGATGCGATCGATCGCGCCATCGTTGCGATCCTGCGCGATGAGGGCCGTATCACCAACCAGGCGCTCTCGGAGCGCGTCGGCCTGTCGGCGCGGCCCTGCCTCGAGCGCGTGCGCAAGCTCGAGGCCTCGGGGCTGATCCAGGGCTATGGCGCGCGGCTCTCGCCGGAACTGGCAGGGCACGCCGTAGTCGCCTTCGCACAGATCTCGCTGCGCGACCATTCGGTCGGGCGGCGCGAGCGGGTCGAGAAGGTGCTGAAAGCCTGCCCCGACGTGGTCGAGGTGCAGGTCGTCAGCGGCGAGGCCGACTACCTCGCCCGTATCGTAGCGGGTTCGCTGGCCGATTATGAGGAATTGACCGGGACCTGGCTCTCGGATGCGCAACTCGGCGTGGCCCGCATCGCCACGACCTTCGCGCTGAAGGCGCTGAAAGAGTTCGACGGCTATCCGCTCGCGGAAGGGTGACGCCGTCACCGCTGGGCGGCGCGGCGCGTCGCGCCTGGATGGGCTGAACCGTCATTGCGAGCGTCAGCGAAGCAATCCAGAACGGCCGGGTGCGGCGCACCCCTGGATTGCTTCATCGCGTTGCTCCTCGCAATGACGCTGGCGGGCTAGCCCTTCACCGCCAGCCAGATGACGTGGCGCTTGCCGCGTCCGCGGCCGGCGCGGACGGTGTGCTCGTCGACGCCGAAGCCCGCCTGCTTGAGCCGCCCCGTAAAGCGCCCGTCGGGGCCCTGCGACCAGACCGCCAGGATGCCGCCGGGCCGCAGCGCCGCCTTGGCGAGATGCAGGCCGGCATCGCTGTAGAGCGCATCATTGGCCTCGACGGTGAGCCCGTCTGGACCGTTGTCGACGTCGAGCAGGATCGCGTCGTAGCCCGCCTTCGCCGAGGCGATCACCTTGGAGACATCGGCTAGTGTGACGCTGACGCGGGGATCGTCGAGACATCCGCCGAAGACCTCCGCCATCGGGCCTCTAGCCCATGCCACGACCTCCGGCACCAGCTCGGCGACCTCGATCGTTGCGCGCTCGCCCAGGAGCGGCAGCGCCGCGCGCAGCGTAAAACCCATTCCGAGCCCGCCGATCAGGATGCGGGCCTTTCCGGGGTCACGCAGGCGCGCGCCGCTCAGCGTGGCGAGAGCTTCCTCGGAGCCGCTGAGGCGGCTGTTCATCAACTCGTTGGCGCCGAGCATGATCGAGAACTCGCTGCCGCGACGCTTGAGCCGCAGGTCGCCGCCGCCGGGCAGGGCGGCCGTATCGAGCAGAATCCAGGGGATCATCGGCAGCGCTCCCTTTGCGCACGGTTCAGTGTGCCGACGTCGCGGCGCCCGCGCCGACCTTGTCATGGGTCGCGAGCTTCTCGATCATCGATGCGGTCGCCTCGTTGATGCCCACGATCTCGACGGGAATGTCGTGGTGGCGGAATTTCAGCACGACGCGGTCGAGCGCGTTGATCGCCGTGATGTCCCAGAAATGCGAGGCGTGCAGGTCGATCACGATGCGCGTCAGCCCGTCCTCGCGGAAGTCGAAGGCGGAATGGAAAGCCTCGGCGGTCGCAAAGAAGATCTGGCCGGTGACAGCATAGGTTCGAATGGAGGTTGCCTCATTGCGGGTGGAGGTCACGCCGAAGAAGCGCGTCACCTTATGCGCGAAGAACAGCCCGCTCAGCACCACGCCGAAGAGCACGCCTTTGGCAAGGTCATGCGTCCAGACCACGACCACGACCGTGGCGAGCATGACGATGCTGGAGCTTCTCGGATTGCTCAGCAGGGTCGCAACGGAGCGCCATTGAAAGGTGTTGATCGAGACCATGATCATCACGGCGACGAGGGCCGCCATCGGGATCTGCGCGACATAGGGGCCGAGCACGACGATCAGGAACAGCAGGAAGGCGCCAGCCCACAGCGTCGAGAGCCGGCCTCGACCACCGGACGAGACGTTGATGACCGACTGGCCGATCATCGCGCAGCCCGCCATGCCGCCGAAGCAGGAGGAGACGATGTTGGCCAGCCCCTGGCCGGCACATTCGCGGTTCTTGTCGGAGGTCGTGTCGGTCATCTCGTCGATGATCGCCGCAGTCATCAGGCTTTCCAACAGGCCGACCATGGCGAGCGTCAGCGAGTAGGGCAGGATGATCTTCAGCGTCTCCAGCGTCAGCGGCACCTGCGGCAGTGCGAAGAACGGCAGTTCGTCAGGAAGCTGCCCCATGTCGCCGACGGTACGGATGCCGAAGCCGAAATACATCGAAAGTGCGGTCATCAGGACGATTGTGACGAGCGGCGAGGGGACAGCCTTGGTCAGGTAGGGCAGGCCATAGATGATGAGGAGCCCGGCGGCCGTCATCGCATAGACGGTCGGTCCCTTGCCCAGGAGTTCGGGCATCTGCGCCATGAAGATCAGGATCGCGAGCGCATTGACGAAGCCGGTGACCACCGAGCGCGAGACGAAGCGCATCAGGTTGCCGAGCTTGAGAAGGCTGGCGGCGATCTGGATAACGCCGGTGAGCAGGCTCGCGGCGAAGAGATAGCCTAGGCCGTGCTCCTTCACGAGCGTGATCATCAGGAGCGACATCGCGCCAGTGGCCGCCGAGATCATCGCTGGTCGCCCGCCGGCGAAGGCGCTGACGACCGCGATGCAGAATGAGGCGTAGAGCCCGACCTTGGGGTCGACGCCGGCGATGATCGAGAAGGCGATCGCCTCGGGGATCAAGGCCAGCGCGACGACCGTGCCGGCGAGCAGGTCACGCGTGATGTTGGGAGACCATTCGCTCCGCAACTGCGCAAGGTTCATGTGCCAAGGTCCTTATGCCCCGCGCGCAAAGCGCCGGCGGGATTGGAAGATCACAAGCCTCGGGGCGCCAGGCGCCTCCTTAGGCCTAAACAGCCTGTTCCAGCTGCGCGCTATGGTGGCGCTGGGCCGCCCGCGGGAGCTGGATAATCTGTCGTCATCGGGCGTGCCTAGCACGGTTCTGCTGCGATGCAGCATGCATCGGCGGCGATTTCAGCCCTGCCAGCCGCATGGCTCCCCGCCGGGACCCGACTTGCGACGCTGTCGCATATCGCCCGATCCTGTCGCCTGAACGACAGGATCGGCTGTCGTCGGCGTGCCTCGCAGCGCGTCTCGGCCGCCGGCCGAGGCTTATCCTTGGCAGGATTCAGGGAGAGCCGCGATGAATGCCATTACCCGCGAGAACGCCGTCTGTGCACAGAACTATGCGCCGCTGCCGATCATGCTGTCGCATGGCGAGGGTGTCTGGTTGACCGATACCGCAGGTGTGCGGCGGCTCGACATGATGAGCGGCTATTCCGCCGTCAGCCTGGGCCACGGCCATCCGCGCATCCTCAAGGTGATGGCGGAGCAGGCATCCAGGCTCGCCGTCACCAGCCGTGCCTTTCATTGCGAGCCGCTCGGCCCCTTCCTCGAAAAGCTCTGCGAAGTGTCCGGCCAGGACATGGCGCTGCCGATGAACACCGGCGCCGAGGCCGTCGAGACCGCGATCAAGGCCGCGCGGCGCTGGGGCTATGGGATCAAGGGCATTGCAGCGGGCAAAGCCGAGATCATCGTCGCCGCCGGCAACTTCCATGGCCGCACCACCACGATTGTCGGCTTCTCATCCGATGAAAGCTATCGCGACGGCTTTGGCCCGTTCGCGCCGGGCTTCGTCGAGGTGCCGTTCGGCGATATCGATGCGGTCGCAGCAGCGATCACTCCCGATACCGCCGCGATCATGATCGAGCCGATCCAGGGCGAGGCCGGCATCGTCATGCCGCCGCCCGGTTACCTGAAGGCACTGCGCGCGCTCTGCGACCGGCACAATGTCCTGCTGATCCTCGACGAGGTCCAGTCTGGCCTCGGCCGCACCGGGCGCTGGTTTGCCCATCAGCATGACGGGATCCGCCCCGATGGCCTGATCGTCGGCAAGGCGCTCGGCGGCGGCGTCTATCCCGTTTCCGCCTTCCTCGCCTCCCGCGAGGTGATGGATCTTTTCGAGCCGGGCTCGCATGGCTCGACCTTCGGCGGCAATGCACTTGCAGCAGCGATCGGGCTCGAGGCCCTGACCGTCATCGCCGAAGAGCGGCTGGTCGAGCGCTCGGCCGAGCAGGGCACCTATATGAAGACACGGCTGGAGGCTATGACTGCCGGCCTCTCGCGCTCGGTACGCGGCCTCGGGCTCTGGGTCGGCGTCGAGATCGATCCGGGGATGGCCTCCGCCAAGGCTCTGGTCAAGCAGCTGGCCGGGGCCGGCGTGCTGACCAAGGAGACGCATGAGACGGTCATCCGCTTCGCGCCGCCGCTGACGATCACGCGCGCAGAACTCGATTGGGGGCTTGGCCGCTGCGAGGCGGTTTTCCGCGACGCAGGTGCCTCGCTGCTGGTCTCTGCCGCCTGAGCGTCTCGGGGCGATCGCGGAAGGTCGTGGGCGCGATAATCCGTGCTATCAAAAAATATGAGCGATAACAGTTGCTTGCGCTGATTGTTCTTTAGGCGGAGAAGCCGAGAAAAGCTGCATCAGCCCCCTTGCGGGCAAAGGCCATCCAAGCCCAATCTGTGGGCACAAGCCGGGTGCGGATTTGCTCCGCGCCCGGACGGCCAATTCCAAGGGAGGTAGCATGAAAGCTTTCGTTCGGTTCATCGCGGCGGCGGCGCTGACCGCTGTTGGCGCGACCGCCGCGCTGGCGCAAGCCACGGAGTGGAAAGAGATCCGCATCGGCACGGAAGGCGCCTATCCGCCCTACAACAACCTCAACGCCAAGAAAGAGCTGGAAGGCTTCGAGATCGATCTCGGCAACATGCTCTGCGAGAAGATGAAGGTGAAATGCACCTGGGTGGTGCAGGACTGGGACGGCATCATCCCGGCGCTTCTGGCCAATAAATACGACATCATCATCGCCGGCATGAACGCCACCGACGAGCGCAAGAAGCAGGTGAACTTCACCTCCGTCTACAGCAAGACCCCGATCTGGATGGTGGGCCCGAAGACCACGGCCTCCGCCGACATCTCGCCGGCGGCGCTCAAGGGCAAGGCGATCGGCGCGCAGGGTTCGACGATCCACGCCAACTACCTCGAGAAGTTCTACAAGGACTCCAACGCCCGCCTGTATCCGACCCAGGAAGAGGTCAATCTCGACCTGATCAACGGCCGCCTCGACTACGCCGTGGCCGATGCGCTGGCGCTTGCCGACTTCCTGAAGGGACAGGGCAAGGATTGCTGCAAGAAGATCGCGGAAGTCACGCGCGACGACGCGATCCACGGAGCCGGCGTCGCTGGTGCCGTCCGCAAGGCCGACGTGGCTCTGAAGGGCCTGTGGGACAAGGCGATCGCCGAGGCGATGGCCGACGGCTCGCACAAGAAGCTCGAAGACAAGTGGTTCAAATTCGACTGACCGCCTGACCCTATCGACACACGCCGGCGCGCAAAGCGCCGGCGTCCCGTTCCCCCTCCCGGCAGGTTCATGCTCGACAAATTCGCATTGCTCGGCTTCGGGAGCGGGGGCTGGGGACCGGCGCTGCTCCAGGGCGCGTTCATCACCATCTCGATCGCGCTGGCGACATTGCCTTTCGGGCTCGCGCTCGGGCTGATCGTGGCGCTCGGCAAGCGCTCCGCGAACCCCGTCGCGCGCTGGCTGGCCACTGTCTACACAACCGTGTTTCGCGGCGTGCCCGAACTGCTGACGCTCTACATCATCTATTTCGGCATCCAGATCCTGCTGCAGCAGCTCTGGTTGAAGCTGGGGTTGCCCGGCAACTTCTCGATGCCGCCATTCGTTGCCGGTATGGTCGCGCTCGGCGTCGTACTCTCGGCCTTCTCCAGCGAAGTCTGGGTCGGTGCGCTCAACTCGATCCAGAAAGGCCAGCGCGAGGCCGCGTCGGCGCTGGGGCTGAGCAAGGCGCAGGCCTTCCGGCTGGTCGTGTTCCCCCAGCTCATCCGCGTCGCTCTGCCAGGACTGGGCAACAACTGGATGGTCCTGCTCAAGGAGACCTCGCTGGTTTCCGTCATCACGCTGCAGGACATCATGTTCGTCACCACCCGCGCCAATGTGGTGACCAAGGAGCCGTTCCTGTTCTTCGGCGCCGCGATGCTGATCTATTTCGCCTTCTCGCTCATCTCGTCCTACGGATTGGGCCGGCTGGAGGATCGAACCAATCGCGGCATGGCGACGTTCGGGGGCGCGACTCGATGAGCTGGTGCGAATATCCCGGCTATCTCGTCGGCAGCGAGGTCTTCCAGAACTATGGCTGCCGCATGTTCGGCGGCCTGTGGATCACCACCCAACTGGTTGTGATCTCGGTCGCCATCGGATTCGTGCTGGCAATCGGCTTGGCGGTTGCGCGGCTATACGGGCCGCGCTGGGCGCAGGTTGCGATCAACGGCTACACCACCTTCTTTCGCGGCACGCCGCTGCTGTGCCAGCTCTTCCTCATCTATTACGGGCTCGGGCAGTTCCGGCTGTTCTGGCAGGATGTCGGGCTGTGGTGGTTCTTCCGCGAGCCGTTCTACTGTGCCGTCTTCACCTTCACGATCAACACCGCAGCCTATCAGGCCGAAATCCTGCGCGGCGCGATCCAGTCGATCCCGCGCGGGCAGTTCGAGGGTGCGCTCTCGCTCGGCCTGCATCGCTGGGCGACTTTGCGCCATGTCGTCATGCCTCAGGCGATGATCCTGGCGCTGCGTCCGCTTGGCAATGAGCTGATCGTGATGATCAAGTCGAGCGCGATCGCCTCGCTCGTGACCCTGTTCGACCTGATGGGCGCGACGCGTTTGGCCTTCGCCCGGTCCTTCGATCTCACGATCTATCTCTACGCCGCACTGATCTACCTGGCCCTGACCGAGGTGATCAGGCGCGTCTGGGACAGGCTGGAGCTGCGCCTGACCCGGCACATGGCGCTGCGCTGAGGCGCGGCCGTCGCCTCAGCCGGGCAGGGTAAGGATGAGCGGCCCGTTCGCGGTCGCCACGACTGTATGCTCGAACTGCACAGTCGGAGCCCTGGGCTCGCCATAGAGCGTCCAGTCGTCGTCGCCATTCTCGGCCCAGTTCGCGCCGAGCGAGAGGAACGGCTCGACGGTGAATACGAGCCCTTTCTCCATCACGCGCCGCTCCGAGCGCTCGGGCCAGGTCGCGATCTCCTTGGGCTCCTCATGGAGCGAATAGCCGATGCCGTGGCTGGCGAGGTTGCGCACCAGCGTATAGCCGTTCTTCTCGGCGAAGCGGCCGACAGCCTGTCCGATGCCGGCCAGCGGCTTGCCTGCGCCCACCTGCGCCAGCCCGGTGAACAGCGCCCGGCGGCCATCGCGGCAAAGCCTGCCCGTGGCGCGCGAGACCGGAGGGACGGCGAAGGACGCGCCGGTATCGGAAAAGAAGCCGTTCAGCTCGGCCGAGACGTCGATATTGACGAGGTCGCCGGCCTTGATCTGACGCGGCCCCGGGATGCCGTGGGCGACCTCCTCGTTGACGCTGATGCAGGTTGCGCCGGGAAAGTCGTAGACCAGCTCCGGAGCGGACCGCGCTCCGGCCTGCTCCAGGATCTCGCGGCCGATCTTGTCGAGTTCGGCCGTGGTAATGCCGGGCTCTAGCGCCTTGCCCATGGCAGCCAGCGCATTGGCCACGACACGCCCGATCGCCTGCAGGCCAGCGAGCTCGTCTTCGTTTGAAATCGTCATGGCGCGCTTCCTAGCGTGCCGTTCGATCTCGAACAATGACACCACCGCATTCTGCGGATGCGCGGATGCGTGCGTTGCGGCTTCCCACCCCGGTCGCGAGGCGCTAGAGCGCTAGCTCTCTTGATCACACTGCGGAGTATCCCATGACCAAAGTCGCCTTCATCGGTCTCGGAGTGATGGGCTATCCCATGGCCGGGCATCTCAAGGCCAAGGGCCACGAGGTCACGGTCTACAACCGCAACCCCACCAAGGCTCAGGCCTGGGTCTCCCAGCATGCCGGCGTCAGCGCCCCGACCCCTGCCGATGCGGCCAAGGGCCAGGAGATCGTCTTCGCCTGCGTCGGCAATGACGACGACCTGCGCTCGGTGACGCTTGGCGAGACCGGCGCCTTCGCGGGCATGGAGAAGGGCGCGATCTTCGTCGACCACACCACCGCCTCGGCCGATGTCGCGCGCGAACTCGACGCAGCCGCGACCGCAGCCGGCTTCGGCTTCATCGACGCGCCGGTCTCCGGGGGCCAGGCTGGCGCCGAGAACGGCGTGCTGACCGTGATGTGCGGCGGCGATGCGGCCGTCTATGCCCGCGCCGAGCCGGTGATCGCCAGTTTTGCCCGCATGTGCAAGCTGATGGGCCCGGCCGGCTCCGGCCAGCTGACCAAAATGGTCAACCAGATTTGCATCGCCGGCCTCGTGCAGGGACTGTCCGAGGGCATTCACTTTGCCAAGCGCGCCGGGCTCGATGTCGAGGCCATGCTCGAGGTGATCTCGAAGGGTGCCGCCGGCTCCTGGCAGATGGAAAACCGCGGCAAGACCATGAACGTCGGCAAGTTCGACTATGGCTTCGCCGTCGACTGGATGCGCAAGGATCTCGGCATCGTGCTCGGCGAGGCCCGCCGCAATGGCGCGCAGCTGCCGGTTACCGCGCTGGTCGACCAGTTCTATGCCGAAGTCCAGAAGAACGGTGGCGGGCGCTGGGACACCTCCAGCCTCCTGACTCGCCTGGAAGACTGAACGACATCGCAAGCTGTGATCCCGGGACGATGCTTTCGCGTCGCCCGGGGTGACAATGTCGTCTTGAGGCGAGGTCGCGTCGCTACGACGCCCGGCTCTTCCGGTCGTAGCGCAGCGCCAGCAGCCCGATGCCCATGGCGGCCCACATCATCACGACCAGCGCCTGCGGCCAGAGCGTTACGAGCCAGCTGATCACGATGGTCGTCAGCGCGCCGGAACCCAGCTGGATCGCGCCCATCAGGCCCGCGGCCGAGCCTGCGAGTTCGGGCCGGGCCGAGAGCGCCTCGGCGGTCGAGCCCGGAATGGTCAGGCCATTGCCGAGGGCGCTGAAGGCCAGCGGCAGGAACAGCATCACCGGCGACCAGTCGGGCAGCAGCGAGAGCGGCAGCGCCACGCACATGCTCACAAACGAGATGATCAGCCCGAACCGGACCATCCTGCGCGTGCCGATGCGGATCGCCAGCCGCGACATCGCGAAATTGCCGACCATGTAGCCGAAGGCGTTCATGATGAAATAGGCGCCATAGGTGTCTGGGCCGCGCCCCATCGCCTCGACGACGATATAGGGCGCCGCCGCGATGAAGCCGAAGAACGCCGCCGAGGTCATCGACAGCGCCACCACGTTGGCGATGAAGCTGCGATCGCCGATCAGTTGCGGGAAGGCGCGGAACACCCCGAGCAGCGACGTCCTGTTGCCGAGATTGGGCGCCGTCTCCGGCAGGCGCATGATCGTGAGCGTCAGCACCACGCAGCCGATCGCGGTCATGACCCAGAAGATCATGCGCCAGCCGGCGAGCGTCTCGATCTGGCCGCCGAGATAGGGCGCCAGCATCGGCGCCACCACCATGACCATGGTGACAGTGGCGATCTGGCCAGCGGCGGCGTCGCGGCTGGCGGTGTCGCGGATGATGGCGCGCGACAGGGCAAAGGCGCAGCCCGAGCCTGCGCCTTCGAGGACGCGGGCGACCAGCAGCATGCCCGTGGAGGTCGCGACAGCGCCGAGCACCGAGCCGGCGATGAACAGCGCGATCCCGACATTGATGCAGGGGCGGCGGCCGAACCGGTCGGATAGCGGGCCGACGATGAGCTGCATCACCGCGACCGCGACGAGAAACAGCGTCAGCGTCAGCTGGATGGTGGCGTAGCTCTCGGCGAAATGGCGCGCGAGGGTCGGCGTCGACGGAGCCAGCAGGTTGAGCGCGATCGGCTGCAGGGCCGATATTGCCACCAGGATGGTCAGGGTCGGTTTGGGCGGTAGCGTTGCGCCTGTCATGCCGGGGGCGGTCCGTCGGGGCTCTTGAGCTTGGAATCGGGCAGCACCTGCTGCCGATGGAGGGTGTAGAGCCCGCTCCCTACGATCAATACGATGCCGGCGATCGCAAGGCCGTCAGGAACATCGCCCCAGACCAGATAGCCCATGATCACGGCGAAGATCACGATCGAATAGCGGAAGCCGGAGACGACGCCGATATCGGTGTTCCGGAAAGCGCTGATGATGCAGAAGCTCGCAGTCGCGACAAGGATCGCCGCCGCGGCGAGATAAGCCGTTTCGACACGCCAGATCGGCTCCCAGCTCTCCGACAGCCCGGAGCCGAAGGCAAGCGTGCCGACCATGATCGTCGCCGACAGCGAGATGACCGTCGAGGGCACGTCGGGGCCGATGCGCCGGGTCAGGAGGTCGCGAGCCGCGACGAGTACGGAGTTGAACAGGGCCACCATGGCCGCCAGGCTGAATCCGTCCGCGGAGGGGCGCACCACGATCAGCACGCCGCAAAAACCCACGGCCACCGCGACCGTGCGACGCCAGCCGACCTTCTCGATACCCAGCATCACGGCCAGAACCACGATCACCAACGGCGAGGCCATACCGATGGCCGTGATGTTGCCGAGCGGCAGTTTCCCGAGCGCCCAGATGAAGCATAGCGCGCCGATCGCGTCGCACAGGCCGCGCAGCAGGACGACCGGGCGGAAGGCCAGCATCAGCTTGCCGCCCTCGCGCATGGCAAAGACCATGACGAAGCCGGTGATGATCGCGAAGATCGCGCGCAGCGCGATGGCCTGGCTGGCAGGGTAGACCTCGCGCGCGAGCTTCATCAGCGTGTCGTTGCAGACGAAGAGCGACATGGCCAAGACCATGGCGATGACGCCGCGGCGGTTTTCGGCTGCTGTGGCCAAGACGGGCTTTCAGAAACTGTGTCGCTCAGGCCGCGAAACGGGCGAGCGAAAAGGGCTGCAGGTCGAAGGCCGACTGGCCCGAGGTGGAGAGATCGGCGAGGATTTCGCCGATCGCGCTGGCGAATTTGAAGCCGTGACCGGAGCAGCACGAGGCGAACACCGCCTGCGGCACGCCCGGGACCGCATCGATGATGAAATCCTCGTCGGGCGAGACGCTGTAGACGCAGCCCTTCAGCGTCAGCGGCTCGCCAGCGGCGTCGGGCAGGTAGCGCGCCAGGCATTCGCGGATCAATTCGACCTGCCGGGGGCTGGGCGTCCGGTCGCCATCATGCGGATCCAGCGGCTCGCGGCCGAAATGCGGGCCGCCCAACTTGAAGCCGGGATGCTCGTAGAGCGGAAAACCGTAGAACGTGCCCTCGTCGACCTCGAGGATGAAGACAGGGAAGTTGCCCTGCCGGAACAGCTCCGGCCTGCGCGTCGTGAACCAGCCGATGGCCTGCTTGACCGTGGTGACCTTGCTCGCCAGCACAGGGACGGCGTCCGAGATCCAGCCGCCCGAGGTGATCACCAGCCGCCCCGCCGAATAGGTGCCGCGCTCGGTGCGCACGATCACACCGCCCTGCGCCGTCGGTGACCAGTCGAGCATCGGCTCGTTGGTGCGGATATCGGCGCCGCGCGACTGGGCGAGCCCGACATGGGCATAGATCGCCTTCTCGGAGGCCACGAAGCCGCCGTCGGGCTGCCACAGCCCGATATGGTTTGCGGGCAGCTGGAACGCCGGAAACCGCCGCGCGATCTCGGCGCCGTTCAGCACCTCATGCGTCAGGCCGTGGTCGAGGCAGGATTGCAGCGAGGCCTCGACATTGCCCGCGCCCTCCGGGGCGAGGTCGATGGAACCGGTGACGTGAAGCAGTTGCATGCCGGCGGCATCGCCCGTCTCGCGCCAGAGTTCATGCGCGCGCCGGACGATCGGCACGTAATGCGAGCCCTCAAAATAGGCGAGGCGGATGATCCGGCTGAGGCCGTGGGAGGAGCCCATGGCGTGGCCGAGGTCGAAGCGCTCGAGACCGAGCACCTTCAGGCCGCGCTGCGCCAGATGCCAGCAGGCGGCCGAGCCCATCGCTCCGACGCCGGCGACGATCACGTCATAGCTATGGCTCGTCATTGGTCGCGGACTCTCAGGCGCATGCCGATGGTTAAGGCATACAGCCGGCATTTGCGTGGGTCCATGCTCACAAGGTCGGGACCAACCTGCGCGCCGCGCCGGCTCTTTAGGCTCTCTTAATCATAACCTTAGATAAGGGAGTCAGATAGTTTCCCTTGGGATCGTTGGATGTTCGGCAGGTTTCGGCGATTGCTCGGCGATCTCGGTCGCACCGCGCCGGTGCCGCTTCCGGCCGAGGCCGGCGGCGCAGTGGCCGCCGTGGAGACATCCAGGCCGGACATTGCGGACGGCGCGTTTCGCGAGGCCGTCGATACGCTGGAGCAGGACGTCGTTGCGGCGATGCGCCGTCTCAGCACGAGCCTTGGCGATGCCGAGGAATCCTCGACGCGCGCTGGGCAACTCTCCGGCGAGATCCACGCCGGGATGTCGGAGCTGCGGGCGGCCACCGTCACCGCCAACAGCAATTCGGCAGCGCTGGCGAGCGCGACGCAGCAGGTGTCGGATGTGGCCGAGCAGATCGGCGCCAGCATGAACAGCGCCCGCGACAGGTTGGACGCCGCTGCGACCCGCGCCGGCGAGGCCACCATGATGATGGCCGGGCTGACCTCCGCGACTGACGAGATCCGCGGCATCGTCGACTCCATCGCCGAGATCGCGCGCCAGACCAACCTCCTGGCGCTGAACGCGACCATCGAGGCCGCGCGCGCTGGTGAGGCCGGCCGTGGCTTCGGCGTCGTGGCGCAGGAGGTCAAGACGCTCTCGATCGAGGTGCGCGAGGCCGTCGATCACATCCGTCGGCGCGTCGACAATCTCGCGCAGACCGCCCAAGGCTCGGCGGCAATCGTCAATGACGCGCTCAGCATGGTTCGTGAGGTCAATCCGGTGATCGCCTCGGTCGGCGGTGCCTCGCTCGAACAGGCTGCAGCGGTGGCAGAGCTCTCGCGCAGTGCCGGCGAAACCGCGCGCTTCGTCGAGACCGTGCTCCGGCAGGCCGATCGCATCGACACCATGGCACTCTCGGCCGCCGACGGCAGCGGCCAGGCCGGCAAATCCCTGTCCAGGGGCGCGCGTCAGGCGGAGAGCATGCTGCGTCGCTTCATCCCGACCTTGCGGCACGCCGCCTTTGCCGATCGTCGCCAGCATGATCGCTTCCCGGCCGAGCATCGCGTCGAGTTCTCCGGGGGAGGGCGCAGCTTCGTGACCCAAACCATCGATATCGGGCTCGGCGGCGCGCTGTTGGCGCCGGTCAGCGATGTCGGGCTGAAGCCGGGCGCGCTCGGCACGATCAGGATCGACACGCTCGCGCCCTTCGCCTGCAGGCTGCTTGCGGTCAGCGATATCGGACTGCATGTCGCCTTCGACGCGCGCGCGGTCGCATCAGACGAGCCGCTCAATGCGTTCCTGGCGGAGATCGCCTGCGCATATGGTCCTCTGATCGCGGGCGCGCAGGTCTTTGCCGGGGCGGTCGCTCAGACGATGCAGGACGCCTTGCTGAACGGCGCCCTCAGCGAAAGCGACCTGTTTGACATCGACTACAAGCCGCTGCCGGGCACCGATCCCCAGCAATACAGCAATCGGGCCCTGATCGTCCTGGAGACGATCCTGCCGTCGCTTCTGGCGCGCACGCTCGCAAGCGATTCACGCCTCGTCTTCGCTCTGGCGATCGACCGCAACGGCTATATCCCGGTCCACAACACGATGTTCGCGCAGCCACAGCGCCCGGGTGACCCGGTTTGGAACGCAGCCCATAGCCGCAACCGCCGCATCTTCGACGATCGCGCCGGCATCATGGCGGCGCGCTCCGTGCGGCCCTTCCTGGTCCAGTCCTATCGCCGCGACATGGGCGGCGGCGTCACGGTGCTGGTGCGCGAGGTCGATGCGCCCGTGCGCGTGATGGACCGGCATTGGGGTGGCGTGCGCATGGCCTACCGGATGTAGCTGGCGCGGCGCGGCTAGAGCCGCTCCCAGGCGAACGGAATGCCGAGCCCGCGAAACGCCTGCTGCCACAGGCTGCTGGCGTGTTCGAGGCGCTGCGCATCGTAGACGCCCTGGACCTGGTGAACCTGGAGCCGCCACGAGGCGCCGTCCGCATCCTGCCAGACCTTTCCGACCAGTCGTTTGAGCCGCTCGGGATCGCGGGCAGCGGTGCTGTTGCCGAAGAAGCTGAACTGAGCGGAATTTTGCAGCATGTCGGAGACCAGCACCAGCGAGCGATCGCCGCTGGCGACCCGGTTCTCCCGGCGAGAGAGCACGTCCCCGACAGCCTCGGCAACGGGCGAGAGGTTGCCCTTGGCCGGTTGGGCCAGAACCGCCAGAGCTTCGTCGAGCGGCCGGCCGAACTTCTCGACCCAGCGGACATAGTCGCGGCGGGGGTTGCCGATGATTTCGCTCGCGGTGCGGCCGGGATTGCAGAGCGCCAGCAGCGGCGGAAAATTCGGTTCGAACGCATCGTTGAACACAAAGACGGACATCAGCCTGTCGGCAGGCAAGGCCTCGCCGACCTGCTTGACCAGACGCTTCAGGCGCTCGGCCTGGACAGGGCTCCAGGGGTCGCTCTTGTCGACCAGGATCAATGTGTGGCCGACCGGCCCCGTTCTGGGGCAGAGGGTCTCGGCGTCGCGCGGCGGCCCGCTCAACAGCCTTGGCGCTGCAAAAAACCCCGCTAGGGCCACTCCTGCCAGCACCGAGGCCACCACAGCCCAATGTTCGCCCTTCATCGCTTGCGTTCGCCTCAGCGCGGTTCCGCGGAGAATTCCGCATGGGCCTGCTTGCGCGCCGCCTCCTCGCGCGCATGGGCCTCGCGGCCCGCCTCGATCGCGCTCGCCTTCAGCCGCTCGATCTCGCCCGCGAGATCGACGCCGCGCACAAGCGCAAGCTGGTCCCGAAGTTTCGCCTCGATCAGGGCCGGCATGTTGGCGAACTGCCTTTCGACGTCGTCGATCAGGTTGCGAACCCGCGCATACTCGGCCGGTTCCGTGGGCTCGTCGATCTCGGGCAAATTCAGCCCTTGCGAGAAATAGGCGGGGGGCATGTCGGTGCGGACCCGCAGATTGGCCTCGCGATATTGCATCAGCGCGGCGTCCTTGGCGGCGCGCAGCTGTGCGATCCGCGTGAGGTAGGTCTCGCGCGCCTGCGCGGCAGCGGAGCGGGCGATCTGCAACTGCCCGATCTCGCGCTGGCAGTCCTCGCGAAACCCGTCGACCTGTCCGCGCAGGGCATCGAGCTCGGGCATCATCTGCGTGTCGAGCCGGCGTCGCGTTGCCTCGACGGCCTCCCAGCGTTGACGCCAGCGCTTGAACGCCGAGGCCTGGCCGGGATAGCTGCCGAAGGCCGCATACCCCTTGGCGGCCGAGAGAAAGGCGATCAGGCAGCCGATGATCACCAGCGCGATCGACTTCAACTCGTAGATCGCGAACAGGTTGTCGAGCATGCGCGGCACGACCTGCTGCGACGCGCCGTCCGGATTGGCGATCAGCAGCTCGCGGTAGTGTCCCACGGCGAGGTTGAACAGCACGATGAGCGTGATCATGCCGGCATAGGCCGGCAGCGCCCAGAACAGGTGCGAGGCCCTGGCATGCTGGCAATAGCGCGCCGGCCACCAGCCCATGACGAAGCCGAGAGATATGTTCAGCGCCGAGATGATGACGGCCGTCGCCGCGCCGCCAACCAGTCCGAAATCGCTCGCTTCGGCAAAGAAGTTGCCGTTGAGCAGGCTCTCGATCGCCAGCGGCACCATCAGGAAGGCCAGCGTGAACTGCCATTTCTCAAGCTTGGGATCGCTGTTCAGCTTGTTGGTGTAATTGAAGTATTCGTATTCGCGCTTGGCCTTGAGCGCGTCGAAGACCTGCTGCTCGAGCTCGCCGCCGCTCTTGGCCAGCATCGCCTTCATGCCGGCTTCGATGCCGCGGATGCGGGTGGAGTAGCGCTCTTCGGTCAGGGTCTCGCGCTGCCGCAGCACCTCGGCATGGATCGCGTTCAGGCGGTCGCCCGCCTCGCGACGGATGTCGCCAAGGATCTCCGTGACGCGAGCGAGCACCGCGTGCTCCGTCTGGGATGGCATGGTCGAGTGCGCAGGCGGGTTGTTCGAGACGGCATCGCTCGCGCCGCGCTCGCCGGCCTGGACGGTCTCCGCTAGGTGATAGGCGGTGATGGGGGGCACGCGCGTCGTGCCGCTTGGCTCATCCGACATGGGCGGCTCGCGCGAGCTGCTGGCGTGCCGTGACGACGTCGCCATGGAAGTCGCGAAAGCCGGGATAGGCTGGCCGGCGATAGGCTCGCTCGAACCAGAGCGCGAGCGCGACGAGGGCCAGTGCAATCCCGCATGGCAGGATGATCTCGGGTCTGGCGCTGTCGCCGCCGCTGAGCGCGAGCAGGGCGAATGACACGGCGATCACGGTGGCGAGGCTCAACAGCGCGCCGATCCGGTGCCGGCCCAGGTCATAGGACAGGCGCAGCAGGCCATGCAGCGCGTTCAGCAGGCTGGCGCAGCACAATTCCAGCATCACGACAAAGGCGAGCAGGGCGGTCAGGATCGGCCAGACCAGCCATTCCGTCGCGGGCCGCACGCCGAGGAACACGGTGCGGGCTGTGAGCGCGGCGCCGGCCAGGCAGAGAAGCAGCAGCCCGATCAGCAGGATGGAGAGCAGGCGAGGGGCGCGCCAGAGACGCAGCGCCGAGACCGCGAGCCGCATGAAGAATGTGTCCTCGACCAGCCGGACGGCGCCGCCTGCAATCGCACTGAGCCGAGAACCAAAGCGTCTCGTCATGGGGCGCCTGTAGCCGGGACGGAAAGGAAACGTTAACCCAACCTCCCGGAGCGTCAAGCTCAGCCGCCGGTGACGCTCATATGGCGGCCGACCGCGGGCTTTTCCCGGCGCCTGTCGATGATGAAATCATGGCCCTTGGGCTTGCGCGAGATCGCCTCGTCCATCGCCCGGTGCAGCGCCGCGTCGTCGCTGGATGCGCGCAGGGGCGTGCGCAGGTCGGCGGCGTCCTCCTGGCCCAGGCACATATAGAGCGTGCCCGTGCAGGTGAGCCGCACGCGGTTGCAGCTCTCGCAGAAATTATGCGTCATCGGGGTGATGAAGCCGACGAGCCCGCCTGTCTCCTTGACGCGGACATAGCGCGCCGGCCCGCCTGTGCGGTATGGGTCCTCGATCAACGTGTATGTGTCCATCAGACGCGCACGCACAACCGAAAGCGGCAGGTACTGGTCGATGCGGCCGGGCTCGATCTCGCCCAGCGGCATCACCTCGATCAGCGTCAGATCCATGCCGAGCCCATGGCACCACTGCATCAGGCTCTCGATCTCGTCCTCGTTGACGCCCTTCAGCGCCACGGCGTTGATCTTGACCCGCATGCCGGCCTTGCGCGCGGCCTCGATGCCGCCCAGCACCTTGCCGAGATCGCCCCAGCGCGTGATCTGCTTGAACTTGCCGACGTCGAGCGTGTCGAGCGAGACATTGATGCGGCGCACGCCGTAATCGACCAGTTCCTGCGCATAACGATCGAGAAGGGAGCCGTTCGTCGTCAGCGTGAGTTCCTCCAGCGCGCCGGAGGTCAGGTGCCGCGAGAGCGAACGGAACAGGCTCATCACGTCGCGCCGCACCAACGGTTCGCCGCCGGTGAGCCGCAGCTTGCGGGTGCCGCGCATCACGAAGGCGCTGGCGAGGCGGTCGATTTCCTCCAGTGTCAGCAATTCGCGCTTGGGCAGGAAGGTCATGTCCTCGGACATGCAGTAGACACAGCGGAAGTCGCAGCGATCCGTCACCGAGATGCGCAGATACGAGATATCGCGGCCGAACGGATCGATCAGCGGCGCACGCGTCAGGGGCAAGGTGGGGTCTAGGAGCACGCTGGCGTCATTCCCTGTCATATATCGCGCTCGGCGAGCCGGGTGCCGCTGCGGCGCGATTGCTTTAGATTGCAGACATTGGCATTGCGCTCGCCAAGGTCAAGCGCGGCGATCGTCGCAATCGTCCGCGAGCAGGAGCACGACATGTCGGCATGGCCCACAGAGATCCGCCTGGCCAAGGATCGTCGCACCTTGCATGTCGCCTTCGAGGATGGCGCGAGCTTCGCCCTGCCGGCCGAATTGCTGCGCGTGGAGAGCCCTTCCGCCGAGGTGCAGGGGCATAGCCCCACGCAAAAACAGATCGTTCCCGGCAAGGCTGAGGTCGAGATCTTGAAGGTCGAGCCGGTCGGTCACTATGCCGTGAAGCTGACCTTCGACGACATGCACGACACTGGCCTTTTCGCCTGGGACTATCTGCGACGGCTAGGCGAGCAGGAGGCAGCGCTCATGCAGGCTTACCTGGATGCGCTCGCGGCCAAGGGCCTGTCGCGAGAGCCGGCAAAACGGAGGGGCTGAGGCCGAGTAAATCGGACGCTGGGCGTCAAAGAAAAAGGCCGACGTTTCCGCCGGCCTCGATTCAGCTCCCGCGTTGCGTTGCGCTGCGCTGGGCTCAGCGGGCGACGACGACCCGCGCGCCGACCTTGACGCGGTCATAGAGGTCGATGACGTCGTCATTAAGCATGCGGATGCAGCCCGAGGATACGGCCTGCCCGATGGTCTCCGGCTCGTTCGAGCCGTGGATGCGGTAAAGCGTCGAACCCAGATACATGGCGCGGGCGCCCATCGGGTTTTCCGGGCCGCCGGGCATGAAGCGCGGAAGGTCGGGACGGCGCTTCAGCATCGATGCCGGAGGGGTCCAGGTCGGCCATTCCTGCTTGCGCGTGACGGTCTGCGAGCCGGCCCAGTCGAAGCCCGGGCGGCCGACGCCGACGCCGTAGCGCATGGCTTTGCCATCGGGCATCACAAGATAGAGGCGGCGCTCGGAGGTGTTGATGACGATCGTGCCGGGGCGGTGCTGGCCGCCATAGGACACCATCTCGCGGGGAACCGTGGTCGCCTGCGCCTTGGCGGATTCTGCGTTCTGCATCAGAGGCTGACGGGTCAGCGGGTCGATCTCGTAAGCGCCTGCGACGGACGCGGCAGCAAACAGACCAAGCCCAGCGAGCATGGCCACGGGAAGTAAGCGGTTCATCAGGACCTCGGAGCAGACGGGCGGGGGCGAAGGACAGAAAGTTGACCCAAAATCGTCAACATCGCCTGAATTTTTTGTCAGACTCACCGGGGTGGTGCAATCGCCCCGTCATCACATCGATGCGAGGTCGCAGGCTTTGCTAGCGCCCGTTGCGCGCCAGCAACATAACGGGCCGCGTCAGCTTTTCAGGACGACGCAGGCGCCCCGGTTCGCCTGCAGGCGTTGGCACAGCGCGATCGCCGAGGCGCGGGTCGCGGCAGGCAGCCTGACCCGGTAGAAGGCGCGCGTTCCCCTGCTGCGCAGCCGCGTGCCGATCACCATGGGTGCGAGGTCCCCGATGATCGCACGCTGGCGCGAAGCGGCGCGCTGGAAGGCGGACAACGCCCGGGCTTTCGAGAAATTCGCCGCGAGCTGGACCCCCCAGGGCGCGAACGGCGCCTCGGCGATGGTCAGTGGCCCGCGGCCGGCGCGGATCGAAGCCAGCGTCACGCCGCAGGACGCCGCGCTGTTGGTGGTTGCGGGACGGGCGGGCCTCTCCTTGCCCTCCGCCACGGCACGGGCATCCTCGGCCCAGCTCTCGGCTGTCGCGCCGGTGATCGCCAGGACGTAGTTCTCGGTCTCGAAGGGCAGGCCGCCTTTGCCGGCCAGCCATGTCGCAACGCGGTTGGGGCCGCCATTGTACGCCGCGGCCGCTAGTCCCCATTGCCCGAAGCGCGCCTTGAGTTCCGCCAGAAAATGCGCAGCCTTGGGCACCGCCTGCTCGGGGTCGAACGGATCGAGCAGGCCGCGTTCGCGCGCTGTGCCGGGCATGAATTGCGCGACGCCCTGCGCACCCGCCGGGCTGGTGACGCCGGCGCGAAAGCTCGATTCCTGGAAGATCAGGCGCGTCAGGAATGCCGGCGGCACGCTCTGCGCGGCGGCTGCATCGTCGATGATGCGACACAGCGCCGTGGCGATGCCCGAGGAGGCGGGCTCCGGGTCGGTGGGCTCCTGCGCCCACGCAGGCGTGGCGCTCAGAAGGAGCCCCAGGATCGCTGCGCAGCGGACACGTCCAGTTCGCAGCATCGCGGATCCTCAGGCCGTCAGCTTGGCGGCGACGGCGGTGATCTCGATCGCGTAGCCTGGGGAGGCGAGCGCAGCGCCGACCGTGGCGCGCGCGGGCGCGTTGCCTTTCGCGACCCACTTGTCCCAGACGGCGTTCATCTCGGAGATCGCGCTCATGTCGGTCAGGAAGATCTGCACGCTGAGGATGCGCTCCTTCGCGCTCCCGGCGGCTTCCAGGGTTTCCTCGAGCAGGGCCAGAACCTCCTCGGTCTGTTCGCGCAGCGACGCGCCGGCGGTCTTTTCCGCGACATGCCCGGCCAGGAAGACGATGCCGTTGAAGGCCGCGGCATCGCACCAGCGCGCGGTCAGGCCTGTTCGTTCGATGGTCATGGGCTATCCTCGTTCAATTGCAGCGGCCTGTCGGCGGCTGGCGTTCAGCCGCCGCGTCGCGTTCCGTCGGGAACTCGCACATTCCACGTGAGCCGCAAAGCCTGGCGCAGGGCCCCCCGCAGCGAAGCCGCTGGCCGCGTGCCGTGAGGCAGGGGCCGCGCCAAGGACCGGCTCGCCGCGACGTCAGAGCATCGACTTGGCGTGATCGACCCTGGTGTCGAGTTTCAGCGGCATCCAGTGCTCGTAGCGAACCATGACGTAGATGCCGGCAAGGCCGAGCATAAGTCCCCCGCAGACGATCAGGAACCAGTAGGGCGCGAGCGCCCCTGGGCGTTGTGGGGCTTCTTCGTGAGGTTCGGGTTTATTGGCCGGCAGCGACAAGGCGCAAATCCGCAGGCTCGAGTGGTGCGACGTGCGTCATAGCAATTGCCGGCAAGATGTTCCAGGCAGGTGGGGCTGCACCATTGCCGCTGAGGTGGGCATCAGGTCCAGCGCACGATGCTGCCGGGGCCGATCTGATGCATGTCGATCTCCGCGTCGCTGAGGCGGCGCTGGAGCTTAAGCGAAGCGGCCGGCAGAACCTCGGGGTGCTGCGAAAGGGCCTCCATCGCCGCGGCGTCCGATTCAGCCTCGACGAAGAAGACCTGTTTTCCGCTCTGGGCCGAGGAACTGACCTCGATCTGGAATGCCTTGATCGAACTCATCGTCTACCCCGGTTCACTGGTTTGCGCCGAGGTAACACGCACTGACTCAACTAAGAAGCGGACAAGCGGTCGCGCGGCGCCCGCTGTTGGACTGCGACCGTCTCGTGTCGGCGGCAAGCAGCGTCGCTATTCGATGCGTACGACGTCGCTTGGGCGACTGGGGCATTTCCCAAAAGGGCAGAGGCGGGCCTCATTCAAGTGAGGCTGGCTCGCGGCGCGCTGTCGCCCTGGGTTAATCTGGCGAGCTGCGAAAACCGAAATTTCACAAGTTGACGTAAGGGAAAGTATGGATTAATTGCGGTAGCCCGTTAGGGGTACTGCGATCGTCTGGCTGTCTTAGACTTAATTTCGGAGATTTACTATGCTCCTGCGGATTAAAGAATTGACGCGAGGCTGATGGCGGCTATCGTTCTTGAAATCCAGTTGGAAGCCTAGGAAAAGACCGGATGATCGATCGTAATCGTCTCCACGCCGATGGTCGTGTCGAACAGGCTCCGAATCCCGACGTGTTCGCGGCGCTTGCCCGAGCGGCTTCGGGGTCATCATTGTTGAGCGCTGGCGAACTCGAGCAGATATTGGTCCGTCTCGATCATGTGACGGATCTGCTGGCGGCCATCGAGAAGAATACGCGCCCGGCCCAGGCAACGGGCGCGCGCTAGAGATAGCGCCGGATATCGACAACGTCCGCCGAGGTGAGGGGGGCGTGCGCCCGCCCAAGCGACTCGCTAGCGATGACGGATGAAGCGCGTCTCAAGGATAGAGCCTGGGACGAAGCTCACGCGAACACAGCAGACACCATCAACCACGGCCTCGCCCGGCTCGCTGAAAAGCGCCGGCGGAGGCCGTCCGAAGCTGTGCGAACGACGCGTCTAGTGCTGAGCGCGCCGGACGTGATTCTGAAAACGGCGAGGGAAGCGGCCTCCCCCAGATATCCCCCACATAGCCGTGCGCGTTCGTGCGCTGTTCTGCGCGATGGGCTATGGAAAACCTAAGGAAAAATGGTGGGCGACACAGGGATCGAACCTGTGACCACTCCCGTGTGAAGGGAGTGCTCTACCGCTGAGCTAGTCGCCCGCACCGGGGCTTCTCCTAGTCGGGTCGCGGCGCGCCGTCAAGAATGCGCGGGCACGAGTTTGACAACTTCTCGCACTGCTGCGGCCAGCGCGTCGAAATGCTGGATGATCACGTCGGGCTCGAGCGTCTCGATGGCGACGTCTGTGTAGCCGAAGGGCACGCAGATGCAGGGAATGCCCGCGGCGCGGGCGGTGGCGATGTCGGTCCGCGAATCGCCGATCATGACCGCGCGTTTCGGATCGCCGCCGGCGGCTTCGATCGTCATCGTGAGATGGCGGGGGTCGGGCTTGCTGAACGGGAAGGTGTCGCGCCCGGCGACTGCGGCGAAGCGGTCGGCGATGCCGAAATGGTCGAGGATCAGTCGCGTATGCAGGATCGGCTTGTTGGTGCAGACGGCAAGCGCGAAGCCCTCAGCCGCCAGCACGTCCAGCGCCTCAAGGACGCCCTCATAGAGATAGCTGTTGGCCGCGACATCCTTCGCGTAGATCACCAGGAAGTCCTGGAAGAGCCGCTCGAGCGTCTCGTCGTCCAGGGGGCGGCCCGAGACCTTGAAGCCGCGCTCGATCAGCGCGCGGGCGCCTGCGCCGACGAGTTCGCGGGCACGGTCGACGGCGATTGCTGCCAGGCCTTCCTTTTCCAGGATGACGTTCAGGGTCGCCATGATGTCGGGCGCCGTCTCGGCCAGGGTACCATCGAGATCGAAGACGACGATCGGGGAAAGGCTCATCGGGGTATCTCCTGACAGGCGTGGCCGGGCGGATCGGGACGGCAGCCTGCTTAAAGGCAGTTCATGCTGGCTTGGCAAGCGCAAGGCCGCCGCAAAGCCCCGTCAAGATCTGCGCCTTTGGTGGTATCATCCCGGCGATTCGCGAAAGGGATCTGTACTGTGTCGGAATTTCTAGGACAGCGTCGTGGCGCCCGGCTGCTTTTCGCGGCGGGATGCTGGCTGGCGTCGGCGGCCGGGGTGGTGGCTGCGCCCTTCGAATTCGCGCCGGCGCCGCAGATTGACCTGAACCGCGTCTATCGCGTCGACAAGGCGACGGGTGAGGTCGGCGCCTGCCAATTCCAGCTCAAGGAAGGCGGAATCGGCACGACGATGTGCTTTCCGGCCGGAGAGGGCGCAGGCCCGCAGGCGCCCAGCGACTACCAGCTCACGCCGTCGCGGCACGAACGCGAGGGCGGCATTTTCCGCGTCAATATCCGTACCGGCGAGATGAGCATCTGCTACGTCTTCGACGACAAGGTCGTCTGCACGCCACAGGCAAAATAGCCCGGAAACGCATTGCCGGGTTGCGTCGCGAAACGGCGGTGCATGCCGCATTTGGCGTCGGCATTCGCGGCGGGTTCATGCTAGAGCGCAGGCAGAAACTCAATCTGCCCGGTGAGGTCCGCCATGCTCAAGCTCAATGATCCCACGCTGCTCAAGTCCCAGTGCCATGTCGACGGGAGCTGGATCGGCGAAGGCGTCGATGTCGTCGACAATCCTGCGACCGGCGTCGAGCTCGCGAAGGTACCGCATTTCGGCGCCGACGAGACCACCGCTGCCGTCGAGGCCGCCTCGCGCGCCTTCAAGCCCTGGGCCAAAAAGTCAGCCAAGGAGCGCTCGGTCATCCTGCGCAAATGGTTCGACCTGATCATGGCGAACCAGGAAGACCTCGCCCAGATCATGACCGCTGAGCAGGGCAAGCCGCTGGCGGAAGCACGCGGCGAGGTCGCCTACGCCGCCTCCTTCGTCGAGTTCTATGCCGAGGAAGCCAAGCGCATCTATGGCGAGACGATTCCCTCGCCCTTCCCGAATTCGCGCATCATCGTCCAGAAGCAGCCTGTCGGCGTCTGCGCCGCGATCACGCCGTGGAACTTCCCCGCCGCGATGATCACGCGCAAATGTGCGCCGGGCCTGGCAGCAGGCTGCACCTTCGTCGTCAAGCCGGCTCCCGATACGCCGCTGACCGCGCTGGCGCTGATCGAACTCGCCATCCGCGCCGGCTTCCCGAAGGGCGTGCTCAACATCGTCATGGGTGACGCGGTCGCGATCGGCAAGGTCATGACCACGCACCCGGCCGTGCGCTTCGTCGGCTTCACCGGCTCGACGCCGGTCGGCAAGCTCCTGATGCAGCAGGCGGCCTCGACCGTGAAGAAGGTCGGCCTCGAGCTCGGCGGCAACGCGCCCTTCATCGTCTTCGACGATGCCGATGTGGACGCTGCCGTTCAGGGCGCGATTATCGCCAAGTTCCGCAACATGGGCCAGACCTGCGTCTGCACCAACCGCCTGTTCGTGCAGGACGGCATCCATGACGAGTTCGTCGCGAAGTTCGCGGGTGAGGTCGCCAAGATGAAGGTCGGCGACGGCGTCGAGGTCGGTGTGGTTCAGGGCCCGCTGATCAACCAGAACGCGATCACCAAGGTCGAGCGCCATGTCGCCGATGCCGTGGCGCACGGCGCCAAGGTCGTGGTCGGCGGCAAGCGCCATGCGCTCGGCCGCACCTTCTACGAGCCCACGGTGCTCTCCGGCGTCACCACCAAGATGCTGGTGACCAATGAAGAAACCTTCGGCCCGGTGGCCCCGGTCTACCGCTTCTCAACCGAGGAGGAGGTCGTTGCGATGGCCAACGACACCCCCTTCGGGCTCGCCGCCTATTTCTACTCGAAGGATCTCGGTCGCGCCTTCCGCGTCGCCGAGGAACTCGAATACGGCATGGTCGGCATCAACTCGGCCATTCTCGGCACCGAGGTCGCGCCCTTCGGGGGCGTCAAGGAGTCGGGCCTCGGTCGCGAGGGCTCGCTGCACGGCATGGATGAGTTCGTCGAGATCAAGTACATGCTGATGGGCGGCCTTGGAGCCTGATGGCGATGACCGCTGACGAACTGAAGAAGCTCGCCGCCGCGCGCGCGCTCGAACTGGTCAAGCCGGGCATGCGGCTCGGCCTCGGCACAGGCTCGACCGCCAAGCATTTCGTCGATCTGCTCGGCGCACGCGTGGCGGGAGGGCTCGATGTGATCTGCGTCGCGACCTCGGAGTTCACGCAGGCACAGGCGCTGGCGCTGGGCATCGCGATGTCGACGCTCGACGAGACGCCCGAACTCGACCTCACCGTCGACGGGGCCGACGAGGTCGACGGCGAACTGCGGCTGATCAAGGGCGGCGGCGCTGCGCATCTGCGTGAAAAGATCGTCGCGGCGGCGTCCGCCCGGATGATCGTGATCGCCGACGACAGCAAGCTTGTCGCGACACTGGGGCGTTTCCCGCTGCCGATCGAAGTCGTGCCCTTCGGGCTCGAGGCGACCCGTCGCGCCGTTGCGGCCGCGATCACCGCCAGCGGGGCGAGCGGCGAACTGGTGCTGCGTCGCAGGCCGGACGGCAGCATCCTGCTGACCGATGGCGGGCACTACATCCTCGACGCCCATCTCGGTGCGATCGACCAGCCCGAGGCGCTCGGGGTGGCGCTGAACATGGTGCCCGGCGTCGTCGAGCATGGCCTGTTCATCGGACTGGCCAGCGGGGCGATCCTGGCAGGGTCGGACGGCCTGCGCCTGTTTGGCGCCGTCGACTGAGCCGCCCGTGCCGAGGGCAGGTGGTTTCAGGCCAAAATCCGGTTTCCACTTTTCGGCATCATGTTCTAAGGATCGCGCCACGGCGCTGCCGAACCGAAATACTGCCCTCTTGGGCCCGCCATCGCAGATGTTCTGCGCAGTACGATGAAGGACTTGAGCATGACGATCCGTCACCACCTCGCCGGCGCGGCTCTTGGCCTCGCTTTCGTCCTGGCGGCCCCCGCCTTTGCGCAGGCTCCTGCTCCGGCACCCGCGCCTGCGGCAACGCCCGCTCCGACCCCCGCCCACGTCGCCGTCGCGCGCGAGGTGCTGGAGCTGACGGGCATCTCGAATTCCTTCGACACGGTCTACTCGGAGTTCGGCGAGCAGACCCGCCGCATCGTCGGCGTGACCCGGCCCGAGCTGACCAAGGACATGAACGAAGTCATCGCTTCGCTGAAGCCTGAGGCCGACCGCAAGCGCGACGAGATGGTCCTGACAGCGGCGGACATCTTCGCCCGCAGGATGAGCGAAGCGGATCTGCGCGAGATCGCGGCGTTCTTCAAGTCGCCGGTGGGGCAGCGCTACAACGCGGCGCGCCCGCTCGCGATCGACGCGATCTATTCGGTGCTGCAGACCTGGAGCATGCAGGCGACCAATGCCCTGTTCCAGCGCTTCACCGACGAGATGGGTAAGCGCGGTCACAAGATGTGACCTGGCACGGCCTTTCCTAAGCCTAAACGGAACCCGCCTGCGCCGACGCGCCGGCGGGTTTCCTGTTTCTGGACCAGTCCCTGTTTCCCGTCCGGTTGGCTCAGTTCACCGGCCCGGCACGTCCGAGATCCTGGCCTCTGGGATGACCGGGCTGCACGCCGCTGGCGCGATTTATCATCACGGTCACGAGCCAGAGCAGGACGCCGATCCCGATCAGCACGCCGGCGATCTCGTATTGCACCATGGCGCGGCCGGTCCACGGGCCCGCGAAGAAGGCGCAGGCCAGCGCGCCGAGGATAGGCAGCGGCGTCGGCGTGCGGAAATGCCGGTGCTCGACCTTGTCCTTGCGCAGGACGAGCACCGCGAAGTTGACGACGCAGAACACGCACAGGAGCAGAAGCGCTGTGGTCCCTCCCAGAGCTGGCACCTCGCCGACGAAGGTGATCAGTGCGAAGGCCAGCAGCGACGTGAAGCCGATCGCAATATAGGGCGTGCGGCGTTTCGCGTGCACCTTGCCCAGCAGCGGCGGCAGGACATGCTCTCGGCTCATGCCATAGACCAGCCGGCTCGCCATCAGCATGTTGATCAGCGCGCTGTTGGCGACCGCGAACATGGTGATGAAGCCGAAGATCCAGATCGGAAAATTCGGCGCGCCGGCCTGCACGACCTTCAGCAGCGGCGTCTCGCCTTCGCCGAGTTCCTCGGGCGGGACGAGGGTGATCGCAGAGATCGAGACGAGCACGTAGATCGTGCCGGTGATCACGAGGCCGGCCAGCAGCACCTTCGGGAAGATGCGCGTCGGGTTCTCGCATTCCTCGGCCATGTTGACGGAGTCCTCGAAGCCCACCATGGCGAAGAACGCCAGCGTGGTCGCCGCGATCACCGGCCAGAAGGCGCCGCCGTCGACGGCGGTCTTGAACTCCAGCACACGCGACACGTCGCCCTGGCCCGCCATGATCGCCATCACGCCGATGCAGATGATGATCAGGAGCCCGGTCAGTTCTACACAGGTGAGGACGACGTTCGCCTTCACGCTCTCGCCGACGCCGCGCAGGTTCACGATTGCGACCAGGACCATGAAGCCCAGCCCGATCAGGGTGACCCCAAAGCCGCTTAGCCCGAGTCCGAAGGCGGTTGACATGTTGGCGGCAAAGGCGCGCGAGGCCGTGGAAGCCGACGTGATGCCCGAGCACATCACCGCGAAGGCGACGATGAATGTGATGAAATGGATCCCGAAGGCCTTGTGCGTGTAGAGCGCGGCGCCGGCGGCCCGCGGGTACTTCGTGACCAGCTCGAGATAGCTGAAAGCCGTGATCATCGCGACCACGAAAGCGACCAGGAACGGCAGCCAGACCACCCCTCCGACCTGCTTGGCGACCTGGCCTGTCAACGCATAGATGCCGGTGCCGAGGATGTCGCCGACGATGAATAGCAGCAGCAGCCACGGCCCCATCACGCGATGAAGGCTCGGCTCTGCGGGGCTGGTCGTTGGGGAAGCCTGGAGCGAGATGTCCGTCATGGTGCGTCCTCCGTCCGACAGGGAGGGGCGCGGAGTTCGCGGTCTCCCGGTCTCACTTCAACACATTCACGTCGCGCTTGTTCGGGCATCGCCGCCGATTGCTCAGCGCAAGCGATGCCCGGGGGGCAATGTCAGGCCATCAGGCTTCCGCTCAGTCCTCCGAAGCCTTGAACTTGTTCAGCCCCTTCATGGCAAAGGGCGCAACCAGCGCGATGAAGGCCAGGCCGAGCAGGGTCGCCGAGATCGGGTTCTCCAGCAGGATCATCGGATCGCCGAGGCTGATCTGCAAGGCTCGCCTGAGCTGCGCTTCCGCCATCGGCCCCAGGATCAACCCGACCACCATCGGCGCAACCGGGTAATCGTAGCGTCGCATGAGATAGCCGAGATACCCGAAGACGAAGAGCATGCCGAGCTCGACGGGCGATGCGTTGACGGCCAGCGTACCCATGGTCGCGAAGACCAGGATGCCGGCGTAGAGCCAGGGCTGCGGGATCGCCAGCAGCCTCACCCAGATGCCGATCAGCGGAAGGTTGATGATCACCAGCATCACGTTGGCGATGAACAGCGAGGCGATCAGGCCCCAGACGAGGTCCGGCTTCTCGGCGAACAGCAGCGGCCCGGGATTGAGCCCGTATTGCTGGAAGCCCGCCAGCATGATCGCGGCGGTCGCCGAAGTCGGCAGGCCCAGCGTCAGCAGTGGCACCAGCGTGCCCGCCGCCGAGGCGTTGTTGGCGGCCTCGGGACCGGCGACGCCCTCGATCGCGCCCTTGCCGAACTCGTCGGGATATTTGCAGAGCTTACGCTCGGTCGAATAGGACAGGAAGGTCGGCACCTCGGCGCCGCCCGCGGGCAGGGCGCCGATCGGAAAGCCGAAGGCGGTGCCGCGCAGCCAGGGCGCCCAGGAGCGCTTCCAGTCCTCTTTGGTCATCCACAGCGAGCCCTTGATCGGAATGATCTCCTCGGGCGCATGAGCGCGCTTGCTGGCGACGTAGAGCGCTTCGCCGACGGCAAACAGTCCGACCGCGAGTGTGGTCACCTCGACGCCGTTCAGGAGTTCGGGCACGCCGAAGGTCAGGCGCGCCTGCCCGGTCAGCTTGTCGATGCCGATCAGGCCGAGCGTGATGCCCAGGAACAGGCTGGTGAGGCCCCGCAACGGCGAATCGCCGAAGGTCGCAGAAACCGTGACGAAGGCGACGATCATCAGTGCGAAGTAGTCCCAGGGGCCGAACTTCACCGCGATCTCGACGAGCCAGGGCGCCAGGAAGGCGAGGCCCAGCGTCGCGATGGTGCCGGCCACGAACGAGCCGATCGCCGACGTCGCCAGCGCCGGCCCGCCGCGTCCGGCCTTGGCCATCTTGGAGCCTTCGAGCGCGGTTGCAAGCGACGCGCTCTCGCCAGGCGCGTTCAGCAGGATCGCGGTCGTCGAGCCCCCGTACATGCCGCCATAGTATATGCCGGCGAACATGATGATGGAGCCGGCCGGGTCCAGCTTGAACGTCACCGGCAGCAGCAGCGCCACCGTCAGCGCCGGGCCGATGCCCGGCAGCACGCCGACGGCCGTGCCGAGGAACACGCCGACCAGGCAGAAGAGCAGCTTGGAAGGCTCGAGCGCGACGCTGAAGCCGTTCAGAAGGGCAAGTGTGGTGTCCATGATCGGTCGCCTTCAGACGAGGAGACGTTCGAGCGGCCCCATCGGGAGCAGCAAGGTCAGAAGCTTGGCGAAGACCACGAAGATCACGAGGCCGAGCACGAAGCCGATGATCGCGTCGACAAGCAGCGCCCGCCGGCCGAAGCCACGCGCCGTGCAGGCGAACACGATGGTGATCGCGATGATGAAGCCGCCGCCGAGCGCGATGCAGGCGATCAGCGCGACCAGCCCCGCAACGATCCAGAGCAGGGCGCCACCGTCGGCTGCGTCGGGCTTGGGCAGGCCCTCGCGGAAGGCGACGAAGAAATGCGCGAGCCCGAGCGTGACGAGGCCGATGCAGACGACGTAGGGCATCGCGGTGGGGCCGACGCCGTAATTCGAGGTGATGGTCTGCTGCGAGGCGTCATAGCCGACAAGGGCGGCAACTATCAGCAGCAGGAGGCCTACGACCAGGGCTGGCCGATCGGGGCCGTGTCTCAGATTTTCGTGCATCATGGCGGTCCCCGGTGCCGGTAGGCGTGCATTGCGGGCGAGAAGATGGGTTGAGGCGACAAAGGGGCCGGTCTCCCGGCCCCTTTGCCTGTCTTCGGGCGTAGGCGCCGGGTTTACTTCACCAGGCCGACGTCGTGCATGACCTTGGAGACGCGCTCGGTCTCCGTCTTCATGAAGGCCTCGAACTGGGCGCCGCCGAGATAGGCGTCGTCCCAACCGCGGGCCTTGAGGATCTCAGCCCATTCCTTCGACTTGACCAGCTTCTCGACAGCGTCCGACAGCGTCTTGCGCTGCGCGTCGCTGAGGCCCGGAGGGGCAACGACAGAGCGCCAGTTCAGCAGCTCGAGACTGACGCCGCCTTCCTTGAGGGTCGGCGCGTCCGGAGCGTTGTCGAGGCGCTTGGGTGCCGACACGCCGATGACGCGCAGCTTGCCGGCCTTGATCTGGCCTTCGAATTCGCCATAGCCCGAGATGCCGGCCGTGACGCGGCCGCCGAGCATGGCTGCCAGCGCTTCGCCGCCGCCCGAGAACGGGATGTAGTTGATCTTCTTGGGGTCGCCACCGGCGGCCTCGGCAAAGAGCGCGGCGAGGATGTGGTCGGCGCCGCCGGCCGAGCCGCCAGCCCATGTGACCTTGGCCGGATCGGCCTTGACCCGCTCGGCCAGGTCCTTGGCCGACTTGATCGGCGAGTCCGTGGGAACCACGATGACCAGCGCCTCGGCGGTGAGCCGTGCGATCGGGGTCGTCTGGGCCAGGGTGACGGGAGACTTGTTCAGCAGGATCGCGCCGACCATGACGAAGCCGTTGACCATCAGCTGCGAGCCGTCGCCCTTGGCGTTGATCAGTTGCGACAGGCCGATGGTGCCGCCGGCGCCTGTGACGTTCGTCACCTGTGCGCTCTTGGCGATGCCGGATGCCATCAGCGCCTGCTGCATCGAGCGCGCCGTGCCGTCCCAGCCGCCGCCGGGCGAGGCCGGTGCCATGATCTTGAGTTCGAGCTGGGCAAAAGCGGCCGTCGTCAGGCCGGCGAGCGCCACGGCCGCTACGGCCGAGCGCTTGAGAATGGATGTGAGCATTGTTTCCTCCGATCGCGGATTTCCGCGCATTTTGTCACACCCTACAGCAGTCGCATCGCTGCCCTCGCTACGTCAACTCGCCCTAAGTGTATAAGGTGGCCGGAGCCATTCCTTGCGGCACAGTTCCGCTGCAGCTTCGCGGGAGGAAACGAGCGCGCCCGCCGCTCTCGCTCGCGCAGCCTCTAGGCGTTCGCGGCCCAATCGCGTAAGCGCAGGCGCCATGAACGCGCGCCCTGTCGTAAGCCTTGATCCTTTCGCTCCCCGTGCCGAGGCCCTGTGTGCGCGGCGTCTTGGCCAGCTCGGCGCCGGGTTGCTCGTTGCGTTGCCCGTCGCGATGTGGCTCGCCAATCGCTCGGCGCCCCTGATCTTCGGTCTCGGCACAGTCTCGCTGCTTGCCGCCGCCTGGTTGAGCGAAGGGTTCCGGCCGCTCCTGAGTCGGATGGGAGCGGGGCTGGCGAGCCCCATCGGTCTTGCCATCGGCCTGTTCCTGGCCTGGGCTCTCGTCTCGGTGGGCTGGAGCCACAGGCTCGGTCCGGGGCTGTCCATGTGGGGCGAGCTTGCCTTGCCGCTGCTCTGCGGCCTCGCCCTGGTCGCCAGCAGCCAGCTGCGCCTGAACTCCGTCTTCTATCGGGCGCTTGCGCTTGCGCTCTGCATTGCCGCGGCACTGATGCTGCTCGAGCTCGCGATCGGCCTGTCGCAACGCGTCATGCTGGGACTGGGCAAGGGCGTGAACCGCACCGACGTCTTCAACCGCCCCGTGCTGACCAGCCTGATGCTGACTGCCGCCGTGCTGCCCGGGCTCTGGGCCCGCCCCAATGGCGGGTCGGTCGATCGCTTGCTGTGCGTCCTCACGGTCGTCCTCGTCGCGAGTGCGACCTTCGTTTCCGAAAGTGGCGCCGCCAAGCTCGGCCTGCTGATCATGGCCGGGACCTGGGTGCTTGCCCTGCTGGTTCCCAGGTTGACGCTCGCGGTCGTCGCGCTGGGTTTTGCGGTGACCATGCTGACGGCGCCGGTGATCGGGGAACTCGTCGACCGGGCGATGCCCGAGGCGCTGCACCAGCAGCTTTCCAGCTCCCATTCCCGCGCCCGCGTCGATATCTGGCTGAGCTTTGGCGAGGCCATTCGGCTCCACCCGCTCGTAGGCTCCGGCTTCGGCGCGACAGCCGCGCTGGAAAATCACCCGGTCGCGCAATCGGTCTCGCCCGCGCATCGCGAGATGCTGGCCGTCGGCCACCCGCACAGCGCGCCGATCCAGGCCTGGACCGAAACCGGCGCGATCGGCGCGGCCTTGCTGGGCTTCGCTGGCCTCGCCTGCTTGTGGCGGCTGCGGCGACTTGCGCGCGGGGTATTGGCGCCACGCCTTGCACTGTTCGCCTCGGCCTTCGGCATCGCCGCTGTGGCGCATGGGGCCTGGCAGGGTTGGTGGATTGCCTCATTGGCGGCAGCCGCGGCGGTGCTATGGCTGGCACTTCGGCAGACGACCCTTCAGACGGAAGCTCAGGACAATCGACATGGCTGATTTCGACGTCGACCTTTTCGTCATCGGTGCCGGTTCGGGCGGTACGCGCGCGGCCCGCATCGCCTCGGGCCATGGCGCCCGCGTCATGATCGCGGAGGAAGATCGCATCGGCGGCACCTGCGTCATCCGCGGCTGCGTGCCCAAGAAGCTCTTCGTCTACGCCAGCCGCTTCGCCGATGATTTCGAGGATGCGGCGGGCTTCGGCTGGACGGTCGCCAAGCCGAGCTTCGACTGGCCGACCTTGCGGGATGCAGTTGCCAACGAGGTTACGCGGCTGTCCGGGCTTTACCGCAAGGGACTTGAGGGCGCCAAGGTCGCGATCCGGGAGGAGCGCGCCGTCGTCGAGGGGCCGCATCAGGTCAGGCTCGCCAAGAGCGGCGAACTCGTCCGCGCCCGCCATATCCTGGTGGCGACCGGTGGCTATCCGGCCTTCGATCCGCCGATCCCCGGCGGTGAACTCGGCATCTCCTCCAATGAGGTATTCCACCTGCCGAGCCTGCCCAAGCGCATGCTCGTGATCGGCGGCGGTTATATCGCGCTCGAATTCGCCAGCCTTTTTGCGCGTCTCGGGGTCGAGGTCACGCTGCTGCATCGCGGCGACAACATCCTGCGCGGCTTCGACGAGGATATCCGCACGCGCCTGCGCGATGCGCTCCAGCACGCCGGCATCACCATGCGGCTGGGCTGCACCGTTGATCGCATCGAGTTGCTGCCTGATGGTTCCCGCCGCGCCCATTGCGCCAAGGGCGATCCGATCGACGCCGAGGTGGTGCTGGTCGCCACCGGGCGCCGTCCCAACACGGTTGGCCTCGGACTGGAGGAGGCCGGCGTGAAGCTGGGCCCCGTTGGCCAGATCCTGGTCGATGCCGACTCGGCCTCGAACGTACCCTCGATCCATGCGGTCGGCGACGTCACGAACCGCATCAACCTGACGCCTGTCGCGATCCGCGAGGGGCACGCCTTTGCGGATTCCATTTTTGGCGGAAAGCCCTGGACCACCGACCACAGCATGGTCGCCTCGGCCGTGTTCACCACGCCGGAGATCGGCTCAGTCGGTCTGACCGAACAGCAGGCGATCGCGGCGGTCCATGACGTCCGTGTCTTCGAATCCGCCTTCCGGCCGATGAAGGCGACGATCTCCGGCCGGCAGGAGCGGATCTACATGAAGCTCGTGGTCGACGCGAAAACCGACAAGATGCTCGGCGTCCATATCCTGGGCCATGATGCCGGCGAGATCATTCAGGCGGTCGCGATCGCCGTGACGATGGGCGCGACCAAGGCCGATTTCGACCGCACGATCGCGCTGCACCCCAGCGCGGCGGAAGAACTCGTGACGATGCGGACCGCGCGGGCGGGGTAGGGATCAAGGCAGGACCGGGACGTCCAGCGCCCTCGCAGCGTTTGCCAGGGCTCGGTCCCGCGTTGCCAGCACCGCGCCCTTGCGCAGTGCGAGTTCCAGATAGGCCGCATCGTAGCTGGTCAAGGCGTGCGTGCGCGCCAGAGCGAGTGTTTCGCGCAAGGCCCGTGCGGATGTCTCGGTGTCGGTCGCGATCGCCAGGTCTTCCAGCAGCGCAATCCGCATTGCGATCTGAGCAGCCGAGATTCGGCCTCTACGTTGCGCCTGGAGCAGGATGTTTCCGAGTTCCAACTGGAACAGGCCTGGCACGATCGCTCCTTCGCCCTGCACGCGCTCGGCGATTGCGTCGGTCTCGGGTGAAGCCTCGTCCTCGAAGCACCATGACAATGCTATGGAGGCATCGAGGACGAGCATCAGCGCCGTCCTGCGTCACGCAGTTCCTGCCAGGTGAGGTCGCCAAGCGTGACGCCCTTGCGCGCGAGCTTCAGGCGCTCAAAAGCCTCGCTGCGGCGCGCGGCGTCAGGATCGTTCGCGCCCACGAGTCGGGCGAGCGGCTTGCCGTGCTTGGTGATGACGACATCTTCGCCCGCTGCCGCGCGCTCCAGCAGCGAGGAGAGATGCGTCTTGGCCTCGAATGCGCCAATCGTGACCATAGAATTCAAACCTGAAATTCAGACTAGTTGATAAAATAGGTTGGGCGCGATGGGAGCGCAAGCCACTGCACGCGCCTGATGTTAGGCGGGGAAGTGATCGCTGCGTTCAATATGCAAACGTATTGATTCAAGATGCGAGGGTGTTGAACCAATCAGCAAACAGCTGAAACCGAGATCTCAATAGATCAGGCTAGCACGCTGAAATGAATCGGTATCGGTCGATTGCGCTGGCGCTGCCGATCGGTCGGGCGTGCGGTACGTCACCTCGGAGGTGGTCAGCCCGGGCGTATCGGTGTATAGGCGCGGCTTCGCGCTGACAAACGGTTAACGGGCGCGATTTGCAAGCAGGAGCATGAGTGTGATGTCCGAGCGGTGGACGCCCGAGAGCTGGAGGGCAAAGCCCGTCCAGCAGATTCCGGAGTATCCGGACCAGGCAGCCTTGAAGGCGGTCGAGCAGCAGCTCGCCGGCTTTCCGCCGCTCGTTTTTGCAGGCGAGGCGCGCAAGCTCAAACGGGCGTTGGGCAAGGTCGCGGCCGGTGAGGCCTTCCTCCTGCAGGGCGGCGATTGCGCCGAGAGCTTCGGCGAGCACTCTGCCGACAACATCCGCGATTTCTTCCGTCTGTTCATGCAGATGGCGGTGGTCCTGACCTTCGCCGGCGGCTCGCCGGTGGTGAAGGTCGGCCGTATCGCCGGTCAGTTCGCCAAGCCGCGCTCGGCCCCGTCCGAGACGATCGGCGGCGTCGAGCTGCCGAGCTACAAGGGCGACATCGTCAACGACAACGAGTTCACGGCCGAAGCGCGCATCCCCGATCCGCGTCGCCAGCTCGAGGCCTATCGCCAGTCGGCCGCCACGCTGAACCTCATCCGCGCCTTCGCGACCGGCGGCTACGCCAATCTCGACAACGCGCATCGCTGGATGCTGGGCTTCGTCAAGGATGCTCCGGCCTCGTCGCGCTACAACCAGGTGGCCGAGCGCATCACCGAGGCGCTCGACTTCATGCGCGCCATCGGCATCGATCCCGAGACGCATCCCGAGATGCGCACGACGGATTTCTACACCAGCCACGAGGCGCTGCTGCTCGGCTACGAGCAGGCGATGACCCGCACCGACTCGACCACCGGTGAGTATTACGACACCTCCGGGCACATGCTCTGGATCGGCGATCGCACACGCCAGCTCGACCATGCCCATGTCGAGTTCTTCCGCGGCATCAAGAACCCGATCGGCCTGAAATGCGGTCCCTCGACCACGGTCGACGGCCTGCTGAAACTGATCGACGTGCTCGATCCGCAAAACCAGGCCGGCCGCATGACGCTGATCGGCCGCTTCGGTGCCGACAAGGTCTTCGACAACCTCCCCGCGCTGGTGCGCGCCACCAAGCGGGAAGGGCGCAACGTCGTCTGGTCCTGCGACCCGATGCACGGCAACACGGTCAAGGCGGCGAGCGGCTACAAGACGCGGCCCTTCGACCTGATCATGTCCGAGGTGAAGAACTTCTTCGCCGTCCATCAGGCCGAGGGCACCCACGCCGGTGGCCTGCATCTGGAAATGACGGGCAAGAACGTCACCGAATGCACCGGTGGCGCGCGCGGCATGACCGATGCGGACCTCAACGACCGCTACCACACGGTCTGCGACCCCCGCCTCAATGCCGAGCAGGCGCTGGAGCTGGCCTTCCTCGTTGCCGAGCTGGTCAAGCGCGACCGTGCCGGCAAGGCCCGCCCCGAGGTCGAGGCGGCCGAGTAGCCGCAACGGCGCCAGTCAAAACGAAAAGGCCGGGCGCAAGCCCGGCCTTTTTTGTAACCTGAGAGGCGATGGTTCAGAATTTGACGCCGGCGCCGACTCGCGCGGTCGTCGTCTCCACGACGACGTTGCCCTGAGCTTCCATTCGCACGTAATTTGCTTCGGCCCGCAGCAACAAGCCTCCGAACAGCGCCTCGACGCCCGCTCCGACAGTTCCGCCGAGCATGGTCGAGTTCTTGCGGCTGCTGATGAGTGTGCCGGAAGCGGATGAATAGGACTGGAGCACCGGGTCCTCCGCGGGGTTGGCATCGTACCCGGCGGCTATAACGCTCGCTCGACTGACCACCGAGCCATTACCTATGGCGAGACCGCCCGTGATGAACGGCATGAACGGCCCCATGACATAGCCGGCGCGCACACGCAGCGTGCCGACGTCCTTCAGCTCGGCAGCGGTCGCGCCCTGCAGGAAGACCGAGGTATTGTATCCGTCGCTGAGCACCCGGCTACGTCCGATGGCATCCACGGATTCACCCTTTGCGCTGTGACGGGTATAGTCCGCTTCCAAGCCAACAACGACATCTCCGATCTGGAAATTATATCCGGCGAAGCCGCCGAATGTCGAAGCGCGCTTGCCGAAGCTCGGCATGTTTAAAAGCGAAGAAGCCTGCATCTCCGCTTCGACGGTAGTCGATCTGAGATGGTTCGCGACGAGATTGGCAGCGCCGCGCCCAACCTGGAAATTTGCATCGGTGTAGCCACCGAAGCCGCCGACATAGAACCCGTTCCAGTCGGCTTGGCCAAATACCTCGGATGGCGACGGCGGCAGATCCTCTGTCTGGCTGCCACGCAGCACCGGATAATCGGCAGCGCCAGAAGCGACAGGCGTCAGGATTGTCGCGGTCAGGAGGGCAGCAACGCCCATGAATTGGATCTGGCGAATACGCATCGTCGGTTCTCCGAACGGCAGCCGGCACGTAATGGCGTGAGGCTCGTCCACAATTCATCGCCGATTAACCCTAACACCAGGTTAAGCGCCCAGAAGTCCCGGCGTTCCAGCTACGTTGCCGCCATTGCGACACCGGGCTAGAGGCAGGCGATGAACGCGACGTCTCTTTGCATTGCCCTTGCCCAGCTGAACCCTGCCATCGGCGATATCGCCGGCAACGCCGCAAAGGTGCTCGCCGCCCGCGCACCTGCCCATGCCGCCGGCGCGGAACTGCTGGTGCTGCCGGAACTGTTCCTGAGCGGTGCGCCAGCACTGGACCTCCTGGCGAGCCCGGCCTTTCAGGATGCCTGCCGCAGGGCCTGCGAGGAGCTGGCGCGCGAGACCGCCGACGGCGGGCCTGCCATCCTGATCGGCTTGCCCTGGCGCGAGGAGGGCAGGCTCTACAACGCCTATGCGCTGCTCGATGGCGGCGTCATCCAGTCTGTGCGCTTCAAGGCGGCCCTCTGCGACCGGGGCATCCGGGACGAGACCCGGATGCTTGCGCGCGGACCGTTGCCCGGCCCGATGCTGTTTCGCGACAAGGTCCGGCTCGGCCCGGTGATCGGGGAGGACATTTTGAGCGACGACGTCGTCGAATGCCTGGCCGAGACCGGTACCGAGATCCTGTTGGCCCCTTGCGCGTCGCCCTACCACCGCGATGTCTGCGATATCAGGATGAACCTCGCAGTCGCGCGCATAGTCGAATCCGGCCTGCCGCTGGTCCAGCTCAACCAGGTTGGCGGGCAGGACGAACTGGTCTTCGACGGCGCATCCTTCGTCCTGAACGGCGACCGCACGCTGGCCTGGCAACTACCCGCGTTCCGCGAAGAGATTGCTCTCACGCAATGGCAGCGCGAATCCGGCAACTGGCGTTGCTCTCCGGGCGACATCGCTGCGATCGAAACGGGCGACGAGGCGGACTATGCCGCGATCGTGCTGAGCCTGCGTGACTATATCGGCAAGACAGGCGCAGCAGGCGCTGCGATCGAAGTCTGCGGGCTGCTGGAAGCGAGCCTCTGTGCCGTGCTCGCGGTCGATGCGCTCGGAGCCGATCGCGTCGTCTGCTTGGCGATGACATCTGCGTCAGGTGGACAGGACACTGCGGAGGATCCGCAGACCGGCCTCCACCCGCTCGGTGCCCGCCTGGAGACAGTCTCGCTGGCCCCACTGGCACGGGCGCTCGAAACCGCATTGGCCGATAGCGCTGCCTACGCCCCAAGCGATGCGATGCGCGCCGATCTCGCGGACAGGGCGCGTGGCGTCATCCTGGCGGCGCGGTCGGCGGCGTTGGGGTATGTCCTGCTAGCAACGAGGAACAGATCGGCCATGGCGTGCGGGGCCAGCCTGGTCCACGGCGCCCCTGATACCAGCTTCCAGCCGCTCAAGGACGTCTCCGCGACCCAGGCGCATCGCCTTGCAGCCCTGCGAAATCGCTGGCGGCCGGCAGCGGCCTTGGGGCCCGATGGTCCGGTCGTCCCCGAACTCGGACCCGCTCCAGCAGGGCGTCTCGATGACATCCTGGACCTGCTCATGGATGAGGTGGGCGTTTTCGACGTGGTTGCCTTGGGGCACGAGCTGGAGACGGTCAAATCGGTCGAGCGGGGCCTGAGGTCTACGCAGCGGGCTCGGCACGACGCGATACCCGGTGTCAGGCTCAGCGCAAAAGCCGTGAACGGAGAGAGCCGCTACCCGATCGCGCACGGTTTCAACGATGACGGTGAGCCAAGGCTTGAACCCGATCAAGCGTTGACCAAAGGGGGTAGGGCGGCCGGCAACGGATAATTTCGATATCTAGGCCGGTTGCCCGGAGAGCGTGTGCGCGGCGCTGGCGCACTGATGGTCCCGCTTGCGTCTGACCGATTGTCTGGAATCGGCAAAGGGCTCATAAGCCGCGCATGACAACTCCGCTCGTCCGCACCGCCCCGTCTCCGACCGGCTATCTCCACATCGGCAATGTCCGGTCCATCATGCTGAACTGGCTGTTCGCGCAGCGGCATGGCGGGCGCTTCCTGTTGCGCTACGACGACACGGACCTCGTGCGCTCGAAGCCGGAATTCGCGGATGCGATCGCCGAAGACCTCGCTTGGCTGGGCGTGAAGCCCGACCTCGTCATCCGGCAATCGGACCGCATTGCGCTCTATGATGCCGCTGCCGACAGGCTGCGCGCCGCCGGCCGGCTCTACGCCTGTTACGAGACCGCCGATGAGCTCGACCGCCGCCGCAAGCGCCAGCTCGCGCGCGGCCTGCCGCCGATCTATGACCGCGCGGCGCTGAAACTCACGGCCGAAGACAAGGCGAAGCTGGAGGCCGAGGGGCGCAAGCCGCATTGGCGCTTCATGCTCGAGCCGCGCAACGTCGCCTGGAACGATCTCGTGCGTGGCGAGGCCCATGTCGATTGCGCCTCGCTGTCGGACCAGGTCGTTATCCGCGAGGACGGCAGCTACCTCTACCACCTGCCCTCGGTGGTGGACGACATCGAGACCGGCGTGACGCATGTCATCCGGGGCGAGGATCACGTCACCAATACCGCAGTCCAGATCCAGATGTTCGAGGCGCTGGGCGCGGCGCTGCCGGAGTTCGGCCACCACAATCTGCTGACCACCGCGAGCGGCGAGGGGCTGTCAAAACGGCTCGGGCATCTTTCGCTGCGTGGCCTGCGCGAGAATGGCGTCGAGGCCCTGGCCGTTGCGGCGCTGGCGGTGCTGGTCGGTTCCTCGGACGCCGTGCGTCCGGTTGCGAGCCTCGATGAACTCGCCGGGCTGGTCGACCTCAGCCATATCTCGCGCGCGCCGGCCAAGTTCGACGAGCACGAGGTCGAGACGCTGAGCGCCCGTACGCTGCACCAGTTGCCTTACGCTGCGGTGGCTGACCGCCTCGCTGCTCTCGGAATACCCGCGGGCGAGCCTTTCTGGCTCGCCGTGCGTGGCAATCTGGGCAAGCTCGAGGACGCGAGGAACTGGTGGCGGGTGGTCGAGGGGCCGCTGGACTCCGCTCATGTCGATCCGACATTCGCCGCCACCGCCGCCTCGCTGCTGCCGCCGGAGCCGTTCGACGCGACCACTTGGAAAAGCTGGACGCAAGCCGTCGGCGCCGCGACGAGCACGAAGGGGAAGGCCCTGTTCATGCCGCTGCGTCTGGCGCTGACCGGGCTGGAGCACGGCCCTGAACTCGCCGCGCTGCTCCCGCTGATCGGCCGCGACAGGGCGCTGAAGCGGCTCGCCGGCGAAAACGCCTGACCCGCCATAGCCGTCATTGCGAGGAGCGCATCGACGAAGCAATCCAGAGCCGCAGGGCTCGAGGTCTCCCTGGATTGCTTCGCTGTGCTCGCAATGACGGAGCGGGCGTCAATCGTGCCGGTGCATCGCCGAGGCGTGCTTGGTGTCGCGCATCGTCACGTAGACCAGGAGCGAGACGAAGATCACGCCGGCGAGGTAGTAGAAGAACCACTGCTCGTGGCCCTGCTGCTTGAAGAACAGCGCGATCGCCGGCGCCGTGCCGCCGAACACCGAAACCGTCACGGCATAGGGCACTGCGATGCCCGTCGCGCGGATGGAGGTCGGGAACAGCTCGGCCTTCACCACCGCATTGATCGAGGTGTAGCCGGCGACGAAGATCCAGGCTCCCGAGATCAGCAGGAACGCCATCCAGGGCGATTTGGTGCCGGCAAGCGTCGTCAGGATCGGCACCGTCAAGAGCGTGCCCGCGACACCGAAGAAGATCAGCAGAGGCTTGCGGCCGACGCGGTCGGAGATCGCGCCATAGATCGGCTGCAGGATTGCCGCGAAGATCAGCGAACCCGCGATGACATAGGTGGTGGTCAGGTCGGAGAGGCCGACCGTCTGCTTCACGAAGGTCTGCATGTAGGTGGTGAAGGTGTAGAACGCCGCCGTGCCGCCGGCCGTCAGGCCGACCACCAGCGCGACCTCGCGCGGATACTTCAGCAGGCCGCGCAGCGAGCTCTGGCGCTTGACCGGGTTCTTGCTGGCCTCGGTGAAGGCCTCCGTCTCCTGCATGTGGCGGCGCATGTACATCGCCGTGATCGCCAGCAGCGCGCCGATCACGAAGGGGATGCGCCAGCCCCAGTCGACCAACTGCTCATGGGTCAGGAAGACGTTCTGGAGCAGCAGCAGCACGACGATGGCGGTGAGCTGGCCGCCGATCAGCGTGACGTACTGGAAGCTCGAATAGAAGCCTCGATGCTCGGGATCGGCGACCTCGGTGAGATAGGTCGCGCTCGCGCCGTACTCGCCCCCGAGGCTGAGGCCCTCGATGATGCGCGCCAGCGCCAGCAGGGCGGGAGCGGCGAAGCCGATCGTGGCATAGGTCGGGGTCGCGGCGATGATCAGCGAGCCGAAGCACATCATCAGCACCGAGACTGTCAGCGAGAGGCGCCGGCCATAGCGATCGGCCAGATGCCCGAACAGCCATCCGCCGATCGGCCGGACGATGAAGCCGGCGGCAAACAGTGTCGCTGCGTTGAGCTGCTGCACCACCGGGTCGTGCGAGGGGAAGAAGGCCGGCGCGAAATACAGCGCGAACGCCGTATAGGCATAGAAGTCATACCACTCGACGAGATTGCCGACCGAGCCGATGAAGATCGCCTTGATCCGCCGCTTCGCGTCGTCGAACTCGATTGGATGGGGATGCAGCGTCGCGGGCGTCTCGGCCATCACGGGCCTCCAATGCTGGGGAGGCGCCCGGTGATGCGCTGTTGAGCTCAAGCAGCGTGCGCAGTCCTGGTCGGCGCCCCCGTCTCCGGGATCGACCTTCAATGCGCGTTGTTTTGATATGCGTCTAGGGACTGTGTTTGCGTATTAGAATGGGTAGATATGCGTTACGGGCATGGAACTAAGCCGAGTCTTGCTAATTCCTGGTGCTTGATGGGCCAAGATTCGGCGCAAGGTTCGGTGCGACGATACGCACGGTCCGCTTCTCCCCAGTGACGCTGCGGGTCTCGCGCTGGACGCCGTCGCCCTTGTCCAGCACGCGCTCACCTACGCTGTCGGGTCCTACGCCTGCGGACTCCGTGCCGGATGTCGGCGAGTTTTCGGAGGGCATCGGCTTCTCGTCGACGGCGTCTGGCACGGCCGCCGGTTGAACCGTCGGGGCCGGCGCGCCACGCCGCTTCGGATCCGCTCGCTTGGGGTCGGGCACGCGCGGGCGGGACAACTCGTCGGCGCGCTGCTGGGTGACGATGACGTCGCCCTTGCGCTTGTCGAGCAGGTATTCGGCTTCCTTCAGCGTCTGCGCCCAGCTCTGGCCCTGCGGCTTGCAGGTACAGGCGGCGTCAAAGCTGCGGGTATACTTGCCGGCATTCGGAAGCGAGGCATAGGGCGTGCCGCCGCGCGACACCGCATTCTGGATGTCGCCGCCGCTCTGCATGCCGAAGGCCGAGGTCTCGGTGCCCGGGCACAGGGCCTGGCACATCTCGTCCTGGCTGGCGCCGCCGCCGGGGCTGTTGGCGAGCGGGAAGAAGAAGCCGTCGCAGCTGCGCACGCAGACCGTATAGGGGCCACCCATGCGCGGACGCTCGGGCTCGCCATCTATCGACTGCTCGGGCTCGAGCTCGGGCAGGGTGGTCTCGATTTCACCGCGGCGCGGCTCGACACCGAATATCGTATCGAAGAATCCACGCTGCTGCGGCTGGGCGCGGCAGTTGTTGTCGATCGCGGCGGTCAGCTGGGCCCGACGTTCCTCGACGCCACCAGACGCCTGGCGCTGGAGCGAGCCGTGCTGGGCCTGCAACTGGTTGATCTGCGCACGCAGGCCGCCGCATTGCGGAGGCGCGGCCTCCCCGAAGAACAGGAAGCCGCCGCGTTCGCAGCCCATGGCGCGATACTGGTTCGTGGCCTGGGCGAGCTGGGCGCCGACGCGTTGGGCTGCCTGCGCAGCGCGCCCATCGCCGCGCTGGCCCTGCAGGCTGGCGAGTTCTGAACGCCAGGCATTGCAGGCCGGGGATTGCGCGAAGGCGGCGCCGCTGAGGCCAACCAGTGCCGTCAGCACCACACCGAGATGTCGGGTAAACTGGACTATCATCGCCGGTCGGGCCACATCACCTGTTTGCTGGCCGGCTTTCGCCGCACCGCTTGACGTTGTCAGCAACTTCATCAGCCAAACGCGACCGAACTAAGGACTGCCGCGTGGCGACGCACAGCGGATTCGCGCGGCAGGAACCACGCTCCGCATGCCATATCCGGCAGTTTCCGGCAATCAGCCTTCGTCGCTGCGATAACTGCCAGCCAGATGGCGGCCGCGCTCGTTCAGCGTCGACAGCACGCGCTCGAACACCTTGAGTTCGTCTGCGGCTATGCCCTCCGTCCAGCGCGCCTGGAACGCCAGCGCCAGCGGCACGATCTGGGCGTAGATCCGGGTTCCGGCGGGCGTCAGGGCGACGAAGGATTCGCGACGGTCCTGCCTGTTGGCGGTCCGCGAGATCAGGCCGCGGCTTTCAAGCTCCGTGACCGCGCGCGACACCTTGGTCTTGTGCATCTGCGCGAGCTCGCCGATGTCGCGCGAGGTCAACTTCCCGAACTCGCCAAGCTGCGCGATGACCCGCCATTGCGGGATGTCGATGCCGAAATGCGCCTCGTAGATTCGGCCCAGGCCGCGGCTGGCGAAGGCGCCCACGACATTCAGGCGATAGGGCAGGAACTGCTCCAGCCGCAGCGGCTGCGCGTTCTGGGCGGTGTCGGTCTCGGATGGGGAGGAGGGCGATTTCACATGCGGCCGATCGGAAGGACTTGGAACCCAGCGTCGTACCATCTGTCGATGCCCGCGCCGCTTGTCAAAGCCCGCCTTCCGGAAAATGGCAGCGCCCCTCCCGCGCCCGAGCGGGAGGGGCGACAGGCTCAGCGCGATTTCAGGCGGTTCATGAAGGCGTCGTAGGAGAGCTCGCCGAACTGCCACCAGAGCAGGTTCTCGCCGCGGAACGCGACCATCGACTCATAGCCCTTCTTGAAGTCCGGGCTCGTGGCCGAGGTTTCGGCGTAATACTCCTCGGCCGCCTTGAGCGCGGCTTCCATCACCGGCATCGGGAAGGCCTTGAGCTGCGCGCCCTGGGCCACGAGTCGGCGCAGGCCGCCCGGGTTCACGAAGTCGTATTTCGCCAGCATCCAGTTGTTGGCGGCGTCGCAGGCATGCTGCACGATCGCCTGGTAGTGCTTGGGCAGCTTCGCCCAGGCTTCCTTGCCGATGATCAGGTGCAGCATGGCGCCGCCCTCCCACCAGCCGGGATAGTAGTAATACTTGGCGACACGGATGAAGCCGAGCTTCTCGTCGTCATACGGGCCGACGAATTCCGCGGCGTCGATCGTGCCGCGTTCCAGCGCCGGATAGACGTCGCCGGGAGCGATCTGCGTCGGCACGACGCCGAGCTTGGAGAGCACCGCGCCGCCCATGCCGCCAATGCGGAACTTCAGGCCCTTGAGGTCCTCGACCCCGTTGAGCTCCTTGCGGAAGAAGCCGCCCATCTGGCAGCCGGAATTGCCGCAGGGGATCGAATAGGCGTTGAAGCGATCAAGCACACCGTTCACGATCTGCTCGCCGCCGCCGAAATACCACCAGCTATGCTGCTGGCGGGCATTGAGGCCGAACGGGATACCGGTGCCGAGGCCGAGCGTCGGGTCCTTGCCGATATAGAAATAGGTGGGCGAATGCGCGCATTCGACAGTGCCCGAGGAGACCGCGTCGAGCGCCTGCAGGCCGGGCACGATCTCGCCTGGAGCAAACACCTGGATCTGGAATTTCCCGTCGGTGGCGTCGCTGACATATTGCGCGAACTGCTGGGCGGTGCCGAAGATCGTGTCGAGCGACTTCGGGAAGCTCGAGGTCAGGCGCCATTTCACCTCGGGTTGAGACTGGGCGAGAGCAGGCATCGCGACTGGGGTCGCAGCGGCGGCAAGAGCGCCAGTTTTCAAAAAGTCGCGACGTTTCATATGGTCTCCTCCCAAAAGCTTGTTGAGCCCTTTCTGGCGTGTCTGCGGAGGAATGAAAAGACATGAAACTCGCGTCGCTTGTGAATGGACGAGATGGCCGGCTCGTCGTCGTCTCAAATGACCTCACCCGGGCGACAGACGCCTTTCCCGTGGTGCCGACGCTCCAGGCCGCGCTCGACGATTGGGGTCGGCATGCCCCTCGTCTGGCCGACCTCGCCGAGAGCCTCGAGCACGGCTCCGTGCCGTCTTTCCGGTTCCACGAGCATCACTGCGCGGCGCCGTTGCCGCGCGCCTACCAATGGCTCGACGGATCGGCCTACGTGAACCACGTCGACCTCGTGCGGAAGGCGCGCGGCGGGACGCTGCCGGAGAGCTTCTGGACTGATCCGCTGATGTACCAGGGCGGTTCCGATTCGAACCAGGGTCCGCGCCAGCCGGTTCGCGCCCGCAGCGAGGACCACGGGATCGACTTCGAGGGCGAGGTGGCGGTGATCGTCGACGACGTGCCGATGGGCACGAGCGCCGCCGCCGCACAAAAGCATATCCGCCTGGTGATGCTCGCCAATGACGTCAGCCTGCGCAACCTCGTGGCCAACGAACTGGCGAAGGGTTTTGGCTTCGTCCAGTCCAAGCCACCAACCGCATTCTCGCCCGTCACGGTGACGCCCGACGAACTCGGCGAGGCCTGGAGCGAGGGCAAGCTCAGCCTGCCGCTGCTGTGTCTGCGCAACGGCAAGCTCTTCGGCAAGCCGTCGGCCGGCATCGACATGACCTTCGACTTCGGCACGCTGATCGCCCACGCGGCCGCGACGCGTCCCCTCGGCGCCGGCACGATCATCGGCTCCGGCACGGTCTCGAACCGCGCCGCCGATGGCGGTCCCGGCCGCTCCCTCGCCGATGGCGGGCAGGGCTACGCCTGCATCGCCGAGCAGCGCATGGTCGAGACGATCCTGCACGGCGCACCCGCGACGCCGTTCCTGCGCTTCGGCGACAGCGTCCGCATCGAGATGAAGGACGCCGCCGGCCATTCGATCTTCGGCGCCATCGAGCAGGAGATCCTGCCGCACGCCGAATGAGCGTCGCGCGCGGCGTCGCCCCGGTTTCGAGCCGGGGCGGTGCCGCCGCGGAAGCGCTGGTCTAAGCCGCGAGAAGCCGTGGCCTTGCTCGCGTAGGCACGCTACGCTCGTCTCCGTGATTTCTCCGCGAGACCTAGCCGCCATGATCGACGCTGTGCCGCTCTATCCGACCACCATCCCGCTCGCCTTCTTCATCTGGGGGCCTGTGCTGGTGATGTTGCTGTTCTGGCTGGTCGGCGTATGGGCGAGCCGGCAGGGCGTGCCGCGCCTGCTCGAGAACGATTGGGACGGTTTCAACGTCGCCGACGTCGAAAAGCTGTTTGCCGCCTATGGCGATGAACGCCGGGCCCGCTATCGCAGCCGCATCTTGCCGGCGGATGCCGCCTTTGCCTTCATCTACGCGATCGTCGGCGCGATCATCGTGGCCGGACTCTTCATGCGCGGGCAGCCCTGGTGGGTCGCAGCCCTTTGCGGAGGCGGCTGGGTTCTGGGCGGGCTTTGCGACGTCGCCGAGAACCTCGCTCTAGCGCGCTTGCTCGACAAATATCCCCGGGTCGAGCCCGGCGACACGGCCTTTGCATCCACCGCGACCCGACTGAAGCTGGTGCTGTTCTCAGCCGGCATCATCGGCGCCGTCGCCGCGGCCTATCTCGCCTTCAGGCCGCTGGCCGGCTAAGCGGCCTCTGGCGCCGGCGCGTCTGCGGGGCCATATCCCCGCAGCGAGCGCTCGAGCCTGCGCCGCACTAGGAGAGTTCCATGCGCATCCGAACCACTTTCGCCGCCGCCCTCGCGCTGACGCTCGGCATTGCCGGCGCGGCACTTCCGGCGCTCGCGCAGGAAGACCTGATCTTCCGCAAGTCGACCGTCTGGAAGATGATGACGCCCAACGACAAGCTCGCGGTCTATGGCGTCGACGACCCTATCGTCGAGGGCGTCGCCTGCCACTACACAGTTCCCGAAAAGGGCGGGGTATCGGGCATGTTCGGCGTGGCGGAGGAGGTCTCGGAGGTCTCGCTCGCCTGCCGCCAGGTCGGCCCGGTCAAGTTCAAGGAGAAGGCCGAGCAGGGCGATGTCGTCTTCCGGGAGCGCCGTTCGCTGATCTGGAAGAAGATGCAGATCGTGCGCGGCTGCGATGCCAAGCGCAATGTCCTGGTCTATCTGGTCTATACCGACAAGCTGATCGACGGTTCGCCGCAGAACTCCACCTCGACCGTGCCGGTGATGCCCTGGGGCGCGTCTGGCGAGGTTCCGAAGTGTTCCGACTGGATCAAGTGAGCCGAAGGCTCATTCGCCGCAGGTGATGACCAGCGGTTGCTCGGCTGCGGCGGCTTCGACGTGCTTCGTCTTCGACAGCGAGCCGGTGAAGTCCTCTCGGTTGGCAACGCCGAACTCGGTCGCCTTGGCAAAACCCTGCGCCTCGCACCAGGCATTGGCGACGATCGTGCCGCACTCGGCCTTAGTCGAGATGCAGTCGGCGACGCCGTAGCCGTCGCCGGCCGGAATCAGGAAGGTGCGCTGGGCATTCGAGGCTGCGACGGTCTTGGTCGCGGGAAGGACCGAAAGCGACAATCCTCCGCCAACCATTCCAAGCAGGCCGACGATGGCGATGGCGCGACGCATGATACGATTCCTCCAGACCAGTGCGGCCCGAACCTTCGAAGCGGAAGAATGGTTCCGATCGGTTAAATTTAAGTGAAGCGACCGGCCATGGTGCGCCGCAGCAAACAGGCCGCCCTCTTGACGCAAAGCCCGCGCACAGGCAAGCAGAATGTCATGACGCGCGCCGCAAACCGGATTTGCATTATTTGCCGCTAGCTCTCGCTGGCCGGCTGCTCACGTCTTCGTCCTGAAACGACCCCGACAACAGCGCCCCGGCCAGCGGCCAGGAATTGTTTTGTCGTCTTTTTGGGACTTTTCGCGATGTCGCCCCAGCTCAGGCTCTACAACACGCTGACGCGGACGAAGGAGGATTTCACTCCGATCGACCCGCATAACGTCCGCATGTATGTCTGCGGTCCCACCGTGTACGACTACGCCCATATCGGCAATGCGCGCCCGGTCATCGTTTTCGATGTGCTGAACCGCCTGCTGCGGCATCTCTATGGCGACGCCCACGTCACCTACGCCCGCAACCTCACCGACGTTGACGACAAGATCAACGCCCGCGCCGCCCGCGACTTTCCGGGCTTGGCCCTGAACGAGGCAATCGCGCAGGTCACCCAGGCGACGACGGCGCAGTTCCACAAGGACATCGCTGCCTTGGGCTGCCTGCCGCCCGACGAGGAGCCGCGCGCCACCGACCATATCGAGGAAATGCGGGCGATCATCGAGCGCCTCGTCGCCCGAGGTATCGCCTATGTCGCCGAAGGGCACGTGCTCTTCCACGTGCCCGCGGTCGAGACGCTTCGCAACGCGCCGAAATACGGCTCGCTGGCGCGCCGCCCGCTCGACGAGATGATCGCCGGGGCGCGGGTTGATGTTGCCCCCTACAAGCGCGACCCCATGGATTTCGTGCTCTGGAAGCCCAGCCGCGACGGCATCGACCCCGGCTGGCCGTCGCCCTGCGGCATCCCCACGCCCGGTCGCCCGGGCTGGCATATCGAATGCTCGGCGATGTCGATGGCAAAGCTGCTCGCGCCCTTCGGCGGCGGGCTGGCTTGCGACGATCCCTCGAAGAACGTCTTCGACATCCATGGCGGCGGCATCGATCTGGTCTTCCCGCACCATGAGAACGAAATCGCGCAGTCCTGCTGCGCCTTCGGCGGCGCCGACGGGGCAGGGCGCATGGCGAACTACTGGATGCATAACGGCTTCCTGCAGGTCGAAGGCGAGAAGATGTCAAAATCGCTCGGCAACTTCGTGACCATCAACGAACTGCTGGAGACGGAGGTGTTTGGCGGGCGCAAATGGCCCGGCGAAGTGCTGCGCCTTGCGATGCTCAAGACGCATTATCGCCAGCCGATCGACTGGACGGTGAAGGCGTTGGAGGAGACGCAAGCTACGCTGCTGGAGTTCCAGGAGGTCGCGGCGCGCGGCGATGAGAAGGCAGTCGTGCCGGCTGCGATCGTCGACGCTTTGAGCGATGACCTCAACACCGCGATGGTTTTCGCCGAGCTTCACCGCCTGCGCCGGGCCGGCGACGCCAGCGGACTGCGAGGTGCGCTGCGGCTTCTGGGCTTCGGCGTCGCGCTGCAGGCGCAAGCTGCGCTGAAGGCCGAGGCGATGGTCAATGCCAATGGCGCGACAATTGACGGGCTGATCGCCGCCCGTCTCGAAGCTCGCCGCGCCAAAAACTTCGCCGAATCCGACCGCATCCGCGACGAACTCGCCGCGATGGGCATCGCGCTCAAGGACGGCAAGGACCCCGCCACCGGCGAGCCGGCCACGACCTGGGAAGTGAAGCGATGACCCGCGCCGACGCTCCCAAAATCCGGCCCGCGGGTGCGCTGTCCCTGACCATGAAGCTCGTCATGCTGGCGATGGTCATGCCGAAGGTGCTGCGGTTCAAGCTGAGGCGTGAGCTGTGACGGCTGACCGGATCCACCTGTTCGACACCACGCTGCGCGACGGCGCGCAGACAACCGGTGTCGATTTCTCGCTCGACGACAAGCGCGCGGTCGCTGCGATGCTGGATAAGCTCGGCATCGACTATGTCGAGGGCGGCTATCCCGGAGCGAACCCGCTCGACACGGCATTCTTCGCAGAAAAGCCGACGACGCGCGCGAAATTCGCCGCCTTCGGCATGACCAAGCGTCCGGGCCGCTCGGCCTCGAACGATCCCGGCATTGCCGCCCTGCTCGACGCCAAGGCCGACGCCATCGTTTTTGTGGCCAAGGCGTCAGACTATCAGGTCCGCGTCGCCCTGGAGATTTCCCTGGAGGAGAATCTCGACGGTATCCGCGAGAGCGTCGAAGCAGCCAGGGCCGCCGGCCGCGAGGTCATGCTCGACTGCGAGCATTTCTTCGACGGCTATAAGGCCAACCCCGACTATGCGCTGGCCTGCGCCCGCACCGCATACGAGGCCGGTGCGCGCTGGATCGTGCTCTGCGACACCAATGGCGGCACGCTGCCCCAGGAGATCTCGGCCATCATTGCCGAGGTCATCAAGGTCGTGCCCGGGGACCATCTCGGCATTCATGCTCATGACGATTGCGGCTGCGCGGTCGCCAATTCGCTGGCGGCGGTCGAGGCCGGGGTGCGTCAGGTCCAGGGCACGCTGAACGGGCTGGGCGAGCGCTGCGGCAACGCAAATCTGGTGACGCTGATCGGCGCACTGAAGCTCAAGGACCGTTATCGCGAGCGCTATGTTCTGGGCGTCGACGACAAGCAGCTCGCGGAGCTGACCTATGTCTCGCGAGCGCTGGATGAGATGCTGAACCGCGCGCCCAACCGGCATGCGCCCTTCGTGGGCGCCTCGGCCTTCGCCACCAAGGCCGGCATCCACGCCTCGGCCGTGCTGAAGGACCCCAACACCTACGAGCACGTCGCGCCCGAGGCGACGGGCAACATGCGAAAGGTCCTGATCTCGGATCAGGGCGGCAAGTCGAACCTCGTCGCCGAACTCGAACGTATTGGCGTCACGATCGGTCGCGACGACCCCAGGCTTGGTCGCGTGTTGCAGGAGGTCAAGGAGAAGGAGGCGCAGGGCTACGCTTTCGAGGGCGCCGATGCCTCGTTCTTTCTACTTGCCAAGCGGATCATGGGGGAGGTTCCGGCCTATTTCGAGATCGAGCGCTTCGCCGTGAACGTCGAACGCCGGTACAACGCGCTGGGCGAACTCGTCACCTTCTCCGAGGCAATCGTGAAGGTGAAGGTCGGCGACGAGATCCTGATCTCGGCGGCCGAGGGGGCTTCAGGTCCGGTCAACGCGCTCGACGTCGCGCTGCGAAAGGATCTCGGTCGCTACCAGTCGCTGATCGAGGGCCTGCGGCTGGTGGACTACAAGGTCCGCATCTTCCAGGGCGGTACCGACGCCGTGACGCGTGTGCTTATCGAATCCGCCGACGAAACCGGCGAGCGCTGGACCACCGTCGGCGTCAGCGCCAACATCATCGACGCCTCGTTCCAGGCGCTGGTGGATTCCATCACCTACAAGCTGGTCAGGGCCGGCGCGACGGCCTGAGCCGATAGGCCGTCATTGCGAGAAGCGCAGGCGAAGCAATCCAGGGACGGCTGCGCGCTACGCCGCTGGATTGCTTCGCCTGCGCTCGCAATGACGGCTAAACTGGCCGCTCAATCGACCAGGCGGATCACCCGTTCCTTGCACAGATCCATGCTGTCATTATTGCCCTCGGCCTCGTCGTCGAAACGCGCCAGGACGAAATAGCTGCAGCCGGCGGGCTTGTTCAGCTTGATCGCCGTGCTCTTTCCCGGCGCGAGCGGCTGGGCGAGCTTTCCGACGAGCCGCGACTGTTCGCCGATGGTGGCGATCTCGAAGGTGGTCAGCGGAGCCGCGCGCATGTTGGTGATCTTGATCTGCGCCGGCGGTCTCGGCTGCTGGGCGGCGGTGGGCAGGATAGCAAGCGCTGCGCTCGCACCTATGCTGAGCGCGGCAATGGCGATAACCCTTTGAAATGTCATCCTCAGTGTCCTTCCCCATAGCAGAGCGTTGGCCGCTCTCGGGATATTTGACACCCGCCTTGGGACAAGAACAAGGCGGCGTCCGGCGCAGGCCCGACCCCGCAGCTCTCCGCATGCATTCGCCCGCGATTATGCCTATATCTGCGGCCCAATCTGGAATCGCTTCAAAATGTCCCCGCTTCCTGCGCCGAACCCGGCGACGACCTTCGCGCGCTCCATGGTGATCAAGCCGGGCTCCGGTTTCGTCGCGACGTTCCGCGCACTCTGGCCCTATCTCTGGCCCGCCGATCGTGCCGACCTGCGCAAGCGCGTGGTCCTCGCCTTCCTGCTGCTGGTGCTGGGCCGCTGCGTGCTGATGGGCGTGCCGTTCACCTTCAAATGGGCGACGGATGCGCTGGCCAATACGCCCTCCAGCCTTGAGCGCTGGCTGCCGATCCTGGTCGGCGCGCCCCTCGCGCTGACGGTGCTCTACGGCCTCGCACGTGTCGGTTCGGCGGCCTTCATCCAGGCGCGCGATGCCCTGTTTGCGCCGGTCTTCATGCATGCGGTGCGCACGTTGGCGCTGCAGACCTTCGGCCACCTGCATCATCTCTCGCTGCGCTTCCATCTCGAGCGCAAGACGGGCGGTCTGACCCGCGTGCTGGAGCGGGGCCGCAACGGCATCGAGGAGATGGTGCGGCTGGGCCTGAACCAGTTGGTGCCGGTCACGATCGAGCTCGTGCTGATCATCGCCGTGCTGCTGACCCTGTTCGACTGGCTCTATGTCGTCGTGCTCGTCGCGATGGTGACGATCTACATGGCCTATACCATCAAGGCGACGGAGTGGCGCATCGCCATCCGTATGCAGATGAACGAGTCCGATACAGACGCCAACTCGAAGGCGATCGACTCGCTGCTGAACTACGAGACGGTGAAGTATTTTGGCGCTGAGGCCCGTGAGACCGCCCGCTACGATCTCTCGATGGCGCGTTATGAGCGCAATTCGGTCAAGGCCTACACCTCGCTCGCCTGGCTGAATTTCGGCCAGGCCGCGATCTTCGCGGCGGGCCTGACGATCTCGATGGTGATGGCGGTGCAGGGCTTTCGCGCCGGCACGCATACGGTCGGCGACTTCGTGCTGATCAACGCCATGCTGATCCAGCTCTACCAGCCGCTGAATTTCATGGGCACCGTCTATCGCGAGATCAAGCAGGCGACGCTCGACATCGAGCAGATGTTCTCGCTCATCGGTCGCGATCCCGAGATCCAGGACAATCCCGACGCAAAGCCGCTCGACGTCCGGGCCGGCGAGGTTGTCTTCGAGAACGTCCACTTCGCCTACATCCCCGAGCGGCCGATCCTGCGCGGCGTCTCGTTCACGGTGCCGCCGGGCAAGACCATCGCCATCGTCGGCCCCTCGGGCGCCGGCAAGTCCACGATCTCGCGGCTGCTGTTCCGCTTCTACGAGCCGCAGGCCGGGCGCATCCTGATCGACGGCCAGCCCATCGCCGACGTCCAGCAGGTCAGCTTGCGCGCCGCCATCGGCATGGTCCCGCAGGACACCGTGCTGTTCAACGACACCATTGAATACAACATCCGCTATGGCCGGCCCGATGCGACGGAGGCCGAGATCGCGGAAGCTGCTCGGCTGGCGCAGATCGACCGCTTCATCCGCTCGCTGCCGGAAGGCTACGAGACATCGGTTGGCGAACGCGGGTTGAAGCTGTCGGGCGGCGAGAAGCAGCGCGTCGCCATCGCCCGCACGATCCTCAAGGGGCCGCCGGTGCTGGTCCTCGACGAGGCGACCTCGGCGCTGGATTCCTTCACCGAGAAAGAAATCCAGGACGCGCTCGATCTCGTCAGCAAGGGACGTACGACGCTGGTCATCGCGCACCGGCTCTCGACCGTGATCAATGCCGACGAGATCATCGTGCTCGACAAGGGCCTGATCGTCGAGCGCGGGCATCACCGCGAGTTGCTGGCAGCCGACGGCGTCTATGCCGCGCTCTGGAACCGCCAGCGCCAGGTCGACGAAGCCAAGGCAACGCTCCAGCGTGCCACTGCCGAGGAGGCGCCGAGCGTGCGGGTGAGCCTGACCGATTAGGCCTCAAGCGCCTCCCGCGCCGCGCCAGCAGTCCGGCCCCAGTTTGAAACCGCTCGCATCTGCGGCCCGTTTCCTGCATTCTGACGCAACGTCGGGCATGGAGGCTCGGCGTGGTGCGGGGGGCTCGCAATGTTCGATCCGACCAGTTTCGTAGGCTTCCACACCTGGCTGAGCTTGATCGCGATCGTCGCGGGCTTTCCGATGATGATGGGCCTGCTGCGCGGATTCACCCGGCCCGGCTGGACGGGGGTCTACCTGTCCACAGCCTTTGCAACCAGCGCGACCGGCTTCGGATTCCCATTCACCGGAGTGCTGCCCTCGCACATCCTCGGCGCGATCTCGCTCGTGCTGCTCGCCATTGCCGGCTATGCGCTGTACGCACGCCAGCTCGCGGGCGGCTGGCGCAGGGCCTATGCGATCAGTGCGATGCTGGCGTTCTACATCCTGATCTTCGTGCTGGTCGCGCAGCTCTTTTCCAAGGTTCCGGCGCTGCACGCCATGGCGCCGACGCAGGCGGAGCCGCCATTTGCGATCGCCGAGGGCGCGGTCCTCCTCGTTTTCGTGGTGTTGACCTGGCTGGCGGTGCGGCGCTTCAGCAGCGAACGGCCACTCCTGCCCGTGTGACGACTTAAGGGAACAGGCGCGGCGGGAACCGCGACCGGGAAGCCTAAGGAATGCTTCCTTAGAAACGATCTAAACTATTGTAATTGCATGGAAATCCCAACTGGGGTATCGCCTGCATCTCGCTCTTGCGAGATCAGGCAGCCGCATTTCGCTGCCTTTGCGGATGGCCTGCGCCGCGCCTCCGGGACCCGGCGTGCCAGTTATGGGATTCGTGTTTCGATGCTGCGTGTTGTCCGTTTTGCCGTTTTGGCGCTCAGCCTGCCGTTGCTGGCCGGAGCCGGCTCGCCGGGAAAAGCGCTCGCCCAGGCAACCCAGCAACCGTCAGTCGAGACGCCCGCCACCCCCGGCATGACCGCAGTGCCGCTTCCCCCGCTGGCGCCGCATGGCGTGGCCATGCCCTCGACCGCCCACCCGCAGATGGTGCCAGGCATGCAGGCGCAAGCGCCCGCGGCGCAGCTGGCTCAGCCCGCGCCTGCCGCAGCCCCAGTGGAGCCCGGCACGCCTGTGCAGGTCGCGCCGGCCGTGCCCGCTGCTGCGCCGCCGGCACCCGCTGCCGCCGGCGTCCTGCCGCATGACCTTTCGCCCTGGGGCATGTTCATGGCGGCCGATATCGTCGTCAAGGCGGTGATGCTCGGCCTGGCCTTCGCGTCTCTCGTCACCTGGACGATCTGGCTCGCCAAGGCGCTCGAACTCGCCTCGGCAAAGACACGCGCCAGCCGCGCGTCGCGCCAACTCGCGGTGGCGGCATCGCTAGAAGCTGCCGCCACCGCCATCGCCGGCCGCAGCGGCAAGGCCCGCGGCACGGTCGCGGAACTGCTGCAGGCCGCCATGACCGAGCGCGAGCGCTCTGCCGGCCTCGGCGAGGATGGCGTCAAGGAGCGCGTGTCGATCGCGCTGTCGCGCATCGAGGCGCGCGCCGGTCGCTCCATGGCACGCGGGACGGGTCTGCTGGCAACCATCGGCTCGACCGCGCCCTTCGTCGGCCTGTTCGGCACCGTCTGGGGCATCATGAATTCGTTCATCGGCATCTCACAGGCGAAGACGACCAATCTTGCTGTCGTTGCACCGGGTATCGCCGAGGCGCTGCTTGCGACCGCGATCGGCCTCGTCGCCGCCATCCCTGCCGTCATCATCTACAACGTCTTCGCCCGCGCCATAGCCGGCTACCGGGCCGTGCTCTCGGATGCCTCCGGCGAGGTGCTCCAGCATCTCTCGCGTGATCTCGAGCGGGCGCGACGTGCGCCGACGGCGCCTCGCGTGGTGCAGGCTGGGCCCCAGGCGGCCGTGGCGCTGCCGCGCGCCCATGCGGAGTGACGAGCCATGGCTGTATCGCTCAAGGAAGCCCAGGACGGCGATCTCGGTGAAGTCTCCGAAATCAACGTCACGCCCTTCATCGACGTCATCCTGGTCCTGCTGATCATCTTCATGGTCGCGGCCCCCCTGTCCACGGTGGACGTCGCGGTCGACCTGCCGGTCTCCAATGCGCAACCCCAGCCGCGTCCCGACAAGCCGATCTTCCTGAGCGTGAAGGGCGACCTTTCGCTCGCGCTCGGCAACGACCCCGTGCCGCGCGAAGGCCTCCAGTCGGTGCTCGACCAGCGCACGAGCAGCGACCGCGACCAGCGCGTGTTTCTTCGGGCCGACGGTGCCGTTGCCTATCGCGACCTGATGGAGGTGATGAACCTGCTGCGCAACGCCGGCTACCTCAAGATCGCGCTGGTGGGCATCGAGGATACCGGCCAGAAGCCGGCCGCCGCAGCCGGGGTGCCTGCGCCATGATCATGCGGGACAATCCGCGGCGCTGGCTTGGCGCCCTTCGCTGGGGCGCGGCAGCGCTTGCCGTCGCCAGCGCCCACGGCGGAGTGGCCTGGGTCGCCGTGCACTGGAAGCCGGCCCATGCCGAGGCCGCTGCGGGCGCGCCCGAGCCTGCCGTGATGATCGAGCTTTCCGCGGTTTCGGTCGCGCCGGAGGCGCCTGCGGAGGAACTCCCGCCCGCGCCGCAGCCGGTCGAGGCCGAGCAGCCGCCACCGGAGTCCGTCAAGGAGACGCCTCCGCCCGAGCCCGAGCCGCCGCCGCCGGAGCCCGAGCCCGTCGTCGAGCCGCCGCCGATCGAGCCACCGCCGCCTGAGCCGGTGACGGTCCAGGTTCCCGAGCCCGAGATCAAGATTCCCGAGCTGCCGTCGATCCCCGACGCGCTGGCGGTTCTCGCGCCGCCGCCGCCGCCGCCCCCCAAGCCTGTCGTCAAGCCGGTCGAGCGCAAGCCACCGCCGAAGCCTAAGGTCGTCGAGCGCAAGCGCGTTGAGCGTCCGCGTCAGCGCGAGGCGGCCGCGCCGCCGCCGGCGCCGGCTCCGGCTGCAGCCCCCAGCCGTGAGGCTCAAGGCGCGTCGGCCCCGTCGCCATCGGTCTCGACCGCCTCATGGCGTGGCACGCTGATCGCGCATCTCAATCGCTACAAGCGTTTCCCCGGTGGGGCGCGCCCCGGCACGGTCCAGGTCGCGTTTTCCATCGATCGCGGCGGGCGCGTCCTGTCTGCCCGGCTTGTCGGTTCTTCGGGCGATGCGGCGCTCGACGATGAGGCGGTCGGCATGATCCGGCGCGCGAGCCCCGTACCGGCGCCGCCGGCCGGAGTCGGCGGCGGCGGGGCGGTTTCTCTTGCCGTGCCGGTCCGGTTCTCGCGCTGAGGGTGCAGAAGATCATCGCCCTCAGGATAGGACTAGTCCGATCGGTCGATGCGCCTTCACTCTCTGGTAGGCTCTTCGGGATACGCTTCGTATCGCTCCTACGGGATGTTCCTCGCGCTGCCTCCATTATTGGCAGCTCAGCGGACGCCTTGGGGCGATATGGTGATACGGAGCAGCAGGGCAGGTGCCAGCACGTTTTCCGGCAAGAAGGCTGATCGATTCGAGCTCGCGGTGGCTGTTTGCCAGCCTTGCAGGCGTCTCCGTCGTCGGTCTCAGTGTGAACTGGTATTTCGCGGCGCAACTCAGGTCCGCCAGCGCCGCGATCGAGAACAGTCCAGCCGCGTTGAATGCAGAAGAGCTCGCCTGGCAAGCCGAGGCGGCTGCATGGCAGGTCCTGGCCCTGACCGTAAGCTGGATCGGACTGACCCTGCTTGCGGCCGCTTGCCTTTGGACTGTGCTGCGCCGATCAGACAGCGACCGACAGAGCCTCCAGTCCACCCTCGATAGCCTACAGCCGGGCCAGCCATTGGCCGCCCGGGCAGGCGAACTCGTCGGCTATGAAGCGATCCTGACAGCTGTCGATCGCATTCGCGTCCTTGATCGCAGCTTGGCCGTGTCCGAGCAGGGCGCAATCTCGCATGCCGACATCGTCGAGCTCTGGCGTGCCTCCGTCGAACAGACGGCGCCGCAATTCGCAGCGGTGAGCCAGGTCGTCGCCGAGACTGCCGCCGCGATGCGCCTGTCGACGACCGAACTGGTCTATTCGACCGAGGAAACCCGGGGCGCCCTGGAAGAACTCACCCGCAACTCGCAGCGTGCCGAGGCTGCAGCCGTCAGCGTCTCCCTGGCGCAGGAGAAGATGATCGCCGCGAGCACGGCATTGGCTGACCGGCTCCGCTCCACCTTCAACCTCGTCGTCGAGGCCGATGGCATTGCCCGCGACGCGACCGGCCTGGTCCAGCATCTCGACGTCGGTGCCGCCAAGATCGGCGAGGTCGTGGCCTTGATCCGTTCGATCGCCACCCAGACCAACCTGTTGGCCCTGAACGCCACGATCGAGGCCGCACGGGCGGGCACTGCCGGGCGCGGCTTTGCCGTCGTCGCAGGCGAGGTGAAGGCGCTGGCGAACCGCAGCGGCCTTGCGGCGCTGGAGATCGCCGAGCAGGTCCGCAATATCCAGGAGACCTCATCGCGCTCCGCCGCCGCGATCCGCGCGATCACGGAAAAGGTGACCGAAGCGGAGCTGCATGCCTGCGAGATGTCGACGGCGCTCGACATCCAGGACAGGGCCGTCAACGAGGTTGCGAGCGCCTCGATGAAATCGCTTCAGAATTCCACCGAAGTCTGGCGCGGCGCCGCGCATATCCAGGTGCAGGTGGGCGCAACCGAACAGGTTGTCTCGATCTTCGATACGACCTCGAAGAAGGTGGCTGCTGCCAGCGCCGAACTCGATACCGCCCTCGACGACCTGCTGAAGCGCGCCGCACCCAGGTGATGCAGCTTCAGCGGCAAGCGATGGGCTGCGCCGGGCTTTCTAGCGCACGACGAAGCCGCTGACCCGCTTGGCATTGGACAGGCGGCACTGGCAGGAACTCTCCAGCGCGCGGGCCTTTCCAATGGCACAGACACGTCGCGGAGTTTGGCAGTGGCGGCCGAGCTGCCGCGCCGTCCGCACGGTTGTCGCGCGGCCTCGGGGCGCGGGCGATCCGCCATAGACGCGTTGGTACCCGCTGCCCTGCACACCAGGCGGCGTATAGGTCGAGGAGCCGCCGCTCGGCTGCAGGCGCAGGTCCGGAACGCTGTCCGTGATCGATGGCGGGCCGATACCGCGCCGCGGGCCATCGGGGGTCAATGGTCCGCTACCGGGAATGCCGACCTGCGCGAATGCCGGCAAGGCAAGGCAAAGGGCCGAAACAAGGGCGAGTGCGGCGGATAATCTGCGCGTCATTGCGAAAACCTTTTCCTCGACGGTTTCGGCCGGATTGCCTGCCCGTCAATCGCGAGGCGTCGGCGATTCTGAGCTGCGACCGGCGGGTGTGGTGTCCGGCGCCTCCTGCGTATGCTCAGCCTCCCACGCCGTCGTCAGTTCGACCAGTACATTGAGCTCCGTCTCGGCGCCGGGCGTGCCTTCCGGCAGTTGCCCTAGCGCGCGGATGCGCCGCTTGGCATCTTCATACTCGGCATGGCTCTTGAGCGTCATCGGCAGGACACCTCCCAATGCATTGAACCCGACACCATCCCGCTCAGTTCCGATGACCGCGGCGGCCGTGCCTTTTTCCCGCCCGCTTGAAACTCTCTCGGCCGGGCCGTGTTGAGGGATAGGGCGGCCGACGAGGTCCCTTGCATCGTCGGCATAACTGGCCGGGCCGTCAGGCTCGGCCATTTTTTCAGGCCGCGAGCCAGAGCAGCCGGCGCTGCGGCAAAGTCAGCTGCGCTGGAGCGCCGATCTCGAGAAGGTCCGCGCCCGAGTGGAACGGCGCATCGACGCCGATCTCGATGGCGCCAAAGCGCACGCCGTAGCGGACGCTCGCGCCGAGGAATTCGCGATGGGCGATCGTGCAGGGCAGGGCGGGGGCGTTGCCAGAGGCAGCTGCAGCGGGGATCAACTGTGCGTGCTGGGGCCGGAACACCAGCTTGGCGCCTGATGGGACGACGATGTCGCTGGTCAGCGGAACCTTGATGCCGCCATCGATCTCGAAGTGCCGGTCCGCGCCCGAGCCGGCGACACGGCCGGATATGATGTTCGCCGTGCCCAGGAAGTTCGCGACGAACAGGTTGTCGGGGTTCTCGTAGAGCTCCATCGGCGTGCCGACCTGCTGCACCGTACCGTCGTTCATCACCGCGATGCGGTCGCAGATGGTGTTGGCCTCTTCCTGGTCGTGGGTCACGAAGATCGTGGTCAGGCCCAGCCGCTGCTGGAGATCGCGCAACTCGCGCCGCACCTGGACGCGCATCTTGGCGTCGAGGTTCGACAAGGGCTCGTCGAGCAGCAGGACTTTTGGCTCGACAGCTACCGTGCGAGCTACCGCGACGCGCTGCTGCTGGCCGCCCGAGAGCTGCGAGGGGCGACGCTCGCCGAGATGGCCGAGCCCGACGAGATCCAGCGCAAGACTGACCCGGCGCTCGATCTCAGGCCGTGCGACGCCGCGCTCCTCCAGCCCGAAGGCGACGTTCCGGCGAACCGTCATATGCGGCCACAGAGCATAGGACTGGAACACCATGCCGACATCGCGCTTCCAGGGCGGCAGGGCAGAAATGTCCTTGCCGCCGATGGTGACGCGCCCGGTATCGGCCTGGTTGAAGCCGGCGATCAGGCGCAGCAGCGTGGTCTTGCCGCAACCCGACGGGCCGAGGAAAGCGAAGAACTCGCCCGGCTTGATCGCGAGATTGACGTTCTTGAGGACGTGGTTGTCGCCATAGGACAGGTTGACCCCTTCGATATCGACGGGGACGGCGGGCGTGGTCAGCGGAGCGATCGCGTTCATGGTCAGTGACCCATGCCTTTAGCCTTCTGGCTACGTTCGATGATCAGATGCGACAGGAAGGTGCAGATCGCCACGAGCAGGACCGCGACGACGCCGAGCGCCGCCCCCGGCCCCCGGCCCGCCGCCGACTGCATGAAGACGTAGAGGCCATAGGCCAGCGGCGCGTCGGAGTTGGACTGCACCAGCATCAAGGTGGCCGAAAGCTCGACCGCTGCCGTCGAGAAGGAGGTGACGAAGCCGGCCAGAATGCCGCCCGCCATCAGCGGCACCACGACGCGACGCACGGTGCGGGCCTTGGTCGCGCCGAGGTTTTCGGCTGCCTCCTCCAGCGACACCGATATCTGCTGCAACGCCGCGTGGCAGGCGCGCAGCGCATAGGGCAGGCGGCGAATGGCCAGCGCCAGCACGATGGTGATCCAGAGCGAGGCCAGCGGCGTGCCATCGGGCAGTGTCACGCCATAGAAGGTGCGGAGATAGCCTATCCCCAGCACGACGCCGGGGATCGCCAGCGCCGCTGTCGCCATCCAGTCGAGCCATTCTCGCCCGACAAGCTTAGTGCGCAGCACGAGATAGGCGATCGCGACGCCGAGTACGACGTCGATTCCGCCGGCGATCGAGGCGTAGATCAGCGTGTTCTTTATGTAGATCGAGCTCTCCCCGAAGACGCGGGCGTAATGGGCGGTGGTGAAGGCGTCGGGCAGCGGCGAGAACGACCAGATTGTCGCAAACGAGAGCAGCAGCAGACCCAGATGCGGCGCCAGCACGAGCGCCAGGATCAGGATCACGACACCATAGCCGGCAACGGCCTGCAGCGGCGTCATCTCGCGCTTGGCAAGCCCGCCGCCGCCGCGCTGCGTCGTGGCGTAGTCGCGGCCCTTCAGCGCCAGCGCCGAGAGCCACATCGCCAGCACCGAGGCGATGATCAGCACGACCGAGATGACATAGCCCATCGGGTCGGCGATGCCGATCGAGGTGACGCGCAGATAGGCCTGCGGGGCCAGCATGTCCTTGACGTTGAGCAGGAGCGGCGTCGCGAGATCGTCGAAGACCTTGACGAAGACGAGCGAGGCGCCGGCGAGATAGCCCGGCAGCGCCAGCGGGAAGACGATGCGCCGGAACAGCCGGAAGCCCGAGGAGCCGAGGTTCTGGGCCGCTTCCTCCATGGCGCGGTCGATATTGCGCAGCGCAGCGGCGAGGTTGATCAGGATGAAGGGGAAGTAGTGAACGGACTGGACGAAGATGACGCCGTTCAGCCCCTCCATGAAGCCGATCTTGAAGCCGAACCAGTCGTCGAGCAGCAGGTTGATCGAGCCGTTGCGGCCGAAGAAGAGCTGCATCGCGACGGCGCCGACGAAGGGCGGCATGATCAGCGGCAGGAAGCCCAGGGTCTGCACGATGGCCGCGCCGCGAAACACGAAGCGCGTCGTGAGATAGGCCAGCGGCAGCGCGAACACCGAGGCCCAGACCACCGACATCGCCGAGACGTAGAAGGAGTTCCACAGCGAGCGCATGAACAGCTCGGTGTTCACGAAGTCGTAGAAGTTCACCAGCGTGAAGGTCGATGTGCCCTTCTCGGTGAAGGCGACATAGATCACCGTCGCCACCGGCAGGACCAGGAACATCAGCAGGAAGGCGGCGATCGCGAGCGCCAGCGCGATCTGGCCGGGCGTAGCGGAGATGCGGCGGGCGCGCGGAGGCGTCGAGGCTGGAATTGCGGTCATGTTACTCGGCTGGGATGTTCGCTCGCGAGGCCATTCGCGTCATGGTCGGGCTTGTCCCGACCATCCACGTCTTCGACCGTCGAGCCCTTCGACCAAGACGTGGATGCTCGCCACAAGGGCGAGCATGACGGCGCGAGGGCAGTGAGGGCTTCGGCGCTGCTTACTTCGCCGCCTTCAGTGCCTCTTCCGCCTTGGCCTTGGCCTTGGCGTAGTGGTCACGGGCGAAGCTCGCCCACTGCGCCTCGACCTCGGCCTGGCGGGCACCCTTCTCCTTCGAGCCTGTGAAGGCGCCGCGCAGCTCGGGGCTGGAGGCCTGCGCCTCGCTGACCGGCATGGCTGCGATCAGGGTGCGGGCTTCGTCGGCCAGCGCCTTGGCCTGCGGGTTGGCCTTCTTGGCCAGCGCCCCGTCAACCTCGTGCAGGACCTTTGTGACATCCTTGAGCGCGTCGAGCTGGAAGGAGATCAGCTGGTCGAACAGGGTGTCGACGACGGCCGTGCGGGTTTCCGACTTGTCGACGTCGAAGCCGATCATCTTCTGGAAGCGCGGATCGGTGAAGGGGTTGGGATAGTCGGCGCCGGCCTTGGCGTAGACGGCCGGGTTGACCGGCAGGCGGCGGATGCTCGGCTCGAGCAGGACTTCCTGGCCCGTCGGCGACAGCAGGAACTCGACGAAGGCCTCGGCCGCCGCCTTGTTGGGCGGGTTGGAAACGATCCCGACATTGGCGGGCACGACGGTGGTCACGCTCGGATAGACGAACTTTACGGGGAAGCCCGACGCCTGCGCCGAGAAGGCGAAGAAATCGATGACGATGCCGACGCCGACCTGGCCGGAGTTGACCGCCTCGGGCACGCCGAAGGAGCGCTCGTTGATCGCCCGGAAGTTGCCCGACATCTCCTTGATCGTGCGCCAGCCCTTGTCCCAGCCCTCGCCCTGCAGGACGGTTTCGACGGTCAGGTGCGTCGTACCGGAGCGCGAGGGCGCCGCGATCGAGACGTGATCGTAGAAGATCGGCTTGGCGAGGTCCTGCCATTCCTTGGGGTCGGGCAGCTTGTTGGCCTTGGCGTAGCGCTCGTTCCACATGATGCCGTAGCCCGACGCGGCGAAGCCGGAATAGAAGCCGGCGGGATCGTTGATCGGGTAGGAGCCGATCTTTTCCGGGATGCCGGTCGCTTTGGGCTTGTACGCCGAGAGCAGCTTCTTGCCCTTGAGCACCTCGAAGGCATCGGGCGCCGAGGCCCAGAACAGGTCGACCTGGTTGTTGGCCTTGGTCTCCTCGAGATACTTCACGCCGGCATTGGTGTTGCGGTTCTGGACTTCCAGCGTCACGCCCGGAACGGCCTTCTCGAAAGCCTTCTTGATGGGGTCGGTAACGTCCTTGGAAAACGAGGTCACAACCGTGACCTTGCCCGACGGGGCCTGCGCGAATGCGGCCGAGGCCGTCAGGCCCAAACCGATAGCGGTCGCAAGCGCGATCCTGCGGTTGATCATGGTGTCCTCCCGAATTTGTTAGAGATCGCCGACATCGAGGTCGGGCGATCCAAGGCAGGCCGCAGGTCCACCTGCGGCAAGTCATAAAGCTGTCACAAAAGGGGTGGGCGTGTCATCTCGGTCTTTGGCCGAAGACGGCTTAATCGCAGGCGCGGGGAATGAAGTTTGCGTTGCGTCATGCCCGGACGGCGGCTTTTACGCAGATTTTCGATGCATTCTCAGTCGCGAATCCACGTCCAGTGAGAGTTCTCCCCTGAAACGCGACGCTTCGCCTTTACAGCCAAACTGGGAGCGCCTATCGCCACCTGCGACAATTCAATGACGAAAGGCGGCTCTGATGCTTGCTTGGTTTCAGAAGCTCCTGCCTAAAGAAGACAAGTTCTTCGATCTGTTCGAGCGCCATGCCGCGACCCTGGTCGCAGGCGCAGGCGCGCTCGACGCGCTCCTGTCGGGCAGGACGGCGATCGAGCCCGGCTGCGAGGCGATCTACGAGCAGGAGAATCGCGCCGACGACATCGCCGGTCAGGTCATGCTGGAAGTCGGGCGGACGTTCATCACGCCGTTCGATCGCGGTGACATCGAGGAACTGATCGGCTCGATGGACGATGCCATCGACCAGATGCAGAAGACGGCCAAGTCCATCACGCTGTTCGAGGTCGAAAGCTTCCAGCCCTGCATGGAAGAACTCGGTGCGGTCATCGTCCAGGCAGCCGAGCGCGTCACCGTGCTGCTGCCCATGCTGCGTGACATCAAGAAGCACGCGGTTGCAATCGGTGCGCTGGCCAAGCAGATCGGGGCCATCGAGGAGCGTTCCGACAGGCTCTACGATCAGGGCATGAAAACGCTGTTCAAGGACCATCAGGCCTCCGACACCATGGGCTTCATTGTCGGCGCCGAGATTTACGACCATCTCGAGAAGGTGGTGGACCGCTTCGAGGATGTTGCCAAGCGCGTCAGCCGCATCGTCCTCGAACACCTCTGAGCGACCCTCGTGGATCTGTCCAGCGTCGCTCCTGCCCTTATCTTCCTGATCGCCGTCGCGTTGCTGTTCGATTTCCTGAACGGCTTGCATGACGCAGCGAACTCGATTGCCACCATCGTCTCGACCCGGGTGCTGGCGCCGCGCTGGGCCGTGTTCTGGGCGGCGTTCTTCAATTTCATCGCCTTCCTGTTCTTCGGTCTGCACGTCGCGCAGACGGTAGGCTCCGGCATCGTGCAGGCGGCGATCATCGACGACCGCGTCATCTTCGGTGCGCTGAGCGGCGCCATCGTCTGGAACGTCGTCACCTGGGTCGCCGGCATCCCGTCCAGTTCGTCGCACGCGCTGATAGGTGGGCTCGTCGGGGCAGGGCTCAGCAAGGTCGGCTTCTCGTCGATCGTGTGGTGGGGACTCGGCAAGACGGTCCTCGCGATCTTCATGTCGCCGGCACTGGGCTTTGCGCTGGCGTTGCTGCTCGTCCTGATCGTCTCATGGAGCTTCCTGCGCGTCGCACCGATCAAGGCCGACAGCACCTTCCGCGCTCTCCAATTCGTCTCGGCTTCGCTCTATTCGCTGGGGCACGGCGCCAATGACGCGCAGAAGACGATGGGCATCATCGCGGTGCTTCTGTTCTCGCACGGCATGATGGGCGACACCTTCGCGGTCCCGTTCTGGGTGGTCATCTCCTGCCAGACTGCGATGGCACTCGGCACGCTCTGCGGCGGCTGGCGCATCGTCCACACCATGGGCTCGAAGATCACGCGCCTCTCGCCGCAGCAGGGCTTTTGTGCCGAGACCGGCGGCGCAATCACGCTGTTCATGGCGACCTATCTCGGCATCCCCGTCTCGACCACGCACACCATCACGGGCGCCATCGTCGGCGTCGGCGCGGCGCGGCGCGTCACGGCCGTCCGATGGGGCGTGGCCCGCGGCATCGTCTTCGCCTGGGTCGTGACAATGCCGATGGCGGGTGTGATCTCGGCGCTCGGCTACGCAGCCTCAGGCTGGTTCCTGACCGGGCGGTAGCGGCCGCGCTCCCGCTCAACGGCAGCGGGCACGGATACTCCCAGCCCCGCTCACGCCAACGCATTGTCCTGAAACGAAAATAGGCGCCCGCGAGGGCGCCTATTTCTGATAGCTGATGTAAAGGCGAGCCTTTCCTCAGGCGCGCATCGTCTTCGCGAGATTGTCGGCACCGCGGGCAAGCGTCAGCAGATCCGAGCCGCAGGCGACGAAGGAAAAGCCTTCGGCGATCAGGCTTTTGGCGAAGGCGGGGTCGAAAACGAGCGTGCCGACCGGGATGCCGGCCTTCATCAGCTTCCTGGCGGCCTCGCGGATGACCTCCCAGACGGCAGGGTCTGTCGGCTTGCCGAGCAGTCCGATGGCGGCTGCGATGTCGGCGGGGCCGAAGAAGACGCCATCGACACCGTCCACCTGGCCGATCTCGAGCACCTGGTCGAGCGCCGCGCGGGTCTCGACCTGGACGAGCACCGCGGTTTCCTCGCCGATGCGGCTGAAGTAGTCGCTCATGCGGCCAAAGCCGTTGGCGCGGGTGCAGCCGCTGACGCCGCGAACGCCGTGCGGCGGGTAGCGCGTGGCGCTGACGGCGCTGGCGGCCTCATCGGGCGACTGGACCATCGGGAACAGCAGGCCCGGCGCGCCCATGTCGAGCAGGCGCTTGACCAGGACGGTGTCGTTCCAGTCGGGCCGTACGATCGGCGTGACGTCGTGGGCGGCCAGGACCTGCAGCTGCGCCATGACGGAGTTGAGATCGTTGGGGGAGTGCTCGGTGTCGATCAGCAGCCAGTCGAAGCCCGACGCTGCGACGGCTTCCGTGCTGAAGGTGTTGGCCAGGCTGAGCCAGTAGCCGATCTGCGGCGTGCCGCTGCGGATGGCAGCCAGGAACTTGTTCTGGGGCAGCTTCATGATGGTGTTCTCACGCTATCGACCGGAGTGGCTCCGGCAGGGCAAAGCAGGGCAGGGCAGTCACAACGAAAAACGCGGCGGCCCGGAAAGGCCGCCGCGCTGGAATGATGTCAGCGGGGCAGGTCGCCACGCCGGGAGGTTGCCAGGACCTCCGCGACTTTCGCCTCGGACAGCCCGTATTGGGCGCTGGCGGCTTCCGTCGAGATGTAGCCGAGAGCCAGGTCGCGTTCGATATGGCTGGCCTCACGCTCGGCCGGCGCTCCGTATCCGGCACCGCCGGGGAAGGCCATGACCACCCTGCGGCCATGCGGCACGAACTGCTTGCCCTTGCCCTTCATGGCGGTGCCATCGTCGAGCGCGATCGTCGTCGGGGCGCCTGCGCCGCCGCCACGCCGCCCGCGGGCGGGATGGTGGACGCGGTCGAACATCGCCTGCATGTCGAACTCGTAGCCCTCCCAGGCGCCGACTTCCATGTGCTGGCCGAGGCCACCGCGATGGCGACCGGTGCCGCCGGAATCAGGCCGCAGTTCCTTGCGCCAGACGATGACGGGGCCGACCTGCTCGGTCGCCTCGACCGGCATGGTCATCACGCCGGAGGGGAAGGCCGTCGCATTCATGCCGTCGAGTGTCGGGCGCGCGCCTGATCCGCCGGAGTTGAAGGTCAGGACCTCGGCGCGGACCGCGTCGGCAGGGATCGGAGCGTCGCTGCGGGGACGCAGCGAGACCTGGAAGTTGCACAGGCTGCCGGCGCCTTCGGCGGGAGCCACGCCCGGCAGGATCTTGTCGAGCGCGTCATAGATGGTGTCGGGCACCATGTGGCCGATGATGTGGCGCAGCGCGACCGGGGCCGGCCAGACGGCGTTGACGATGGTATTCTCCGGAGCCGAGATGCGGAAAGGCTCGAGCGAAGCCGCATTGTTGGGAATTTCCGGCGCGATCGCGCATTTCAGCGCGTAGCAGGTGTAGGCCTTGGTGTAGACGAGCGGCACGTTGATGCCGTTCTTGTCGACGCCGGAGGTGCCGGTCCAGTCGCAGAGCACGCCGTCGGCTTCGATCGTGATCTTCACGCACAGGTCGATCGGGCGGCTGTAGCCGTCGATGCGCATATGGCCTTCAGCCTGGGCGCGGGGCAGGGCTGCGATCTTCTCCAGCGTCGCGATGCGCGAATTGGTCAGGATGAAGTCCGAGATACCAGCGAGGTCGGCGAGCTTGAACTCGACCATCATGTCGACCAGGCGGCGATGGCCGATCTCGTTGCAGGTCGCCAGCGCATAGATGTCGCCGACGAGTTGATCGGGCTCGCGCACATTGCCACGGACGATCGCGACCAGAGTCTCGTTGACCGTGCCCCGGTCCGCGAACTTCATGATCGGGATGTGCAGGCCTTCTTCATAGACCGAGTTGGCGTCGGCGCCGAAGCCGCGCCCGCCGATGTCGACGATGTGGGCGGTGCAGGCGAAGAAGCCGACATGGCGGCCCTGGTGGAAGGACGGCGTCACGACGGTGATGTCGTGCAGGTGGCCCGTGCCCTCCCAGGGGTTGTTGGTGATGTAGACATCGCCTTCGGCGATGTTGGCGCGGCCGATGCGGCGGATGAAGTGGGCCACCGCGTCGGCCATGGCGTTGACGTGGCCGGGCGTGCCGGTCACGGCCTGGGCCAGCATCAGGCCCTCGGCGTTGTAGACGCCGGCGGAGAGATCGCCGGCCTCACGCACCGAGGTCGAGAACGAGGTGCGGATCAGCGCCTGCGCCTGTTCCTCGACGACCGAGATCAGGCGGTTCCACATCACCTGGTTGGCGACTTTTGAAGTCTCAGACATGGGCGACCTCCTTCCGGTTCGTGGCGGCCGATTCGGACGAGGCGTCCTGCAGGCGGATATCGATGCAGCCATCGTTGAGGGCCACGGCGATGCGGCTCGACGGCAGGACGATGGTGGTCTCGTCCTCGGTGATGATCCCGGGGCCACGGATCGCACTGCCCGCCGACAGGTCGCTGCGGTTATAGGTCGACGCCTCGATCATCCGGCCGAGGCCGGCGTCGAAGAAGCTGCGATCGGCATGCTTCGTCGCGGCCTGCGTCGAGCCGAGCGCCTCGACGGCGACAACGGGGTTGGGCGGCGTGAATGCATTGACCGACCAGACGGTGATCTCGGCCTCGAGGCCCTTCACGGTGCGTCCGAACAGGTTGACGTATTCGCGCTCGAACCGCTCGAGGATGACCGCTGGATCGGCAGCGTTTGCCTCCTCCGGTGAGAGCATCACGGGGATCTCCCAGCCCTGGCCGGCATAGCGCATGTAGATCTTGTGCTCGGTCAGGATGTCGCCATCCCAGCCGCATGAACGCACGACGCGGGTCGCCTCGTCCTTCATCTCGGCGAAGACCTGCGTCACGCGCTGCGTGTCGAACTTCGCCAGCCGCATGAACAGGGTGCGGTTGGCCTCGAAGCTGAAGGGCGCTCGCAGGAAGCCGATCGCGGAGCCGACGCCGGCGCCCGGAGGCACGAGGCAGCGCGAGATACCTAGCTTTTCGCAGAGGCGGCCGGCATGGAGCGGCGCTGCACCGCCGAAGGCGATCATCGTGTAGTCGGAGAGATCCTCGCCGTTCTCGACGGCGTGGACACGGGCCGCATTGGCCATGTTCTCGTCGACGACCTCGGCCACGCCCCAGGCGCTCTCAGTTGCCTCCATGCCGAGCCTGCCGCCGATCACGCTATCAAGCGCGGCCGCCGAGTCCTTGGCGTAGAGCGGGATCGTGCCGCCTGCGAAGTTGTCCGGATCGATCTTGCCGAGGATGACGTCGGCGTCTGTCACGGCAGGGCGCTTGCCGCCACGACCGTAGCAGGCCGGGCCGGGCTCGGAGCCCGCGCTCTCGGGTCCGACGCGGATCTGGTTCATCGAGTCAACATGGGCCAGGCTGCCGCCGCCCGCGCCGATCTCGACCATGTCGATGACCGGGATCGAGATCGGCATGCCCGAGCCCTTCTTGAACCGGTAGGTCCGGGCCACCTCGAAGACGCGCGCGGTCTTGGGGGTGTAGTTCTTGATCAGGCAGATCTTGGCCGTGGTGCCGCCCATGTCGAAGGACAGCACCTTCTTGAGGCCGTGGCGGGCCGCGATGTCGGCCGCGAAGACCGCGCCGCCGGCAGGGCCGGACTCGACCAGGCGCACCGGGAATTCCGAGGCGCTCTCCAGCGAGATGATGCCGCCGCCCGAATGCATCAGGAAGATCGGGCAGACCGCGCCCTCAGTGGCGAGCCGGTCCTTCAGCCGCACCAGATAGCTCTTCATCAAGGGCTTGATGTAGGCGTTGGCGATCGTCGTGTTGAAGCGCTCGTATTCGCGCATCTGCGGCGAGACTTCCGAGGACAGCGAGATCATCACGCCCGGCAGGCGCTCGCTCAGAACCTCGTAGACAAGACGCTCATGGGCGTCGTTGACGTAGCAATGCAGCAGACCCACCGCGATGCTCTCGTAGCCCGCGTCGCGCAATTCATCGGCGAGCACCTCGATGTCGGCGCGCGCGAGCGGGATCAGCACATTGCCGCGTGCGTCGATGCGCTCGCGCAGCGTGTAGCGTCGGTTGCGCGCCAGCAGCGGCTCCGGCAGCGTCATGTTCAGGTCATACTGCTCGAACCGGCTCTCGGTGCGCATCTCGATGACGTCGCGAAAGCCTTCGGTGGTGATCAGAGCGGTCTTGGCACCACGCCGCTCGATCAGCGCGTTGGTGGCCAGGGTCGTGCCGTGGATGATCTGCCCGATGGCGGTGGCAGGAATGCCGGCCTTCTCGCAGACGCGGTGCATGCCCTCGATGATCGCGTCTTCCGGCGCGGAATAGGTCGTTAGGACCTTGGTCGAGAACCGTTGCCCACCCTGTTCAAGGACGACATCTGTAAAAGTTCCCCCGATATCGACGCCTAGTCGCGCCCCGAGAATGGACATGGCTGGATGGCCTCCTGTGTCTGCTATTTTCGAGGATACGAATGGCGCCCTATGTCGTCGAATTATTAATATCTATCTCTGTCGATAGAGAATATTTATCGAGGGGTCGTTTTGCGCATTAATGGTGCTGAGCGGCTCGCTCGCTTGCCAATTCCGCCGAACGTCTGAGCAGGAAATTGGCTGGTGTGTGCGCAAATGAGGCGGTGAAGGCGAGGGGCGAAGGCACCCAGTCATAGGGAATGGTCGTGAGCGTTCCGTTCGCCAGCCCCTTCTCCACCAGCGTCCGCGGCAGGGGCGCGATTCCCAGTCCATCGATCGTCATCTGCAGGCAGGCGGCCAGGTTGCTGGAGGGCACGATGCGCACCGGCCGCTCCCAGACATCGCGAAAATGCGCCGAGAGCTCCACGAAGTGCCGCGTATTGCGCGCATGGGTCAGGATCGCGTGGGCGGCGAGGTCGGCGACGCCTGCACCTTTCATGGGCAGGATCGTGGCGGCGACCCAGACATAGGGCACGGAGCCGAGATCGACATTCGTGATGTTGAAGTTGGAGATCGGCCCATTGAGCAGGCACAAATCGAGCGAGCGTGACACGAGCTCGTCACGCAGGTTGATCGTCAGGTCGACCTTGAGCTCGACGTCGACATTGGGAAAGACGCGCTTGAGATCGAGCATGTAGTCGCGCAGCCAGGTCTGCGAGATGAGCTCGGCCACGCCCAGCCGCAGAATGCCGACCTGCTGATCCGAGCGGATCGATTGCTGGGAGAACTCTTCCGACGCCTGCAGGACGCGCTCCGCATGACCCATCAGCGAATGCCCGATCGGCGTCAGGGCAACCGAGCCGGAATCGCGGTAGAACAGCCTTGTCCCCAGCACGGCTTCCAGCTGTGAGATGCGCACCGATATATTCGGCTGCGTCGTGTTGAGTCGCTCGGCCGTGGCGCGAAAGCTGCCTAGTTTTGCGACCCACACAAAACTCTCGACCTGTTTCAGGGTCCAATTTGGCATCACGCCTCCGTGCGGCGCTGTTTCGAGCGCAAAAAGAGGGCAATAATGCCCCTCGATAAAGGTCCTTTATCGCAAGAACAGAAAAATTCAATTGGATGCTATCGCTGTAACGCGATGGAGTATAGCAGGCCGGCTATGGAGCTGGACTTGAGAGCGTCTCGTTGATCCGCGCGGACAAACCGTGACGAGAGACGAAAGAGGGAAACGATGAACCGCAGAGCTTTGATCGCATCCGCTGCCTTGGCGTTGACTGTCGCCTGGACCGCGCCGACGCTTGCCCAGACGTCCTGGACGATGGCGAACGGCTATCCGGAGAGCAGCTTCTTCACGCAGAACATTCGCCTCATGATCAAGGAGATCGAGGAGAAGAGCGGCGGCAAGCTCAAGATCGATCTGCGCTCCCACGACAGCCTGATCAAGCTCGATGCGGTCAAGCGCGCGGTTCAGTCCGGCCAGATCCAGATCGGCGAAATCCGCCTGGGCGTCTACGGTAACGAAGGCGCGATGTATAACCTCGACAACATCCCCGGCGTCGCCACGACCTACGAACAGGCGACCAAGTTGACCGAGGCGCAGAAGCCCTTCTTCGATGCGCTGTTCAAGAAGAACGGCATGCGCGCGATTACCTATATCGCATGGCCGGGTCAGGGCTTTTACACCAAGCAGCCGCTCAAGGGGCTGGCCGAGCTGAAGGGCCAGAAGCTGCGGATCTACTCGAAGCAGACGCAGATCATGGGCGAGAAGCTCGGTATGGAGGCGCTGATCCTGCCCTTCGCCGAGGTTCCGCAGGCCTTTTCGACCGGCATGATTCAGGCGCTCTGGACCAGTGCGCAGACTGGCACCGACGTCCAGATCTGGGACTACGTCAAACACTTCACCTATACCGGCACGATGCACAACAAGAACGCGATCCTGGTCAATGAGCGCGCCTTCCGTGCGCTTGATCCCGCGACGCAGAAGGTCGTGACCGAAGCCGGCGAAGCTGCCACCAAGCGCGGCTTCGAGCTGTCGCAGAAGGCCGGCGAAGAGCGCGAGGCGCTGCTCAAGAGCCACGGCATGACGGTTGCCCAGTCGCCCAAGGACATCCTCGACGCCATCGAGGTCGCAGGCAAGGGCATGGTCGACGAATGGCTCGCCGCCGCGACGCCCGAGGAAAAGGCCGTCTACGAAAACTACACGAAGAGCCTGAAGTAACAGGGTCCTCCAGATCAACCATCAATCAACATTGAAAGCGAGGTAGCCGGTGCTCCGGGGGCTTCTCGATAAATTCTACGAAGCCTGCGGCTATCTCGCCGCGGTCTTCATGGTCGGTATTGCGGTGGCGATCGTCATCCAGATCGTCTCGCGGATGCGGGGTGTGACGGTGGACGCCACCGAGGCGGCGGGGCTTTGCCTCGCCGCATCGACCTTCTTTGGTCTCGCCCACACCTTCCGGCGTGGGTCGCATGTCCGCATCAACCTGATCATCGATCGCCTTTCGGCATCTGCCCGGCACAAGGTCGAGATCTTCAACTGCCTGCTGGGCACCGTCGTCGTGTCGTTCCTGGCCTGGCATGTCAGCCTGCTGGCCAAGCAGTCCTTCGAGTTCAACGACGTCAGCCCTGGCCTTTTGGCCATGCCGTTCTGGATTCCGCAGGCAGGCGTCGCCATCGGCGTGATCGCTTTCGCGATCGCGCTGATCGACGAACTTCTCTGGCTGCTGACCGGTGGTCAGCCGCGTTACGAGGCGCCCGATGAAATCGGCCTCGACAAGCCAGTGGCATAGGAACAGTTCATGGATCCGATAGTCATTGCGTCGCTGGTCCTCGCCGGCACGCTGTTCTTCCTTCTCGCCACCGGAGTTTGGGTCGCGCTGGTCCTGCTCACCTGCGGCATGGTGGTGATGGGTCTCTTCACCACGGCGCCGATGGGCTCGCTGGTCGCCTCGACTTTGTGGGACTCCAGCTGGGGCTGGGCGCTGACATCTCTGCCGCTCTTCATCTGGATGGGCGAAATTCTGTTCCGCTCGAAACTGTCCTCGGACATGTTCCTCGGGCTGGCGCCCTGGGTCTCGCGTCTTCCGGGCCGTCTCCTGCACGTCAACGTGCTTGGCTGCGGCATCATGGCGGCGGTTGCTGGCTCCTCGGCCGTGACCTGCGCCACGATCGGCCGCATCAGCGTCCCCGAGCTCGACAAGCGTGGCTACCCGCTCAACATGACGATCGGCACGCTCGCCGGCTCCGGCACGCTGGGCCTGTTGATCCCGCCCTCGATCATCATGATCGTCTACGGCGTGACGGCAGAGGTCTCGATCGCGCGGCTCTTCATCGCAGGTGTCGTTCCGGGCCTGCTGCTGATGCTGCTCTTCATGGGCTACACGGCCGTCTGGAGCCTGCTCAACCCCGGCAAGATGCCTCCGGCCGATCCGCCGATCCCCTTCCTCGAGAAGGTCTACCTGTCGCGCCGGCTGATCCCCGTCGCGCTGCTGATCGGCTCGGTCGTCGGCTCGATCTATGGCGGCATCGCCACCCCGACCGAGGCCGCCACCATCGGCGTCGTCGGTGCGCTGATCCTGGCGGCGGTCGGCGGCGGGTTGACCCGCGCAAGCTTCATGGAAAGCCTGATGGCGGCCATGCGGACCTCCTGCATGATCTCGCTGATCATCGCCTGCGCCGCCTGCCTGACGATCGCTGTCGCGTTCGTCGACATCCCGCGCTCGCTGGCGAGCTGGGTCGATGCGATGCAGCTTTCGCCCTATGCGCTGCTGGCGGTGCTGGCGGTGTTCATGCTGATCCTGGGGTGCTTCCTCGAGGGCATCTCGATCATCGTGCTGACCTCGTCGGTGATGCTGCCGATGGTCCAGGCTGCTGGTATCGACCTGCTCTGGTTCGGCATCTTCGTCGTCGTGCTGATCGAGGCCGCGCAGATCACGCCACCGGTGGGCTTCAACCTGTTCGTGCTGCAAAGTATTACCGGCAAGAACATCCTCGAGGTCACGAAGGCGGCGATGCCGTACTTCTTCGTGCTGATGCTGCTGCTCGTGCTGATCACGATCTTCCCGCAGATCGTCACCGGCCTGCCCAAGATGATGGCTGGCTGAGCCGAAGGGCTGACCCGCCGACGGCGTCAAGCCGCCGGTGGGCTCCGCCGATCCCTGCTTGTACCGGCGTTTCCAATTGTGCGGCGGAGGCCTTCCCTGGAGGGTCTCCGCCGCATTGCTATGATCGGTTTCGATTTCGCAGAATGCCTTTTCCACAATCGATTGTTCCCTGGCGCCCGCTCGGGCGCGGCTGTCGGACTCATCGAGCGCGCGCTCGGGGTGTTGCGCCCTTGCCACCGGGCATCACGGAGGGTTGGTCTAAGCTCAATAATAGTTTGTAATAGCCGCAGTGATTCGGGCCGGGGGGCTAAGTCCAGTCGTAGAACAGTGGCTAGAGCGCGTCGATTTTTGTTAAAAATGTGGTCAAAACGCCATGATGGCTCTGACATGTCGGTCTGCGTGCAGATGAGCCAATCCGGTTTCCTTCCCACCCAGCTCTGCCCACGCTCGCAGGCGATCCGCCGCACGACGGCGCTTATCGCGGCCGCGGTGCTTGCGGGCCTGGCGGGCGGCTGTGGCGAGCAGAGGCTGGCGGACAACGATCTCTCCTTTGCGACCCGCTCCATCGCGGTCGACCCGGGCCGGGCGATGATCTCGCTGTCCCCCGGCGCCCCTCCTGTCGTCAGCGTCACGCAGCGTAGCTACGAGAACGCCGTGACCCAGACCATCGCCCTCTCGACGCGCGGGCGGATAGCAGGCGAGAACGCGATCTATGTCGCCTTCCTGACCTCGGCCGATGTTCCGGAGATGGGGCCGAGCTTCGAAGGCAACCTCCTGGCGAGCCCGAGCATCGAGGATCACGCGATCGCGCTCGAGATGGAGGAGCGCCTTCCAGGCGTGACCATGGTTCCGACCGCCGCCTATGTGCAGAACCGCTACGGGCCGTTTTCCTATGCCTTCGGACGCAGCCCCGCGGGCGATGGCTGCATCTTCGTCTGGCAGCGCATCGCCGGCCAGGACAGCTTGATCCGTCCCAAGACCGGCCTGATCTCTGTGAGAATCCGCGTGTGCTCGCCCGGCGCCGCCGAGACGACGCTGCTGCGGCTTGCGTACGGCTATTCGGTCAACGCTTCGCTGAACCGGTCGGGCTGGGGTCCGATCGGCGACACCCCGCCGCCGTCGCCCGATGTGGGCCAGACGGGGGTGTCGATCTATCCGGCGCCGCTGACCTCCGGCCCCGACGCAATAGAACGCGAGGCAGCGCCTGCGCGCCCACGCCCGCGGCGGACGCTGCCGGTCAGTCCCGAAGCTCTCGAACCCATCCCTGATCGGCCATTGGAAGGATACCCGATCGTCCCGCCAGCTCCCGCACGTTGACCAGAACCGTGATGGCTCAAAGCCCGATGCGAACAACAATCTCAGTCATCGTCTGGGCCGTGATCGCGGCTGTCGTCGTGGTGCTGATCACGCTGCCAATCAGCCTGCAGGCGCACCTGATCGCCGGAGCGATCGTCGTCGCCTCGATGATCCTGCTGAAGTTCCTGAGACCCTACGGCGTCTGGCGCCTGATCGCGCTCGGGCTCGGGACGGCGATCGTGCTGCGCTACATCTACTGGCGCACGACGAGCACCTTGCCGCCCGTCAACCAGATCGAGGACTTCATCCCCGCGATGGCCCTCTATCTCGCCGAAATCTACAATATCGGCATGCTCTTCCTGAGCCTATTCGTTGTCGCGATGCCTTTGCAGCGCCGCGCCGCGCCGCCGATCGATCTCGAGAACGCACCCACCATCGATGTCTTCGTCCCGACCTATAACGAGGAGCCCGAGCTGCTGGCGACGACGCTCTCGGCTGCGCTCGCGATGGACTACCCAGCCGGGCGCGTGAAGGTCTATCTGCTCGACGATGGCGGCACGGACGAGAAATGCAACGCCGATAATTTCGTCGCCGCCAACGCCGCCCGAGAGCGCCAGGCAACGCTGAAGGCGCTCTGCGAGGGGCTCGGCGTCACCTATCTGACGCGCGAGCGCAACCTCAGTGCCAAGGCCGGCAACCTCAATAACGGCATCGCGCACTCGCAGGGCGAACTCATCGTCGTGTTCGACGCCGATCACGCGCCGGCCCGCTCGTTCCTGGCCGAGACGATCGGCTATTTCGGGCAGGATCCGAAGCTGTTCCTGGTGCAGACGCCGCACTTCTTCATCAATCCAGATCCGCTGGAGCGGAATCTCAAGACCTTCAAGGACATGCCGTCCGAGAACGAGATGTTCTACGGCGTCATCCAGCGCGGCCTCGACAAATGGGATGCGTCGTTTTTCTGTGGCTCGGCCGCCGTGCTGCGCCGGGCCGCGCTCGAGACCACCAACGGCTTCTCGGGCCGCAGCATCACCGAGGACGCCGAGACTGCGATCACCCTGCACGCCACCGGCTGGCACAGCGTCTATGTCGACAAGCCGCTGATCGCCGGGCTGCAGCCCGCGACCTTCTCGAGCTTCATCGGGCAGCGCTCGCGCTGGGCGCAGGGCATGATGCAGATCCTGATCTTCCATCGGCCACTGTTCAAGAGTGGACTGTCTCTGCCACAGCGGCTTTGCTACACCTCGTCGGCCCTGTTCTGGTTCTTCCCCTTCGCGCGCTTGATCTTCCTGGTCTCGCCGCTGTTCTATCTGTTTTTCGGGCTGCAGATCTTCACGGCGTCAGGAGCTGAATTCTTCGCCTATATTCTCAGCTACATGGTCGTGAACCTGATGATGCAGAACTACCTCTATGGCCGCTATCGCTGGCCATGGATCTCGGAGCTCTACGAATTCATCCAGGCCGTCTACCTGCTGCCGGCTGTGATCTCGGTCCTGCTCAACCCGAGCAAGCCCACGTTCAAGGTCACGGCCAAGAACGAGACCCTGGAGAGGCGACAGATCTCCCAGCTGGGCAAGCCGTTCTTCATCATCTTCGCCGTTCTCGCGCTCGGCGTGGTCGCCACCTACTGGCGCACCATCGCCGAACCCTACAATGCCGATACGACCATGGTCGTCGGCCTCTGGAACATCCTCAACCTGCTGATGGCGGGCTGCGCTCTGGGCGTCGTCTCCGAACGACCCGAAGGTCGCGCCGCCAGGCGCTTCGACGTCAAGCGCCGCGGCGAGATCACGGTCAACGGCCAGACGGCCTCGATCGTCACCGAGAACGCCTCGGTCGATGGCATCGCGCTTCGCGTGCTCTCGTCGGCCTTCGACAAGCTGCCCGTCGGCAGCGAGGCGCTGATCTCGTTCGAGACCACGATCAACATGCCGCGTGGCAAGCTGCCGATCCAGGTGATGCGCCTGGCGCCTGACGAGAAGGGCCTGCTGCTGGGCTGCCGCTATCAGCCCACGGAGCCGATCCACAGCCGGATGATCGCCGATCTCGCCTTCTCCGACGCCGAGCGGTGGACCCAGTTCCAGAAGGCGCGGCGCCAGAACATGGGTGTGGTTTTCGGAACGGTGCGCTTCCTGCGCATAGCGGTCTTCCAGACCAGCCGCGGACTGTCCTATTTCTTCGGGCTCTACCGGCTGAGACGCTCCTCCGCGACGCGCGCAGGGGAAGTGAAATGAAGCGTCGCCTGTTTCCGGCCCTGGCCTCGGTCGCCCTTCCGCTTCTCTGCGGAGCGATGCTTGCCCAGGACAGCCGCGCACAGACCGCGCCCGGCGGTCCCGCGCCCTTCATGATCGCACCACCTGGCCCGCAGCCGGCCAAGCCTGCTCCGGTGGATCCGGCGGCCGCGGTCAAGTCCCCGCAGGGTGCATCCGCAGCGAACGATCAAGCGGCGTTCGCGAACAAGCCGCTTCTTCCGGCCGCGCGCGTCAACCTCGAAGGCGAGAGCGACACCCGCAATTGGGCGTTCTACCTGACGCAGGACGAAGCCGCGGCCGATATCAGCCTCGACGTCGCCTACCAGAACGCTTTGGTGGTGATGCCTGAAGCCTCGCGCCTGACCGTGCGCATCAATGGCGAACGCGTTATCGAGCAGCCCATCGCCTCGTCTGACCGGTTGGGCCGCCTCTCGGTCGTGATCCGCAAGGGACTGTTGCGACCCGGCCAGAATACGATCCGCTTCGAGGCCGTCCATCGCCACCGGACCGACTGCACGCTGGGGTCAACCTACGAGCTCTGGACCCGGATCGACGGCGCGGGCACGCGCCTGCGTTTCCGCGGCGCCGATGCGCGGCAGTTCCGGTTCCGGACCATCGACGATCTCCCTGCAATCGGGGGAGACGAGGGCGGCCAGACCACCATCAACATCGTTGCACCAAGCGCCTCCAGTTCGATCGCCGGCCACACCATCCTGGCAGTCGCGCAGGCCGTGGCGCTGCGCGGGCGATTTGGGCAGGCAGTCGTGAAAGTATCCGAGCGGCCGCCGGAACGGATGCGCCCGGGCTCGCTCACTGTCGTCATCGGAACGTCCAATGAGCTGCGCGAGCTGCTCGGAAGCGTTCCCGAGGAGGCCGCGACGCGCAACTTCCTCGGCTTCCTCAATGGTTCCAAACTCGGACCGGCAACGCTACTGGTGACCGGGCAGGCTTGGCCCGAGATCGAGGCGATCGTCGCGAGGGTCCTGACGGATCCGGTTTCGAGGCCGACCAATATCAGCCGTACCATGATGGACACAGCGAGCTGGCACATGCCGGATGCACCGTTCGTCTCGGGCAACCAGGTGCTTCGCTTCTCCGACCTCGGGATTCCGACGCAGGAATCGACTGGCCGTCGCATGCGCGTTCGCGCCGTTACCGCCATGCCGGGCGACTTCTATGCCAACGCCTATGGCGAGGCGACGCTCTATCTCGACGGCGCCTATTCCGCCGACGTGCTGCCGGGCGAAAGCCACATCGAGATTTTCGTGAACGGCAACGTCGCAGCGACCGTGCCGCTCAACACCACGAATGGCGGGCTGTTCCAGCAATTCCCGATCACCGTCCCGCTGCGCCATTTCCGGCCGGGTATCAACGAGGTCTGGCTGGAGACAGTCACGATGACCCGGTCCGACAGCACCTGCGGCCCGGGCGCCACGTTGCCGGGCAAGAGCCGCTTCGCGCTGTTCGACACGACCTCGCTCTCGATCCCGGACTTTGCCAAGATCGGCGTCAGGCCCAACCTCGCCGCAACGGCCGGGACCGGCTTGCCCTATTCGCTCGCGTCGCATGTGGCGCTGATCATGGGTCGGCTCGATTCCGCCAATTACAGCGCCGCGGCAACGCTGCTCGCGCGCCTTGCCCAGCGCGCCAGCCGTCCGATGTCCGTCGACCCGATGGCGACGCTGACGACCATCGGTGATCGCCCGACCTTGATCGTGGCGTCGGCCGGCCAACTGCCGAGCGGCCTGCTGCCGCGCGTCGGCATCGCTGACACCGTCCGCGCCACCTGGCCGATGCGCGCCGATGCGGTCGTGGTCACGCCGGACGCTGAAGGAGCGGCCGTATTCGACGCCGTGCTCAACCGTTTCCAGGGTCGGCCGACGACGCCGGAGGCCTCCGGTGGCGGGCCGCGCGCGCCGATCGATATCCGGGATCGCTGGCACAACACGCTGGGCGGTCCGCTGGCCCGTTACTTCGTCGCCTTCGACGGCTGGATGCAGCGGACCTTCGACCTGTCCTTTGCGCAATTGCGCGCGCCGACGCGGACGACCGCCCTCTACGAACCCGCCGAGGGCACTGACCTGATCGCAGCACAGGCGGTCGATCCGACCACCAACCAGGTCTGGACCGCGTTCATCGCCCGGCGCGAGGAACTGCTGGAGAGCAGCATCGCGCGGATCGTGAGCCCGGGAAACTGGGCGAGCATGGCCGGAAAGATCACGGCGTTCCGCGGCGCGCAGGAGACGCATGTGCTCTCGGCTGACAGCACATCCTTCGTCATGACGCGGCCATTCAGCATCGCTAACATGCGCCTCGTCCTTGCCAACTGGATGTCGAGCAATATCGGCGCCTATGCGCTTGCGCTGCTGACGGCCTGCATCGGGCTTGGCATCGGCACCTCGCTAATGCTGAGACGTCTGGGGCGGCGCCTATGAACAAGCTCCTGGCCACTTTGGCGGCGACCATGATGATGCTGGCATCGGCAGCCCAGGCCGCGCTTCCCGATGGTGCCTGGGAGCTCTATCGACAGAAGTTCGTCATGCCCGAGGGCAGGGTGATCGACGACGTCAATGGCGCGATCAGCCATAGCGAGAGCCAGGGCTACGGGTTGCTGCTGGCCTGCCTCGCCGACGACCGCAGCAGCTTCGCGAGCATCTTCGCCTTCACCCGGACCGAACTCCTGATCCGCGACGACGGGCTCGCAGCCTGGCGCTGGGACCCGAAGGCGAACCCGCATGTCACCGACATCAACAATGCCAGCGATGGCGATCTGCTGATAGCCGAGGCCCTCGCTTGCGCAGGCAAGCGCTGGACAATGCCGGCCTATACGACTGCGGCGCGGCAGATCGCGCGCTCGCTGACGAAGGTCGCGTTGCTGAAGCGCGGAGCCGATACCTGGCTGATGCCGGGCGCCAAGGGGTTCGGCGAGAAGGATCGTCCCGACGGGCCGGTGGTCAACCCCTCCTATTGGGTCTTCGAGGCGCTGCCGACCATGACGCAATTGACCGGGGACCAGTCCTGGATGCAGGTCCAGACCAGCGGCCTGCGGTTGCTCGATACGCTCGCCAAGGCGAAGATGCCCGCGCCGGAGTGGCTGTCGGTCAAGGCGGCGCCCAAGCCGGCCGACGGCTTTCCGAGCCATTTCGGCTACAATGCCTTGCGCATCCCGCTCTACCTGCTGCGGGCAGGGCTCGTTGACCGGGCGCGCCTCGAGCCCTTCCGGCAGGCCTGGGCCGGCGGCACGGCCGTTGTCGACGTCACGACCGGCAAGCAGGTCGAGCCGCTGCCGGATGCCGGCTATCGCATTCTTGCCGCCGCCATGGCGTGTGCCCTGGATGGAACCGCAATCCCGGCCGAGCTGAAGAGCTTCCAGCCGACCGCCTATTATCCTTCGACCCTGCACCTTCTCTCCCTCTCGATGCTTCACGAGAGGTATCCGCAATGCATGTGAAATACACAGTTCTCGCCGTCGCCGCCGCTAGCGCCCTGTTCTACGCTGTGGGGCGACAAGGCCAGGATGCCGAACCGTCGCTTGCCGCGCCTGGCACGGTTCAGGAAGCGATGGCGGCAGGCGTCTCGCCAACCGAGGGCCCGCGGCCCCGGACCGAGGTCGCCCAGGCTCCGCCGCCAGCAGCGCCTGCTCCCGCCGGTCCGCGCCCGCCGTCCGTCGATGAGAGCGCGCTGCGCTATTTTGCGGCGCAAGGCGACACGCGCCGGCTCGAGGCCGAACTGGCCCGGCTGCGGGCACTCTATCCCGAGTGGCGGCCACCTGCCGACCTGATGTCGCCCGGTCGCACCGGGGATCCCGAGCTCGAGCGAATGTGGAAGCTCTTCGCGGAGGGCAAGATCGGCGAGGTTCGTTCCGCCATCGCCCAGCGCAGCACGGCGGACCCGACCTGGCGCGCACCGGAGGATCTGGTGGCGCAGCTCGACAATTTCGAAGCGGCGCAACGCCTGGTCAATGCCTCGAACGCGCGGCAATGGGAGCAGGTGATCAGGATCGGCACCGAGACGCCGGGCTTCCTGACCTGCGGGAATGTCGATGCGCTCTGGCGCGTTGCGGAAGCTTTCGTTCAGACCGGAAAGCTCGACCGGGCGCGTGATGCCTATGCCTATGTGCTGGGCAACTGCAACACGCCGGTCGAGCGCGTCGGAACCATGCAGAAGGCGCTGGCGACGTTGCCGGACCCGCTGACGGAAGGGCTTTTGGGGCAGGAGCGCGAGACCGAGTTCTCGAGCATCCGCGACGAGATTGCGCGGCGCCGCATCGGCCGTGCGGCTGAGGATGCCAAGCTCACAGCCTCACCCGAAGACCTCAAGCGGATCGAGGCGCTTTCGAGCGCGGCGACGACGCCCGACGACGCGATCCTGCTCGGCTTCTACGCCCTGCGCCACAACGACCCGGTCAAGGCCGAGGCCTCATTCCAGACGGCGCTGTCACGCAATGGCGGCGCCAAGGCCGCCGAGGGCGCGGTGCTGGCGCTGGGTGCCAACCGGAAATACCAGGAGGCCGAGACCCTTGGTGGGCAATGGCTCGAGGCGGGCGCCGCCAATCGCAAGGCTTATCTGGATGTCGCAACGACGTTGATCACGCAGGAGCCAGCCCCGAAGCTCGAGCGTGCCGTCGTGGAGCGTATTGCCAAGACGATCGGGACGGACCGCTACGCTCCCGGCGCGGCCGGCCTCGGCTGGTACGCCTATAACTCCGGCCAGACGTCGCCCGCGGCGAGCTGGTTTGCGACAGCGCTGTCCTGGGATGGCGGCTACGAGGCCGCTGCCTATGGGCTCGCCCTGGCGCGCCAGCGACTGCACGACACCGCCGGTCTGCGGACGCTGGTCGCCGAATGGGGCACCCGTTCCGACCGGATCGCGGCCATACTGGATCCCCGCCGGGCTCGCGCGATGCGTGGACCGCAGTTGCCCATGCGAGACGTGGCTGCGAGGGCGATGCCGGCTGCACCAATGCGCGACGCCGTCGAGCCTGCGCCTATGCGTACGGTCCGTGCACCTGTGTTGCGGCAGGAGGTGCCCGACGACCTCGCCGCAGAGCCGGTTCAGCGCCGCCAGGCGCCCGCCCGCACGGCTGATCGCTGCGGCGATGCCAGATCGGGCGCTGCCGCGCTGCAGCGCGGCTGGTGCCTGCTCGGGCTCAAGCGCCCCGCCGCAGCCGCCGATGCCTTTGACGCCGCTATGCGCACCGGCACCGGCAAGGTCGCAACCGACGCTGCCGCGGGCAAGACCTATGCAAAACTCCAGCAGGGGCTGACGACTGAGGCGATCGCGGCCGCTGCGAACACAAACATGCCGCGCGCGCAGCGCACCGAGTTCGAGGCGCTGCTCCTGTCAGAGCGCTTCTTCGCGCAATACGACAAGAGGGAATACAATGGGGCCCTCGTGACGCTTTCGGAACGCGCACGCCTGGTCCCCGAGACATCCGACCTGATGTTGATGCGAGGGTGGACCTACTTCAACCTTGGCCGCTACCAGGACGCCCACAAGATGTTCTCGGCCTTGTACAAGGCGACGCGCTCCTCGCAGTCGCTGTCCGGTCTCAGTGCGATTGCCGATGTGACACGCATCACGCGCTACTGAGTGCAGGGCGGCCCTGCGCCCGCGGAACTTCTCCTGGGCTGGGCCGTACTATCTCCAACGCATCCGAGCCGTTGGAGAACCGATGAAACCTGCCCCTCGCAGCCAGTTGGGCTTGCGCATCGCCTTGCTGGCAACCGTTCTGGCCGCGGTAGCAGGGCAGCCTGCCCTGGCCCTGACGGCCGAGGAGGTGAATGCAGTCACTTTCGCCGACCGTGACAGGCAGTCCGGCAGCGGGCCCGACCCTTTCATCGTCAAGGCCCAGGTCCTGCTCAGCAGGCGCAGCGTCTCACCCGGTGTGATCGACGGCATCGACGGCGAGAATTTCCGCAAGGCGGTGGCTCAGTTCCGCCGCCAGGAACGGCTTCCGGACGGTGAGGAGGTGGATGAACTCGCCTGGCAGAGCCTTGGCGGCGATGCCGCGAATGACGTCATCGCGGAATACGCCCTGTCTGAAAAGGACGTGGCGTATGACTTCGCGGACGCCATCCCGCGCGACTACGCCAAGCAGGCGAGGATGAAGCGCCTGTCTTATACCAGCCCGCAGGAGATGCTTGGCGAGCGCTTCCATATGAGCGAGGGGCTGCTCGGCGCGCTCAATCCGAAGCAGGCCTACTCGGACGCCGGCGCGCGCCTGCTTGTGGCGTCCGGGCGTCGCTCGCCCGAGAAGGGCGCTGCCATCCGCGTCGACGCCGTCAAGAGCACCGGAATGGTTCTCGTCTTCGGCGCGGACGAGAAGGTGCTGGCGAGCTATCCCGCGACGATCGGCAGCGAGGATACGCCTTCGCCGTCAGGCGAATATACTGTCGAGCGGGTCGCCCGGAACCCAAACTATACGTACGACCCCGAGAAGAATTTCCAGCAGGGCAAGAACACCGAGACGCTCGTGCTTCCGCCTGGGCCCAACGGCCCGGTGGGTACCGTCTGGATCGCGCTGTCGAAGCCGACTTTTGGCATCCACGGTACGCCCGAGCCGGCAAAGGTCAGCAAGACGACGTCGCATGGCTGCATCCGGCTGACCAACTGGGACGCTGAGGAAATGGCCGATCTGGTGAAGCCCGGCGTCCCCGTGCGGTTCGTGGATTGACCGGAATGCTTAGCTGCGCGCGAGCGCGATCGGCCTTGGCGTTGGCGGCCGGCCTCTGCGCCTGCCTCGCGCAGGCTGCGCAGGCCCGCAATGTCACGCAAGTCAGGAGGCCGGTCGCGCGACCGCCCGTCGCCGCGCCCCTGCCTCCGCCGCGCCCAAAGGATCTGGACGCGCCTGCGGCGCCAGCGACTAACGCTGCGCCCGCGCGCGACCTTGCGAAGCCTGCGACGCCGTCGGCCTGCCTCGCGACCTTCGCCGAGCGCGGCGGCATTGCGCTGCCGCCTGCGCCTGAGACCGCCGAGGGCGCCTGCGCCATTTCGGAACCCGTCACCTTCCGCGTCATAGCCATGCCTGACGGCTCCAAAGTTGAGCTCGACAGCGCCGTCACGGTCAGATGCGCGTTTGCGCTTGAGGTCGTGGGCTGGGTTCGCGACGATCTTCCAGCGATAGCGACCCGCGAGAACACCAAGCTGGCCGCTCTGGTGGGCGTCGGCGGTCATGCCTGTCGCCCTCGCAACGGGGCGGCGGGTGCCCCGATCAGCGAGCATGCGAGCGGCAACGCGCTTGACCTCAGTGGACTGCGGCTGGAGAGCGGCCGTACCATCAGCCTCTCGGCTACGGATGCTGCGACACGCCTTGTTCGCGACGCGGTTCAGGAGAGTGCCTGCGCGCGTTTTGCCACCGTGCTCGGCCCTGGTGCCGACAGTTCGCACAAGGACCATCTGCATCTCGACATGCGCAAGCGGTCGCGGGACTTCAAAATCTGCCAGTGGACCGTCGAGTGAGGGCGCAGGCTCGCGCCCGTTCAGCGCGCGCGCAAGGCAAGTACGATCCGGTAGGCGCGGCGGATGGCCGTCAGCGCCGCGCCAGCCGCGATGATCCACAGCGCAACGACCATAACCTCCCGATCGCCGCGCCAGAGCGGTTCGAACAGGGAGAGCAGGGCGGCTGCCGTGATAACGGCCATGCGGTGCGGCTTTGCCATCGGTCCCGAGAAGTCGGCGGGCAGGCCGCAGGCGCGGCCAAGCTCCCGCGTATAGGCCGTGAGCACCGCAAACGCGGCCGCCGCCCAGCCCAGTGCCGGTAGTCCGACGCCGTAGCCGGCGCCGACGAGTATCAGGATATCGGCGACGCGATCGGGAAACTCGTTCCAGAACGGCCCATCCGGCGCCTGCTTGCCGCCCTCGATTGCCACCATCCCGTCGAAGAGATTGCACAGCAGGCGAAGCTGGCAGAACAGGGCCGCGACAAGAAGCAGCGCGACGCGCTGGCCGCCCCCAGCCGTGCCGGCAAGCCAGAAGGCGGTGCCGGCGCCACCCGCCATCACCATGCTCGCCATCGAGATCTGGTTCGGCGTGATGTCGGCCGAGCTGAGCCGGCGCGCGATCGAGCGGGCCCAGCCGGAGTCACGGCTCGCGAGGGGGCGTCGATTATCGCCTTGCGCCACGGTTCAGGCTCCCCGGGTCCGCCACAGTGAAAAATTGTAGAGCGCCGCATAGCTCGTCGCGACGGTCAGAGGCACGGCAATCGTGCGAGCGATCTCGGGCGTGCCGCCGACCAGATGGATGGTGCTGAGCAGGGTGGCCGAGACGAGCCCGGCGATAATCGGCGGCAATAAGAGCGCGCTCGTGCCCGTGAATCGCCGCGCCAGTGCCTCGATGCCCCGCTTCAGCAGGAGCGTGATGACGGCCGACAGCGTGCCCTGGATCAACCCTGCGTAAAGCGGCGCCGGGATCGGATGGTCGCGGTTGGCGAATGCCGCCCAACTCCCCATCGCGACGAAGGCGAAACCGACATGCACGACGCTGCTTCGCACCAGCCGGGGGAGCAGCAAACTCATGTCGCCGACCAGCCGTAGCGGACGAGGTGGAAGAAGATCGGGGCCGAGAACACCACCGAGTCGAGACGGTCGATAAAGCCACCATGGCCGGCAATCAGGTGTCCCCAATCCTTGATGCCGCGGTCGCGCTTGATCGCCGACATCACGAGCCCGCCGAAAAAGCCCATCAGCACGATGACCAGCGAGAGGAACGCGGCCTGCAATGGCGTGAACGGCGTCATGAAGGATAGAGCGGCACCCACTGCCGTCGCGCTGAGCGCGCCACCGACAAAGCCCTCGACCGTCTTCGACGGCGACAGCCGAGGCGCGATCTTGGTGCGACCGATCAGCTTGCCCCAGACATATTGCAGCACGTCGCTGACCTGTACGACGATCACCAGGAAGGCGATGAGCAGGACGTTGCGCCCCTCATTGCCGGGGATGTCGAGGCTCAGCAGCGCCGGTACATGCGAGGTGCAGAACACGCAGATCATCAGCGCCCACTGCACTTCGGCAATGCGCACCAGGAAATGGTCGGTGTCGCCGCGCAATGCCGCGATGATCGGCATCAGCAGGAAGGCGTAGACCGGGATGAAGATTGAATAGAGCCCGTACCAGTCGATCCACACCAGGTAATATTGCAGCGGCAGCACGACGAAGAAGGCCGCGGCCAGTGCCCAGTGGTCGGCGCGCCGGGTGTTGGTGAGCGTGATGAATTCACGCAGCGCCGCGAAGGAGCAAAACCCGAAAAGTAGCGTCACGCCGGTCTTGCCGCCGACCAGAGCGAGCCCCATCAGCAGGACCATGACCCACCAGGCGCGTATCCTGTCGTTCAGGTTCTCGATCACGGCGTTTGAGCCATCGAGCGAAAGCCGGCGCTGCAACACAAAGCCGATTGCCGAGGCCACGATCAGCACGCCGAGCAGCCCGCCCAGCACAGCGACCAGGTTGGGATGCGGCATGGTCATGGCGCGCTCACTTTGGGAGACAATGCGAGCAGCGCGGCTTCCGCCCGCGCCAGGAAATCCTGTTTCGCTTCCGTCTCCAACACCCGCAACGCGGCGCCGAATGTGACGGTGCAGATCAGCGGGATCGGCACGAACTCGCCCTTCGGCATGACGCGGTTGAGATTGTCGATCCAGACCGGCACGAGATCGATGTCCGGCCTTGCCTTCGCGAGGTGAAACAGTCCGCTCTTGAACGGCAGCAGCGGCGCATCCGTTGTGTTGCGCGTGCCTTCCGGGAAAACGATCAGCGACGACCCGGCATCCAGCGCTTCCGTCATCTGCGCGACGGGATCACCGGTCCGGCTCGCACGATCGCGATCGATGAGCACGGCATTGAAGACGTCGCGCCCGATGAACCGCCGCAGACGGCTCTTCAGCCAGTAATCGCTGCCGGCGACAGGGCGGGTCGCAAATCGCATCCGGCGTGGCAGCACGGTCCAGATCAGCACGAGATCGCCATGGCTGACGTGGTTGGCGAAGTAGATGCGCTGGGCGTCGGTCGGTGCGACCCCGTCCCACTTGCCGCGAACCGCTGTCAGGAACCGGGCAAAGAACAGGATGAACGTGCTCGCCAGGCTAATCGCTGCTGCGCGCATTCCCGTTCCCCAACCCCAGGCAATGACCTAGCGTTCTAATCGCTCCTTGTCGATGTCCCGCATGCAGCCATGTGGCCTAAGACTTTCCAGTTTGCGGGATGCGGTCGCGAAGTCTGGGGTACTGCGCTGGTCCGGCGGCAGTAGTCTCAGCCCTGCCGACAGAACGATGCAACCCGCTCGTTTCGCAAGGCTACTTCAGGTTCGGATGCTTGCCAGTGATGGCGCCTGAAAGTCAGCCGGCAGCGCCCGACCTCAGCGGTCTGGAAATCAGGCTGCGCGCGACGCGCAGCCTGACGATGAAGCTCACCACTGTGTTCTGCGCAACATCGAGACGTCGTAGCCGAGGTTCGCAGCACGCTTGACCAGGTCGTCGTATTTGCGCTGGCCGACATTCGGCGAGCGGGACAAGATCCAGAGATACTTGCCGGAAGGCTCGCCGACGATCGACCAAGAATAGTCCGCGGCGTGATCCAGGACCCAGTAATCTCCGAAGAACGGGCCGAAGAACGAGACTTTGAGCTTGGATCCGTTCGATCCCTCGGCGAGCTTGGCCACCGCTTCGGCGGCGCGGGCAGGGCCGGTGGGTCCGCCCTCATGGCATGTGTTGATCACGCGGATGTCGCCGTCGCTGCGCAGGGAGTAGTCGGCTGTGACAGCGTCGCAGTCCTTCTGGAAACTCGCCTCGTAGCGAGCCAGCTCAAACCACTTGCCGAGATAGCGCTTGAGTTCGACCGGCTTGGCGGGCTCGGGAACCTTGGCGTTGCCGACAGGCTGGTTCGCGGAAGGGTTGCAGGCAGAAAGAAGCAGGCCGGCGGCAATGGCGGCGGAGGTCAAAAGACGCATGGCAAATCCTGGAAATGAAAAAGGAAGGTGCCCGTCAACGCCTCGCCCGCCGGCAAGTTCCTGGTCTGACTGGCGGGATTATCCGAGATTTCCAGGCGTCGTGTGAGACGACCTCAAGCGAAACTTGTGCGACGCAACATAAGTCCTTATCTCTCTCCTGCCCGAGGCAGCCCTCCCACAATTTGAAAGGAGAGATTCATGCTGAAACGGCACGATTCCGACTGTGTGCTCGACACCGAGAACGACAGTGAGGACGAGATCGAGACCCTTGAGCCCGAGGATGCGGACGTGTTCTCGCCCCGCGCTCACCAGGCAGGGTTCTGGAACTAGATACCCAAAGCGACACCGAGGGGCTGAAATCACGCCCCTCGGCGAGGCCCTGCGGGTCCCGCAGCGCCGAGACCGAGCACTTTCAAATTGCAGTCGCTGTCCCCCCGCAAGGGTTCGAATTCTTGCTCGAAACATTGGCAGCGCCTTGAATGCGTGTCGCGCCAGCGCGCTGCGTTTAACCCCAAAACACGGACTTCACCGTCCAAGGCACGCCTCATTCTCGTGAAGCCATCGCCAGGCTCGGGCGACGGAACAAGAACGTCCTCACTCCGTTTGAGCGGCAGCAGCTCGCGTGAACGCCGAGCAGATCCACGCAACGGAGATGCATCATGGAAAATGGCAGCACCGCGTCGCACGAGGGCGGGTTCAAGACCATGTCGCAACATGCGGACATGGCTGGGGGCGATGACAGCGATCTTGCAGGCGGCGCCGCGTCGGCTATCGCGTCCGGCCTGAAATCGCATGGCATCGATCCCGATCGCATCACCGAGGCTGCGGGCGAACGCGCCAGCCAGTTGCAGGAACTGGTCATGGATGAAATTCGGGCCCGGCCGATGCGCGCGCTCGGGTGGGCCGCAGCTGCGGGCTTGATCGTCGGCTTCTGGGCTTCGCGGTAATCTGATGGGCGGGCTTTTCGCCTATCTGGCTGCGGAAGCCGTCACCGCGGCAAAGCGCAAGGCGACCACCTACGGCATTCTTGTTGCCGGCGGGGCGCTCTTCTTCTTTGCCGCCGCCTACGCGCTCGATGCCGCCTATGTGTGGATCGCGCTCCGTCAAGGTCCGATCGCTGCCAGCCTCATCGTCGCGGGTGTTCTTCTGGCATTGGCGATCATCATGGTCATTGCCGCCCGCGTCGCCGCGCGCGGCGGACGACCAGCCGAGCAGATCGCGGCCCGCGCGTCCCCTTACAGTCACGCGCCTTTCCGCCGACCCTATTCCGGCAGGCGCGTGGTTGCAGTGATGGCGGCGCTGGCCGGTGCGGGTAGCGCGGCTGCTGCGCTGGCCAAGTTCAAGTCCCTGCGAACGGCTCTCAAGCGCCTGTAACTGAGGCGCCCGACTGGTATCCCGAGATCACGAGGGTCGAGCTATTTCAGCACGAGATAGAGGACGCACCCATGGTCGATCCGCGTAAGGGCGAAAAGACGGCTGGCCAGGCGCGGCGGTCAAGTGACAGCCGCCCGCGTCCCGGTTCGGAGACGCCTTCATCCGATCATTCCGGGGAGGGCTCCGGGCACGCGGCTCCTTCAGCGAAGGGCGCTCACATGCCTTCGCGTTCCCCGGGCGCCCAGAAACCCGGAAGTTCGACCAAAACCTAGGGGCCTTGTCTCAGCGAGCGGTGCCATGATCCACCACGTATCGTTGGGCACGAACGACATCGTGCGCGCCCGAGAGTTCTATGATCCGGTTCTCGCCGTTCTCGGCATCCGTCTGTTGAACTCCAGTGAGAACTCAGCCGATTACGGCGTCGGCTCGATCGCCTTCAGCCTCGAGACGCCTGTCGACGGACAGCCGGCATCGCCCGGCAATGGTGTCCACATCGCCTTCGCCGCGGGCCGCCGGGCGATGGTCGAGCTGTTCTACAGGGTCGGGCTCGAGAACGGGGGCTCGGACGCCGGCAGACCTGGGCTTCGTCCGGAATATGACGCTCATTATTTCGCGGCCTTCGTCCTCGACCCCGATGGCAACAAGATCGAGGCCGTCACCTACTCGGCAAAGTGACAGCCAGGGCGGCGAGCATGGTCCAGTCAGGCGATTTGAGGCTGACCGCGAGATCGCACCATCTCTGCATCGACATGCAACTGCTGTTCTCGCAGACTGGGCCGTGGCCGACGCCATGGATGTCTCGTGTCCTGCCCATGCCTGGCCGCGACAGTAATCTCTAAGCTCATTCGGTACCATTGGAGCAACTTTGGCCCGCGGCTGTCCGGCGCTCATTCAACCGGGTAGCCCGGTTCGCGTTTAGCTCCATCGTCCCAGTCGCGGATCGCATCGAGCAGCGCTTGCAACTCCTGCTCCTCGCTCTCGTCCCTCGGTCCACCGCGCAACGCGGCGATCCTCTGCAGAGAGAGTGCGTAGTCCTCATTTGTTTCGATCGATACGCGCAGGGGCCTCGCCTCGCGAGCACCTTCCGATTGTCCAAGGCGCGTCTTCATCACGGCCTCCATTTACATGCGTTTCACCGGCATGGCGTCATGCCGCCACGCCGGAGCCTCCGCCGAGCTCAGTCGCTCTCGTTTGACCAGCGCTCGCGGGCCTCTGCCGCGGGCACCAGCAACTTGATGGTTCTATCCTCGACCCCAACGACCAGCGCGATATCGAGGAAATGATGCGTGCCGCCCGAAGCAGGACCGCTGCGCTTCAGTTTCAGCAACTGGCCGGCAAGGCCATCGACGGTCCCGACATGAGCGCCGTCCGAACCGACGATGTCCATGCCTTCCCGGATCTGCTCGACGAACATCATGGCCGGTCTTCATTCTCGCGGTCCGATGATGGCTGGAAAACCTCCGGCTCGAGCCGGTTGTTCCGCACGCATCGTTAGAACCGCGAGGCCGGAAGGTTCGGGGGCCCCTTCCGGTCGAAGAACCGGCCGCAATCAGCTCTAGCTCACCCGACCTGTCCCGATTGGATCGCGCGCCAGACAGCCTGGGGCGTAGCGGGCATGTCCAGATGCGTGACGCCGTAGGGAGCCAGCGCATCGACCACCGCGTTCATTACCGAGGGCAGGGAACCGGCGCAGCCTGCTTCGCCGCAGCCCTTGGCGCCGACACGATTATGCAGCGTCGGCACGCCCTGGCTCACGAACGAGAAGAACGGGACATCGGCAGCCCGTGGCAACGCGTAGTCCATGTACGAGCCCGTGATCAGCTGGCCGCTGTCGTCGTAGACCGTCCGCTCGAACAGCGCCTGGCCGATGCCCTGGACGACGCCGCCATGGAGCTGCCCCTCGACGATCATCGGGTTCACGACGGTTCCGAAGTCGTTGACCATGACGTATTGCGCGACTGCGACACGTCCGGTCTCCGGATGGATCTCGACCTCGGCGACATGGCAGCCATTGGGATATGCCGATGGCGCGATCTTGAGGACATGGTCCACGTCCAGCGACTGCGGAAGCTCGGCAGCGAGCGCCGTCCCGGAATGCAGCCTTGCCGCGATGTCCATGATGCCTATCGAGCGATCAGTGCCGCTGACGGTGAAGTTCCCGGCAGCGAACTCGATATCGGCGACATCGGCCTCCAGGAAGTGCCCAGCGAGCAGCCTGCCTTTTTCCACGACCAGTTCGCTCGCCTCGATTATGGCCGTTCCGCTCGCCATCAGCGATTTCGAGCCTCCGGTGCCGCCGCCCGCGATCAGTCGATCGCTATCGCCCTGCACGAGCTTGATCTGGTCGAAGGGGACGCCGAGCTGGCTGTTCAGAAGCTGGGCGAATGGCGTCCAGTGGCCTTGGCCGTAGTCGAGCGTACCTGTGACGATGCTCACGCTACCGTCCGGCTCGAAATGGATTCCGCCCATTTCGTTGGTCGGCGGCGCCGTGACCTCGAGATAGCAGCCGACGCCGCGCCCCCGCAGCAGCCCAGCCTTGCGGCTCGCCCGCTGGCGCCCGGCGTAGCCCTTCCAGTCGGAGGCCTCGAGGGCGCGCTCGAAGAGCGCGGGAAAATCGCCGCTGTCATAGACCGTGCCCATCGGCGTCGCCCAGGGCAGCCGGGCGGACGGGATCAGGTTGCGCCGTCGCAGGCTCGTCCTGTCGATCCCCATCTCGCGGGCAGCCGTATCGATCAGCCGCTCCATGAAATAGTTGCCCTCGGGGCGGCCCGCGCCGCGATAGGCGCCGATCGGCGACGTGTTGGTCACCGCGCAACGCGTTTTGATCTCGACGAGCGGCGTCCGGTACATGCCGACGGAATTCTTGCCGATATTCATCGTGGCCATGTTGGGCCCGGCCGGGGTGAGGTAGGCGCCCATATTCGCCACGCCCGTGAAGCGCGTGGCGAGGAAGCGGCCGCGCGCGTCAAGCGCCAGTTCGGCCTCGAAGACCATGTCGCGACCGTGATGGTCCCCGACGAAGCTCTCCGAGCGCTGATCGGTCCATTTGACCGGGCGTTTCAGCTTCCGGGCCGCGTGCAGCAGGACGACGTATTCGGGGAAAACGGCAGCCTTCATGCCGAAGGAGCCACCGACATGGCCGGTGACCAGCCGCATATCGGCAGGCGTCACGCCCATGGCGGCGGCCAGGCTGTTGCGCATGCCGAACGCACCCTGGCTCGGGGCGTGCAGCGTGTATCGCTTCGCCTTGCCGTCGAAACTCGCAATGGCCGTGCGCGGCTCGATCGGATTGACCACCACGCGGTTGTTCACGATCCGCAGCCGGGACACATGCGCGGCGGCGTCGAAGGCCGCCGCGACCTTCGCGCTGTCGCCAAACTGGAAATCGACGATCAGGTTGCCGGCCAGATCGTCATAGAGCTGCGGGGCATCGGCGCTCAGCGCGGCTTCGGCATCCGTGACGGCGGGTAGCACATCGATGTCGAGCCTCACGGCTTCGGCGGCGTTGCGGGCCTGATCGGCCGTGTGGGCGACGACCACCGCGACGGGGTCCCCGACGAAGCGAACCTTGCCAGCCGTAAGCGCAGCCCGCGGAGGCTTCTTCATGGCCGTGCCGTCGCGACCGGGCACATCCATCACGGTCAGGATGGCATTGTAGCCGCAACCCTCCATGTCGGCCGCCGTGTAGACCGCGACGACGCCCTTCATCGCGCGCGCATCAGCGGCATCCACGCCACGAAGAATGCCATGCGCATGGGGGCTGCGGACGAAGGCTGCGAAAAGCTGCCCGTCGACACTGAGATCGTCGGTGTATCGCCCGTGCCCCTGCACGAGGATCGCATCCTCCTTGCGCGGCACGGGCTGTCCGATCGCAACCGACGCCGCGGGTTGAGTGCCAGGGGAAACGCGAGAGTTCATCGAGGACCGGTGGTTGAACGAGGGAAACCAAGCCTATTGATAGGTCGGCCGACGGGTCAGCCAAAGAGCGCCAGATGCAGGACCGCCAAGCGCCCAGCAGTTGTGAAACTTGCAGAATGAGCCAGCATGCGCACACAGGCATGTCGGTTGGTACTCAGGCAGCCGGAACGCTACAGGTGGTCGATGGGTCTTCGCTTCATTTTCATGCTCACACGCAATGATCGCACGGTCAGCGATGCGATGGAGCAGCTTCGCACGGCACTGACCCTCGGAGTCAGGCATATCGGATTCAAGGATATCGGCCTGCCGCTCGAGACGTTGAAGGAGCTCAGGACAGCGATCAATGCCGGCGGCGCGACCTCGTATCTCGAGGTGGTTTCGCTCGATCGCGACAGCGAGATTGCATCCGCGAAGGCTGCTGTCGAGATCGGCATCGACATCCTGCTCGGCGGGACGCGGGTCGACGACGTGCTGCCGATCATCGCTGGCACGGCGATCCAGTACTGCCCCTTCCCGGGGACGATCTCCGGACATCCCAGCGTACTCGAGGGCAGCATAGACGACATTGTCGCCAGCGCGCAGGCTCTGGCCACGCGGGAGGGCGTGCACGGTCTCGATCTCCTGGCCTACCGCTCACATGAGAACGTGCCGGCGCTCATCGAGGCCGTTTGCTCCGCGGTGCCGAAGCCTGTCTATGTCGCGGGATCGATCGACACGCCCGGCCGCATTGCCGCCCTGAAGCAGGCCGGGGCGGCGGGCTTCACGATCGGGACGGCGGCGCTCGATGGGAAATATCCCGCCGACGGCACGGATGTGCCGAGCCAATTGGCGACGATCATCCGCGATGTCGCGATGCTCAACAGGCACATCTCGCCGTTTCACAAGGAGAACCTGGACAGCGCTTTCGGGCGATTTTCCGAAACCTGGCCGCCTCAGCTCGCCGCGAGCGTCAATAACCTGCAGATCAAGCTTGCGAAGTTCGAGGGCGAGGCCGGCTGGCATTTCAACAGCCGCGAGGACGAGGTCTTCTTCGTTCACAAGGGCCGCCTGCTGATGAAGTTCCGTGACCGCGACGAGGTGATCGAGGAAGGCGAGTTCATCGTGGTGCCGCATGGCGTCGAACGCTGCCCGACTGCCTTGGGCAAGAGCTGCGAACTCGTCATGCTCGAGGTCGGGGCGGGTAGCCGTTAATTCGCGCTCGGGCAGCCGACAGAATTTTGAATCTGTCGTGCAGGCCCGGGCTTCCGGCCAGGTCAGATCTGCGACCGAGCGAGGCTGGCGACCCAATCGGAGAGCTTCTCGTTGGCGGAGCGGTTCTGCCAATCCGCAAGGCTGTAGGGCTTCGAGGCCTCAGCATCCTTGTCGAAGATCGCAATCTGCGCATTGGCAAATCGCTGATCGAACAGGTTGACGTTGGCCTCGTCGTTGAGCCTCAAGGCGCGATAGTCGATGTTTGTCGAGCCGACGGACGTCCAGACGTCGTCGACGACCACCAGCTTGCAGTGAAAAAATGTCGGTTGATATTCGCTGATCTTCACCCCGGCTTGGAGCAACTCGCCCCACAGGTGCCGGGATCCTTTCCTGACGAGGCGTGCATCGGTCTGAGGGCCGGGCACGATGATCTGCACGTCCACGCCCCGCTTGCGGGCCTCGATCAGCTGGCGCCTGATGAGGTCGTCGGGAACGAAATAGGGCGTCGCGATCCGGATGGTCTTCTGAGCCGAGGCGAGCGCGGTCATCAGCATGAGGTGCATGACATTGCGCTGATGGGTCGAGCTTATGACCACCTGCGCAGCGTGATCGCCTGCTGGCTCGATCTCGGGAAAGAAGCGGTCCCCGAGCAGCAGTTCGCCAGTCGCCTCGATCCAGTGCTCGGCGAACGCTGCCTGCAGTTCGGCCGCGGCCGGTCCCTCCAGGCGATAGTGATTGTCGCGCCATTCGGCCGGCGAGCGGGCATCTCCATTCCACTCATCGGCGATGCCGACGCCGCCTGAGAACCCGATGCGACCATCCGCGATCAACAGTTTCCTGTGAGTGCGATTGTTCATCCGGTCGATCGTGTACCAGGTCACCGGGCGGAACCGGACGACCTGCACGCCGGCATCCTGCATCCGCTTGATGAGCCCTTCATCCATCGGGATGCTGCCCACCCAATCGAGCAGGACCTTTACGCTCAGGCCTTCGCGGGCTTTCCCCGCCAACGCATCGGCGAACTCGTTGGCGATGGCGCCGCGCCAGTAGATATAGGTTTCGAAGCTGATCGTGTGCCGGGCTTCGCGGATGGCCCGCAGCATCGAGGGGAAGATCTGGACGCCGTTTACGAGCGTATCGACCCTGTTCCCCGGCACGTAGTTCGAGCCGAACAGGACGCCCATCGACGTCTTGAGCTGACGATCCGACGACGCCAGGTTGTGCGGGAGCGGTTGGCGCAGTTCCTGTGGCTCGGGCAGCAGGTTGACGATAACCAGGCAACCGAGAGCGCCCAGCGCTGCGGAAATCAGGCCGATGATGAGGGGATGGCGTCGTAGCTTCATACTCACGACAAACTCGCGGCTGCGCCCATATCGGTCGGCGACGTCAACAAGACGACGCGTGTCTAGGCGTCTTCCATGTCGTCCCGTAACCCGGAATGACATTGCGACATTCAGCCGTCGGTGGCTGACGCCCCGATGCCGGCGCCGGGATGTTCCCGGCGCTGGCGAACGTGTTCAGTTCAGGAATTCCGGCGAAATCAGGCTGGGCAGGAACAGCGAGACTTTCGGCCACATGATGATCAGGGCAAGCACGAGAAGCATCGGCATGAGCATGATCATCGTGTCCTTGATCGCGGAGCGCATGCTGATGCCGGCCACCGAGCAGGCGATCATCAGGCACAACCCATAGGGGGGTGTCACCAATCCGAATGCGAGGCTGACGATGCCGATCATCGCGAAATGGACGGGGTCCATCATCACCGTCTTGGCAAGCGGAGCCAATATGGGCCCGACGATGATGATCGCTGGAATCGCATCCAGAAAGCAGCCCACGAGCAGGAAGACGCCGGCTATGAAGAAGCCGGTCTCGTAGAAGCCCATGCCCCAGGCCGATACGCCTGTCAGGATCGCCTGCGGCATCTTGTAATACGCCATCAGCCAGCCGAAGGCCGAGGCGGTTCCGACGCAGAACAAGGTGATGCCGGCCAACTTGCCCGTGTCGAGCAGCGCCGCGTACAGCCCTTTGAAGTTCATCTCGCGATAAACCACAAGCGACAGGAACGCCGCATAGACGACCGCGATCGCTGCCGATTCCGTCGCCGTGAACCAGCCGAATACCTTGCCGCCGATAATGATGCCGGGCGTCGCGAGAGCCAGGATGGAATGCTCGAACGACTTCAGCACCTGCCGGATGGAGGCGCGCGGATAGGTCGGGTAGCCGCGCCGGACGGCATAGGCATGCACGGTCGCCATCTGCGCCACGCCGATCAGCACGCCCGGTATGACGCCGGCGAGGAACAACGCACCGATCGAGGTCGTCAGGATCCCGCCCCAGACGATCATCAGGATCGAAGGGGGAATGATCACCGCCAGAACGGCTGAGACCGCCGTGATCGCGACGGAGAAGCTGTCGTCATAGCCCTCCTTGCGCTGGGCCTCGATGAAGATCTTGGACTGGCTCGCCGCATCCGCCGTCGAAGATCCGGAAATGCCGGCGAAGAAGAAGGACAGCACCACGTTGATCTGGGCGAGGCCGCCGGGGAAATGCCCCACCAGCGCCCGTGACAGACTCATCAGCCGGTCGGTCACTCCGCCGACATTCATCAGGTTGGCTGTCAGCAGGAAGAACGGGACGGCCAAAAGAATGAAGGAATTGAACGCGTTGAACGTCTCGCTCATCAGCGTCATCGTATCGAGCCGGGGCTCGATGATCAGGATCGGCAGACAGGCGAGCCCCAGCGCGAACGCGACAGGGATCCGCAGGAAGAGGCCGAGAAAGAAGCAGCCGAAGAGGACGGAGGCAGCCTGCCCCGACGAGAGGACGCTACCGGTCATGGCGTGTGGGTCTTTCCAAGGAGGACGCGGAGATCATCGACGAATTGCTCGCCCAGGAAGGCGATCCAGCTCAGCCCTGTGATCGGCCACGCAATATGGATGAGCCAAAGCGGCATGTCGGCCAGTTCGGAGGTGCGGTTCCAGGCAAATTTGGTGAACTCGATTCCGCCGATCACGAAGACGATGGCGATCGCCAACACACCGAGCTTCGCCACGATGCGCATGAAGGCGTCGCCTCTGGCCCCGAGGTTCGGCAGCAGGTCGACGTCAAAATGTGCGGAGTCGCGTACCCCGAGTATGGCGCCGATCATGACTGTCCAGATGAACAGGAAGCGGGCCAGTTCCTCAGTCCAGATATAGGAGGGGATGAAGTCCGTGTAGCGCGATACGATCTGCAGCATCACCGGAACGACCAGGATGCCGACCGACAAGACGAGGGCAAACGATAGAAATTGCGAATAGGCAGCCGTGATGCGCCGCCACAGGCCGAGCCTGCCAGACAGAGTGGCATCCATTGTTGGGAGATCCCGCATGCGAAGGGAATGCCCTGAACGCGCTGGCGCCCAGGGCCGATGAGTTAAACGCCCGCGATGGCGGTATGGATGCCGGTGGCGTCGACTTCCTTCGCGTAGGCCTGCATGACGGGCTCGGCGAGCTTCTGCATGTTGGCGCGGTCCTCGAACGGTATGCGCTTCAGCCTGCCTGCCGCTTCGAGCCGGGCGAGGATTTCGGAATCGCCGCCGGATTCGACCTTGCGCTCATAGTCGGCCGCTTCCTTGCCGGCCTGGATCACGGCGTCCTGCAGATCCTTGGGCAGGGTCGCCATCGTCTTCATCGAGAAGCATATCGGCCGGACCGACACGGCGTGCTGGGTCATGAGGATATTCGGCGCGACTTCGTAGAACTTCATCTGCTCGATGCCTGCGGACTCGTTTTCGGCGGCCGAGATGACGTTGTTCTGGATGGCGTTGTAGATCTCGTTATAGGCGATCACGGTCGGGGACATGCCGATCGCCGAGAAGCTGCGGGACCAGATCGGCGCACCCTGCACGCGCACCTTGAGGCTCTTGAGCTCCGCGACGCTCTTCAAGGGCTTGTTGGCAAACAGGTTGCGGACGCCGCCTCCACCATAACCGATCAGCCGAACGCCGGCCTTTTTCTCGATTTCGTCGGCGATGGGGTTCAGCAGCCCCTTGTTCACCACCGCTTCCATATGCGCGAAATCGCGGAACACGAACGGGGCGTCGATGAAGGGCGCGGCCTTGGCGAAGGTCGACATATGGGCGGGGGACACCACCGCATAGTCGACGTTCTTTCCCTGCGCCATGTATTCGAAATATTGCTTCTCGAGCCCGAGAGAGGAATCCTTGTGGAGCGTGAAGTTGATCGGCTTGTTGTAGAGAGCCTTCACGCGCTCCTCGAACTTGAGAAGTCCCTGCGTGAACGGGTGCGCGTCGCCAAACTGCACGGCGCCGACAAGTGTCGGCACGGATTGCGCTCGACCGATAGCAGGGGCGACGATCATCGCGGACACGGCGCCTATGCCTTTAAGCAAGTCTCTGCGTTCCATGATAAATTCCTCTCCTGGGGTGCTCCTCTGCTGGGAGCTGCGCACAGAATGTCAGAGCAATTCAGGTTTGACCATCATGTCTGATGCAAAACAGACGGAGAGTGTCGGTCTGCCCGAAAGTCAGGGGTAGTACGGGAGCGTATTGTTTGTTCATCTCGCGGAAGAATTCGCAATCCGAAGGCTATCCGGCTTTTGAGGGGCGCGCGTTCTGGCTGGCGGTGGGGCGCTGTGCCAAGATGTCACTTTTTCAATCAGGTTCGCGGACTGCGTCAGGTTAAAGATCAGAAGACAATATAGGAAGTGATAGCCTTATTGTTTCCCGATCAATTCTAGCGTGGTTGCCGTTTCTTGGTGATTGCTTTCGGCTATACATGAGTTTCGCGCATGCCGCGGCGATGTTCGCCGGGCTAACTCGGGATGGATAGTGCTCGGGGAACGGGACCACGATGGTCCGCCCGCGCGATGGCCGGCCACCACGGGGAACCTGGGCAGCGGCAGTCCGTTGCTGTTTCGCGGCTGATCCATGTCGCGGAGGGGGCTTGCGAATGGCGGATGACAGATTGCTGGGCCATGGCGCGAGCTCGCTTCCGGCTGCAAGTGTCGAGAACTACAATCTCGACGTGAAGCATCAGGGCGAGATCGCCAATAATCGGGTCCGCAAAGGCGCATTCCTCGAAACGATAGAGAAGCTTCGCCAGGATCTCGCGAAATTCGGCGCCGACCCTCTGGGCGATGTCTCCACGGCTGAATTCAGCAAGAAGCAACTCGGCACCCTGCTCAATGGCGAAGAGCCGTTGGCTGCGGCTGTCGTGCAGACGGCGATCGATCAATTCTCGAACGACATCGCCGACGTGCTCCAGAGATTTCTGAAGGACAAGAACTGGGCCGGCGTTGAACGTATCGTGGTAGGTGGCGGCTTCAAGGAAGGGGTTGTCGGCGAGCGAACCATCGCCGCTGCATCGTTACGCCTCAAGTCGCGCGGAATCGGCGTGGATCTTGCCCCGATCCGACATCACCCTGACGAGGCCGGACTCATCGGCGCCCTCCATCTTATGCCGTCCTGGATGTTCAAGGGGCACGATGCGATCCTGGCGGCAGATATCGGAGGCAGCAACATTCGCGCAGGCGTCGTGCTGCCGCAGCTGAAAGATGCCGCGGACCTGTCCAAGGCGGCCGTCTGGAAGTCGGACCTCTGGCGGCATGCTGACGAGGAGGTCCGGCGAACGAAAGCGGTGGACTGGCTCGTCGAGGCCCTTCAGGAATTCATCGCGCGGGCCGGGAAGGCGGGTCTGAGCCTTGCCCCGTTCATCGGTGTCGGCTGCCCCGGCGTCATCGAGGCCGACGGCACGATTTCCCGCGGCGGCATGAATCTGCCCGGCGGCAATTGGGACGACAGCAGGTTCAACCTGCCCAAGGTGCTCGCCGCTGCGATCCCCAGGATCGGAGATCACGACACGGTCGTCGTGATGCACAACGATGCGGTCGTGCAGGGGATGTCCCAGCGTCCCTTCATGTCGGACGTCAAGCGTTGGGCTGCGATCACGATCGGCACCGGCCTCGGCAATGCCTCGTTCACGAACACGGCGGGTTGATTCATGCGGTTCCAGGCGCTGGCCACCGACTATGACGGGACGATCGCCCGAGACGGGATCGTGGACGACGAGACGAACCTCGCGTTGGAGAGGCTTCGGGCGTCAGGCCGCAAGCTGATCCTGGTGACGGGGCGAGAGCTGGACGATCTGGTTCGCGTCTGTATGCGGCTCGACTTGTTCGATCTCGTCGTCGCCGAGAACGGGGCCGTATTGTACGACCCGGCTGACAAGCTCGAAGCGGTCCTGTCGGGGGGGCCCTCGTTGGAGCTGGTCAACCGCCTGAAGGCGGCTGGCGTTCCCAATATCTCGGTCGGGCGCTCCATCATTGCGCTCTGGAAGCCCAACGAGGTCGAGGCGCTCGAGGCTATCCGGGATCTGGGCCTGGAGCTCCATATCGTGTTCAACAAGGAGGCCGTCATGATCCTCCCGAGCGCGGTGAACAAGGCGACCGGCCTGGCCGAGGCGCTCAAGCGGTTGGGCCTCGACGTGACCGGCGTCATTGGTATCGGCGACGCCGAGAACGATCATTCCTTCATCAGCGCCTGCGGCTACCGCGTGGCCGTCGCCAACGCGATCCCGTCGCTGAAGGACGAGGTCGACCTGGTTACCGAAGGCGCGCGAGGCGAGGGCGTCCAGCAACTGATTGTCCGCATGATCGACGCGGAAGACCAACTGGCGAGCGCCAGGCGTGGCCCACAACATCCGCGGTGAAAAGCAGCACTGCCGGTGTGTCCGGGCGTGAACCCACGCTGCCGTGGCGAAGCCTCGCTGCAGGTCTCACGGCCCGCCTGACCAGCATTTGAGCACGCGGTTGTCACGGCAAACGCAAACGCGGCTTGCGTTCTGTCGCTCATGGGCGTTGCATAGCCTGCTCAGAGCCTTGCTATCGCGCGTCATGGACATCCCTGGCCTTCCAGCGAGCGAAGAAGGAGATACTGATGACCGTCTTCGTCGTGAATGGAACCGAGCGTCGCTACGATGGCGACCCTGAGATGCCGTTGCTCTGGTACCTACGGGACGAGCTCGGCCTGACCGGCACCAAGTTCGGATGCGGTGTCGCGGCCTGTGGAGCCTGCACGATCCATCTCGATGGAGCGGCCGTACGAGCCTGCCAGACTCCGGTCTCCGCCGCTGCGGGGCTCACGGTGACGACCATCGAGGGCCTGTCTGCCGATGGCAACCATCCGGTGCAGGCGGCCTGGCGCGACCTCAACGTCTCGCAGTGCGGTTACTGCCAGCCCGGCCAGATCATGCAGGCCAGCTCTCTGCTGAAGGACACGCCGAACCCGAGCGACGAGGATATCGACAGCGCGATGAGCGGCAATCTATGCCGCTGCGGCACCTATCCGCGCATACGAGCCGCGATCAAGCAGGCAGCGAAGGGAGCACGTCCATGACGAGACATGTTCCAGACCCCGGCAACATCCTGGCCAATGTCAGCCGCCGCGCCGTCGTGCAGGGCTTGGGCGCTGGCGTCTTCGTGCTGGCCGCGGGGCTGCCTTCAGCCTCGCCCGCGCAGGACAAGAAATTCGGCGCCGATGGGATGCCCCATGGCTGGCGCGATGATCCGGCTGTCTTCATCGCCTTGGCCGAGGACGGCACGGTCACGATTACCTGCCATCGCTCGGAGATGGGGCAGGGGGTACGCACCTCGCTCGCCATGGCGGTTGCCGACGAACTCGAGGCGGACTGGGCCCGGATCCGGGTCGTGCAGGCCTGGGCGGACGAAGAGCGCTTCGGCAACCAGGATACGGACGGCTCGCGCAGCCTGCGCCACTGGTTCATGCCGTTGCGCCGCGCCGGCGCAGCCGCGCGCGTGATGCTGGAGCAGGCGGCCGCAGCCCAGTGGGGCGTTCCCGTGGCTGAGCTGCGCGCCGGCAATCACGCGATTCTTCATGCTGCCAGCGGCCGCAGCGTCGGCTATGGCGCTCTGGCCAAGGCAGCCGCTGCCCTGCCGGTACCTGACCGCAGCAATCTGAAGCTCAAGCCGGCGTCCGCCTTCCGCTTCATCGGCAAGGACACAATCGGCCTCGTCGACAACCACGACATCACCACCGGCAAGGCGATCTATGGCATCGATGCCCGGGCTGAGGGAATGTTCTACGCTGTTGTCGCCCGCCCGCCGGTCTATGGCGGAAAGGTCCTGTCGCATGATGCGGCCGAGGCGCTCAAGGTGCCAGGCGTCGTCAAGATCATCGCGATCGACCCTCCGGCGATTCCGTCTGAGTTCGAGCCGATCGGCGGCATTGCGGTCATCGCGCGCAACAGTTGGGCCGCGATCAAGGGCCGCGAAGCTCTGAAGATCACTTGGGAGGACGGCCCCAACGCCGTCTACTCCTCCGACACCTACCGAGCCCGCCTCAGCGAGGCGGCGCGCCAACCCGCCAAGGTCGTCCGCAACGAGGGGGACGTCGACCGCGCCCTGGCGGCGGCCGACAAGCGCGTTTCGGCCGAGTACTACATACCTCATCTCGCGCAATCGCCGATGGAGCCGCCGGCGGCGCTGGTGCGCATCGTCGCTGGCTCCGCCGAGGCCTGGGCCTGCACCCAGGCGCCGCAGGTGACGCGGGCGCGCCTCGCCCAGCGTCTCGGCCTGGCGGAAGACAAGGTCAAGGTCAACGTAACGCTGCTCGGCGGCGGCTTCGGCCGGAAGTCCAAACCTGATTTCGTGATCGAGGCCGGCCTGTGCTCGAAGGCGATGGACGGTGCGCCGGTCAAGCTGATGTGGACGCGCGAGGACGACCTTCATCACGGCTATTACCACACGGTTTCGGTCGAGCGACTCGAAGCAGGGCTCGACAGCACCGGCAAGGTCACCGCCTGGCTGCATCGCAGCGCGGCACCGACGATCGGCTCGATCTTCGTGCCTGATCCCAAGCATGAACTGCCCTTCGAACTCGGCATGGGTCTGGTCAACCTGCCCTTCGCCATCCCCAATATCCGGGCCGAAAACCCGGAGGCGCCCGCCCATGTCCGCATTGGCTGGTACAGGGCAGTGTCCAACATCCCCCATGCCTTCGCCGTGCAGTCCTTCGTCGCCGAACTCGCCCATGCGGCGGGCCGCGACCCCAAGGACTTCCTGCTGGAGTTGATCGGTCCGGCGCGGCTGATCGATCCCACCAAGATCGGCGACGTCTGGAACCATGGCGAGGATCCCGAACGCTACCCGATCGATACGGGTCGCCTGCGCCGCGTCATCGAGACGGCCGCGAGCGGCATCGGTTGGGGGCGCAGCCTTTCGAAGGGCAGCGGGCTCGGCATCGCCGGGCACTACAGCTTCGTCAGTTACATCGCTGCGGCTGTCGAGGTGACGGTGGGCGAGCGCGGCAAGCTGTCGATCCCGCGCGTCGACATCGCGATCGACTGCGGGCCGATGGTCAATCCCGATCGCGTCCGCTCCCAGATGGAGGGAGCGGTGGTCATGGGCGCCGGCATTGCAAGCTCGGCCGAGATCTCTTTCAGGAACGGTCGCGCCGAACAGGATAATTTCGACAGCTACGAGCTAACCCGCATCGATTCAGCGCCGCGCGATATCCGCGTCCATCTCCTTCCGACCACCGACTATGAGCGGCCGCTTGGCGGTGTCGGCGAACCCGGCCTGCCGCCCATCGCGCCGGCTATCGCCAATGCGGTGTTTGCAGCCACCGGCAAGCGGATCAGGCAGTTGCCGATCCGGGACCAACTAGGCGCTTGAGCGGGAGGCGCGCGATGATCACGCGTTGCATTGCCATCGCCATCGCGGCCTTCCATTTCGCTCTTGCAGGTCTGGCCTCGGCGTCGACCTGCACCGAGCGGATGAGCGCACTGGAAATTCGGCTCAACCAGGCGGGCGAGGCTGCGAGTTCGGCGTCGTCCGGCGGGCAGGGCGTAGCCGCGGCGCGCGAGAGCCAGGCCATGCAATCGCGCACGGAAGGCAAGCCTGTCGAGGCGCAGAGCGTCCCGCCGTTCCAGCCCGCCGGCAAGGAGGCACAGGCCACCAAGCAGGCTGCAGACGCTGGCGGTGGCGGCGACCTCGTGATGCAGGCAAGGGCTAAGCTGAATGAGGCCCGCGCGCGCGACAGCAGCGGAGACGCCGCCGGTTGCCTCGACCTAATCGGGCAGGCGGAGCGACAACTCGAGACCAGGTGATCCCTGGATGATCCTCGCCAATCTCGCGAGAGGGCGGAGCCGCGCGCTCGGCGCAGGAGATCGCGGATTGCGCTTACATCCGGGATGCCGCTGCTCCCGTCCGTTTTGGCTCAGCGCCCCGGCTGCTGAGCGCCTCGCGCTGCGCAAAAACGCGGCTGACCTCGGCCATGTTCGCCGTGTCCCATGAGCACAGCGGAACGAGGGCGTGGCCCAGGCTGTGGCCCAGCGGCGTGAGGCTGTAGTCCACGCGCGGCGGGATCTCCTTGTAGTCGGTCCGCTTCACCAGACCGTCGGCCTCAAGCTCCTTGAGCTGCTGGATCAGCATCTTGTCGCTGACATCGCGTACGGCTCGCCTGAGTTCGCCGTAGCGTGTCGGTCCGCCCTGCGCCAGGAAGTATAGGATGAGCGGCTTCCACTTGCCGGCGATGACCCGCAGCGTTGCGTCGAGCCCGCAGGTGAAGCCGGGCAAATTCGGCGTGCAACCTTGTACCGACGGAGCAGGCGGCAGGCGGTCTGGCGGAGCGGTGTATGAACGATCTGACATTTTCTGATACTTACCAAAAGGTGCATACTTGTCGATAGGTGGGTAGCGCGCCAGCTCAGTGCAACCTCAATGAAGGAGCACATCATGAGCAGGCTACAAGGCAAGACAGCAGTGGTAACCGGCGGCGGAAGCGGCATCGGTCTGGCTGCGGGCAAGAGATTCATCGAAGAGGGGGCATTCGTCTACATCTTCGGGCGGCGGCAGGAGGCGCTCGACGCAGCCGTCGCGCAGTTGGGGGCCTCGGCGCGAGCAGTCAGCGGTTCGGTGACGGATCAGGCCGATCTCGACCGGCTCTTCGCTACCGTCAAGGCAGAGCGCGGCGGGCTCGACATTCTGTTCGCGAATGCTGGCACCGGATCCTTCGCGCCGCTCGGCGAGATCTCGACCGAGCACTATGATCAGGCTTTCGACGTGAACGTGAAGGGGCTGATATTTTCGGTGCAGACGGCGCTGCCGCTGATGGCGCCCGGCTCCTCGATCATCCTGACCGGTTCGAGCGCGGGGGTGATGGGGACCCCAGCGTTCAGCGTGTACAGCGCCACCAAGGCAGCAGTCCGGAATCTGGCGCGAAGCTGGGCGCTGGATCTGCGTGGGACCGGCATACGCGTCAACGTGCTTTCCCCGGGTCCGACCAAGACGGAGCTGGCGCTGGCGGCGCTCGGGGATGAAGGCATGGACGAAATGGGGGCGAAAACCGTGCTCGGTCGCGTCGGCGAGCCCGCTGAGATGGCGGCGGTCGCCGCGTTCCTGGCGTCCTCGGACAGCAGCTACATGACCGGCGGCGAAGTATTCGTCGATGGCGGCATGGCACAGGTCTGAAACGACACTTCGCCCGGGTGCGAGGGTTTCGATGTCGGACATCGAAACCCTCGCTGTCCTGGCTCTCACTAATTCAGCGGTGCGAAGTCATCGGCTCGGCGGCAGCATCAGCACGCATCCTCGGGCTCTCGGAGGCAAGACGACACGTTTCAGCTGCCGGGCCGGGAAGGGATACGGTGGTGCGCAATGCCGAATGCGGGAGTTTGCTGGACCGCTGTTCGAGTACGCGCATCCCGCATCCTAACCAGGACAGGCTGTGCTGGTGAGTAAGACGGAGGACTGTTGCGGGACGCGAGGACGGCATTCGCCGTGAGGCTGCACTCCAACGAGATCGTCAACGCCATCGGCCCGGATGCAGACAGAGCGCAGCCTGATATCGGGACGATCCCATCGAACGTCGTAGGAAAGCACCGCGGAGCAATCCGAGCCGCTTGAATCAGATTACAGCGATTTCAGTAGGTTGGAATGGCGGAGACGGAGGGATTCGAACCCTCGATACCCTTGTGGGGTATGCTCATTTAGCAAACGAGTGCCTTCAGCCTCTCGGCCACGTCTCCGTTGGATGCTCTATGCCCGATTGCCGCGCGCTTTGACAAGCCGTCTGCGAGGAAAGATTTTTGCCTCCACAGCCAATCGAGGAAAAGCGCAGGTTTTTCGCCTAGCCGCGTTCCATGCGGGCCGGGACACGCGGACGACCAGGGAGCTGGCGCTCACTAGCATCTGCCATTCCGCTGCCATTGGCCGCGGCTGCCAGCCGAATCGCGAGCTGGTGACGGCGCACGGCCTATAGACCGGCGTGCTCTGGGCCAATCACCGGGGATTTGGCGGAGACATGACCGAGGGCTCGGGTATCGTCGAGTGCGTCGATCCATGCCAGCGCCTCGGGCAGAGTGCTGAAGACGGGCCCATGCTTGAGCGCATCCTCGGCCTCGCTCAGGCCAAAACGTATCCCGTAACCAGAGACCTCGCGACGGATGGCAATCACATGGGGCGTAAAATCCAGCACGGGCGGACGTACATGTTCAGGAGAGGGCATGGATGGAGCTCCGAGGCAGGACCTTCGCCAAACGCACCTCGCTGGAGCCGGTTCCCGATGGAGAGGGCATAGGCGACGCTTGGCTGCCAGCGGGTTTCTGCGCTCGGGATTGGGCAGCAATGTGTTTCCTGCGGGATCGCGAGGATCGAACCATCAGGCGACCATGAGGCGGGCAAACGAGCGCCTGTTCTAGCGAGGGGCATGGGCATCAGCCATGCACGGGAAACTCGGATAAGGAGTATCGCATCTCTTTTCTTATGGGATGATGCTGTGATCCCGCCACAACGAGCTCTTGCCCCGAGCAACGGATTATACCGCGGTTCCCGTCCGCGGCGCGTCCTGCTCACGCCTACCGTCGCAAGATGCTCTCGCAACGGCAACACCGCGATGTGAACGAGTTTCCGACATTGCCGCTCCACTGTACTTCACGAGTTCAGATAGGGCGAAGCCGACATCGCTCTTCCGCCAAAGACAATTGCTCGGCGTCGCCGTCCGGAGAATTCTCTTTGATTAGCACCGCGTCTATGCGAGGCACTCCGTTTGATGTGGAGTTGCTTGATGCCTGTTATCGAAATCGAACTGCCGGATGTCGCGACGTGGAACAAGACGGTGTTTGACGCGGCGGGAATCCCGCCCAAGACTCTCTACTCGACCGTGCGATTTCGAAAGAATGCCAAGGTCATCACGCAGTCGGTCAGCGAGGATGGCGAAACGCTCCGCAAGCGCTTGATGTCCATCAAGACCAAATCCGGCCCGACGGATCGCCAGATCAACAAGCTGCTCAGCGGCTACATCACATGCACTATGATCGCCAATATCCACGACCCTGAAGAACTGGCTGCTCCTTGAGCGACGCGCGAGGGCAGGCTCGATCGCCAGCCCTCGTCGTCTTGCCTATCCGATAAATGTCGTGCGGTAGGGCATGCTGGTCAGTGCTAGCTGACGTACTCCCCGTTTTCCCCACGGTCATGAGTTGCGACGCCCTATCCGAACTGGCGAATATCTATGATGACCGGCCTGAGCTACGGCCTGGGCGTTCCCGGAACGGGCACAAGACAGAGGGCCGGCCACCCCGAAGGATGACCGGCATCGTGACTGGAAAAGTCAGTTCGACCTGCAGCGCCCGGTCCGGGTGTTCTCCTTATCGCCGTCATCATAGGCGATTGAGAGACGGTCTGCGCTGAGCGCAGTGATCTTTCCGGGAAACCAGCCGGTGCCTTTGAAATTGCACTCGACCTTAGACCCGATAGCCCAGGTGTAAGGACGCACGCTGCCAACGCTCATCGTCTCCCGGTCACCGTCGTCATACTTGATCGTCAGGCGATCGCCGGACACGCTCTGGATGATGCCGGGGAACCAATGCTGGCCGTTCTTCCAGCGGGCCAGAACCCAGTCGCCCGTGGTCTGAGCCTGCGCCCCAGAAAGGGCAGCGAGCATTGCTCCGGCAACAAGAATAAGACGCATATTCATCTCCATGATGCCGTTTCGGAAACCGCCGGCGGGTCGTCATCATGGTTTGCCTATGAACCGTGGATGAAGGCTGGGCGGCTCTTCAATCATCGGCGCGCTCCAAACGAAAAAGGGCTCCGCAAACGCAAGCGCGCAGACCCCAATATTTGGGGAGAAACGCCCGAAGGCAGCCGGTTACGCCGGCCAGGCGATCGGCCGGGGCATCCCGGCAGATTCAAGACCGCGAGCCCTGCGCCAATGCTGACACCACCGGCGACGATCGGGCCGATCCTAATCCATTTTAGCGTCGGCAACCGTCCGGCAAGGAACTCCGGCGCCATCAGACGGCAGATGCCCGCAAAGCACGAAAGCGGCAGGTGCAAGCCCCACAGGATCTACTCCCCCTGCGCGTACCATCATGCCACGCATATCGTGGCGCCACTTAGTTCTTTCGGGACGGCCGTCCGGAACCAATACGTCCCGGTCTTAGGGTGCTTGTAGGGTCGCGTCATCGATAGGACCACTTGCATCGCCGGTCTGCATCACCGGTGCCTGCAAGTCTCTGATTCGCTGAGTTTCTTCGCTAGTTAGCCCCTTAGCAGGGGAATGGTGCCCAGAGCTGGACCACGGAAACCTAAGTAAATCAGCCAGATAGGGCAGGGGTGGGCAGATTTTCGTCCCATATCGTTACTATGGTTTCGCTTGGCCCCTGTCCCACCGACTGAGAGCACAGATGCGGTTCCGGATAGCGGAATCGAACGGATAACCAACAATTTGAGGAGTCCGCCGATGCGGATTGAAGACTTCATACCGACCGCCGATCCCGGCGGCGGCTCGGGGATCGTTGCTCGGTTCGCAATCCGCCTGACGCCAGATGCCAAGTTGGTTGGCTACCGCTTGCGGCAACGCGACGACGGCACGTTCCGGATGGTGCCGCCTTCCGTAGGTGGAAACACCTCGGCTCACTTCGCGCCTGACCTTTACCGATCCATCACCAATGCCGCCATAGCGGCCTTTGAAGGGCATTACGCCGTTGACCGCTCCGCAGCCTGAATTCCCACCGATCACAGACATCCACCTCGACGATGATGATGAAAAATACGTCACAACGTGGATGCACGATCCAGATGCCACGCCCGAGCAGTGCGCCGAGATCGAGGCCCAACTGGCTGAGATGCTGGCCGACGTAACTGCACGCGCCGCCCATACATCTGAACTCCGTGCTGACATGCTTAAAACCGGCCCGTTGCCGGACTGGTGGCCCCAGCGTGACAACGACAATTGTCCCGGATCGACTGAGAAGCGACCGCGTTTCGAACTCACTTGGTTTGATGATATCGCCCCCGAACTGCCTAAGGTCGAGATCATCGAAGGCGTTTTGGGCGAGGGCGAATTCAGTGTGGTTGTCGGGAAGCCAGGGTCGGGCAAGTCGGTCATCGTCACCGATATGGCATGTCACGTCGCTGCTGGGCGGTCCTGGCACGGGCACGAGGTCTCCAGGGGCCTGGTCGTTTACTTCGCCGCAGAACGTCGCTCGCTGACGCTGCGTCGGATGCTGGCTTTCAGAAAGCATCACGACATTTCCGGGCTACCTCTTGTCGTTGTCGGCGGCAAACTGGATATGACGAGCAACATCCTCGACGCGGCGGCGCTGGCCGGGGTCATCGAGCAGGCGTCTGCCGAGTGCGGCCTGCCGTGCGTTTGGGTCATCATTGACACGCTGTCCCGAGTGTTCGGCGGCGGTGATCAGAACGCGTCGAAAGACATGGGCAAGTTCGTCCAGTCGGTCGATGAAATCACTCGTAGCCTCGGTTGCCACACGACCGTGATTCACCATTCTGGTTGGGGCACTGAGGAGCGTGGAAAGGGCGCAATCGACTTGGATGGCGCCGTCGACACTTCGTTCTTTGTGCGGAAGGCAGGGGAGGGTTTCACCCTGGTCTGCGACGGCACGAACGATGGCGTGGCTGGCCCAGTGGCAGCATTTGGTCTGACGTCGGTCGCGGTTGCTACCGACAAGAACGGGGTCGTTACGACCGCGCCCGTCGTCGTACCTAAGGAGCTTGGCAACATTTCCGGCGTCATCCGCGAGCCCGAACCGGTCAAGCCTACGAAACAAGACGAGGCGTTTGCTCACCTGCTCAAGGCGATCGAGCAAGAGGGCCTATTGCCGGACAACGACCTGCTTTCGGGCGGTGAAATGGTCGTGGGAGAGGAGGCCTGGAGGCAGCGTTGTTATGACGCTGCCGGCGACGTGCTAACCGACACAAAGAGCAAATCTTTTCGGAGAGCCAAAGACGCACTGCTAGCCGCCGGCCGGGTCTGCCACGGCGCGGAATGGTACTGGCCGGCCGCCTAAGCCGGACAACGGAGCCGGACAGCCGGACAAGCTGGACATGGCGTTGTCCGGCTCTGCACATTTAAGACCCGGACATCCGGACAGGACAGCCCCGGTCTTTAGACCGGGCGTATCTGTCCGGTGTCCGGGGTGTGTGGAAGAACAAAAAAAGGAGCCCTCGGAAGAGAGCGCCTTTGAATTAATCGTAGTACCCCCGACCAAAACCAGCCGGCGGGCCGTACCGGCGATCCTCACGGTAAACGCGTTCTTCGCGATAACCGCGACCGTAGCCGCCGCGACCCGATAGCTGACGATTCGTCTCGTCGATGATCTGCAGACGCCGCTCCTTGGCCGCGGTCATCGAGAACTCGGAAGCTTGCCGATGGAAACCCAGACCCGCGGCACGTGCAGGATCGAGGAGGGCGGAGACGTTCCCGACGTTGTTATGCCATCAGAACCGGCGACGGCTGATGTCGTCGCGATGCCAATTCGGGATGGCGACGCATAACACTTGCAGTCCAGCGAGCAGCCCCAAAATACAGATATCTCGTTGATTTATTGAAATAATCCTTGACAATCGCCCTTATACAGGCCTAGATACCAACAGGTTCGGCGCTATGATGGCTCCGAATCAAAGCAAAGCAAAAAACATGAGCTGACTGCCGACCTGCATTTCGCAGGCCGGTTCTCTGTTTTGGAATTTGCAATGCTCACTTCCGGTCTAGATGCCTCGAACAACAACAACACGCCCGCACGAACGCCGGCAGAACACCGCGCCACTGTTGCGGCTTGGGCAAGCATAGCGCCAGACCTCGACCACAACGTTCTGCCGCGAAAGATTAGGCCGGCTCGCCCCCGGCATCGAGAACTAGCGGATGAGCTAAAGCCTCTACTTGTTTGGCGTTCGCTTGCCTCCGCGGTGGAAGCGGACTGCTACGCACCCGGCTGGGTATCGGCCGTCCCGGAGGATTTTGGCGCTGCAAATGACAACCAGCGGGCAGACGGCGACCATGAGATATTTCCGACACCCGAAGAAATCATGGAGCGGCTCGACGGTGTCGAAATGCTGTGGGTTGCCGAATGCGGGCTGAACGTCAAGACCCCGGGCCGGCTCGTAATCCAAGGTGGTGATGTGGAGCGTAATGACGACGGTATCCTTGTTCGCATAGGCGGACTTAGGCTATCCGGCCAGAGCGTCGGTAGGGTGACCGCCTATCGGTGCGAGAAGAAGTATCGCGATCGGGTAGTGCCCGTCTGGGTACGGGCTAAGGAGCGTCTGGTAGAACAAGTCGGCATCAAGACGCCAGCCCCGCCCGAAGCGCATCCAGCCGATCCGGACGACACGATCGATGCTCGGCGCGAGGCGAGACGCCTTCGTCATCAACTTTCGCTGCAATCCGTCGCTGTGCTCGATGCCTGCATGCGTGCCGCGAGCTTCGAGGAAATAGGCAAGACGCTCGGCAGGCAGGGTCGGAACGCCAAGGAGTGCGGCAAGGCCGCTGTCATCGCGGCGTGTGCAGAGCTGCAAGCGAAGCTGGATGCCGCGGAAATGCAAATCGCGGCCTGACTGCACTTTCTGCCAAGTAAATAACAAACACTTTGAGCGGGTTTTCCTGCCCAGTCCTCCCGGACAACGCGCCCTGGCTTCGGCTCGGCGCACCAATTCCCTCTCCGCCGCCTGGTTGTTCACGGGCGGCGTCGAGACCCGGGCCGTCTGCGGGGCGCAGGCGGCCCGGGTTATTCTTGCCCAAACGAAACCCCTATCGCAAATTTCGAGGAGGCCGCCATGAGCGCGCTTGACCTACCGCGCGTCCGCACCGGCGATGCGGCCTATGCTTCCGGCTTAGCTCCGGCTGTTCTTCAGCAATGGCTAGACCGCGGGCTTGTAACACTGAGTCCGCTCGATAAGGCATCGTCTGGAAGCGGCGATAATAGGCTGCTGACAATTCGTCGTGTCACACAGATCGCAATCGTCACTGCTCTGAACGATCACGGCGTGCCTGTCCGGGTTGCCGCCGGCATGGCTCGTAGATACACCGACGAGGGTAACGTCGGCCGTCAACCCGGCGAGCTTTATCCTACCGGGTCAACTTTCCTGGTGCAGGATACGCCCTCAGCGGCCCGGGTCGTCAACGAACTGCCGGTGCCATTCCCAATGGTCGCGATAGCTGCGGATATCGGAGAGATCGTTGCGTACACGGCGGCACGCCTTCGTTCTCGCGGGATCGACATCGATGCCGCGGCCTAAGCTGACGACGACGACTAATGGCGAGCGCGCAGCACCAAACGCTCGTCGCGCGCGGCCGCCGCCTTCATCTCCAACCTGGCACGCACTGCAGCGAGATAGCGCTGCTCGCCGAGAGGGCGCCCGCCTCGTTAGCGCGAAAGCCGTTTCGCGGCGCATGTCGCCCGGCCTGCGCCACTGACCACCCGCCACCCAGCGCCGTCCCATCCCCCGCACCGATATGCCCCCGCGGTCCGCGGCGCGCGGCCGGCTGCCCATTTTTCCGGAGATAGAATGTCCCGATTCAACGAACCCGAACTGACGCCAAGCCAGTTGGCCGATGCCCTTGAAGCGGCTCGTGCTGATGATGCTGCCGCCCTTGCCGCCGTCGAGGCCGCGAAGTCAGAGTACGAGGCCGCGCTGCTTACCGCCACGCCCGACCAGCTCAAGACACTGGACGAGGCCCGTTCCGCAACACAACGCCTCGCCGACGTCAGCCGCGCCAAGATTGCCGACCTCGATCGCCGGCACAAAGCGGCGACCGACCCGGCGCTGATCGCCGCTCAGCGTAAGCGCCGCGCCGAGGCAGTGAAGCAGACGGCGGCCGCACGGGCGCTTATGACGGAGCTGTATCCGAAGGCCGCCGCTGAAATTCGGACTGTTATCCGAGCGGTGGCATCTGCGCAGGCCGCGGTTTTGGCGAGCCGGGCCGACATTACAGACGAAGACAACTTGCCGGACGTAGAGGCGACCAGGTCAAGCCCCCGCGAATGGTCATCGGTCCTCAGCGAGGACCGCGTCAGCCTGTGGGCCGGCGCGTCGGATTCCAAGCCTCTCGATCCCGATCAGCAGGCACGTGTCGTTCCCCACGCCGAAGCCGGCAGCATCGAGGAAAGGCGCGCGATGCGTATGGCCGGTGCCAACTACGTTCCGCGTGGCAGCCTCGCCGTGGAGCACGGCTGGCTTGATTGCGTGTGCAAGACGTTCGTTCGCCGGGAGGTCTTGCCAGACTTTGCAGGCTGGCGTGTGGACGATCTCCACTCGACCCTGCGACTGCCTGCCCTGTGGGCGGGCTCGGAGGATTTTTGGGAACCGACCCGGGGCTCGCCGCACGACATCATCGCAAAGCTGGACGCGCCCTTGCGGCCCCAGCCCGAGGCACCCAAGCGCGAGCCGGTGTTCGAATACAGCCTCGCCCATTGACCCTCCCGGCGGCGCCTGCGGGCGTCGCCTTCAATCTGGAAACAGCTAATGATCGACACCAGGACCCAGCGCGGCGTGCCGCCCAGCTCAACAACCGGCCCATTCAGCTCTGCCGAAATCGCTGCGGCAGAGGAGCGGCTATTGGAACGCGCACGCTTGGATGCACTTGCCGCAGCCGCCGAGATCACGGCGAGCTGGCTCGCTGTGATTGCGCGTGCGAGCGGCGCGGCCCATCAAGGAGGCGCGCCGGCCGAGCCCACCCCAAGCCCGTGGAGGAAGGTCATCGCCCACCACAACGCCACCCATGGCTCGCCAGGCGTGTAGGGCGCCAAGGAGGACCGTCGGACGCCTTCCTGCTCGACCGCAGCTGAGCCCGGTACGACGAGTTGCGGTCCGGCAACAGACCCCCCTCGGACGGGGCCCGTCCCAGCGGCCCCTCAAACTGTCGGGTGGGGAGCCCCGGGCTATCTGGATTCGTAGCTTCGAAAAAGAGGTTGACGGTTGACGATGATGGATGGCAGCCAGGCTGCGTACGCGCGATATAAAAACGTCTCCAAGCAGACCGTAACAGATTGGAAAACAAGAGGTCTGGTGGTTTTTTCGGAAGCCGGCGGCGTGGACTTTTTGGCCACAGACGCCGCGCTGGTTGCCCATGGTATTCGTCAACCCGAAAGCAGTGAACTTGACACTCTGGCTACGAAACTACTGACGGCTGACGGTCGGGAGTTATGGTCGAAAGCCGAAGCCGAACGGGTGCTTGAGAACTACGCGGCTCTATTGCGACAGCTCGCCTACGATCGCGAAAGCGCTAAAGTCGTTGAAATCGACGACGTAATTAGCGCCGTTCGCCAAGAGTACGGCATCGTTCGCGACCGGATTGGCAAAATCAGCGCGAATGTTGTGCCGCATCTAGTGGCGCTACAATCGCCTGAATTGATCAAGGCAGCAATAGACACGGAGGTCAACGCGGCGTTGGCCGAGCTTGTCGACATCGTCCCATAGTCCGACCCAGGCCAGCCCTAAGGACCACCATGATCATCCCGACCGGCGCTACAGCGCCTGATGACGCACGCGCCCAGATGGCCACTGCGACGAAAACCGCGATCGCCGATGCATTTGGGCGGTCTGCCCGCGCCTCCCAAATCCGCGACCGCCAGGCCGAGCACGACGCTCGCCGCCGCAACCTTCTGATTGGAAATCCTAATGTCTTCGCGCACCCTTGATCTGCTCTCGCCGGTTCCTTTCGCTGGCAGGTCCGTCGACAGCCTGAGTTTCCGCGAGCCGCGTATGCGGGAATACGCCGCCCACGGCGAACCGGTGATTCAGACCCGTTCGGCTGACGGAGGTTGGGTGGTTGTCGAGAACACCGACGCTATTTTCGCTTACGCCCGCGCGCTCCTTCCCGATGACCTGGCAGGCATTCTTGACCACGTCGGATTGGCGGACCTGCTTCGCATCAAGGAGGAGGTGCTGAGTTTTTTCGGGGACGCTCGGCTGGCTGGCGCGACCAGTCAGCAAAGCTCCTCGTCCTCGAACTCAGATGGCTCGACGCCGGAGCCTTCGGCGACCTGAATTTCGGCGAAGTCGATTTTTGGATAGAGCGCGGCTTGTCAGCCGGCCAAATACGAATTGGATAAATGATGGCCCGGCTTACCGCAGAATTGGTTGCCTCCTTAGTCGATAAAGTCTCTGGACCTGCCCGCTTAATGGGGTCTGCATTGAAAGCTGCCGACGCGCAGGCACGCGCGCTTGCTGCTGCGTCCAAGGCAGGCCTCGGAAACAAATTTGCCGGCGATCTGACTCGGCTTGGGTCATCTGCAGGAACCATCGATAAAGTCACCCGCGCGTGGGAGCGTTACCGCCGCGAGGCTGGGCTTGCGGCGGACGCATCCAAGTGGAGCAAGCAGCAGATCGGCCAAGTCCGTTCGTGGGAGCGCTCGCACCTGGCCGCCCTCAAGTCGGTCGAGGCTGCAAAGACGCGCATGCACGCGCCCGCGTCGCCCCAGGCCGTCAAACGCGCTGCAAGCCCCCAGACGAGCGGTGCGGCTACTGCCGTACTGGCAGCGGCACCGCGTTTCCTCGGGCCGGCGGCGTTGGCTTACGCGGGCGTCCAGAGCGTGAAGAAAAGCGCTGCAGCCGAACGGGCAGTCACGCGGATAGGCGTGACTGCAGACGCGTCGGTAGAGTCATTAGCCAAGGTGAGCGAGACCGCCCACGGCATCGCGCAGGAAGTCGCGATGCCATACGCCAGTGTCGTTGGTGGCCTGGACGTGCTGGTGGCCCAGGGACGCAGCCTGCAGGATAGTCTCGCGTTCCTCCCGTCAGTGGCCAGGACCGCGTCAGCAGCAGGCGCGGAAATCGATGATATCGCCAACACTGCGGACTCGGTGTCGTCGAATTTCAAGATCGCCGGCAAGGATATGCAGACCGCTTTCGACATCATGGCTTCGGGCGGCAAGGCCGGAAAATTCGAGCTTAAGGACATGTCCCGTTACCTGCCATCCCTCGGGCCGGCCGCGGCGGCGATCGGGTTCAGCGGCGAAAAGGGGCTGTCAGACCTAGTGTCGATGCTGCAGGTCATGCGGAAAGGATCGGGTTCTGCTGAGGAAGCCGTGTCCAGCATGAACAACATCTTGGCCAAGATGGAATCTGACAAGACCGCCAAGGCATTCAAGGGCTTGGGCGTCGACAGCGAGGCAGCGTTCAAGAAGGCACGCAAAGAGGGCCGGAACCTCGTCGAGGTATTCGAGGAACTGGTCGACAAGGCGCTGAAGGGCGACCGGTCGCGGCTCGGCGAAATCATCGACGACATGGAATTCAAGCGCGGCACCCAGGCGCTGATGACCTATCGAGGCGAATGGCAGAAAATGTCTGCGACCATCCGCTCGACATCGGCGGGATCGGTGGTTCGCGACCTCGATAAGGTCACGAACAATGTGCAGGCGAAGCTGGATCGCCTCGCTAATGCGTACGAACGGCGCATGCGTCAGATTGGCGGCGTCATCAGCGACATATTGGTGCCGATCAGCGATAAAATCGACGAAATAACCGAAGGCAAAAACCCGCGTGTGAACGCTGTGAATGACCGGGCAAAACTGGTCGTCAGCGACCACATTGCTCGCGCTGAGATGAATGGTGAACCGGCCCGACCATACGATGCCGACACACGGCGCACCATCGACGCCCGTCGTCAGTTCCTCGATCGCCAGCAATACGAAGAGAAAATAGCCGACCTCGATCGGCGGATCGCCGAAAAAGAGAAGCAGATAGCAAGCGTCCCCGGCCCGGGTCGTGCTGCTATTGCAGCGGGCCAGGCTCGGATCCGCGCACAAGTCGCTCCACTGGTCGCCGCCCGCTCCGGGCTGACGTCGGCACAGTCCGCCGTAGACGAGACGCAGGTCAGAATCACTGAGAATGACGCCCAACGGGCGCGCCTGCGTGGCACACGTCATAAGGGTTTCGGCGACTATTATGGCGACCAGCCGACGCCTCTGGCTCCGAATTCTTCGATGTCATTCGGCTTCAGCCCGCACGGCACCCGCGGCAGCGTCGCCAATGGACTGCCTGTCGCGGCACCGTTCCCGCCCCCTCGACCAGACAGCCTGCCGAGGGCTGTGCACCCGCTAAAGTCGTTTGACGACATCTACGCGCCGCAAGTCGATTCGACGCAGGTCGAAGCGGCCAGGACTAAGGCCGGCGAGGCAAAGGAGAAGCTCAGCGAGCTAAACCAGACCGTCACGCCCACCGTCAATCTGGCGTCTGTGCAGGCGCTCAGTGCGGAATTGGACGTCGTCCTGGCGAAATTTCAACGCATCGGCGGCGCAGCAGCCGCTGCGCGATCATCAGTAGCAGGAATCGCCGGGGAGGGCGCCGGGCGGGGGCGGTCTGACATCGCCACGGCTACTGCGGATCTCAGCCGCTCCAGGCAGACCAACATGACCGACCGAAGCTATACGGGCTGAGCCGCAGCAGGGAACTTAGTACATACGAGGCCCGCCCGGCGACGCTGAACCGCGCGCACCGGGCGGGAAGCTAGAGATCAGTAACGGTAGTACCCGCGGTCGAATGAGCGTCGGCCATAGGCTCTTGCATGGGGAGGCGGGCCGTGAAAACGGCGACCATAACCCCGGCCTGGACGGTCCCAGTGGCGCCGGCTAGGACGCCAATCGCGGTCACCGCGATAGTACTGTACGGGGTCAACGCCCATGGGCGCCGCAATCGGCGCACTGGTCGCTACTGGGCTCGCTATCACCGGGCCTGTGATCAACGCCCCGAAGGTTATCGCGGCGGCCACGATAAAATTGCGCATTTCGTCTCCTTGGTTCAACGAATTCATAAATGAGCTGAAGTTGATTGAATGCCAAATGAACAAATAATTTCACGCTTATTCATAGGCGTCTCGCTTATTTTTCTGTCTGGAATAGATGAACGCAGAATGAACGGTTTTCTATTCGATTATTATTTGTTTGGCGGAACATTAGAAAAGACCTTGGGTTGTGCTGCAGCTACCGCCGATCTGGATTGTCCCGATATCGGCAGGCAGAGGAGACACAAAATGATCAAGCAGATCGCGATTATTGCGTCACTGACCGTTATGCCGGCTGTTGCGTTCGCGCAAAACGCTCCTGCCGCACAGGGTGGTGCGGCTAGCGGTGCGCTAACGGGAGCGGTGGGTGGCGCCATTGTCGGCGGTCCAGTTGGAGCCGTGGTCGGCGGCGTCGGCGGCGCTGTCGTTGGCGCGATCATCGGCGACAATACGCCGAAATTCCGCGAATATGTCGTCACCCAAAAGCGACCTTCATATGTGTACGAGCAGCCGGTAGCAGTTGGCGCAGTACTCCCGCGCCAAGGAGTGCAATACTATGAAGTACCGAGCGAATACGGGAACACGCAGTACCGTTATACCGTCGTGAACAACCGGACCGTGCTGGTTGACCCCGAAACCGGTCGCATCGTTCAGATTATCGACTGACAACTTCTGCGCCGCAATAGTTTTATCTGCTGGATTGGCGCAAATGAAGCCGGTCACCTTTTGGTGACCGGCTAGTACCTGTCCGCAAGTCGCTCGGTTGATGGATCAGCTGGTGCGTACGAGTGCGCTCTTGATGCGCGTCAGCGGCGGTTAGCTGTAGAACGAGGGATCATGCAGCCCTCGGTATCCGCGACGTGAAGGTTGCGCGCGTGATCTCGATGCTCATGCCGGCAGCGCTGCTCGTTATTTCCATAACGGCATTCAGCTGCTTGACCAACGCCTGCACAATCGCCGTCCCCAGGCCGGAACTGCTCGCGGTAATCTCGCTGAAGCCTTTCCCCACGCCATTGTCTGAGACCGTCAGCTTCCAGTCGTTGCGGTCGATCTCATAGGTCACAAGTATGATCGCGCCCGCCTCGGCGGCGGGAAAGGCGTATTTGATCGCATTGATCACAAGTTCGGTAACAATCAGGCCGATGCTGACGGCCTTATCGGACCCGATCTTACCAGCATGCGCCATCACCTTAAGGGTGATCGGCTGAGTGTCGCCAATCATGGATGAGGCGAGACTTTCGCAAAGCTTCTCCAAATAGGTGTCTACGTCGATCTCGTCGATGCCTTCAGAGGCATATAGATGACGTTGGACCTCGGCCACCGACATGACGCGCTGATGTGCATCCTTGAGATGCTGGCGGGTCTCCTCAGATAGCACGGCGCGGGCCTTCAGCAGCAAGATGCTCGCGATGATCTGGAGGCTGTTGGCAACGCGGTGCTGCATCTCTTGCAGCAAGACGCCTTTCTGGCGTAGCAGCTCCTCGGTCTGCGCGAGCAGTTTCTCTTTCTCGCGCTCGATCAACCGGCGTGCCGTGACGTCCATGAAAGCGAGCAGGATCGTGGTGTTCGCGCCGTCGTCGTAAACGACCTGCCGGGCATTCAGCAGCATCGTCCTGCGACCGATCCCAGGAAAATCATGCTCGACCTCGAAGCCGTCCATGGCAACGCGCTGCGGGATGACCGTTTCCAGAAGCACACGAAGTGCGGGAATATCCCATTGGCCATCTCCAAGCGAATAGAGCAGCCGGCCGAGCGTCTGGTCCGGCTCGACCTTGAAGCTCCGATAGAAGGAGGCGCTAGCGGCCAAGACGCGGAACTGATTGTCGAGTACGACAAACGGTTCAGGAATTGTATTGACTATCGCTTGAGCGAGCGTCTGGGCGTCTTCTAACTTCTGGAAATCTAGCACAAAAAAGCCTTGTTGTAACGCCGGGCGTTCATCTGGATCAGATCGACAACCCTCAGCATGCTTACAGCATGCCGCCCCGCCTGTCGTGGAACCAATGAAGGGGACGCGCTAGCGCCGAGAGCAAGCTGGGGGCGCCCTACATGCTGTGCAGGCCTGACAGCATGACGACCTCAAGCGTCGGCTGGCGCTCAGGCATCGCACGTGCCTCCAAGCCGGAACATCCAGGACCAGCTCGTAGTTGCCTTCGTATGTCGCCCAAAACAACGTCGTCGCAGACCACCGTTCTCGTAGTCGAGGACAATGCCATCTTGATGATGGGCGCAGTCCAGATGGTTGAGGACGCGGGCTATCTCACGTTGCAATCTGTCGGCTCTGCCGCGGCTATCAAAATGCTCGAAGCGCACGTCGAGATCAGCGTCCTTTTCACCGATATCGAGATGCCGCCGGGCGAGGACGGATTATGGCTTGCTCGGTCGGTGCGTGAGCGCTGGCCGTTAGTAACCCTAGTCATTGCCTCGGGTCGCGTCTCGCCCTTGGCATGCGACATGCCGACCGAAACTGTATTTCTGCAGAAGCCATACCGCGAGGCGGCGCTTGTGAGCGCTCTGGCAGGGCTTCGCTGAGGGCCGACCGCGGCTCCGAGCCTAATGCACGGTAGCCTCCCTGTTCTAAACCGCGTGCGCGCTAGAGCGGGGAGCCAGCGAAAGCCCGCCCGATTACCGCGGATGTAGCGGGATCGGGCGGGCAAGAATCCTCACACCACCGCCTTCTTTGGCCGCCCGCGCTTAGCTTTCGGCGTGGGCTCAGGCATCGGCTTGACCGCCGCAGCCGCCTTGCGTCCGAGGCCGATCGATTTTGCCAGGGCAGAGCGCGCTTCTGCATAATTGGGGGCGACCATCGGATAATCGGACGGCAGGCCCCACTTGGCGCGATACTGGTCGGGCGTCAGGCCGAACTTGCTGAGGTGGCGCTTCAGCGACTTGAAGGCCTTGCCGTCTTCCAGGCAGATGATCGCGTCTGGCGTCACCGACTTCCTGATGGAGACAGCCGGAACGAGAGCCGGTGCGGGCGGTGCCACTGGCTCGCCGCCAAGTTTAATGAGCGCGGCATGCGTGCTGGCGATTAGAGCGGCTAAATCGCCGGCCGGGACATTGTTGTTTGCCACATATGCGGAGACAATTTCTGCCGTGAGATCGAGAAGTTCTTGAGGGGTATCGGACATAGGGACTCCAGCGGGATTAGTCAGTCCATCCGACAAGAACAGGCTGAAATCAAGCGATAGACCAATTGCCGCGGATTATAAACCTTAGGGGAGCCGCTTGGAAGGCCCATCCGAAGCCGGCTCAGCCGAAGAGCGGGATCAGCACAACCGAAGCAATGACAACGACAACCGCGGCCCGAACCAGCACGCCATGACAGGCTGCCATCGTCTTCTCGGATTCCATTTTTTGGCCTCCCGTCGCCCCCTTTGACATGGTCGCGCGAAGGCGGTCGGACGACAATGCTGGTTTCAGGGGTAGTTCTCGTTTGGCAGGCGGCGTGGCCGAAACGGCACGGTGAACTGCAGGAGCGTACCGGGCGGCTTAGCTGGTTGTGAAAACCCGCCCGGGCGACTGTGGACGTACCGGCGCGCGGCTCGCCCTGCTTGCTGCGGCCAACGCTGTACACGCGCCATTCCGTGGGCCTCATACCAGTCATCGATTTTACGGGCCGTCGTACAGCAGCCCGCATGACTACCCGCATTTAGTGTTGCAGCGAAGAGCCGAGAGTATTCGCCAGCGCACGACCGCATACGGTTCGTTTTTTAAAGGATAAGCTTATGCACACAGAGGTCGACCAAGTGTTCAACATAGCTCAGGCATCCGCGTGCGCGGGCGTCACGCCCGAAATGGTGCTGGGATGGATGCGTCGCAAACAGTTTTCGCTGGAAGACGGAGATATCACCAACCAAGGCGACAAAGAAGCGAGATGGTCTAAATCAGGCATTCACCGCCTCGCTATATTCTGTCGCCTTGTAAGAGAAGGCAGATCTTATGCTTCAGCTAAGGTTGATACGGAAATTATTTTAAAAAACCAAACCACAGCAAAAGATATTCAGAGATTATCACCCTTCGATCCCTACGACGCGCGAACGATAATCTCCTTGACAGAGAAGCGTATCGCCAAATTGCAGCGCCGCCTCAGTCGAAGCGCTTGTTGACCGTTTCGTCTAGTTGCTGGAGCAGAGCTTCGTCGTACTCTTCAAAAGCCTCATCGATTTGTGCGCCAACCGCATCTACGAGGCGTCGAGTGATGATACGCTCAACGCGCGCATCTGCCACTTGGAAGCGGAACACGTGCTTTCCGCCCAACTCGCTTTGCGCCGTACCATTCTGAACCACTAGTCCGGCATCCTGCCAGACCTTTATTTTATTTCGCGCGCCTTGGTCGCCTATTTTAAATGCAAATTGGACATCACTATTAACAAATGAAACCTGACCAAGCCGAAGCACCTGCTGTAAATGACGTGGATTAAACCATCGGCCAATTGTTTCAACGGCGTATTTGTTTAATCCAATAGTCAACGAATTATTGTCTATAACGTCTCCTGCGTCCTCTCCCAACGCATCATGCTCTCTGAAAACAGTGTCGAATAGCTTTATTAGTTCGCGGGGCGATGTAAGTGCGAGAGTGCACATGTGCGAAAAGACATCGTCGGGATCGAGATCGTCCGCGAGCAGATCCGCGAAAGATAGGCGCCCCTCGGAAAAAAACCGAACACGCGCTTCGATAAGCTCTCTCAGATTGTACTGGTTCCACGAAATCGTGGCGTGCGCGATCTTGTCCAGCCGGACAGGTGTTTTCCCTTCGAAGTGATCTTTCACCTTGCTCCAAAGGAAAAATATCCATGAGAATCCATTGACCTCCAGAAGCTGGATCTGGGCCAATAGCGGATGTATCAAGGATGCTGTTGCCTCTGCGGAGTTGGCTGTCGCTTGAATTTCGTCGACTTTGTCCACAAGGACGACGATGCCGGAGAAGCCGAATGCCCGCACTAGGTCGGTCAGTCTGCCGAGAATTGCACGAGGGACGTTCGGCGCGTCGCCTATCAAGGATTTGAGAAGGCTCTCAGCGGGGGCCGCGACGTCGAGTGGGATGTCGCTTTTCTTTGAGAGGGCACTCACTACTGACGCGAGGATTTTCGACAGCGAATCCCACCGCTGGGTGGCCCAAACTCTGCTCTTTTCGCTCCATGCGCTATTCAACAGTCTCAAAGCTTCTTCGGTCGAAACGCTCCTGTCGATCTCCCCCACATTTAAGTAAAATCCTTGCAAAAGAGCAAGGGACAGCGATTTTTCTGCGGCGTTTAAGCCTTCGACAAAGATCGCGCGATCATCTGCGTTCATAGAGGCCAGCCACGCTAATAGCTGCTCTAATACGGCAAATGCAACAATGTTTACGATATCTCTTTCATTGAATTTACCCTTCTTAAATTGATGCTCAATTCGCGAATAATCAGTCAGATTTACGACGAATGGAAGTGTCTTACCAGTATTTGCGTCTGCGTATCTTTTCCAAATTTCATTAAATACTGTAATTCTTGTTGCGCTTTTGCCGGCGCCTCTGTCTCCAAATAGTATAAAGGTAGATAGTCCGTTTACCCGTTCCGATATTGCTTGCAGATACGGCGGGCGCACTGCGTAATCGGCAATGTTTGGTTCAGTTTCTGCGGTGTAATGTTCAAAAGGATTGCCCAGGAGGCCAAGCTTCGTAACGAGCGTCTTCATGTAGTTCCCGCAGGCATCCAAGCGACGAGCCATTTTCAGCCTCAAAAATGCGCATCACACCGCAGCAAGTCAACGCCTGCATAAGGCCAATCGACGCGGATATGCGCATCGTCCGACTAGGTCGTCCTGCTGGTAGATCTCGTTGTATGACAATACGCGTCGGTCCGCGTTGGTCTCCGTGGACAGCCTTTCGTTTGCATCGACCGCTAGGATGCGCGCCGCTTCACCCTCGACTACGATCGTATCGCCGCCGACGACTGTGGCTCGCCCGGCGATATCCGACGCGTGGGCAGGAAGGGCTAAGAGAGCGAGCGGAGTAGACTGCGCTGTCGTGGCGACGGCGTGCTTCAATCCTTTTGCATGTCTGCTGGCACGTGTCTGAGGTTTCCCCCGGGTCTGGGATTGTCGCCGCGCTCACGCGCTTTGCGCAGCTCTCCGTTCAGCCTTTCAGCAATCTCCCAGCGCTCACTCCATCGAGCATCTGTTACATAGCCCTTCACGCAATACAGGTTTCGGGCCAGTCTTTCGACATATACCCTCGCCGCATCGAGGCAGATATCCTCGGTCAGATAGAAGCTCGGATCGAGGGGGACGACCCTAGAATCAGGGTTATAGAGTGGGTTCATTAGGAACCAGACCAGATAGGCTTTCAATAGGCGATCCTCACAGCTTTGCAGGAGGTATCGAAGGTCATCTCCTGAGCATGTCAACTGCGAGCCGGCACATCGCCCCTCCGCACGGGCGCTCGGCAACTGTCACCAATGCCCCGTTAGCCCATTAACTCTGCATCTGTGATGTTCCTTTTGTGTTCTCAATTCGAGGACACGAAGATGACGCAGCCCCAACCGCAACCAGAGCCGGATCTGAACGACATCGAATGCCAAATTGCCGACCTCGTGGCCGAGCACGGCAGCGAACGCGCTGCGCGCTGTGTTGCAGGACTGGGATACGCTGCTTGCCGACGCCGATCGTTCGGGATCGCGGGGCTTCCTGCGCGGGCTATTCTCAGCCGGCGCTAGGCCCGTCAGAGACGACAAGTGATGGTGACGCGATCTAAGCGCAGCATGTCGCCCGAGCGCGCCGCTGCGATGAAGGCGTCCGTCCTGGCATTCCAACACGAAGTTCGGGGATGGTGCGGGCAGATCCCAATCGGCACGACAGTTTACGTCGCCCTGTCTAACCTCAACGACGCCCTCAATCTGGCCGACTCGCAGTTGAACGCCGCCATCGATGACAGGCGCCGCGGCAAGGGCGCAGGCGACATCCACGATTTTGATTGATGCTGCGCTCGGGAGAGCGTCAGATCGGACGATCCCGGCCCGTCGTCAAAGATTGGATAGAGGAGTTTGGCCCGAACGGTTCGGCCCAATCGGCGCGTAGCCTCCAAAGGCCGTGAGCAGCGCTGCCTGGGCAGGAACATTGTCCAAGGCCCCCTGCAGGTGAGCCACCGCCGCTCCACAGCGCTGTTTCGAAGTGGGTCACAGCTCTTCGAAACCAAATTCCCCCTGGGGCGTTACATTCCTATCCCAAGCGATCAGAGGAGAGTCCGATGGACTGGAACCGCGTCGAAGGCAACTGGAAGCAGATGAAGGGGAACATCAAGGAGCAATGGGGCAAGCTCACAGACGATGATCTAGACGTCATCGCTGGAAAGCGCGACCAGCTCGAGGGTAAGATTCAGGAGCGCTACGGCCTCGAGAAGGACCGCGTAAAATCAGACGTGGATTCTTGGTATAGCCGCCAGACTTGGTGATCGGCTGACGGCGAGCTAGCCCCGCTGCCCGGAGCATGCTCTCATCAGCGATAGCCCGGCGCCCCCGCGGCGTCGGGCTTTTCCATTTTCGTTCATGCCGCCCCTCGGCCACAACCGTCCCCACTTTGAGGCGCCCGTCTGCTTGGATACCTCGGCAACTGATCACCGGCGTTCATGTCCGATCGTGACCACGCCCGCTGCCTCTGCGCTAGAGTGAGCCCTCCGCACTCTGCAGCAAATGGTTCAGCGCCGTCTCTATCGCTGCGAGGCTAGCCTCAGCGGCGGCTTGGCCCTCTAGTGCTTCGCGCATCAACAGCCGAAACTGGCTCAACTCTGCGGCAACCCCGCGCAGGATAATTGTCGGCGAAAATGGCAGCGTCCCGCTGTGCGCAAGTCCGCTCGGCGCCGTGTTTACGGTATCTGTTCCCCTCGCGGCGAGCCGCTGATCGATGTGTTTGCTGTACTTCATCACCATCAGCATGGACATTCCGACCATGGCGGCTATCTGCTGGTGCGACTTCCCTGAGATGCGCTCGTCGCACACCTTGGTCGCCCGAAGGTCGTGCGGCGTGAACGTCGCTAAGGCTTGTCCAGCCTGTGTCGACCGATAGGCATTCCAGACCGTCCGCAGCGTGTCCTCGGTGTACGGGCGCCCGTTTGGCTTCCTGATATATGGCGCGTCACTTGGCTGCTGCCAGCCGTCGATTATCGCCAGCTCATCAGGCCTGAGCGGGCACCAATGAGGCTTTCCCTTAAGCTTCGTGATGGTCGTCATGATGCCGTCTTGGTCACGGTCGCAAGGGCGCATACGGATCAGGTCCGAAATGCGCTGGCCAGTGGCCTTCCCGAGTACTGCCAGGCGGCGCAGGGCGATCGGGGCGTGGTCGGCCGTCAGCGCAGCCCACGCAGCCTCAGAGAGCGGCTGGGCCCCGTCGCTGACCTCAAGCAGCTTGTCCACTTCACGTGTCGGATTGTCCGAACGCAAACCCTTCTGAACGGCCAGTTTCATCAGCTGTTTGATCTGAACGCGAACCATGTTGCCCATAGCAGGACGGTCTGCGAACTTGTTGATCAACACCATCACGTGAGAAATTTTGATCCCGTCGACGCGGCGGGATGCCCATGCCTCGAGGATATGATCGAGCGCCGTCCCGTACGTAACTATCGTGTTCCGGCTCTTGGCTGCCCAGGAGGGCTGTGCCTTGTAGGTCTCGACCAAAGCTGAGATCTCATGCCTCCGGTCCCGCTTAGATCGCTCAACCGGCCTCGTCAGCCGATCGTACTCCCGATCGAAGGCAGGGGATCCAAAATCAGGCATGCGGATCATTGGCCCTCGGTCGAGCTTTCCGCGGCGAGCCTGATAGTACCAATAGACGGTTCCGTTAGGTTTCTTGACCCGGAAAACGCCGGAAGGAGGCGCGCGCAACCCGCGCCGACCCGAAACGGTAACGTGGCCCATGGATTGACACCTCGCCTCGACGCGGCATCGTATCTTCCGAGCAGTCAGTGCTCAACGTCGCCGGGCCCGGATGTCACGGTGTTACCTATCCAAGAAATCGGATCTTATCACCAAAATAATCCACCTTTGATTGAAGTTCATCAATAATATCCTTCATTTCAGAGCTATATATCTCCATTTTCTCAGATTTTACATGATCAATATCTGGGATTCTGGAAATTCGATCACACAACGCGACGAGAGACTGAGCGCGCGCTGAAATTACATCGCACATCGCAATGGCGTAGAGCGTCGGATCCGGAAGGGACATGCTTCTGTTCTTTCATTGATTCAAACAATGAAGTCATAGATTGCGTACACGCTTAAGATCGTCAACAAAAAAGTTTGTAATTCGCAATTATATTATCAAGATAATCTCAGGTGATTATCTTGATAATAGGTTGATCGATTATTTTTATTAATCAACGCTAGTTATCTGTCTCGGATCGTGCTGCCTCTCGCCGGAACCCAAGCACTGGCCGCTAGCGCCCCAGCTATCACTCCCCCTAAGCTTCACGACGCCTTCGCCGCGCTTGTCAAAGACGAACTCGATGCCGGCTGCGCGATGCATTCAGTGCAGCGTCTCGCCCTCGTCGGTCTCCAAGATCTTCTTCAACCCAACGCGTTGGATTTCGGCCTGAAGGTAGTCCCAGGCGGCTTGGTCGGTTGGAAACGTCTCATCCCAGACGGTGGAGTTCCAATCCGCGTCGACCAACTCCAAGGCCCAACCTTCGCGATCATCTAGGCCGTAGATATCAACCTTGACCGTGATTCCGTCGTGCGTGATCTCGCGTGAGAGATTCGAGTGTATGACGTTGGGCTCTTTCTCGTCGCTTGCCATGTCGGTCTCCGTTTGAGCTACTGGACGCTCTTCAGCGCCACGCCCGGGCCGGTTGCTGTGTCGCCGTTGTCGAGGAAGGTGACGCCGGCTGCCTCAAGGGCGGCGCGGATGGCGTCTACTGTGCGCTCCTTAAGGTCCTCGCCCCTCTCATACCGAGTTAGCGTGTTCGTGGACACCTTCGCAGCCTCTGCCAATTCTCGAACGCCGATCTGAAGCGCTGCGCGGGCCATACGGCATTGTGCTGGGCTCATAAATCGCTACTCCGTTGCGATTTCGCCTTGACGGGGCGATACAAGGCGCTATTGTTTACACCGTAGCGAAATCGCCTCTGCGATGCAATAAGGAGCCAGCCCCATGACCATGCTTCCACGAAACGCAGTTAATGAACACGCCAAGCCGTCCGCCGGCTTTACGCCGATGGAACCCGGCGACTACACGCTTGTCATGATCGAAAGCGACTACGTCGCCAACGCCAAGGGCAACGGCATGGTGGCCAAGCTGCAGTGCCAGGTCATCGGCGGCGAATATGACGGGCGCCCATACTACATCAACCTGAACCTGGAACACGAAAACCAGCAGGCGCAGGATATTGCGCAACGTGACTTCGCAGCCCTTCGCCGTGCGGTCGGCGTGCTGTCGCCGCAGAACACAGTCGAACTCCATAACCGCGCGTTCAACGTCAAGATGGGCGTCAAGCCGCGCAAGGACACAGGCGACATGGAGAACGTCATCAAGGAGTACATTTTCGCTGACGGCGGCGCGCCTGCCAACGACAACGCGCGCCCGACGCCTGCCGCCGCCGCTCCGGAAACCGCCAAGTCGCGTCCGTGGGATAAAAAGGCCTGAGCAAAGCCGGGCGGTCGCCTGAGCCGGGAAGCAACCGGCGACCGCCCTATACCCCCTCAACCAAAGTCCGCTATGGCTCTCAAGGCGATGCGCGATCAAAGCTTGAGCTAATTCTCAGTTCTCCGGCCCGGTTGAGATAGCGGACGATGGCTATTTCGAGGGCTGATGCCTCTAGGCCTGCTACCGTGTTCGGAGCGGCGCCCTTGATCTGCCGCAGCCGAGCAATTGCGTGGAGCATCTCATCATAGGTTTCGAGGCGAATAATCGGAGCTTCCGGGTGCCTTCCATTACGATCTGACATGGAAACCTCCCCCTTTTGGAAGGGTACCTCACGGGGGCGGCCGCACAATAAACTAAGTTAATCCGAATCGCAGGCAGCGAAAACCCACAGCAGCAGCGCCGTGACAGCCCGTCAGTCGAAAGGGGGCTTCAATGGGCAAGCCGGCCACCCTACGCCCCTACTCAAAGGTACCGGTGGATGGCGGATGCTTGGATTCCCACGCCTCCAGCGCGTTGGACACACGGGCAAGCTCTGTGCGTTCCTGATGACCGCTGCTCGGGCCTAGCAATTCGGCCTTGCGCGTCTTGGCCGCCTTGTATTCGGCCTCGGATGCGATTGCCTGGCTTCGCTCGGTCGGGCCGTTGGCCTCGCTTCCGATATCCGTGGCGTTTTCCCATAGGGCGCACGCCTCGGATAATGCCGTCAGCTCCGCTTCAAGCAGCGCCTGGCGATCATCGGGTGCACTGCGGATCTCGTTCACGCGAACGCGGGCAAGCTCGTATACTTCAGGCGAGTCGATAACAGAGCGAACCGGAGCCATTGCAACCTCAATCTGTCGTTTGAGGTTGAACGGCAAAGGTCGCGTGGGTTCCACCGCACCGCGAGCGAGCCGAAAAGTCGTACGAACCCACGAGCAAGCGTGTCCTGAGCAGCGGGACTCCTCAGGCCTTAATGCGCTCAATGCGCTTGAAGGGCGGCGGTGGAAATTCGCGAAGCTCAACGCCCATCGGCGTGAACGTCACGCCGGCTCGGACCAGTTCGGAGATGATGACGTACATCGTTGATTCGTGCGGCTGGCGCTTGTCCGTTTCGAGGTCGGCGATTGTGGACTTGCCAAGGTTGAGGTTCGCGGCAAGTTCGGCCTGTGTCCAGCCGAGCAAGGCGCGCGCAGCGCGCACCTGAGCAGACAAAATCGTTGGTTCATATTTTTTGGATGAAATCATGCTTTTAGATTGACATCTGTCGCTGCGGTGCCTAAGTGCTAAGCGTCTGTTGGACCTATGTCAATATTTTAGGTTGGTTCTCGGAGGGTGGGGCATGAAACCGGCAAACGATAACCGAAGCGACTGCAGGTTTCCGCCGCGGGGTCTCTCTCGCACCGACGCTGCACATTACGTCGGTATATCGCCGTCACTCTTTGATGGCCTAGTCAGCGAAGGCCGTATGCCCGTCCCTCGAATGATCAACACGCGCACGGTATGGGACGCGCGCGAGATAGACGCTGCTTTTGACGACCTGCCGCGCAAACAAGAAGCCAACCCCTGGGATGATGAGGAGACAATCCATGTTCCGCTGCAAGATGCTGGACGGCAGCGGGTACGTCGAACTGACGCGGATCACGGAGGACACTGACCGTCACGGAAACGTGCGCCTCTATGTCCGGATGCCGGGCAGGGTCAAGGTCCGCCTGCGGGCCGCGCCGGGTTCACCAGAGTTCATGACGGAATACAAAGCAGCCGTTGCGGGGCAGGCGGCCCCCGTCGGGCCGGTGACATACCAGCAACTGACCAAGATTGCGCCAGGAACCATCAGGTGGCTCGTCCAGCGCTATTATGATTGCGCCGAGTTCAAGCAGCTGAACGCCAGGACGCGGCACGTCCGACAGCTGATCCTTCGACGCGTCTGCGAGGCTGATGGCGACAAGCCGTACGCCTTGCTCGAGCCCAAGCATATTCGGTCGCGGCGGGATAAAAAGACCGACACTCCTGAAGCCGCGAATTCAATGATCAAAGCATTGCGACAGGTTTTTGCCTTCGCGATGGCCAACGACCTCGTAAAGAGCAACCCCGCCCTAGCCGTCCCTTTCTTGAAAAAGAAGGGCGACGGGCACCATTCATGGACCGACGGCGAAGTCGCGAAATTCGAGGCACGTCATCCAATCGGGACACCGGCTCGCCTTGCGCTGGCATTGCTGCTTCTGACGGCGCAGCGTCGATCGGACATTGTCCTATTCGGGCCGGGGCATGTTCAGGACGGTTGGCTGATTTTCACGCAGGTGAAGAATGCCGAGCGAAAGCCGATATCGCTGCACATTCCGATTAAGCCGGAACTACAAGCCGTGATCGACGCGACGCCAACCGGCGCGAAGACGTTTCTCGTGAACACGTACGGAAAGCCGTTCACCGCCAATGGATTCGGCAACTGGTTCCGCGAACGTTGCGACGAAGCAGGCCTTCCGCAATGCTCGTCACACGGGCTTCGTAAGGCGGCTGCGTCGCGGCTGGCGGAGTCCGGGGCGACCGATCGAGAGATCATGGCCATCACGGGGCACACTACGTCGAAAGAGGTCACGCGCTACACAAAAGCGGCAAATCAGAAGCTGCTAGCTGAAGCGGCGTTCGGGCGCGTCGCCCCTGGTGGGCATGACGTGATAATTGTCCCACCTGTCCTAAGCGGCGCAAAGGGTGGGACACCAAGTGTCTCTAACCCTCTGAAAACAAGTCAGAAAAAGGGAGGAATGGTGCCCAGAGCTGGAATCGAACCAGCGACACTGCGATTTTCAGTCGCATGCTCTACCAACTGAGCTATCTGGGCGCCGGGAAGCGGCTGGCGCGTCCTGTTGGTGGGCGGGGTATAGTCGGTGATGCGGGGGCTGTCCAGTCGCTTGCGACAGCTTTGTCAGGCAAATTTTTGGCGCTCAGCGAAGGCGGCCGTTTTTTCCTTCCAAGCCGCCTTGCGGGGCCTTTCCTGCGCCAAACGACGGCTTCCCCGCTGGACGCTGCCTGTGGATAGTGCTGCTCAGCGTTCCTCGTCGATCTCGGGCTTGCCGGTTTCGGCCTCGTCGACGGGCTCTCCGGGAATCACATAGCTGCCCTTGAGCCAGCGTCCGAGGTCGATGTCGGCGCAGCGCGACGAGCAGAACGGCTTGAAGCGCGCCACCATCGGCTTGCCGCAGATCGCGCAGGGCTTTTCGCGCAATTGCTTTGCGGGGGGCGGCGTATTTTCGTTATCAGCCATATTTAAGCGTAATGCCTCCGTCGACGACGAGTTCGATGCCCGTCACATAGCGCGCTTCGCTGCTGGCGAGAAACAGCGCCGCATAGGCCACGTCCCAGGCCTCGCCCATGTGGCCCATCGGCACCTGCGCGTCCCGCGCCGCCCACATCGCCTCGACGTCGCCAGCGCCATAGGCCTGGGCCAATCCGGCGGAATGCTCCACCATCGGTGTCTTCATCAGGCCGGGCAGGATTGCATTCACCCGGATCTTTTCGGGCGCGTACTGCGCGGCGGTCGTGCGGGTCAGCTGGTTCAGGGCCGCCTTGGTGGCGGAGTAGCTGGCATAGGGCACACCAGTGTGGCGAATCGAGGCGATCGACGAGATGTTGATGATCGAGCCGCCTTCGCCGGTTGCAGCGAACTGGCGCTGCATCACCGGGATGACATGCTTCATCGCCAGGAAGGCGCCGGTCAGGTTGACCTTGAAGACGCGGTCCCAGGTTTCCTCGGGCAGGTCGACGACGCTGCCGACTTCCGCGATCCCCACATTGTTGTCGAGGATGTCGATGCGGCCATAGCGGCCAAGCGTGCGCCCCACGAGGTCGGCGACGGCATCGCTGTTTGTCACGTCGGTCTGGACCGCAAAGGCCTGGCCGCCCTCGTTCTGGATGAAGGCCGCGGTTTCCTCTGCGGCGGCGAGGTTGATGTCGGCGCAGATCACCTTGGCGCCCTCGCGGGCAAAGACCGTGGCCGTCGCCTTGCCATTGCCCCAGCCTGGCCCGATCGAGCCCGCCCCGGCAACGATCGCGACCTTCCCCCACAGACGTTCAGACATAGGCATTCCTCCTGGCGGCGCGCCTTGTACGGCCGGCGCGGTTGCCCGGGCAGGATCGGGGGTTATCGGCCCGGCCGCAAGTGCTCAGCAGGATGCCCAGGGGGGCGTGTTGGGCAGCTCCGCCCTAGAGGGGCGGGCTGCGCCCTTAGAGAGGCTGCTGCTGAGCCCTGGAGGTCCTGCAGGTGCGCCACGACATCCTCGCGCCTAGCCGGACGGGGCTGGGCAGCGAAGCCGCCTACAGGAACTCTGCCAGCGCCTGCGTCAGCCGCTCGAGGTCAGACGTCGAGCCGATCGTGATGCGGATGAAGTCTGCCACGCGCGGGTGAGAAAAGTGTCGGACGAGCACCGCGCGCTCGCGCAGGGCCGAGGCTACGCTGGCGCCGCTATGGCGCGGGTGCCGCGCGAAGACGAAGTTGGCGCTCGATGGCAGCACCTCGAAGCCGAGCTTCGCCAGTGATGCGGTCAGGCTTTCGCGATTGGCGATGATGGTCGCCCGGCTCTGCTGGAAATGCGTCTCGTCCTCGATGGCGGCGATGGCGCCGGCCTGGGCGGGGCGCCCGAGCGGATAGGAATTGAAGCTGTCCTTGACCCGCGTGAGCGCCTCGATCAACGCGGAATCGCCGATGGCGAACCCGACCCGAAGGCCGGCCAGCGCTCGCGACTTCGACAACGTCTGGACCACGAGCAGGTTGGGATGGTCATGGATGAGGGGCACGGCGCTCTCCGCGCCGAAATCGACATAGGCCTCGTCGATGACCACGGGAACATCGGCGTGCGCCGCCACGAGCCGCTCGATCTCCGCCCGCGACAGCGCGATGCCGGTCGGTGCATTCGGGTTGGGGATGATGATCGCGCCGCCTCGCCCGAGATAGTCAGAGGTGCGCACGCGCATCCCCCCGTCGAGCGGGACGGTTTCATGCTCGATCCCCAGCAGACGGCAATAGACGGGATAGAAGCTGTAGGTGATGTCGGGGAAGAGCAGGGGGCCGGCTTGCTTCAGCAGTCCGGCGAAGGCGTGCGCGAGCACCTCGTCCGAGCCATTGCCGACAAAGACCTGCTCGGGCGCGACCTTGTGATAATCGGCCAGAACCTCGCGCAGGCGGGTCGATTGCGGATCGGGATAAAGGCGCAGGCTGTCGTCTGCGGCCGCGCGGATGGCCTCGATCGCCATCGGCGAGGGGCCAAACGGACTTTCATTGGTATTCAGCTTCACCAGCCCGGGAATCTGGGGCTGCTCGCCGGGCACATAGGGGGACAGCCCCCGGGCCAACTCCGACCAGTAGCGGCTCACGTGCATTCCTCTTCCACCAGCGGGATTAGTCGCCAGCCCAGTTCTGGGTCTAGCCGAGGTTCATCCAGCCCATGCGGACCGGAAAGCCTTCGCCGCCGAGCAGGTTGACCGTCTCGTAGAGCGGTAGCCCGACGACGCCCGTATAAGAGCCGACCAGCTTGATCACGAAGGAGCCGGCGATGCCCTGAATGGCATAGCCGCCGGCCTTGCCACGCCATTCGCCCGAGGCGAGATAGGCGTCGATGTCTTCGCTGGAGAGGCGCTTGAAGCGCAGCCGCGTCTCGACGATGCGGTCCCTGATCGTGCCCGATGGCGTCACGATTGCCACGGACGTGTAGACCCGGTGAGCGCGGCCCGAGAGCAGGCGCAGGCAGGCGGCAGCCTCGTCGACGATCTCCGCCTTGGGAAGGATGCGCCGGCCGACCGCGACCACGGTATCGGCCGCGACAATGTAGCAGCCTTCAAGATCGGCGCGTGATTTCGCGCCGTCTCGCGCCGCTTCGGCCTTGCCGCGGGCGAGCCGCCGCGAGAGGTCGCGCGGCCGCTCGCTCTTCAGCGGGGTCTCGTCGATATCGGCGGGCAGCACTGCGTCGGGCTTCAGCCCGGCCTGCTCCAGCAGCGCGTGCCGTCGGGGCGAAGCCGATCCCAGCACGAGCATGGGCCGCCATCCGGGGTGTTTGGGAGTGGAAAAGAAGCTCAAGATGCGGCCTGACCGATGGTTCTTGCGCAAGGCGCACGCGAACCCAAGCCTCTAGAGCATGATGCCGGAAAGGGGAAATCCGGATTATGCCCGCATCGGCATCCTGGTCCTTCCGTGATCGATTTGTGTTGCGAATAACGCATGCGAACTCGGGTATTTCGAGCTAGTCATGCCGATTATGCATAAAAAGAATGCCGCTCGCCGCTTGCGTGCATTGCACAATGAGGCTGGACCGGCCACACTCGGGGGCTGCGAGCCCAGGGTTCGCGGCGTGGGCCGGCCGTCAGGCGAGGCCCTGGAATATCCGGAGTGACCCCAGAGATGACGAGATCGAGCAAGTCCCTTCAGGCTGTTGCCGGAGCGGGCGTGGAAGCACAGGCGCTTGCCGCCCGGATGGTGACGCTGCAGGCGGATGCCGGTCTGACCATCGCCATGCGGATGCCAATCCTGCTGAAGGGTGCTCTCGGCGACAGCCGTGGCCAGCGCGAGGCCGCCAAGGCGGTGACAGAGAAAATGTCGGCGGTGATGGAAAGCGGTCTGGCAGCAGGGCAGGCGGCCGCGATGTTCTGGTGGGGGCTCGCCCTCAACCCGCTCGCTCAGGTCGATTTTGCCGAGGCCGCCGCCAAGGTCGCCAACAGCACGCTGGAGCCGTTCTCCAAGCGCACCCGGGCCAATGCGACCCGCCTGACGGGCCGCAAGCGCTAACCGTTCAGCTCGCGTCTGCCGAGCTGTCCACGACGGCGGCGGCAGGTTCCGATGCAGCCGTCTCGTGTTCGCGCTCCAGCTTGCGATAGCGGGCAACGCTGAGCGGGATCAGGGCGAGATAGCTCACGACGACCAGCGCCAGCATCTCGAACGGGTAGGCGAACAGCAGCCCCACGACGATGACCGCGATGACGAATATCGGGAGCACCTTGTCGCGCGGCACCCGTGTGCCCAGCGTCTTGCCGGCATAGCAGGGGATGCGCGAGATCGTCAGTAGCGCGATGAACAGGATGTAGAGGCCGACGAAGGGGGCGCCGTATTCCTGCACGGGCACGCCGATGAACTGCAGGTAGAGCGGCAGCATCGCGGTGATCGCGCCGGCGGGTGCCGGCATGCCGACGAAGAAATTCTTCTGCCAGTCGGGCCGGTTGGGATCGTCGATCATGACGTTGAAGCGCGCCAGCCGCAGCGCCATGGCGCAGGCGAGCGTGAGCACGGCGATCCAGCCGATCGATTTCAGGTCGTGCAGGACGAAGACCCACAGCACATAGCCGGTGGCGACGCCGAAATTGACGAAATCCGAGAGCGAATCGAGCTCTGCGCCGAAGCGCGAGGTTCCCTTCAACAGGCGCGCAAGGCGCCCGTCGACGCCGTCGAGCGCGGCTGCGATCAGGATACAGATCGTTGCGGCCTCGAGCTTGCCCTCGACGACCAGCCGCATCGCGGTGAGGCCGAGGCAAAGCGCCAGCAGCGTCACCAGATTCGGCGCCAGCAGACGAAACGGAATCGGCTTGAATCGGGCGCGCTTGGACTCGACGCGCTCGGGCTCGAAAGGCGGGAACAGATCACTCATGCGAGCCGGAATACGCGCTTTTGCAGGCGTAGGCTAGGCGGGGTGCGCCGTCATCCCACGCGCGCTGCAGGCGGATGCTGCGGGGCGCGTGGGACGAGGGACGCTCAGATTCCGCGATAGATCCGCGCAGGAGCCTCGTTTGCGGAGAAATCGGCCAGGACAGTCTCGCCGGCGATCATGGTCTGGCCTTCGCCGACCAGCACCTGCGTGCCGACCGGGAGGTAGACGTCGACGCGCGAGCCGAAGCGGATCAGGCCGAAACGCTCGCCGGTACCGATGGTGTCGCCTTCCTTGACGAAGGGCACGATGCGGCGGGCGATGAGGCCTGCGATCTGCACGACGCCGATGATTCCCGAACCGGTCTCGATCGCGAGCGCGTTGCGCTCGTTGTCGTCGCTGGCCTTGTCGAGTTCGGCGTTGAGGAAGAGGCCCGGCGTATAGGCCATCTTGACGATGCGGCCGGCCAGCGGAGCGCGGTTCACATGGCAGTCGAAGACATTCATGAAGATCGAGATGCGCGTCATCGGCTCGGCCGGCAGGTTCAGCTCCGGCGGGGGCAGGGCCGAGGCGATCTGGCTGACGCGGCCATCGGCCGGCGAGATCACCAGCCCTTCACGTTGCGGCGTGGTCCGGATGGGATCGCGGAAGAAGTAGCAGATCCAGATCGTGATGATCGCGCCGATCCAGCCAAAGGGCGACCACAGATTGGCGAGGATGATCGTCGCCACCAACCCGATGGCGATGAAGACATAGCCTTCCTTATGGATGGGCACGATCACCTTGCGGACGGAATCGACGAGCGACATGAATGGGTTCCGTGGGTCTGTTCGGCGCGGCTCTGCGCGGATGTTGCGGCATTCTGCGGCGGAAGTCTCGCGCAGAGGATTGGCGCTGGTTTAGGGGGTTAGGCGTCCCGGGGGAAGAGCCCTCCCATTTTGCTCGCGGGGATGGGCCGGCGACGCCTCCCGGCGAACCGGTTTTCAGCGTCCTGGTGCATCGCCAACCCTGCTGATGGGACGCAACGCGCGATGCCACGCAGGGGAAACAGGCTGTTCGATCGCCGCCGAACAATTGGGAGGAGGGCGAACCGAAGGGCTCGCCGGCTGCTCTGCCCTGGAGCACGAGTGTCTCGAAAGCCAACAGCCTCGCCGATTCGCGTCGCACCAGCGCGCCGGCCGCCACGGTGAAGCCACTCACCGTGAGGGCGAAGCAGGAATCGAACCCGTTCCAGCGTTCCCAGAGTTCGCCGCGGAGTGGCGCAAGGGAAGCTGTGGGTTTCGTTGCGTTCGCACCATGGACTTGCGGAGGCCGGCCCGTAGGCGTACCGGCCTTTCTCGAGCCCGATCCGCAGACGCCGCTCGCTTTATCGGCGGTGATGGAGATGCCGATGACCTGGTCCGCTACGCAGTACACGAAGTTCGAAGCCGAACGGAACCGTCCGATCTTTGACCTGCTGGCGCAGCTTCCGCCGCTCGAAAGCGGCCTCGGTGCCGATCTCGGTTGCGGGCCCGCCAACTCGACGGAACTTCTCAAGCGGCATTCCCCGGGTCTCGAACTCGTCGGCATGGATTCCTCGCCGGAGATGATCGAGGCCGCGAACAAGCGCATGCCGGGAACGCGCTTCGAACTCGGCGACATCGCCACTTGGGCCAATCCCGCGCCCGTCGACGTGATCCTTGCCAATGCCTCGCTGCAATGGGTCCCCGATCACCAGGCGCTGATGCCGGCCCTCATCGACAAGCTCAAGATCGGCGGGCGCCTCGCGGTGCAGATGCCGGACAACCTCGAGGAACCCGCCCACGTCCTGATGCGCGAGACCGCGGCGAATGGGCCCTGGGCCGGCGTACTCGCCAATTCCGCCAACGCGCGCACCGCCCGGCAGGAAGTCGACTGGTACTACCGCCTGCTGCGCGGCGCCGCCGCCGAAGTCGATATCTGGCGCACCACCTATTACCATGTGCTGGCCGGCGGGGCGTCGGGGATCGTCGAATGGTTCAAGGGCACGGGCCTTCGCCCCTTCATCAACCCGCTCGACGAGGCCCAGCGCGCCGCCTACCTCGAACGCTATACCGCCGCGGTCGCGAAGGCCTACCCGGCTTTGCCTGATGGCAGCGTGCTGCTCGCGTTCCCGCGTCTGTTCTTCGTGGCGAGACGATAGTCTGCGATCTGTGAGGTCCCTACGATGCCGGACGATGGCGACGCCGTTGGGGATTTGCGAGCCTCGTTCGCCGGCCTGGCCTTCGAGGATGTCTCCTTGCGGCTCGATCATGTCTATGAGGTCGAGCTGTCACCCTGGGGCGTGCAGGCCTTCCGGTTCGCGATTCTGGCGGATGAGCGGATCGCCGGGACGATCACCTTGCGGCCCGAGGCCACGCATCTCCTGACCCATCTCTCCGGCCAGATCGGCTTTTCGGTGGAGCCGGAATTTCGTGGACGCAACCTGGCGGAAAAGGCGGTGCGCGCGCTTCTGCCTGCGGCGGTCGCCAAGGGGCTGCGCGAGATCTGGATCACGACGACGCCGGAGAACGCCGCCTGCCGCCGCACGCTGGAGAAGCTTGGCTGCGTGCTGATCGAGAGCCTGATGGTCCCGCAGGATTATGAAAGCTACGCCCGGGGCGAGCGCGCCAAGCTGCGCTACCGGCTGGACCTGGGAAAGCCGGCCGGGTGATCCCGGCCGGCCGCGTCGGCTAGCTCAGCTCTTGAGCTTGGTGTTGCACTGGCTCCAGTAGCCGCCGCCCTTCTCGATCCACTTGAGCGTGCCGTTGGCGTTGGCTGCCTTGTTGGCGTTGTACTGGTCGGCGCAGGTTTTCAGCCGCGCCTTGCCCGGCGATTCCTCCGAGTACTTCGTAGCTACCGCCTTGGGGAACACAGCGGCCTTGGCGCGAGTCGGGGCAGCCGGCATAGCCGGCTTGGCGCCGGCCGCCGGCGCGGCCATCGTCGCGGGAGCGGGCGTCGGTTCGGCGACCGCCGCTGCGGCATCATTCTCGGACGCATCGTCATCGCCGCACTGGGCCTTGCGGAAGTCGTTCCACTTCTGGCCCTTGAGCGTGTTGGCCTTTTTGGCGTCCTGGTATTTGACGCCGCATTCCTTCATCGTCAGCGCGGCGGCGGGCGTGATGGAAACGGACGCGACCGCGATCGCGGCTGCGGATGCTAAAATCATCGTTCTCAGCATGGGTATCTCCTGGGCTCGGTCCGTTGCCGGCACGCGATCCAAATCCCATTCGCGTCGCGATTCAAGTCCCGTCTTCGTGCGCGAGCCCGTCTCCCGTCAGGCCTCGCCAACGTAGCGCCGTTTCAGATGCGCCTTGAACACCGCGGCATCGAGGGGGCGGCCGGTGGCGCGGGTAAGGAGCTCGTCCGTCTGGTATAGGCTGGCCTGGCTATGGATGTTGCTGCGCAGCCAGCCGACCAGCGGCGCGAATTCGCCGCGCCCGATCGCCGGCAGGATCTCGGGATCGGCGGCGCAGGCAGCGTCAAAGATCTGCGCGGCGGTCATCGCGCCCAGCGTATAGGTCGGGAAATAGCCCCAGCCGCCGCTCGGCCAATGGATGTCCTGCAGACAGCCGACCCGGTCATTGGGCGGGGCCACCCCCAGCAGGCTCTGCATTCCGGCATTCCATGCCGATGGCAGCTCCGACAGCGGCATCGCATCGGCGATTAGAGCCTTCTCCAGCCGGTAGCGCAGGATGACATGGGCGGGGTAGGTCACCTCGTCGGCATCGACACGGATGAACCCGGGCTCCACCTTGGTATAGCGGGCGAGCACGGCCTGCGTCTCCCAGGCGGGCCCCGAGCCGCCGAAGGTCTCGCGCATCAGCGGCGCGGCGAAGCCGATGAACTCGGCCGAGCGGCAGGCCTGCATCTCGACCAGCAGCGACTGGCTCTCGTGCAGGCTCATGCCGCGCGCGGCGCCGACGGGCTGGTTCATGAAGCCCCGCGGCCGGCCCTGCTCATAGAGTGCGTGGCCGGTCTCGTGGAGCACGCCCATCAGCGCCTTGGCGAAATCGGCCTCGTCATAGCGCGTGGTGATGCGCACATCATTGTCGGCCCCGCCGCAGAACGGATGCGTCGAGACATCAAGGCGTCCGCGCTCGAAATCATAGCCGAGCGCCGCCATCATGCGCAGGCCGAGCGCCCGCTGCTTCTCGATGGCAAAGGGCCCCTCCGGCGCGGGAACCAACGGGCGCCTGGCCTGATGCTCGAGCGCCTGCTGCAGGAAGCCCGGCAGGAAGCCGGCGAGATCGTCGAACAGCAGGTCGATCTTGGCCGAACGCCCGCCGGGCTCGTAATCGTTGAGCAGCGCGTCATACGGGCTCAGGCCCAGCCGCTCGCCCTTGGCGACGCCGATCTGGCGCTGCAGGTTCAACACCTCCGCGAGATAGGGCAGGAGGCCTGCGAAATCCGACTCCGCGCGCGCCTGCCGCCAGCGCATCTCGCAGGCCGAGGTCGCCTTGCTGGAAGCCTCGACGAGATCGGCCGGCAGTGCGGTCTCGACAGTCCAGACGCGTCGGATCTCGCGCAGATTGGCGCGCTCCCATTCGCCGAGGCCCGTATCTGCGTCGGCATCGGCGAGCCAGTCGCCGATGCGGGGCTCGACCACCATGCCGTGCCGCAGCACCTCCAGCAGGGCCATGCTCTCGGACCGCGTCGGCGAGGCGCCGGCCGGCATCATCGCGGCCGTGTCCCAACTCAGGATGCCGATGGCGTTGGACAAGGCGGAGATGCGGCCGAAATGAGCGGCGAGCTCGGAATAGGCGGTCATTGGGTGTCTGCTCCGGTAATGGCGCGGAAGGGCTCTAAGGTATTTCTGCGGACTGAATCGTCATTGCGAGCGTCAGCGAAGCAATCCAGGGGCGGCAGTGCCCCACGCCGTCTGGATTGCTTCGTCGCCTTGCTCCTCGCAATGACGGTCCTGCTTGGGCGCAGGGCCAGCTCAGCCGAAAAGCTGCTTCAGATTGCGCGGCTGCGAGCGCAGATACTGGTTGGGCGCCTTGACCGTCGCGCCGAGATGGGCTGCCGCGCGCCAAGGCCAGCGCGGATCGAACAGCATCCCGCGTGCCAGTGCGACGAAGTCCGCATCGCCAGTGCCGATGATCGCCTCCGCCTGGTCGGGCTCGGTGATCAGCCCGACCGCCATCGTCGGCAGGCCGGTCGCATGCTTGATGGCGCGTGCCAGAGGCACCTGGTAGCTCGGTCCGAGCGGGATTTTCTGCGCCGCCGAAAGGCCGCCGCTCGAGACGTCGATGAAATCGGCGCCATGAGCCTGCGTCGCCTTGGCGAAGGCGATGGTCTGCTCCAGATCCCAGCCGCCCTCGATCCAGTCCGTGGCCGAGACCCGGAAGCCGACGGGATATCCGCCGGGGACGGCGGCGCGCACCGCGTCGAGCACCGCGAGCGGGAAGCGCATGCGGTTTTCCAGCGAGCCGCCATAGGCATCCTCGCGCCGGTTCGAGATCGGCGACAGGAACTGGTGCATCAGGTAGCCATGGGCGCCGTGCAACTCGATCGCCGCGAAGCCGGCTCGCACGGCCCGTCTGGCCGAGTCGGCAAAACTTTCGACCAGGCGCGCAATATCGCTCTCGCTCAGTGCGACCGGGGCCTCGGCGTGGCCCTCGAACGCGACAGCGGACGGGGCAACACGGGTCCAGCCGCCTTCGCTATGGGGCAGCTGTCCGCCGCCGTTCCAGGGCTGGGCCGTGCCCGCCTTGCGGCCGGCATGGGCGAGCTGCACACCGATCGGCATGTCGGACTGGCTTGCGATCGCGGCCAGCGTCTTCGTCAGCGCAGCTTCTGTCTCGTCCGACCAGAGCCCGACATCGAAGGGCGAGATCCGGCCCGCGGGCTCTACGGCCGTCGCCTCGATGAACAGCAGCCCTGCGCCCGACAGCGCGAGGTGGCCGAGATGGATGATGTGCCAGTCGGTCGTGCAGCCGTCCTGCGCGGAATACTGGCACATCGGCGCGATGACGATCCGGTTGGCGAGGTCGAGATCGCCGATCGGGGAGGGGCTGAAGAGCTGGCTCATGTGTATCGTGTCGCCTCGTCGATAGGGCTTGTGCATGGCGGCGACACTATCCGCATCGCCGTCACGCTGGCCATGGGCAGGGGCGCAGATGCCGGCCGCTCCTGACGCAAGGAGGTGCCCTGTGCTCAGGGCGTGAGGCTCTGGCCCGAAACCAGCCAGACCGCGAGCGGGAATGTGAGCGCAGCCAGCGCCGTCGAGGCGACGATGGCTGCCGCGATTGGCTTGCCGCCGGTTTCGAAGCGCTCGGCGATGACGAAGACATTGGCGGCGGTCGGCAGGGCGGCATAGAGTACGCCCGCCGTGACCCAGAACGGATCGAGCTGCAGCACGGGGCCTAGCAGGCACCAGACGAGCAGCGGATGCAGCACGAGCTTTCCCAGGACCAGCGGCGCGATTCGCGTGACCGAGAGCCCGCTGCCACCCCATTGCCGGGCCGCCAGGCCGAGCGCGAACACGCCGACCGGCGCCGCCGCGTTACCAAGGAAGGACAGGAACCGATCTGCGGGCTCGGGGATAGACACCCCGCTCAGCGAGAGCGCCAGGCCTGCCGCGATCGACAGCATGAAAGGATTGAGGAGCGTGCCCTTGACCAGGCCGGCGACGATCGACAGCGCCGAGCCCGTGCCGCGCCCGGCCTCGATCAACCCGATTGCCAGCGGGATCAGCAGCGCGGTGTCGAAGATGAGGCCAATCGCGATCGGCGACGCTGCACGCTCGCCGAGGAAGGCAAGCATGAGCGGAATCCCGAGAAAGGCGAAGTTGCCGCCGACCATGGCCTGGCCGTGCGAAACCGCGCCGCCATAGCTGAGCCCGCGGCCGCGCAGGAACAGTGCGGTGGACAGCAGCATCAGCACCCCGATGGCGGCCAGCGCGACGAAGAAGGTCGTGTTCCAGAGTTCCGCGATAGGCTGGCGTGACATCACGCGCAGGATCATCGCCGGCGTCGCGATCATGAATGCGAAAGTATTGAGCACGCGGACCGCCTCGGGGCCGAACAAGGTGCGCCCCGAGGCCAGTGCGCCGAGCGCGATCACGGCGAAGAACGGCGTGCTGGTGGCGAGAAATTGCAGCATGGGGCCTCGCGGAGCACGCGCCGATCGTTGTCATAAAGCGCGTCGTCATCCTGGGCGGCCGAAGGCCGGCCCGGGATCCATCATGGGGAACTGAGCCCTCCGATGGATCCCGGGACTTCGCGACGCGAAGCCCAGGATGACGATGCGCTAGGACGGCGTTGTAGTCAGCAAGCCAATCGTTCCGCCATGCTCCGCCACGCAGGGCGGCAGCGCGTCAGTTCGCCTGGAATGCCCCGATCATGTAGCTCTCATTGCCGATCTCGGTGACGCGGCCCTTCACCTCGTAGCTCGCGAGATCGACGATCCAGACCACGCTGGAATTCGACTTGCCCTTGGGCGCGCCGGTGATCGCGGCATATTTCCCGTCGGGCGTGATCGCGATGCCGCGCGGCCGCGAGGGCTCGCCGCCCGGCGTCTTCAGTTCGATTCGCTTGAGCGTCGCCGGCTGGCCCGCCAGCGCCTTCTCGACATCGATGACGTCGATGTTGTTGGCGCGGAACTGGGTGGAGAGGATGCGCTTGCCGTCCGGCAGGAAGGCGGCGACGAAGGGCCTTGTCGGCGTCGCTTTGTCGTCGGTGCCGACCAGCACGCGCGCGACCTCGGCCTTGGCAGGGTTGGCCAGCGCCTTCTCGACATCGACGATCGAGACCGTGTTTCCGGCGATGTCGGTCTGCGCGCTTTCGCGGGAGGCGTGCGCGACCAGCTTGCCGTCAGGGCTGGTCGAGATGCCGAAGCCGCCGGCCTGCACCGGAATGCGCGCGAGTTCGGCGCCGGCCTCTCCGGCGATGGCCTTGGCCAGGCTCATCACGGTGATGTCGTCGGTGCCGCCATTGGCGCCAAAAATCGTGCCGCCGCCGAGCGGGCTGATGGTGACGCCGTTGGTATCGGGGAAGCAGCCGAACTTCGGATCGGGCGCGCGATGCGGCACCGGGTCGGGCGGGCAGGGGAAGCCGGGCTTGCCAAAGGCCTGCTCGACCTTGCGGATCACTTTTCGGGTGCTGAGGTCGACGATGCTGATATGCCGCCCGCCATCCTCGTCGCCCTCGCGCTCGGCATGGGCGAGCACGGCGTGCCGGCCGTCGGCCGCGATCGCGAAGCCGGTGGGGCCAAAGCCCTCCGTCTCGATATAACCTTCAACGGCGGCGAGCGTCTCGTTGCTGGCGGGGTCGAGCGCCTTGCCGAGATCGAGGACCGTGACGGTGCCGGCATGGCCGTGCTGGAAGGCGGCCGCCGCATCGGGCCGGGTGCGACCGGAGTGATTGACGACATAGGCGCGCCGGTTGTCGGGCGCGATCGCGATCGAGATCGGCTGGCCGCTGGCGATCACGGTCTTGCCGTCGACCTCGATATCGGGCGTCACGCGCAGCCGGTTCACCACCGCCTTCGGCGTGCCGTCGTTGGCCGGGTCGATCGCCTTCTCCAGGTCGATCACCAGCACGACATTGTCCCAGCGCCCGCTCGCCAGGAAATAGTCCTTCGCCATCGTCTCCGTTCCCCCCAGCGCGCAAAGCGCCGTCATACCCGTCAGCAGCATCGTCCGTAGCATGGTCCATCCTCCCTGGATTGGCCCGGTTGCCGGGTCGTTGGTCGAGTGCCTCTCGCAGCCCTCATCCTGAGGAGCCGCAGAGCGGCGTCCCGAAGGATGCTTCAGTCGGAATTAGCCCTGTGGACCATCCTTTGAGACCCAGGCTTCGCCTGCTCCTCAGGATGAGGGCCGATGGTTCTTCAGCCGCCTCAATCCTCCAGCGCATCGGCCAGCACGCGCGCGACATGGATCGCCTCGCGTCCCGCACCGTCATGGATCTGGTGGCGGCAACTCGTGCCGTCGGCGACGATGACGTCGTCCGCTCCGGCCTTCCGAACTGCCGGCAGCAGCGAGAGCTCGCCCATTGCCATCGAGACGTCGATCGTCGCCGCGCCATAGCCGAAGGCGCCGGACATGCCGCAGCAACTCGACTCGATCGGCCTGATCTCCAGCCCCGGTACCGCCCGCAGTGTCGCCTCGACGGCGCCCATCGCGTCGAAGGCCTTCTGATGGCAGTGGCCGTGCAGATGCGCGACGCGCCCGCCCTGATCCTTGAGCGGCAGGGTGGTGGTGCCGGCCTTGATGTCGGCCGCCAGCAATTCCTCCAGCAGGAAGGCGGACTTTGCCGCCGGCTCGACTTCGGCCTTCGGCAGCAACGCGGAAAACTCGTCGCGGAAGGTCAGGAGGCAGGAGGGCTCCAGCCCGACGATGCGCGCGCCCTTGGCGACGAAGGGAGAGAGCGCGTCGAGCGTGCGCCGTGCCTCCGCCCGCGCCTCGTCGACCAGCCCGGCCGAGAGGAAGGTGCGCCCGCAACACAAAGGCCTGCCGCCATCGGCAGCCTCGACCTTGTGCAGCCGGTAGCCGCCGGCAGCCAGCACGCGCTCGGCGGCCTCGAGGTTCTCGCGCTCGAAATAGCGGTTGAAGGTGTCGCCGAAGAGCACGATGTCGCGCCCGTCGCCCTTCACGTCCGCAAGCGATGCCCTGCCGCCGCCCTGCTTCCAGGGCGCGCGCCAGACTGGCAGCGAGCGCCTTGCGCTGAAGCCGAGCAGCCGCTCGCTCAGCTGCGCCAGCGCCGGAATTTTGTCGCGCAAATTCATCAGCGACGCGAGTTTCGCGGCCAGCGGCGCGTAGCGGGGGAGGTAGGCGATCAGCCTTTCCTTCAGCGGCAGGCCGTGGCGCTGGTGGTACTGGCTCAGGAACTCGACCTTCATCCGCGCCATGTCGACGCCTGTGGGGCAGTCGCGCTTGCAGCCCTTGCAGGAGACGCAGAGATCGAGCGTCTCCTTCATCTCGGGTGAGGTGAAGGCGTCGGGTCCGAGCTGGCCGGAAATGGCGAGGCGCAGCGAATTCGCCCGGCCGCGCGTGACATGCTGCTCTTCGCGCGTGGCGCGATAGGAGGGGCACATCGTCCCGCCCGACATTTTTCGGCAGGTGCCGTTGTTGTTGCACATCTCGACAGCGCCGCCGAGGCCGCCCCAATCCGACCAGTCGAGTGCTGTCTGGACCGGGATCGGCGTGGCATAGCCCGGCGGGAAGCGCATCAGCGAGCGGTCGTCCATGCGCAAGGGGCGCACGATCTTGCCGGGGTTGAGGCGGTTGTCGGGGTCGAAGCCGTCCTTCACCTGCTCGAAGGCGCGGGTGAGGGGGCCGCCGAACATCGGCTCCACGAACTCCGAGCGCGAGATGCCGTCGCCATGCTCGCCGGAATAGGAGCCCTTGAAGCGGCGCACGAGATCGCAGGCCTCCTCGGCGATGCCGCGCATCGCCTTCACGCCCGCCTCGTCCTTCATGTTCAGGATCGGGCGCACATGCAGGCAGCCGACGGAGGCATGGGCATACCAGGTGCCACGCGTGCCATGCCGCTCGAACAGGGCGGTGACGGCGTCGGTGTAATCCGCGAGATGCTCGAGCGGCACCGCGCAATCCTCGATGAAGGAGACCGGCTTCCCGTCGCCCTTCATCGACATCATGATGTTCAGGCAGGCCTCGCGCACCTCCCAGACCGGTTTCTGCCGCGCGGGCTCCACCACTTCGACGACGGCGTCAGGGTAGCCGTGATCGGCCATGCACTGGTCGAGCCGCTTCAGGTCGCGCCGAAGGACAGCGAGCTCGTCGCCGGCGAATTCCACCAGCAGCAGGCAGTTCGGCGTGCCGCGCGTGATGTCGGCGAGCGTGCGCACGAAGAGGGGGATGTCGGCGCCCAGCACCAGCACATTGTTGTCGACGAGCTCGACCGCGACCGGCCCGAGCGCGACGATGTGCTGCGTCGTCTCCATCGCGGCGCGGAAGCTCGGGAAATGGCAGACGCCCATGACGCGATGGGTCGGCAGGGGAGAGAGCTTCAGCGTCGCCTCGGTGGTGATGGCGAGCGTGCCCTCGGAGCCGACCAGCAGATGCGAGAGATTGGGTCGCGCAGGCAGCAACTCGTCGAGATTGTAGCCGCCGACGCGGCGCTGCACCTTCGGGAAGATCGCCTCGATCTCCACGCGGTGGCTGTCGGCGAGGCCGATCATCCGGCTCATCAGGTCGCGCGCACGCACCGACTGGTTGTCGCCGACCGCGGCCTCGCCCAGCGCAAAGCCTTCGCTGTCATGGAACATCGCCTTCATGGCGAGCACGTTGTCGACCATCTTGCCGTAGCGCAGCGAGCGCGCGCCCGACGAGTTGTTGCCGGCCATGCCGCCGATGGTGCAGCGGCTAGCCGTCGAGGGCTCGACGGGGAAGAACAGCCCGTCCTTCTTCACCTGCGCGTTCAGCGCCTCCAGCACGATGCCGGGCGCGACAGAAACCGTCGCGCTCGCCGGGTCGTAGTTCCGGATGCCATTGAAATGCCGGCTCATGTCCAGGATCAACGCATCGCCGATCGGCTGGCCGTTCTGCGAGGTGCCGCCGCCGCGCGCGATCACGGGCACGCCATGCTCGGCAGCAATCGTCAGGGCCGCGGCGATGTCGGCTTCGGATTTCGGGAAGACCACGCCCTGCGGGATGATCTGGTAGATCGAGGCATCGGTAGCGTAGCGCCCCCGCGTAAAAGCGTCGAAACGCACTTCGCCCTCGAGCGTCTGGGCCAGGCGGCGCTCCAGCCCGAGATTGCGGGCGTGGGGTTTGGTCGGTTGTTCGGTCATTCTGTCATCCAGCAGGCGCAGGCACTTGGCGTCCAGGCACTTGGCGTCCAGGCACTTGGCGTCATTGCGAGCGCAGCGAAGCAATCCAGCCGGGGCAAGGCACGACGCTTGCCTCTGGATTGCTTCGCTGCGCTCGCAATGACGGTTTCATCTTATTCCGCTGCTGCGGCTTCGACCGGCCGCCCCCGCCGCCTTGCGAAGCCGAGCAGGTCGGCGAGCGGGCCCCAGAGCAGCAGGAGCATGGCGAGCACGACCAGCGTTCCCACAAGTCCGTTCGCCCAGAACACGTTGAGCGAGCCGGCCGAGCCGAGCAGCGCCTGGCGGAAGGCGTCCTCCGCGCGGTCTCCCAGCACCAGCGCCAGCACGAGCGGGGCCAGCGGATAGTCGAGCTTCTTGAAGACGTAGCCGATGATGCCGAAGATCAGCATCAGCCAGATGTCGAAGATCGAATTCGAGATGGTGTAGGCGCCGATAGCGCAGACGATTAGGATCACCGGCGCGACGAAGGAGAACGGCACCCGCATGATCGCGGCGAAGAGCGGCACGGTGGCGAGCACGATGATCAGCCCGGCGAGGTTGCCGAGATACATCGAGGCGATGAGCCCCCAGACGAACTCCTTCTGCTCGACGAAGAGCAGCGGCCCCGGCTGCAGCCCCCAGACCAGCAGGCCGCCGAGCAGCACGGCGGCAGTCGCGGAGCCCGGAATGCCGAGCGCCAGCATCGGCAGCAGCGCGCTGGTGCCGGCGGCGTGGGCGGCGGTCTCGGGCGCGAGCACGCCCTCGATCTCGCCCTTGCCGAAATGCTTGCCCCGCTTCGAGAAGCGCTTGGCCAGGCCGTAGCCCATGAAGGAGGCGGCGATGGCGCCGCCCGGCGTGACGCCCATCCACATCCCGACCAGAGAGGAGCGGACGAGGGTGGCCCAGTAACGCGGCAGGCTGGCCCAGGTCCGCAGCACGACCTTGAGGTCGATGCGCGCCTGCTTGCCCTTGAACACCAGCCCTTCCTCGACGGTGAGCAGGATCTCGCTGACGCCGAACAGGCCGATGACCACGATCAGGAAGTCGAAGCCGCGCATCAGTTCCATCGAGCCAAACGTCATGCGCAGGTCGCCGGAGATCGAATCCAGCCCCACGGCGGCCAGCAGGAAGCCGATGCAGAGCGAGGCCAGGATCTTTGCGCGGTTCTCGCGGCCCATCCCGATGAAGGAGCAGAAGGTCAAAAGGAACACCGCGAAGAACTCGGCCGGGCCGAATCTGAGCGCAAAGGAGGCCACCAGCGGCGCCACGAAGGTGATCAGGATGACGCCCGAGAGCGCCCCGATGAAGGAGGCAGTGAAGGCGGCGGTCAGCGCTTCCGCAGCCTTGCCCTGCACAGCCATCGGGTAGCCGTCGAACGTCGTCGCCACGGACCAGGCTTCGCCGGGGATGTTGAACAGGATCGAGGTGATCGCCCCGCCGAACAGCGCGCCCCAATAGATCGACGAGAGCAGGATGATGGCGGAGGTCGGGTCCATGCCGAAGGTGAGTGGCAGCAGGATCGCGACGCCGTTGGGGCCGCCCAGCCCAGGCAGTACGCCGACGATGATGCCCAGCACTACGCCGAGCGCCATGTAGCCGATATTGTGCCAGGACAGCGCGAGCTGGAAGCCGGCCATCAGTGAGGCGAGATCATCCATGCGTCGTCCTCAATAGCCCAGGGCGGCCTCGAGCGGCCCCTTCGGCAGGGGCACCCGGAACTGCAGCTCGAAAATCCAGAAACAGACCAGCGGCACGAGGACCGCCGTGAGCGCGATGGCCCACCAGCGCGAGGTCGCGATGATGCCCATGAAGACGAGGATGAAGATGCCCGCAGCCACGTAGAGGCCCAGCGGCTGGATCAGCGCAACGAACAGCACCAGCGGGCCCAAGACCCGCACGACCATGCCAAGCTGCTCATAGGTGACGAAGACGCTGTCCTGCGGCGACCTGAAGGATTGCACCAGGATGAAGACCGACGCTGCGAGGAAGATCCAGCCGACACGAGCCGGGAAGAAGCCGTTCTGCGGGCCATTATCCCAGCCGGCACCGCGCCCGTGGGAGTCGTAGAGCACCACGAGGGCCAGGAGGATGAGGATCGCAGCGGTGATCCGCTCGACCGGGCGGCGCGAAATGCCGCGCTGTGGGGGGCTTTGCTTGGTTAGGTCTGACATCGATTACTCCCGCGCGCGTCGTGGCGGACAGGCCGCGATCCGGGATCCATTCCTGAAAGCTTCGGGCATGGATCCCGGGTCTTCGCTTCGCCTAGTCCGGGATGACGCGCACCCCTCGAAAACCCGTCACTTGGCCATGAATCCGGCGTCGCTCATCAGCTTGGCGTGCAGGGCCTCATCGGTCTTCAGGAAGGAGACGAAGGCGTCGCCGTCGCGATAGTCGGGCACGAGCGCGCCGCGGGCGAGATACTCTTTCCACTCCGGCGTCTCGGAGACCTTCTTGAACATTGCGACGTAATAGGCCTGCTGTTCCTTGGTGACCTTGCCGGGCATGAACATGCCGCGCAGCATCTGGTAGCTGACATTCAGCCCCTGCGACTTGCAGGTCGGGATGTCGGCCCAGGACTGCCCGTCGGCGACCTTCTCGGTGTAGGTCATCTTCTGGTCGGAGAAGACGCAGATCGGGCGCGTGGCGCCGCCGCGCCAGTTGGCGACATCCTCGGCGGGGTTGTTGGTCGAGGCCTCGATATGGCGGCCGGAGAGCTGGGTCGAGGTCGTGCCGCCGCTGGTATGCGGAATGAAGGCGAACTTGGTGCCGCCGGCCTGTTCCATCGCGAAGACGATCAGGTTGTCCTCGCGTTTCGAGGAGGTCCCGCCGATCTTCATCGGCGGCGAGGCCTTCTTGGCGGCTTCCATGAAGTCGCCCGCGGTCTTGTAGGGCGCCTTGGCGTTGACCCAGAGCACGAACGAGTCCTGCGCCATCATCGCGATCGGCGTGTAGTCGGTCCAGACCAGCGGCAACTTCGTCGCCATCGGCGTCATGAAGATGCCGCTCGAGGTGGTGATCAGCTTGTGGGGATCGCCCGCCGATTTCTGGATTTCGAGCATGCCCTCGGCGCCGCCGGCGGCTGGCTTGTTGACGACGATGACCGGCTGCGAGGTCAGATTGTGCTTCTGGATGATGCCCTGCATCGTGCGGGCCATCTGGTCGGACGCACCGCCCGCCGCGAATGGCACGACGATCTCGATCGCCTTGGTCGGCTCCCAGGCGAGAGCGGGCATCGCTCCGCCGATGACAACCGCCGATGCGGCAAGCCAACGCTGCTTCATGGTCGTTCCTCTCCCTGTCCGCGCTCTTACGGCGTCGTCAGCGGGAGCGTAGAACCAAAAAATTTTGCATTCAATCTGAAAATCGCAATGGAACGAAGTGACGACCATGCAGTCGCCGGGGTTGCGGCTAAGCGGTCCAGCAAGGTGCTGGCTCGTTGCTCATGCAATGCTCGGTTGCGCCGCGTCGGGGCGGGCTCGCTACGCCATCTGAGACTGCGCTGCCTTGCGCTTGTTGCGCAGGTGCAGGAACAGGATATCGCTGAGCTCGCTGCCGGCGCGGCGGCGCAGCGCGTCGAGGATTGCCTCATGCTCGCGCATCGCCTCGCCCCAGCGGTCGCGATCCTTGGCGAGGTTGGCGGAATAGCGCACGCGGCGGATGCGCCCGGCGAGATTTTCGTAGGTCGCGCTCAGCGTGGCGTTGCCGGCCGCTGCGACGATCATCCGATGGATGTCCTGGTTGCACTGGAAGTAGCCATGCATGTCGCGGCGCAGGTAAAACCGGTACATCTCGTGATGGACCCGCTCGATCTCGGCGACGTCGTCGTCAGAAATCTGCTCGCAGGCTAGCCTGCCGGCCAGCGCTTCCAGCCCGCCCATCACGTCGAAAAGCTCGCGCAGATCCTCGGCTCCGAGTTCGCGAACGCGGGCGCCGCGATTAGGCAGGAGCTCGATAAGTCCCTCCGATGCCAGGACCTTGAGAGCTTCGCGCAAAGGCGTGCGCGAGATGCCGAAGCGGTCGCAGAGCAGGCGTTCGGGGATGCGCGCGCCATCAGCGAGATTGCCTTCGACGATGTAGTCGCGCAGCGCCGCCAGCAACTCGCCATGGAGCGTAGCGCCCGGGCGCGACAGCGCTGCCGTGGCGGCTTCCTCGGTCGTTCCTCGCGCGGAATGCCCGGCCATGTCTGTGTCGGCGGCGACGTCTGTCATGCCATCGCGTTACTCCAAACTCCGGTGCATGTCGAGATATTGACGGCAATCTGCGTGCTGGATGGCGGTTGCAATCCCAAAAAATGAATGCAAAAACTCGCCAACCAACAGGTGTCTCGGAACCGCCGGTTTCGAAGTCGCTCCCGGGAGGACACGTCATGGCAGCGCAGCAGGGTCGCCACTTCCTGCATATTCCCGGTCCGAGCCCAATCCCCGATCGGGTGCTGCGGGCCATGGACATGCCGATTATCGACCATCGCAGCGCCGAGTTCGCGCGTCTCGGCAAGGCTGTCCTGGAGGGCTCGAAGGCGATCTTCAAGACCACGCAGCCGGTGGTGATCTACCCATCGTCGGGCACCGGTGCCTGGGAGGCTGCGATCGTAAACACGCTCTCGCCCGGCGATACCGTGCTGATGGCGGAGACCGGCCATTTCGCCACGCTCTGGCGCCAGATCGCGGCCCGTTTCGGCATCGAGGTCGATTTCATTCCCGGCGACTGGCGTCGCGGCGCCGATCCGGCCGCGATCGAGGCCAAACTCTCCGAGGACACGACCCGCAAGATCAAGGCGGTGATGGTCGTCCATAACGAGACCTCGACCGGGGCGACCAGCCGCATCGCCGAGATCCGCAAGGCGATCGACGCCAGCGGCCATCCGGCACTGTTCATGGTCGACACCATCTCCTCGCTCGCCTCCGTCGATTACCGCCACGACGAATGGCAGGTCGATGTCACGGTCTCGGGCTCGCAGAAGGGCCTGATGCTCCCTCCGGGGCTGAGCTTCAATGCGATCTCCGAGAAGGCGATGGCTGCGTCGAAGATCAACAAGCTGCCGCGATCCTATTGGGACTGGCAGGAGATGGTGAAGATCAACGCCAACGGCTTCTTCCCCTACACTCCGGCGACGAACCTGCTCTATGGCCTCAGGGAAACGCTCGCCATGCTGCAGGAGGAGGGGCTGGACAATGTCTTTGCCCGCCACAAGCGCCTTGCGGCCGCGACGCGCGCCGCGGTGAAGGCCTGGGGGCTCGAGATCCTGTGTGAAAACCCGGCCGAGCAATCGCCGGTGCTGACCGCGGTTATGATGCCGCCGAGCCACAGCGCCGACCGCTACCGCAAGATCGCGCTCGAGAAATACAACATCTCGCTCGGCTCCGGCCTCGGCAAGGTCGCCGACAAGGTCTTCCGCATCGGCCATCTCGGCGAGTGCAACGAGTTGATGCTGCTCGGCGCGCTGTCGGGCGTCGAGATGGGGTTGGTTGCCGCCGGAGTGCCCCATCGCAGCGGCGGCGTCGCGGCCGCCATGGCGACACTCGAAGCGCCGGAGGTCGGCAATGAGCGCGCGGTCGCCTGACGGCGCGCGGCATCTCGCGCGGTAAGCCAGTGCGATGCTAGAACCGCACCGCGCCGCGCAATAGCGGCCGTCCGGAGCCCGCCGATGTCAGAAGCCGCCGCGCCCATCCTGCTCGCGATCGACGCCGGCGTCGCCACGTTGACGCTCAACCGGCCCGGCGTCCTGAACGCTATCGATGTGGCGATGGCTGAGGCCTTTCTGGCAGCGATCGAGGCCATCGCTGCCGATAACACGGTGCGGGCGATCCTGATCCGCGGCGAGGGCAGGGGCTTTTGCGCTGGCGGCGACGTCTCCCAGTTCACCAAGGGCGGGGATCCGGAGGCGGCGATCGGCGCCATCATCAAGCCGCTGCATGCGGGGCTTGTTCTGCTCGGCGGGCTCCGGCAGCCATCGGTGGCTTGCCTGCAAGGGGCGGTCGCCGGGGGCGGCTTCAGCCTGGCGCTGGCCTGCGACTTCGCCGTGGCCGCGGAGAACGCCAAATTCACGATGGCCTATGCCCGCATCGGCGCGACGCCCGATGCTTCGGGCAGCTTTCATCTGGCGCGCGCCGTCGGCATGAAGAAGGCGCGCGAAATCGCGCTGCTGGCGGAGACCTTCGATGCCGCCGAGGCGTTGAGGCTCGGGCTGGTCAATTGCGTCGTGCCGCTGGGCGAGGTCGAAAGCGAGGCGTTCGCCTTGGCCCGTCGGCTCGCGGCCGGCCCGACTCAGGCCTATGGCCGCATCAAGATGCTGCTCGATGCCTCCGGCACGAACACGCTCGGCGAACAGCTCGAGCTCGAGCGACAGACCTTCGCGGCATCGACCCGCACAGCGGATTTCAGAGAGGGCATCACGGCCTTTCTCGAAAAGCGACCTGCGACCTTCACCGGACAATAGAGCGCTCCGCGGGGCTCCACGCAGATAGCGGTTCTGCCGTGACGCGCGGGAGCGCTCAAGCAATGCGCCGGTGAGGCCTCGGCGCACCCGCAATCACGTTCTTGTGCGCTTGCGAAGGCGTTCCGGAAAACGCCGCAATCTCTGCCCATCTCCTAAGCAGGCTTATCATAAGGAGGCATGCGAGATGCGGCGCCCGCCCAAGCGTGAGTTGACCTTCCAGCTTGTCGAGACCGCGCGGTTGATGCGCACCCATATCGACCAGCGCGCGCGGCTTCACGGCACGACGCGGGCGCAATGGGGCGTTCTCGCGCGACTGCGCCGCCATGAGGGCCTCACCCAGGCGGCGATTGCCGAGATGCTCGACCTGCAACCGATCTCGCTGGCGCGGCTCATCGACCGGCTGGAGCAGCAGGACCTTGTGCGCCGGGGCCGCGATCCCCGCGACCGGCGCGTCTATCTGCTGACGCTGACGGAGGAGGGGCGTCGTCTCGTCGATGATCTCGATGCGCTGCGTGACGAGATCGCGGGAGAAGTCCTGCACGGCATCGAACCGGACGCGCTTGTGACGACCCTCGCCACGCTGGCGGCCATCCGCGAGCGGATCAAAAGCCCCGGGGCGACCGTTGCTATTGGCAGCGCGGCCTGAGGAGCGCCCGATGAAGCGTATGAGCTTTCTGACACTGGCCGTCGTGGTTGCCGCAATAGGCGGCGGTGCGTGGTTCCTGCTCCCGCACAGCAAAGGCGGTTCGGGCGACGCCGCATCTGTCGCGCGGGCGGGCAGGACTGGCGACGGTGCTCCGGTTGCCGTCGTGACGGCCGTTGCCCAGCAGGCCGACATGCCGGTGCGCAAGCGCTCGATCGGCTTCGTCGAGACGCCTGCGACGGTGGTCGTCAAGTCGCGGATCGACAGCCAGATCACCGAGCAGCACGTCACCGACGGCCAGTTCGTCAAGGCCGGTGACCTGCTCTTTGCGCTGGATGACCGCGATATAAAGGCGCAGATCGCCAAGGACGAGGCGGCAATCGCGCGCGACGAAGCTCTCCATAAGCGCACGCAGGCCGATCTCACACGCTATGAGCAATTGCTCACTAAGAACGCCGGCACGCAGCAATCCGTGGATCAGGCAACAGCCGACGAGCGCTCCGCCGCAGCGACCATCCTCTCCGACAAGGCGACTCTCGACGCCGACAGGCTCAAGCTCGGATACACCCGCATCCTGGCACCGATAGAGGGCCGCGTCGGCGCCGTGCAGGTCACTCCAGGCAATCTCGTCTCGGCCAACAGCACCGGTACCGGCCTCGTCACCATCACGCAGATGAAGCCGCTGCGGGTCACTTTCACCTTGCCCGAGCGCGAGTTGCCGGTGCTGCAGGCGGCGTTGGCGTCGGGCGCGACCGTGCCGGTGACAGCGAGCGTGCCCGATTCCGGCAAGCCCGCGGCCGAGGGCAAGCTCAACTTCGTCGATTCCAGCATCGACATGACCTCGGGCACGATTACCGCGAAGGCCGCCTTCGCCAATGACGATCTCGGCCTCTGGCCGGGGCAATATGTCGATGTCGAGCTTTCCGCCGATACGCTGAAGAACGTCACGACCCTCCCGACCGTCGCCCTCCAGACCGGGCAGAAGGGCCCCTACGTCTATGTCGCCAAGGCCGACCAGACCGTCGAGCTCAGGCCCGTCAAGGTCGCGCTGAGCGATGGCGCACGCACGGCGCTGAGCGAGGGCCTGGCTCCCGGAGAGCGCGTCGTGGTCGACGGCCAGATGCGGCTGAAATCCGGCAGCCGGATTCGCGAGCATGACAAGGATAGCAGCGCCAAGCCCGGCTCGCAGGGCACTCCGGTCGCCGAAGGTGAGAAGCAGCCATGAACATCTCGGGCTTCTGCATCCGCCACCCCGTCGCGACGATCCTGATGTCGTTCGCGCTCGTCCTGGCCGGACTGTTCGCCTACCGCTTCCTGCCCGTGGCGGCGCTGCCGCGCGCCGAATTCCCGGTGGTGAACGTCTCGGCCCAACTGCCGGGCGCTTCGCCCGATACCATGGCGACCTCCGTCGCAACGCCGCTGATCAAGCAGTTCACCACGATTGCCGGCATCGATTCGATATCGACCACGAATTCCCAGGGCTCGACCTCGATCGCGATCCAGTTCGTGCTGAACCGCAATATCGACGCGGCCGCCGCGGACGTGCAGGCGGCCATCGCCCGTGCACAGCGGCAGTTGCCGATCGAGATGACGACGCAGCCGAGCTACCGCAAGGTCAACCCGGCCGATGCGCCGATCATCCTGCTCGCGCTGAAGAGCGATGTCGTGCCGCTCTCACAGCTCGACGCCTTCGCCCAGCAGGTGATCTCGCCGGCGCTCTCGACCGTCGATGGCGTCGCGCAGGTGCTGATCTTCGGCAGCCAGAAATACGCGGTCCGCATCCAGATCGATCCCGTAGCGCTTGCTTCGCGCGGCATCGGCGTCGACGAGCTTCAACTCGCTATCACCGCCACCAACGCAAACACGCCGGTCGGGACGCTGCAGAACACCAACCAGCAGCTGACGATCCAGGCGCATACCCAACTCGCCAATGCCGCGCAGTTCGCAAATGTCATCATCGCCACGCGCAATGGCCGCCCCGTGCGGCTCGGCGACGTTGCCAAGGTCATCGACTCCGTCGAAAACACCCTGACCGCCAGCGCCTATGACGGCATGCCAGCCGTGGTGCTCGCGGTCCAGCGCCAGCCCGACGCCAACACCGTCGAGGTGGTCGACCGCGTCAAGGCGATGCTGCCGGCCTTCTCCGAGCAATTGCCGGCGGCGGCCTCGCTGGCGCTTCTCAACGATCGCTCGCGCTCGATTCGCACGGCCGTCGATGACGTCCAGTTCACGCTGCTGCTGACGATCGCGCTCGTCGTGATGGTGATCTTCGTCTTCCTGCGCCGCCTCGCTGCGACCTTCATCCCGGCAGTGGCGGTGCCGATCTCGATCATCGCCACGCTGGCCGCGATGTACGCGTTTGGCTTCTCGATCGACAATATCTCGCTGCTGGGGCTGACGCTCTCGGTCGGCCTCGTAGTCGACGACGCCATCGTCATGCTAGAGAACATCGTCCGGCACATGGAGGAGGACGGCCTCTCGGCCTATGACGCCGCGCTGAAGGGTTCGCACGAGATCGGCTTCACGATCATCTCGATCTCGCTGTCGCTGGTCGCGGTCTTCATCCCGGTCCTGCTGATGGGCGGCGTCATCGGCCGCATCTTCAACGAATTCGCCGTGGTGGTGACGGTGTCGATCCTGGCCTCCGCCTTCGTCTCACTGACGCTGACGCCGATGCTCTGCTCGCGCCTTCTTTCGGGCTATTCCGAGCATCATCAGGAGAACGCCTTCGGTCGCGTCCTCGAGAACGGATTCGCCGCCATCCTGCGCGGCTATGATCGCTCGCTGGGCTGGGCGCTGCGCTTCCAGCCTTTGATGCTGCTGACATTCTTCGCGACACTCGGCTTGAGCGTCTGGCTGCTGCAATCAGCGCCCAAGGGCTTCTTTCCGCAGGAGGACATCGGCCAGCTCCAGGTGTCGACCGAAGCCCGGCAGGACATCTCCTTCCCGGCGATGCAGGAGTTGCAGGCCGAGGTCGCCGAGGTCTTCCAGAAATCCCCCCATATCGCCCATGTCGCCTCGACGGTCGGCGGCAGCAGCGGCAGCGCGGGTGCGCTCAATGCCGGGCGGCTATTCGTCGAGCTCAAGCCTCAGGACGAGCGCCCTGCATTGCAGAAGGTGCTCGCCGATCTCAGGCGCGACCTCGCGCAGGTGCCCGGGATCACGGCCTATATGACGCCGGTGCAGAACCTGAACATCGGCGCGCGCTCCTCCAAGAGCCAGTACCAGCTCGTGGTGCAGGGCCTCGACCAGGCGCTGATGAACGAATGGGCGATTAAGCTCGCCGACGCGATGACGCGCGAGCGCGCGACCTTCATCGACGTCACCACCGACCTTCAGAACAGCGCGCTGGAAGCCACCCTGATCGTCGACCGCGACAAGGCCAACCAGCTTGGCATCGGCTCCGACATCCTGCGCTCGACGCTCTATTCGGGCTTCGGCGTCCGGCAGGTCTCGACGATCTACGCCACCGGCGACAACTACAATGTCGTCGTCGAATTCGACCCCAGGCATGGTTGGTCCCCAGAGCGGCTCGACCAGATCCGCGTGCGCGCCGCCAACGGCAAGCTGGTTCCGCTGGGCTCGTTTGCGCGGGTGGAGCGCACTGCCGGGCTGCTCACCGTCAACCAGCTCGGGCAGCTGCCGGCGGTGACAATCTCCTACAACCTGCCGGCGGGGGTGGCGCTGGGCGACAGCGTCAACCGGATCAACGCGCTGAAGAGCGAGATCAACCTGCCATCCTCGCTTTCGACCACGCTGGCCGGCACGGCAAAGACGTTTCAGGATTCGCTGGCCAACCAGGGCCTGCTGATCGCAGGCGCGATCCTGACGATCTACATCGTACTGGGCATCCTCTATGAAAGCTTCATCCACCCGCTGACCATCCTGACCGGGCTGCCTTCGGCTGCTATCGGTGCGCTGGGCGCGCTCAGGCTCTTTGGGCTCGACCTCTCGGTGATCGCCATCATCGGGCTTCTGATGCTGATAGGCATCGTCAAGAAGAACGCGATCATGATGATCGACGTCGCGCTGGTGCTGAAGCGAGAAGGCAAGCCGCCGCAGGAGGCGATCCATCAGGCCTGCGTGATGCGGTTCCGGCCGATCCTGATGACGACGCTCGCGGCGTTGATGGGCACGCTGCCGATCGCGCTGGGCGCCGGCGCCAGCGCGGAGCTGCGCCAGCCGCTGGGCATCGCGGTGGTCGGCGGCCTGCTGATCAGCCAAGTCCTCACGCTCTACATCACGCCGGTGCTGTTTCTCTACATGGAGCGACTGTCGGTGCTGCTGGAGCACCTGTTCTCGCGCAAGCCGCAGGGGGGCGAGGGCGCGGAGGTTCATCAGGCGCCAGCGGAGTAGCGCGACCAGTGGCCGAAGCTCTCATCGTCATTGCGAGCGCAGCGAAGCAATCCAGTCGGGCGTAGCGCGCGCGGATTCTGGATTGCTTCGTCGCTGCGCTCATCGCAATGACGGGATCGTCACTCTGCCGTCTTCACATAAGGCCGCTTCACGCCCTGTTCGTCGAAGGTCGAGCGGTTGCTCTGCTGGCGCTTTTTGACCTCGGCGCGGGCGATGGTGCGCAGGTGCACCTCGTCGGGGCCGTCGATGAAGCGCAGCGCCCGCCCCCAGGAATAGATGAAGGCCAGCGGCGTGTCGTTCGAGAGCCCGCCGGCCCCAAAGACCTGCATCGCGCGGTCGGCGATCTTCGTCTGCAGCCGCGTCGCCACGACCTTGATCGCCGAAACCTCCGTGCGCGCAGCCTTGTTGCCATGGGTGTCCATCATCCAGGCGGCGCGCAGGCAGAGCAGCCGCGCCTGGTCAATTTCCATGCGTCCTTCGGCGATCCAGTCCTGCACATTGGCGTAGTCGGCGACCTTGCGGCCAAAGGCCTCGCGTTCGAGCGCGCGCTCGACCATCAGTTCGAGCGCGACTTCGCATTGCCCGATAGAGCGCATGCAGTGGTGGATGCGCCCCGGGCCCAGCCGCGCCTGTGCCAGTGCAAAGCCAGCGCCTTCCTCGCCCAGCATGTTGGCGGCGGGCACGCGGACATGGTCGAAATCGGTCTCGGTATGCCCCTCCGGCGAAAAATGGTTCAGCAGCGGCAGATTGCGCATGATCGTCAGCCCGGGGCTGTCGAGCGGCACCAAAATCATGGAATGGCGCTTGTGCGGATTGGCGTCGGGGCTGGTGTCGGACAGCCCCATAACGATGCAGAATTTGGCCTTGGGATGCAGCGCGCCGGTGGTCCACCACTTGCGGCCGGTGATGACATACTCGTCGCCGTCGCGGGTGATCGTGGTCTGCAGGTTGGTCGGGTCCGAGGAGGCGACGCCGGGCTCGGTGATGCCGACGCAGGAGCGGATCTCGCCATTCATCAATGGCACCAGCCAACGCTCGCGCTGCTCGGGCGTGGCGAACATGTGCAGGATTTCCATGTTGCCGGTGTCGGGCGCGTTGCAGTTGAACACCTCCGAGGACCAGAAGATGCGGCCCATGATCTCGGCGAGCGGCGCGTATTCGAGGTTGCTCAGCCGCGTGCCGGGCTCGTCGGGCTTCAGCGCGGGCAGGAACAGGTTCCACAGCTCTTCCGCCTTGGCCTTCTCCTTGAGCCCGTCGATCAGTTCGGTCGGATAGCGCCCGGCCTCGACCTCGTGCTTCCACTGCGCATCGGCCGGCTGGACATGGGTATCCATGAACGCCTGCAGCTTTTCGCGCAGCGCATCGACCTTGGCGGAATAGGCGAAATCCATGGGCTTCCTCGTCTCGTTCTCTTATTCGCTAATGCGCCGCGGCGCGTCAGTCCGCCCGGTCCTCGACGACCGCCAGCGCCCGTTGCGCAAAACTCTCGGCCATCTCGCCGACAGCGACGGCGTTCTCGGCCGCTGCGTTGCCGGTTTTGGCGCGGGCCGCGATGCCGTCGAGGATGACTGCGAAGCGGAACAGGGAGAAGGCGACGTGGAAACGGCCCGGGCCGTCGCCGCGGCCAGCTGCCTGGCAATAGCGTTCAAGATATTCGTTCTGCGCGGGGATGCCCAGCGCATCGCGGTCGAGCCCGAGGAACCCGCCATACATGTCCGGTGTCGAATGCCAGGGCAGACAGGAGAATGCGACGTCCGACAGCGGATGCCCGAGCGTCGAGAGCTCCCAGTCGAGCACAGCGACCACATTCGGCGCGTCCGGTGCGAACATCAGATTGCCGAGCCGGAAATCGCCATGGACGATGGTCGTTTCCGCGGATTCGTCGAGATGGCTGCCGAGCCAGTCGATCAGCCGGTCGACAGCGGGGATGTCGCGCGTCTTGGTCTCTCGCCATTGCCCGCCCCAGCGCCTGAGCTGGCGGGCATAGTAGTTCCCGGGCTTGCCGTAATCGGCGAGCCCGGCGGCCTGCCAGTCGAAGCGGTGCAGCGCGGCCAGCGTCTCGGCCATGGCGAAATACATGGCGCGGCGCTCGTCGCGGGAAACGCCGGGCAAAGCGGTGTCGTGGAAGACGCGGCCCTCGAGCCGCTTCATCAGGTAGAAGGGCGTGCCGACGACATCGTCCTGCTCGTGCAGCAGGAGCACGGGCGGCACCGGCACGTCGGAGCCGGAAAGCGCCTTCAGGATGCGGTATTCGCGCTCGACGGCATGGGCGGAGGGGAGCAGCGGTCCCGGCGGTTTCTTGCGCAGGACAAGCCGCGTGCCCGCCTCGGGATAGCTGACGAAGAACGTCGGGTTGGACTGGCCGCCGCTGATCCGCTGCAAATCCATGGCGCCGCGCGCCCGTGCCGGCAGCGCGGAGCGCAGGAAGGCATCAAGCCGGTCGGCGGAAAATTCCGGGGCGGCGGAGGCGGGGCCGTCTGGCATGGCGCCATCATTGCGGCTGGCCGCCGGACGGTCAACGCAGGGCGCTCGGTAAAATCCGCCAAGCGCCCCTGCGGAAATGCCTCAGGCGGCGTCGAGGCCGTAGAGCGAGTGCAGCGTGCGCACGGCAAGCTCGGTATAGGCGGCGTCGATCAGCACCGAGAACTTGATCTCGGACGTCGTGATCGCGCGGATGTTGATGCCCTTCTCGGAGAGCGCCCGGAAGGCGCGCGCCGCAACACCGGCATGGCTGCGCATGCCGACGCCGATCGCCGAGATCTTCACGACATCGGTCGCACCCTGCAGCGCCTGGTAGGCGATCTCGGCATGACGGCTCTCGAGCAGCGTCTTCGCACGCTCGTAGTCGGCCGTCGGAACCGTGAAGGTGATGTCGGTGGTCGCCTGGTCGTCGGACACGACCTGGATGATCATGTCGACATTGATGTTGGCGTCGGCCAGGGGTCCAAAGATATTGGCGGCCACGCCGGGCTTGTCGGCTACGCGCCGGAGCGTGATCTGGGCTTCGTCGCGCGAGAACGCGATGCCGGTTACGATCTGCTGTTCCACGATATCGTCCTCGTCGCAGATGAGGGTGCCGGGATTGGGGTTTTCGGGGTCGTCGAACGAGGAGCGGACATAGGTCGGCACGCGCTGGACCATGGCGATCTCGACCGAGCGCACCTGAAGCACCTTGGAGCCGAGCGAAGCCATTTCCAGCATCTCCTCGAAGGAGACCTTGTCCATGCGGCGCGCCTTCGGCACGACGCGGGGATCGGTTGTGTAGACGCCATCGACATCGGTGTAGATGTCGCAGCGATCGGCCTTCAGGCCGGCTGCCAGCGCCACCGCGCTGGTGTCGGAACCGCCGCGGCCGAGAGTGACGATGCGGTGCGACTGAGCATGCAGGCCCTGGAAGCCCGAGCACACTGCGATCTCGCGATTGCGGTCGAAGCCGGCCAGGATACCCGAACCGTCGACGCCCTCGATGCGCGATGAACCATGCGCGTCCGAGCCGAAGATCGGGATCTGCCAGCCCTGCCAGGAGCGCGCGGGCAGGCCCATCTGCTGCAGGGCGATCGCCATCAGACCGGAGGTCACCTGCTCGCCGGAGGCGACGACGACGTCATATTCGGCGTGGTCGTAAAGCGGCGAGGCTTCCTTGCACCAGGCGACGAGTTCATTGGTCTTGCCGGACATGGCTGACACCACGACCGCCACCTCGTTACCGGCGTCGAACTCGCGTTTGACGTGGCGGGCGGCGTTCTTGATGCGCTCGACAGTGGCGACGGACGTGCCGCCGAATTTCATCACCAGACGGGCCATAGCGGTCCAGAGGCTCTCACAACAGGGCCGGGCTTTTGACCCGGACGAAAGGTCGCCCTCGCGCTGCTTGCGGGGCGGGTGTAGATGACGGGCAGCGGCCGGACTGTCAATGCGGTGCAGGCAGCGATCGCATCAATGAAGGATAATGCCATGGCGGCGACGGCCCAGACCGCGGACACCACGATCGACCCGGCCGAGGTTGCGCGCTTCGATGCGATCGCCCGGACCTGGTGGGACCAGAAGGGCCCGATGGCCGTCCTGCACAAGTTCAATCCGGTGCGCCTTGCTTTCGTGCGCGATCTTGCCTGTGCGCACTATGGACGCGATCCCAAGGGTCTCAGCGCCCTCGACGGACTGACGCTGGTCGATATCGGCTGCGGCGGCGGCGTGCTCTCGGAGCCGCTCTCGCGCCTGGGCGCAGAGGTCACGGGGCTCGATCCTGCTCCGACCAATATCGCCGTCGCGCGGGCCCATGCCGAGCGCAGCGGGCTCGCGATCGACTATCGCGAGGAGATGATCGAGTCGCTGGTAGCCCAGGGGCGGACCTTCGATGTCGTGCTGGCGATGGAGGTCGTGGAGCATGTCGCCGATGTCGACGCATTTGTCTCCGCCTGTTGCAAGGCGGTGAAGCCCGGCGGCCTGCTCGTCATGGCGACGCTCAACCGCACCCTGAAATCCTACGCGCTGGCGATCGTGGGCGCCGAATATCTGCTGCGCTGGCTGCCGAAGGGCACGCATGACTGGAACAAGTTCGTCACGCCCGACGAACTCGGACGGGCCATCGAAGCCAGCGGGCTCGACCTCGGCGAGAGCACGGGCGTCATCTACAACCCGTTGGCAGACCGCTGGTCCGCCGCGCGCGATATGGACGTGAACTACATGATGGCGGCAACCAAGCCCGCCTGAGGGACGTTCGGCGCGAGCTCGAAGCGCCATTGCGACATTCGCGATGGGCTCCAGAGCAGCTCGCGGACCAGCGCGCCTCAGATCCAGCGTCGTAGCACGCCGCAGGTTATCAGCGTCGCAATCCCCGAGGCGGAGGCAACGAGCACCAGCGTCTGCGGCAGGTTGGCCATCGTGCCATAGCCGAGCTTGCGCCAGAGCAAGGCTCCGATGATCGCGCCGACAACCAGCATGCCAGTGTTCAGGAGAACGCCGAAAGCGCCGTCGCCGAGGATGACATCGGCGATCCAGGCGAGAGCGAAGGCGCATGCCCAGACCAGCGCGACGATGACGAGCATCTGCGACATCGACAGTTCCGGCAGTCCAAGCATCAAGAAAAAGCTCCGCATCGGATCTGCCCTCTGTGTACCGATATCAGCATGTTAGCATGGATCGCCACCGGGGCGGGGGCAGACCTCGCCGCGTGGTGAAGGATCCTTTTGCAGCAGGGGCGGTTTTTGCGTCGCGACATGATTCCTTAGGGGGATGGCGCAGTGCAGCATGACGCTGCATCATGCCGGCGGGATCGGGGAAGCGACGCGCCTGTGGCGAGCGGCCATCGCACGAGAACCGGGGAGATGACCATGTCCATGCCTCACGCGAAGCCGGCCCTCAAGGACCTCTACGAACTCGGGGAATTGCCGCCGCTCGGCCATGTCCCGGCGAACATGTATGCCTGGACCATCCGCCGCGACCGTCACGGCCCGCCGCTCGACAGTTTCCAAGTGGAGGTGATCCCGACCTGGGAGATCGGCGAGGAGGAGGTGCTGCTGCTCGTGATGGCAGGCGGGGTTAACTACAACGGCATCTGGGCCGGTCTGGGCCAGCCGATCTCGCCCTTCGACGTGCACAAGGGCACGCTGCACGTCGCCGGCTCCGACTGCTCCGGCATCGTCTGGGCCGTCGGCACCAAGGTGAAGCGCTGGAAGGTCGGCGACGAGGTCATCGTCCACTGCAACCAGGACGATGGCGACGACGAGGAGTGCAATGGCGGCGACCCGATGTTCTCGTCATCCCAGCGCATCTGGGGCTACGAGACGCCCGACGGCTCCTTCGCCCAGTTCTGCCGCGTCCAGTCGCGCCAGCTCATGCAGAAGCCCCGGCACCTCGCCTGGGAGGAGGCCGCCTGCTACACGCTGACGCTGGCGACCGCCTACCGGATGCTGTTCGGCCACGCGCCTCATACCATCAAACCCGGCGACAACGTGCTGATCTGGGGCGCCTCGGGCGGCCTCGGCGTCTTCGGCGTGCAACTTTGCGCGGCCTCGGGCGCCAACGCGATCGGCGTGATCTCGGACGAGACCAAGCGCGACTATGTGCTCGGGCTCGGCGCCAAGGGCGTGATCAACCGCAAGGATTTCAACTGCTGGGGGCAGATGCCCAAGGTCAACTCGCCTGAATACAACGAATGGACCAAGGAGGCCCGCAAGTTCGGCAAGGCGATCTGGGACATCACCGGCAAGAAGGACGTCGATATCGTCTTCGAGCATCCCGGCGAGGCGACCTTTCCGGTCTCCTGTCTCGTCGCCAAGCGCGGCGGAATGATCGTGTTCTGCGCGGGCACCTCAGGCTTCAACATCACCTTTGACGCCCGCTATGTCTGGATGCGGCAGAAGCGCGTGCAGGGCTCGCATTTCGCCCATCTCAAGCAGGCGAGCGCCGCCAACCAGTTCGTGCTCGACCGGCGCGTCGACCCCTGCATGTCCGAGGTCTTCCCCTGGGACAAGATTCCCCAAGCGCACCAGAAGATGTGGAAGAACGAGCACGCGCCGGGCAACATGGCGGTGCTGGTCTACGCGCCGCGTACGGGCCTGCGCACCTATGAGGACGTGGCCGAAGCTCTCGCCAGCTGAGCAGGACCCTTTCGCCCCATGGCATAGTCCGAATTCCCGCGCCCGGAATCGGAACCATTATCCCCTGCGATCGTTGGGAGTTCGCATCGGCGACGTGCCGCTGCGTCGGCATGTGCCGGCCATCCGAAGGGGGAAGACGACGATGGGCATTATCTGGACGATCGTGATCGGGTTTTTGGCTGGCGTCGTCGCAAAGTTCCTTGCGCCGGGCTCTAACGAGCCCTCAGGCTTCATCCTGACGACAATCCTCGGAATTATCGGCGCCGTGGTGGCCACCTATCTCGGCCAGGCCATGGGCTGGTACGCACCGGGCGAGGGGGCCGGTTTCATCGGCGCCGTGGTCGGCGCGATCGTCGTGCTCGTCCTCTGGGGCATGTTCAGCCGTCGCAGCGCCTGAGTGGCGATGCCAAGCGCGACTGGCGCGATCCCCGGATCGCGCTCATTCGACAGATCTCATGGAGGTTCCCGATGAGCGACAATAACGGATTTCCGTCAATGACGGCGCTGCTCGGCCTGTTGGCCGTTGCAGGCTACCAGAACCGCGACAAGCTCGCCGAATGGTTTTCGGGCATGCAGGCGGGCCAGCAGCCCGAAGGCGCGCCCGCGGGCCTCGACAAGGTTGTCGGCCCCGCCGGTGCAGGTGCAGCAGGTGGGCTGGGCGGCCTGCTCGGCGGCGGCCTTTCGGAGCTGATCGAACGCTTCAAGCAGGGCGGGCGTGGCGATGCCGCCGACTCCTGGGTGCGCACTGGGCCCAACCAGGAAATCAGCCAGGGCGATGTCGAATCGACGATCGGTCATGACGTCCTGGCGGAACTGGAGCAGCGCACCGGCCTGTCGCGGCAGGAACTGGTCGCTCGCCTCTCGCGGGCGCTGCCCGACGCGGTCGATCGCTACACGCCGGATGGCCGCGTCGGGGCCTAACCCAAGCTCCGACAAAACCGCTCGGCCAACGATACCGATCGCCACGCGCAGCCCCGGCTGCCGTGGCGATTTGCGTTTGGGCACAACGTCCGTGCGAGCGACAGGGTTGCCTTTGTCGACGAAAACACTTAATCAGTTGGTAAAGTAACGACGTTCCGAGGTTGCGATGTCGCTGGTACTTTACGCTCACCCGTTCTCCTCCTACTGCCAGAAGGCGCTCACTGCGCTCTATGAGAACGACACGCCTTTCACCTACCGCCTGCTGGCAATGGACGACCCTGCCGTTGGCAAGGAACTCGAGGCGCTGTGGCCGCTGAAGCGCTTCCCGGTCCTGGTCGACGACGGAGCGACGGTGCTCGAATCCAGCGTCATCATCGAACATCTCGGGCTGTTCCACCCGGGTCGCGTCAGGCTGGTTCCACAGGAGCCGACAGCCGCGCTCCACGTCCGGACGATGGACCGCTTCTTCGATAATTACGTGATGACGCCAATGCAGCGGATCGTCTTCGATTTCATCCGCCCGCCGGGGGAGCGGGATCCCTATGGCGTCGCGGACGCCCGCGCGCAACTCGATACCGCCTATGCCTGGCTCGACGATACGATCTCGACGCGGCAATGGGCCTGCGGCGATGCCTTTTCACTCGCCGATTGCGCGGCTGCGCCCTCGCTCTTCTACGCCGACTGGGTCCATGAGATCGACGACGCCTATCCGCATGTCCGGGCCTATCGCCAGAGGCTGCTCGCCCGCCCTTCCTTCAAGCGCGCGGTCGACGAGGCGCGGCCCTATCGCCATTACTTCCCACCTGGAGCCCCCGACCGCGACTGAGGCACACGACCGGCCCGCGGCACATGGCAGGCGGGCGTTCGCGTACTGACGGGCATACACGGAGCCATGTAAGCATCGCGCCGAACAGGCGATCCATGCTCTCATCCCCGCTCTTCCTGCGCTTCGTGCCGGTGATCTTCACCTTCCTGTGGTCCACGGGCTGGGTCGTGGCCGGCTATTCGGCCCGCTATGCCGACGCGCTGACCTTCCTGCTGGTGCGCTATGCCTGCGCCGGCGTGCTGATTGCGGGAATCGCCTGGGCCATGGGCGCGACCTGGCCCAAGGGCCGGCGCGCGATCATCGACTGCATCGTCACGGGCATCCTGCTGCACGCGGCCTATCTAGGCGGTGTCTGGTGGGCGATGCGCCACGGACTGCCTGCCGGCATTTCCGGATTGATCGCGGGCCTCCAGCCGATCCTGACGGCGCTGTTCGCACCAGCCCTTCTTGGCGAGCGCATTTCGCTGCAGCGCTGGGCCGGTATCGTCTGCGGCTTCCTCGGCATAGGGCTCGTGCTGGAGCCTCAATTGGCCGGCGTCGCACCTGCTGCGCTCTGGGGCGTGCTGCTGCCGGTGGCGATCAATGTGCTTGGCATGCTCGCGGTGACATTCGGCTCCTTCTACCAGAAGGCGCGGATCGTCACTGGCGACCTGCGCACCGTGACGGCTGTGCAGTACGGGGCGGCCTTCCTTGTGACATTGCCCTTCGCCTATGCGCTCGAGCCGATGCGCATCGAGTGGAACCTGACCATGGTCCTCGTCCTGGCCTGGTCGGTTCTGGCACTCTCTCTCGGAGGCATCGGGCTCTATCTGTTCATGATCCGGCGCGGCGAGGTCTCGCGCACGGCGACCTTCCTCTATCTGGTCCCGGCGACGGTCGCGGTCGAGGCCTGGCTACTCTTCGGCGAAACCATGTCACCGCTGCAACTTTGCGGGATGGCGGTGACGATCCTTGGTGTCGTGCTCGCCAGCCGGAAATAGCGGGCTCGGCGTTTGCGTCATCGTGACCAGAGCGACCGCTCCAGGAGTCACAGCGCTGCCGCTCGGGATTTCTTCGCTTTGCTGGCATTGACGGATGCGTGGGCCTAACCCAAAGGCGGCTTTTCGTTCGGTTCCGGTTAAGTCTATGCTGCGCCGCAACAGGGGAGAAATCCGCATGAGCGCGACCGCAGCAGATACAAGCGAAACCCGTTCCACAGCTACGAGCCTGATCGGGGCGGCGCTGCCGGGTTTCGAGACGCTGCTAGGTGATGCGATTTCCGCGGTGCGCGGGAAGGTGGTCGTCGACGGCAGGATTTCCGCCGCGCGCCTAGAAGCCGAGCAGCATGCGGCGCACGGCCTGTCCTGGCTGGCGACCTATGTCATGGCGCTGCGAGAGATGAAGGCCTATGGCGAGCGCCTCCAGGCAGAGGATCGCTACGGCGCGACCGAGGACTACGCCCTCAGGATCGGCGCTGGCGAATACGCCGCGCAGATTTTTGGCGGCATTCCGATGAGCCAAGGCGAGATCGTCAGGCTGGGCGCGCTGGGCCTGTCCGCAAAGCCGATCGCCGCCGCCCGCAGTGACGCGGCCGAGGCGCTGATCGCTCAGGGCAACACGCCCGAGAACCGCGTTCGGCTGGTCTCGCTGTTCAGCCAGAGCGATGGCGCGGCAAGCGTCGGCGATCCCGGCCTCGACGAGACCCTCGAGGCGATCCGCAGCGAGATGCGCCGCTTCTGCGCGGCCGAGGTCACGCCACACGCCCATGAATGGCACCTGCAGAACCATTACATTCCGATGCCGGTGGTCGAGCAGATGGCCGAGCTCGGCGTCTTCGGCCTGACCATCCCCGAGGAGTTCGGCGGCATGGGCCTGAGCAAGGTCTCGATGTGCGTGGTCTCGGAGGAGCTGTCGCGCGGCTATATCGGCGTTGGCTCGCTCGGCACCCGCTCGGAGATCGCCGCCGAACTCATCCTGTGCGGTGGCACTGACGCGCAGAAAGCCAAATGGCTGCCAAAGCTCGCGGCCGGCGAGGTCTTGCCGACCGCCGTCTTCACCGAGCCCAATACCGGCTCCGACCTGGCGAGCCTGCGCACAAAAGCGGTCAAGGACGGCGACGCCTGGAAGGTTTTTGGCAACAAGACCTGGATCACGCACCCCGTCCGCGCCGACATCATGACGCTGCTGGTCCGCACCGACCCCGACGCCGCAGGTTATCGCGGGCTCTCCATGCTGATCGCCGAAAAGCCGCGCGGCACCGACGCGGATCCGTTCCCGGTCGCAGGCCTGACCGGCGGCGAGATCGAGGTGCTCGGCTATCGCGGCATGAAGGAATACGAGCTCGCTTTCGATGGGTTCGAGGTCAAGGCCGAAAACCTGCTCGGCGGCGTCGAGGGCCAGGGCTTCAAGCAGCTCATGCAGACTTTTGAGGCCGCCCGCATCCAGACTGCGGCGCGCGCCGTCGGCGTGGCTCAGTGCGCCTTCGATCTCGGGCTGAAATACGCGCAGGACCGTATCCAATTCGGCAAGCCGTTGATCGCTTTCCCGCGCGTCGCCGACAAGCTCGCCATGATGGCGGTCGAGATCCTGATCGCGCGGCAGCTGACCTATTTCGCCGCCCGCGAAAAAGACGCCGAGCATCGCTGCGATCTCGAGGCCGGCATGGCAAAACTGCTGGGCGCCCGCGTTGCCTGGGCAGCGGCCGACAATGCGTTGCAGATCCATGGCGGCAACGGGTTTGCGTTGGAATACCCGATCAGCCGCGTGCTCTGCGACGCCCGCATCCTCAACATCTTTGAAGGCGCTGCGGAAATTCAGGCGCAGGTGATCGCGCGGCGGCTGATCGAGGGCTGAGGGGCGTCCCTATGCCAGAGCCCAAGCACGCCGTCATTCCGGGGCTGCGCGTAGCGCAGAGCCCGGAACCCATGACCACGCGTGCCGGTCGGATGCGCGCCTCCGAGCCTCATCTTGGCGCGGTCGTGTGCATGGGTTCTGGGCTCGGACCTTTCGGCCCGCTCCGGAATGACGGTTCCCGTGAAAACGTCGCACCGTCCTGACAGTCGGCAAGGATCCGCTACTTCTTCAGCCCCGGCACGACAGCCTCGGGATCGACCGCGAAGCCCATCGCCTGATAGCCGGTGCGGTTGGGATGGAGCTTGTCGCCCGGCCCGCCCGTCGTCGATTCCGGCACGAACGCCGCCTTTAGCCCGCCCGTGGCGGTGTCGAGCGTCGCGGCGTCGAAATCCACCACCGCGTCAAAACTGCCGGCTGCACGGATGAAGGCATTCAGCGCCTTGCGCTTCTCGTCCTGCTCGGGTGAGCCATGCGCCGGGCTGGTGCTGCCCAGCGCACTGACGACCGTCGCGCCGACCGCGCGGATACCCTTCGCCCGCAGCCGCGCCACACCCTCTCGCATCCCCGACTGGACCGCCTCGACGCTGGCATTGCCGTTCTTGCTGAAGTCGTTGATCCCCTCGAGCCAGACCAGGCTGGTGACGCCCGAGAGCGACAGCACGTCGCGCTCGAGCCGCTGGCCCGAGGCCGGGCCACCCGGAAACGGCTTCGCTGAAGAATACTCGGCGGGGCCGGCGACCTGGTTGCCGCCGATGCCGGCATTGACGACCGCGACGCGACTGACGCCGAAGGCCTGTGCCAGCCGGCGCGCCAGCACATCGGGCCAGCGGTCGTCGCCATTCATGACGGACGCGGTGCCGTCGCTGATGGAATCGCCGAACGCAACAACGACCGGCGTATCGGCGGGAGCCTGCATGTCGAGCGCGTCGAGGAAGAACCAGGAGGCGGTCGCATGCGGGAAAGCGACTTCGCCGTCCTCGGCGCCCTTGGCCCCGGCGCGGGGGGCGCTGACATAGGAGGTCTGGAGCGCCTTGGCGTGCCAGGTCATCGGACCGCTATCGCCGGCGATATGGAACGACACTGCGAGCTTGCGGCCTTGCAACAGCGGCGCGGCCGGATCGCTGGCGAAGGGCAGTTCGACCGGGTCGCTCCAGGCGGAGGCGCCGGGTTCGAGTGTCAGCGTGGCCTTGCCCGCGAAGTTCACAGGACGATTGGTCCCGGGCACGAGCGCCGCTGCGCCGAGTTGCAGCCCGATATGCACGTCGCCGAAGTTCACGGGCTTGGTGCCGAAGGCGTTGCTGAGGCGGATGCGTGCCTGCCGGCCCCAGAGGGTGGGGCGGACGATCAGGCGAAAGCTCTGGTCCTCGGCGCCACGTGCAGGTTCCGGGAAGACGAAGCGCTGGTCCGGTTGGGCGGACGGATTGCCGATGGGGTAGGGTCCCTGCGCGGAGGCGGCCCAACTCGTCTTCCAGGCAAGAGTGGCCGACTGCGCGAAAGCCGCGCCGCTCAGGCTCGAAACAAGCGTCATGATGATAAGGGCCGCCCTCAGCATGTGAACCTCCCGATGATTGTTGTTTTCTCGGGAGAATGCTGGCTCGCGGCCCGCGCGGCAAGCGCTCAGTTCACCCCTGCAGCCGCCACTTGGCGAAACCCTCGGGGCCGTCCCCCACCGGTGCGGCGCTGAGCGCCTCGGGAGCTTTCCCGGCAGCGTTGGGCGAGGTCAGGAAGGTGACGTTGACCGAGGGCGGTAAGGGCACAAGCGCCCAGTTTCCGTCGGCCCTGGGCTCGATCGTCTTCCTGTCGAGGATGTAGCGCACGATCACGTCTCGGTTGAGGTCGGGCGCCTCGAGCACCACCGTCGATTTCGTGCCGGGGAAATTGCCGCCGCCCGAGGCGCGGTAGTTGTTGGTGACGACGATGAAGTTGGCTTTTTCGTCGATGGGCTGGCCCTCGAAGGCGAGATCGACGATGCGATGGGCGTTGGCGTTGGCGAGCCCGCCATTGGCGTCATAGCGCGAGGCCCGCGTCACATCGATCCGGTAGGTCAAACCGTCGATCACGTCGAAATTGAAGGCCGGAAAGTTCTGGTCGATGAGGGGCTGTTCCTCGGTTCGGGCCGGGTCGATGCGATTGAACAGGCCCGCCGAGCGTTCCAGCCATTCGCGGAGTTGGGCACCGGTGACTTTCACGATTTGGACCGTGTTCGGGTAGAGATAGATATCGGCGACATTCTTGATCGCGATCGGCCCGGCCGGAATGTCGGTGAAGAAGTTCGGCCCTGCGCGCCCGCCGGACTTGAACGGCGCGGCGGCCGAGAGGATCGGCAGCGCCTTCCATTGCGTCTGCGCCATCAGCCCCTTGGCATAGGCGATCTGCGCCTCGGCCACGATCTGCACGGAGGGGTCGTCGGTGACGAGCGCGAAGAAGCTGTTGATCGGGGAGGCGGTGGCGCCGACCGGCTCGCGCATATAGGTCAGCGTCGCCTCGTGATCGGCCTTCACCGTCGCCAGGATGGCCGGTTCGCTTGCAGCTTTGGCCACGATCTTGCGGTCGGGCGTGCGCTCATAGATCGGCCTGGCCTCGACCTTGAAGCCCGCCATGCGCCACTGCTCGCCGCGCTTTTCCAGGTCGAGATCGACCAGGCCGAGATGCGATCCCCAGAACCCGGGCTGGCAGGCCGGCTTTCCGTGCAGCGTACCCTTGACGTTGTCGACGCCGTCGATGCCGTCGAAGGCCTTGCCGCCGGGGAAGACGAGATGCTGGTGGCCGGTCAGGATCACGTCGATCCCGTCGAGCCTGGCGAGGTGCAGCGCGGCGTTCTCCTCCATGCCCTTGCGCGCGCCGCCGGCAATGCCGGAGTGGCACAGCGCGATGACGAGATCGGGCGCGGCAGCCAGCAGCGCCGGCATATGCTTCTGCGCGGCGTCGACGATGTCGATCGCCATGAGCTTGCCGTCGAGATTGGCCTTGTCCCACTGCATGATCTGCGGCGGCACGAAGCCGATCACGCCGATCTTCAGCACATGGCTCTGGCCGGCTTCGTCCTGGAAACTCTGCTCGAACAGCCGCCACGGATCGAACTGGGGCGGCCCGCCGAGGCGTTCGATATTGGCGCAGACCAGCGGGAATTCCGCCTTGGCGAGGCCGTTGTCGAGGAAGTCGAGCCCATAGTTGAATTCGTGGTTGCCGAGCGTGCCGCAGAGATAGGGCAGCGCGTTCATCGCGGCGAGCATCGGGTGGGTTTCGCCGGCTTTGAGTCCCTTCTTGTAGGCGACATAGTCGCCCAGCGACGAGCCCTGCAGGAAGTCTCCATTGTCGAAGAGCAGGCTGTTCTTGGCCTCCGCCTGAGCGGCCTTGATCAGGCTTGCTGTCTTCGCAAGGCCGACCGTATCGTCGGCGGCATCGCGGAAATAGTCGTAGGGCACGACATTGACGTGGAGGTCGCTGGTTTCCAGCAGGCGCAGCTTGAGGCGCGGCGCCGCCTGCGCGAACGCGGAACCCGGAAGTGCTGCGCTGACCGCAAGCGCGGCACCCGCCATCAGCGTGTCACGACGGTTGGGATGGCTTGCGCGTGACATGGCTGTGCTCCCGATCGCATCTGCCGCGACGAGAGGCTAGCATTGCGGCGATGGCGTGACACGAGCAAAGCTTGGGGCTCCAATGATCCTGATCGGGCAATATGACTCACCCTTCGTCCGGCGCGTCGGTATCGCGCTGCGCTTGTATGGGCTGCCCTTCGAGCACCGGCCCTGGTCGGTTTTCGCCGACGCCGACAAGGTCCGGGTTTACAACCCGCTGATCCGCGTTCCGACACTGGTGCTGGACGATGGCGAGGTGCTGGTGGACAGCGGCAGCATGATCGATTTTCTCGACAGCCTCGTCCCGGCCGAGCGGGCGATGTTCCCGCGGGACGAGCCGGCGCGGCACCGTGCGATCAAGGTCGCCGTGCTGGCGATGGGGCTCGCCGACAAGGCCGTCAGCCTGTTCTATGAGAGACGACTGCATCAGGAGGTCTCCGAGACCTGGGCGAGGCGGTGCGAGACCCAGATTTTTGCGGTCCTGGCCGCACTGCAGGCTGATTGCGCCGGCATGAGCGGACGCTATTGGTTCGGCGACAGGATCGGCCATGCCGATATCGCGGTAGCGGTCGCGCTGCGTTTCCTGAGGGACGCTCATCCCGGGCTGGTCGACTGGCCGGGCTATCCGGCGCTTGTCGCCCACGCCGGATATCTCGAGGCATTGCCAGCCTTCCGCGAGATCGCCCAGCCCTTCCTACCGCCGGCTTGAGCCTAGTCAGGTCGCGCGGCTGATGCCTTCCATCCGTACCCGGCCGTCGGCTCCTTCCGTCCAGGCCTTGATCGCGCCATCGGGCAGCTGCTTCGCCTTCACCACGAACGGCGCACCCGCAATCAGCGGGCTGAGGCCGCGATAGTCGAGCTTGATCGGCGCTCCACCCGACAGTGTCGCGATGATGTTGAGCATCAGCGTCGCCTGGATCGGTCCGTGAACCACGAGCCCGGTATAGCCTTCGACCTCCGTGACATACGGCTCGTCATAGTGGATCCGATGGCTGTTGAAGGTGATCGCCGAATAGCGGAACAGCAGCACCGGATTGGCGTCGATCTCCCAGGTCAGATCGGCCGGCTGCGGCTCGACCGGTTCGGTTGCCGTTGGAGCGGGCGCACCCGGCAGCGCCGCTTCGCGATAGACGATATTGTGGCGCTCGCGCAGCGCCACGCCGCGCGCTGTGGATATCTCGTGGTCTACGGCGACGAAGCAGAGCGGGCCGCTGCGGCCGTCCTTGTAGGCGATGTCGCTGATGGTCGAGCGGCGGGTGACGAGGTCTCCGACCTGAAGCGGAGCCAGAGTCTCGATGGTCCCCCCGGCCCACATCCGGCGCGGCAGTGGCACCGGCGGCAGGAACTCGCCCTTGGCGGCGTGTCCGTCCTGGCCGATTGCGTGCATCGGCGTGATCGGTGGAGCCAGGCACCAATGCAGGGCGAGCGGTGCTTCGCCGGTCGGGGCCGGCGCGAGATGGGGCGCGAAGGTCGCCTCGAAGCTGCGCATCAGCCTGGGCGTGATGAGGTCGGAGGCCTCTTCGCTCCTGCCGATCCAGGATTTGAGATGGGCGATGTCGATGGTCATGCTGGTTGTCCTTCGGCGCAGTTTCAGCCGTGGCAGATTCGCGACGGTGGCGCCTGGCTTTCGCGCATCCTTGCAGCGTGTGGCGAGGGTGGAGGGGAACGCGGCGCTACATCCTGATGACGTGGCGGATCGTGCGGCCTTCGTTCAGGGCATCGAAACCCGCATTGATCCCGTCGAGGTCGCTGGTGCTGGTCAAGAGCCGGTCTACAGGCAGTTTCCCGCGCAGATAAAGGTCGACGAAGCGAGGGATGTCGCGCACTGGAATGCAGGAGCCGACATAGGAACCCTTCAGCGTTCGCTCCTCGCCGACCAGCTTGACGGGCGCCAGCGACAGCGTGTGGGCGGGGTTGGCGAGCCCTGCCGTCGTCGTGGTGCCGCCGCGGCGCGTGATCTGGTAGGCGAGTTCCAGCGCCTTGACCGAACCCGCCATCTCCAGCCCATGGTCGACGCCGCCCTTGGTTGCAGCCCGGATGGCCTCGATTACGCCGGGATCTCCCGCGTTGAAAGTGTCTGTGGCGCCCAGTTCTCGCGCGAGGGCGAGCTTGTCCTCGGCGAGATCGACGGCGATCACCCGCGACGCGCCACAGGCGATGGCGCCCAGCAGGGCGCTCAGGCCAACACCGCCAAGTCCGACCACCGCGACCATCTCGCCCGCGCGGACCTTGGCCGTGTTCACCGCCGCGCCGACGCCAGTCAGTACCGCGCAGCCGAACAGGGCGGCGATCTCATGGGGAATGTCGGCCTCGATCTTCACCAGCGAGCGCCGGGAGATCACCGCATATTCTGCGAAGGCGGAGACGCCGATATGGTGGTGCACCGGCTTGCCGTCGAGCGAGAGCCTGCGGCCGCCGCCCAGCATCTCGCCGGCGCCGTTGGCGGCATTGCCGGGCTCGCACAGCGCCGGGCGACCTTCGCTGCAGGGCGCGCAATGGCCGCAGGACGGCACGAACACCATGATGACGCGGTCGCCGGGCGTCAGGTCATGTACGCCGGGACCGCATTCGACGACTTCGCCGGCAGCCTCGTGGCCCAGCACCATCGGAACGGGGCGAGGGCGGTTGCCGTCGATCACCGAGAGGTCCGAATGGCACAGGCCGGCCGCGCGAACCTTGACCAGGACCTCGCCGATTCCGGGCGGCGCCAGCTCGACCTCCTCGATCGAAAGCGGGCGGCTCTGCGCATAGGGCGCCGAGACGGGGCTGGCCTTCAGGACGGCGGCGCGCATTTTCACAGGGCATTTCCTCGGACGGTCTTGGGTTGCGCTATCGGGGCCGAACAGGGCCGCTGTGTCAAAGGCGAAATCGGGCTGTCGCGCGCTGGACGGCGTAACCCCCTTATGCGCTGCGCGGACTTGCCGGCCCCTGCGTCATCCCTAGTCTGCGCGCCACAAATCGGCGGCGGCCTCGGGCGAGAACGCCAGCTTGGCTCGGGGAGGGCACTATGGCCAGAATTCAATCGGTTACGTCGGGTTTCTATAGAATTCCGCTGGAGGTCGCGCTCAGCGACAGCATGCATGGCGAGATGACCGCCTTCGAGCTGAACACCGTGCGCATCACCGATGCCGATGGCGCGGTCGGCATGGGCTACACCTATACCTGCGGCCGCAACGGCGCCGCGATCGACGCGCTTCTCCAGCGCGATCTACCGAGTTTGCTGATCGGCGAGGATGCCGACCGCATCGAGCATCTCTGGAACAAGGTCTGGTGGGCGCAGCATTACGGCGGGCGCGGCGGCCCGACGGTGCTCGCGCTTTCGGCCGTCGACATCGCGCTGTGGGACCTCAAGGGCGTGAAGCTCGGCGTGCCCCTCTGGTCGCTGCTCGGCGGCAACAGCGACCGCGTCACCTGCTATGCCGGAGGCGTCGACCTCGACTTCACCCTCGACGACCTGTTGGCCCAGACCGACCGGAACCTCGCCAAGGGGTTCCGTGCCATCAAGATGAAGGTGGGGCGCAAGCGCCTCGCGGAGGACGTCGAGCGCGTCGCGGCGATGCGTGGGCATCTCGGCGACGGTTTTCCGTTGATGGTCGACGCCAACATGAAGTGGAGCGCCGACGAGGCGATCCGTGCTGCGCGCGCCTTCCAGCCCTTCGAACTGACCTGGCTGGAGGAGCCGATCATCCCCGACGACGTCGCGGGCTATGTCCGGTTGGTGCGTGAGGGTGGCGTGCCGGTGGCGGCGGGCGAAAACCTGCGAACGCTCTGGGAATTCAAGCAGTTGATCGCGGAGGGCGGCGTGACCTTCCCCGAGCCGGACGTAACCAATTGCGGCGGCATCACCGCCTTCATGAAGATCGCCCACCTTGCCGAGGCGTTCAACCTGCCGGTGACCTCTCATGGTGCGCATGATGTCACGGTGCATCTGCTGGCGGCGGCGCCCAACGGCTCCTTCCTGGAAGCTCACGGCTTCGGGCTCGACCGCTACATCGCCGAGCCGCTGCGTATCGAGGAAGGGTTTGCGATCGCGCCCAGCCGCCCGGGCCACGGCATCAGCTTCGATTGGAAGGGCCTGGAGGCGCTCAAGGCCTGAGTTTTCATAATACGAGTCACTGCACGGTCATCCCGGGCGCCCGCAGGGCGACCCGGGATTCATTCCGCAACGGTTTCGGAATGGATTCGGGGTCTGCGCTTCGCTCGCCCATGGTGACAGTCTGATCGTCAGTTCGCCACGCTCACCATCCCACCTTCGCGGGCGGCGCGGCCGACGGCCTCGACCACGGCCAGCGTGCGGGCGGCGTCGGCGGCGGTGGTGATCGGCTGCTCGGTACCGCGGATTACCGCGCAGAAATGGCGGATCTGCTCGGCAAGCGGCTCCACGGGCTCGACCGTGCGGCTCTCGTGCAGCAGAGGCTCCCACCAGCCCTGGCGGCCCTCATAGTGCCAGAAATCCATCTTGGGCATCGCCAGCGAGCCCTTGTCGCCGGCGATGAGATAGCAATGGCCGTCGCGCTGCGGATAGGCCTTGTTCTCGCCCGAGCTCAGCTCCCAGCTCCACGGCGTCGGTGTCACGTCCGACACCGTCGCGGTCCCCAGCGCGCCACTGGCGAAGCGGAAGGTCAGGGCGGCGGTATCCTCGACCGCGAAGCCGCGAGTCGCATTGGACGTCATCGCCTGCACGGTGTCGATCTCGCCGCAGATGAAGCGGAGATTGTCGATGTCGTGGATGAGGTTGATCAGCACCGGCCCGCCGCCGACCTCGCGCCGCCAGGCGACCTCGAAATAGTCGTCGGGCTTGCGGATCAGGAAGAGCGAGTTCACGGCGACGAGCCGACCGATCGCGCCCTCCTGCACGATCCTGCGCGCCGCCTTGACGATCGGGTTGTGGCGCCGGTGATGCCCGGCGAGAACCGGCACGCCCGTGCGCGCCTGCGCCGCGACCAAGCGTTGCGCCGCCTCGACGCTTTCGGCCAATGGCTTTTCCACCATGACCGCGACACCGGCTTCGAGGCAGTCGATGGCCCCCGGCACATGCAGCGCGTTGGGCGTGGCGATGATTGCGCCGTCGGGCTTCAGTTGCGCCAGCATCTCGCGCTGCGACGGGAACCAGGGCAGGCCTCGCTCGGCGGCGAGCGCTTTTGCAGCATCGGTCGGGTCGCAGACCGCGGCGCAATCACACTCAGTCGAGGCGTCCAGGCGTTCCAGATGTGCCCGCCCGATCAGGCCGGCGCCGACAAGGGCGATCTTGAGGTGAGCGGTCATAAGGCAGGCCTCGGCTGGCAGAGGGATTGGCTTTCACAGGATGGCGGGGACAGGGCGCCCGTCACAAGACCTCGCGCACCCGCAGCAGCGTCGCGTCCATATGGCGCCCGATCACTTCGGACAGGGAGGCAGCGTCCCGTTTCAGCAACGCGGCCATCATCTCCTCGTGCTCGGCGACAGCGCCTGCCCACTTGACCGGCCCCTCATTGCCGATGAACCGCAGCCGTTTGATCCTGGCCTGCAGCGTCTCGTGCATCTCCATCAGCACGGCGTTCTCGGAGGCGGCGACGATGGCGCTGTGGATCGCCTGGTTGAGCTTGAAATACTCGAGCCGCTCACGTGTTTCGTAGAGCACGAGCATGCGCTTATGCAGGGCGTGGATCGCCTCGATCGTGGCGTCGCTGGCCTGTTCGCAGGCCATGCGGCCGCCGAGTTGCTCCAGCGATTTCAGCACCTCAAGGACCTGGTACAGGTCCTTGGCAGTGAACTTCCGCACGATCGCGCCCTTGGCGGGCTGGATCTCGACGAGACCCTCGCTGACGAGGGTCTTGATCGCCTCGCGGAGCGGCGTGCGGGAGACGCCGAGCTGCGCCCCGACCTGCCCCTCGTTGATCCGCTGGCCGGGTTCGAGCCGGCCCTCGATGATCATGTCGCGCAGGCGCTCCAGCACCTCCTCATGCAAGGTGCGGCGTGTGATCCGGGGATACTCTGCCGCATCGCTCATCGTATCGCTGTCGCTCCTGTCGTTCAGCCGTTTACGGCATGGCGCCTGAAGGCTGTCAATTCGCGGCCGTTTTGGGGCCTCCGAACAGCGCATCCTGGCGTCGGCGCATCGCGAGCAGCCCCGACGCCGGGTCGATCTCGACATCGCCGAGGCGAATGGCGTCGCCGGCCTTGACCGTCCTGACCAGCTTGCGGTCCGCGACCAGGTAGAAGGGGGCAGGGCGGTCCTCGGCCAGCGGTGCCGCCGGACGCACCTCGGCGGCGACGCCGTCGATGTTGTGATGATGGCCGCCCATCGAGAGCACCGTCCCGGCCGGGAAATCGCGCTGGGCGACCGCGACGAGATCCTGCCGCGGCAGGTAATCTTCGCCATAGCCGGAGCGCCCGAGGCCGGCTGCGTCGAGCACGCTTGTCGCGGCTTCGACGCCGAGGAGATGGCGAGGCAGGTAGAGCATCGCCGTGCCGGTGCCGAGGCTCACGACATGGCCCTTGCCAGCCAGCATCTGCCAGGTTTCGTCGTTCTCGCAACGCACCACGATGAACACGCCGCCAGCGAAGCTCGCCTCCTCGGCCAGCCGCAGATGGTGAAAGACATCGATCCGCCGCGTGCCGGAGAGCAGCCCGCCTTGCGCCGTCTCGGCGAACAGCGCGGCGATCTCGGGGATGCGCGCCACGGGCGCGTGGAAGCCCGGCGTATCCGCGAACAGATCTGTCGCGTTCGCGACGAGGGTCATCTCGCAGAGATCCGGTACCGCCCGCAGCGGGAAGGCCTGTCCCAGGATGCGCCCGCGCTCTGCCGCCACCGCGGTGACTGCCCGGCCGGCCGGCAGCCAGTGGTCGCGCAGCTCCGGAAGGGCGCATGTCACGCCATTGCAGGTCACGGAGCCCGCCGCGGCATCGAGCACGAAGTCGTATTCGCTCGACTTGCCAGCCGCGATGATCTCGAGCCCCAGAACTTCGGCCCAGGTCACGAGCGCGATCAGCAGGCTCGGCTGGTCACCATCGACCGGCGTGACCACGACGCCCTTCTTCTGGGCAAGACGCGCCAGCCCGGGGCCGACGACGCTGTCGGCTTCCTTGGAGACCAGGGCGACATGGCGCCCGGCGTCGATCGCCATCAGGCTGTGGCGGGTTGCGGCTTCCGGCCCGCCTGTCGCCTCGACGAGCAGGGTGAAGGGCAGGTCGATCACCGTCTCCAGCGAACCTGCCGCGACGTATTTGCCGGCAGCCCAGGCAGCTTGCGCCTGGGCGGGAGTCTCGCAAGCTGCGATCTCATCAGCGGCGATGCCAGCTGCCGCAAAGGCGCCGGCCGCCGCCTCGGCCGAGATGTCGACGGCAATGCGCGCATTGACCAGCTTCATGCGCCGCGACTGCGTCAGGAAGCTGCGCCCGAAACCGCCGCTGCCGACCAGACAGGTTTCGATCGGCTTGGTGATACCGGCGTAATGCGCGTGGAAATTCATGCAGACATCCTCCCTGGGCACGGCCTTGATCCGACGCACCGGACAGCCGCTGTTGACCCTCCAGTACAACATTAGAATTATGCTGCATACAGCATACTTGTCGCTGCGGGATGGGCATGCTAGCCATTGCGACATCGAAAGAGGCTGGAGAGCGCCCTGATGGAAACCCAGGCCAACGGCCCGTTGCCCGTGATCGCGGTTGCGATAGGCGATCCCTCGGGCATCAGCCCCGAACTCGCGGCTCGCATTCTCGTCGAGCCAGATCTGCGCCATGCGGCACGCTATGTCGTCTTCGGCGACAAGCGCCTGCTCGACCTCGGTGCGAGCGATGCCGGGGTCGATCCCGATGTCCATGTCATCCGCGACGGCGACGCGATCCCCGCTGACGCGGGCAAGCCCGTCTTCATCGACCTCGCCAATCATGATCCCGCCGATTTCCAGCGCGGCAAGGCGACGCTCGCAGGTGGCAAGGCCGCGACCGACAATTTCCGCCGCGCGCTGAAGTTCGCGGCATCCGGCAAGGCCGATGCGGTGTTCTTCACGCCGTTCAACAAGGCGGCGATGCGCTTCGCCTATGCCGGCTATGACGACGAGATCCGCTTCGTGCGCGATGCGATCGGCTTCGAGGGGCCGGCCAGCGAGTTCAACGTGCTCGAGAAGCTCTGGAACTGCCGCGTCACCTCCCACATTCCGCTGTCGGAGGTCGCGCAGAACATCACGCAGGAGCGTATCCTGCGGGCGCTGACCCTGGCGGATGCCAATCTCCGTGCGGCCGGCTTCGAGCCGCCCCGGATTGCCGTGGCGGGGATCAACCCCCATGCTGGCGACGGTGGCAATTTCGGCCGCGACGAGATCGATACGATCGAGCCCGCGGTGCAGGCCGCCAAGGCCAAGGGCTTCACGGTCGAGGGGCCGTTCCCGTCCGATACCGTGTTCCTGCGTGCCAAGAACGGCAATTTCGACGCGGTTCTGACAATGTACCATGACCAGGGCCAGATCGCGATGAAGCTGATCGGCTTCGACCGTGGCGTCACCCTGATCGGCGGCTTCCCGTTCCCTATCTGCACGCCAGCTCATGGCACTGCCTATGAGATCGCAGGCAAGGGCATCGCCAATCTCGGAGCGACCCGCGCCGCGCTGCAACTGGCAATCAAGATGGCTCAGGACGGCAAGGCGAGGAACCGCGCCGCCGCCTGACCCGAATAGCTTCATTCAAGCTGCCGCAAGAGCAGCCATCAAAACCATCAGGGAGACAAACGCATGAAATCACTCAGCATGTCCGTGGCGCTCGCCACCGCTTTCACGATCGGCGGCCTGAGCGCTGCGCAGGCCTGGCAGCCGACCAAGCCGGTCGAGTTCGTCGTGACCTCGGGCGCCGGCGGCGGCACGGATAATTTTGCCCGCATCGTCCAGTCGATCATCACCAAGCACAAGCTGATGGACCAGCCCATCGTCGTCGTGAACAAGGGCGGCGGCTCCGGCGCTGAAGGCTATGTCTACGGCAAGGGTGCCAAGGGTGATCCCAACCGCGTCATCTTCGGCACCAACAACGCCTATCTGCTGCCTTACGTCGCCAAGCTCGGCTACAAGCTCTCCGACCTGACTCCGGTCTCGGCGCTGGCGCTCGACGAGTTCCTGCTCTGGGTCAAGGGCGATGCCCCCTACGCCGACGCCAAGTCCTATATCGAGGCGGTGAAGGCCAAGCCCATGGGCTTCAAGATGGGCGGCAGCCAGTCCAAGGACACCGACCAGACCCTGACCTCCATGATCCAGACCGCCACCGGCGCCAAGTGGATCTACGTGCCCTTCCAGGGCGGCAGCGCCGCCGCGGTGCAGCTTGCTGGCGGCCACATCGACTCCAACGTCAACAACCCCAACGAGAACATCGGCCAGTGGAAGGCCGGCCAGGTGAAGCCGCTCTGCGTGTTCTCGCCGGTGCGCCTGGCCAAGGGCGAAGCCGTGTTCGAGGGCAAGGGCTGGGGCGATGTCCCGACCTGCAAGGAAGCCGGGCTGCCGCTGGAGACCTTCCAGATGCCGCGCACCGTCTGGCTCCCGGCTGAAGTTCCCGCCGACGCCGTCGCCTACTACGCGGACGTGCTGGAGAAGGTCAGCAAGACCCCGGAATGGCAGGAATTCGTCGCCCGCACGGCGCAGACCGGCCGCTTCATGAAGGGCAAGGAGATGACGGACTTCGTCGCCAACGACGAGGCCGCCAACAAGAAGGTCTTCGAGGCCGAAGGCTGGGTCGCTAAGTAAGGCGCCCCGCTCTCGACGTCATCCCGGACAAGTCGCGACGACGCGCAGGGCCGGGATGGCGGCGCGGCTGTGAAACAGCCGCCGAACCCTGCCGGAAAGGACATCCCTGCCATGGTCTCCCGTTTCTGGGCGGAAACTGCGACAGCTCTGGCGACACTGGCATTCGGCCTGGTCATCGTCCACGGGGCCCTCGAGTTCGGCATTGGCTGGGACGCATCGGGGCCGCAGCCGGGCGCCTTTCCGTTCTACACGGGCACCATCGTGGCCCTTGCGAGTCTCGGCACACTCGTGGTGACCCTGGTGCAGCGGGCGCGTGGCAGCGCGATCGTCACCGAGACGTTTCTCGATCGCGAGCGGGCCGGGCGGGTCGCATCCTTCTTCCTGCCACTGGTTGCCTTCGTGGTGATCAGCCATTTCGCGGGCATGTATGTCGCGACGATCGTCTACCTCGTCTACGCCATGCACTTCCAGGGCGGCTATCGCTGGCCCGTCTCGTTCGCGACCGCCATCGCCACGGCTCTGATCTTCTATGTCGTGTTCGAGCGCTTCTTCCAGATCGGGCTGATGAAGGGTCCGCTCGAGCAGATGCTCGGGTTGTGATCCAGCTCCGGCCACGAACGGGACAATCTCATGGATAATGTCGCCTCGTTGATGCACGGCTTCTCGGTCGCGCTGACGACACACCACATTCTGCTGATGATTGCGGGCGTGCTGCTCGGCATCCTGGTCGGGGTCCTTCCCGGCCTTGGCGCGCCGAACGGCGTCTCGCTGATGCTGCCGCTGACCTTCACCATGGACCCGGTCTCGGCGATCATCCTGCTGACCTCGCTCTATTGGGGCGCGCTTTTCGGCGGATCGACCACCTCGATCCTGTTCAATATCCCAGGCGAGCCATCGTCCGTCGCGACGACGTTCGACGGGCACCCGATGGCCAAGCAGGGCAGGGCGACCGAGGCACTCTCCTTCGCCTTCCTCTCGGCGGGGTTCGGCGCCATGGCCGGCGTCATCCTGATCACGCTGCTCTCGGGCTGGGTGGCGAACTTCGCTCTGCGCTTCTCCTCGCCGGAGTATTTCGCGGTCTACTTCATGACCTTCGCCAGCTTCATCGGGCTCGGCGGCTCCTCGCCCTTCAAGTCGATCGTTGCGATGGGCGTTGGCTTCGCACTGGCCTCGATCGGCATGGACTCCGTTTCGGGCAATATTCGCCTGACCTTCGAGTTCGACGTCTTGCTCGCCGGCGTCAGCTTCCTGATCGCCGTGATCGGTCTCTTCGGCATCGGCGAATTGCTGCTGACGATCGAGGAGGGGCTGCGCTTCGAGGGGGTTACCGCCAAGGTGCGGGTTGCCGATGTCCTCAGGACCGCTGCCAAGCTGCCGCGCTATTGGGTTGCGCTGCTGCGGTCCAGTCTCATCGGCATCTGGATGGGCATAACGCCCGGCGGGCCGACCGCAGCGTCCTTCATGAGCTACGCGATGGCCAAGCGCTCCTCGCGCAACCCGGCGAAGTTCGGCAAGGGCGAGCCCGAGGGCGTGATTGCGCCCGAGGCTGCTGACCACGCCGCAGGCTCCGCGGCGATGCTCCCGATGCTTGCGCTGGGCATACCCGGCTCCGCCACGGCGGCTGTGATGATGGGCGGCCTGATGATCTGGGGGCTCAACCCCGGCCCGATGCTGTTCATCGAGCGCCCGGATTTCGTCTGGGGCCTGATCGCCTCGATGTATCTCGGCAATGTCGTTGCGGTCATCGTGGTGCTCGCCACCGTTCCGCTGTTTGCCTCGATCCTGCGCATCCCGTTCTCGATCGTCGCGCCGCTGATCGTGATGATCTGCTTCATCGGCGCCTATACCGTCGCGAGCAAGGAGTTCGACATCTGGGTCGCGCTGATCTTCGGGATCGTCGGATACGTCTTCAAGAAGCTCGATTATCCGATCGCCCCTCTGGTGCTCGCCATGGTGATCGGCGACAAGGCCGAGGACGCCTTCCGTCAGTCGATGATCTTCAGCCAGGGCTCGCTGAAGATATTCTGGTCGAACCCGCTGGTCTCGACGCTGATGGCGATTGGCTTCACCCTGCTGCTCATGCCAGTGATCGGCATGACTTTCCGCCGAATTTTCGGCAAGGCAAAGAGCGCATCCAGCGCCGCCTGAACAACGAGGAACGCTTATGACCACGGCCTACAAGGGCATTTTCCCGATCGCCCCGACCATCTTCCACGAGAACGGTGACCTCGACATCGAGGGCAACCGCCGGGTGATGGACCTGATGATCGATCAGGGCGTCGACGGGATCTGCATCCTTGCCAACTTTTCGGAGCAGTTCCTGCTGACCGATGAGGAGCGCGACCAGGTGATGCGCCTCTCGATCGAGCAGGTGGCGGGGCGCGTGCCGGTCATCGTCACGACCTCGCATTTCTCGACCCGCATCGCAGCCCAACGCGCCAAGGCCGCCGCCGATCTCGGCGCCAAGATGCTGATGATGATGCCGCCCTATCACGGCTCGTTCCTGAAGGCCGACGAGCAGGGCATGATCGAGCATTTCAAGGAAGTGACGGATGCCTGCGGTATCCCGATCATCCTGCAGGACGCGCCGCTCTCGGGCGTGACGATGACCGTGCCCTTCATGGTGCGCCTCGCCAAGGAAGTCCCGCTGGTCTGCTACTTCAAGATCGAGGTCCCTGGCACGGCCAACAAGCTGCGCGCCTTGATCGAGGCCGGCGGCGACGCCGTCGTCGGTCCCTTCGATGGCGAGGAGGCGATCACCCTCATGGCAGATCTCGATGCCGGTGCGACGGGTACCATGACCTCGGCAATGATCCCCGATCTGATCAAGCCGATCCTGGGCCTGCATGCCTCGGGCGATCGCAAGGCTGCGGCCGCGCTCTACGGCAAGTTGCTGCCGATCATCAACTACGAGAACCGCCAGTGCGGCCTGCGCTCGGCCAAGGCCGTGATGAAGGAAGGCGGCGTGATCAAGAGCGAGGCAGTGCGCCATCCGCTGACGCCGCTGCACCCCAAGACCCGCGAGGGTCTGATCGAACTCGCGCGCGAACTTGATCCGCTGGCGCTACGCTGGGGCAAGTAAGCGACACGCACCCTCTTGACCACGGTCGGGCCTGCTGGCCCGGCCGTTTCTGATTCCGGCATGCGCTTCGCCTGAGCTGCCCCGAATGCGTCGCGCGTTGCCGCGCTGATCGTTGCCCTCTCATGCCGGATCGAAGGGTGCCTGTGCCGTCGCGGCTGATATAGCTGCTTGGCAAGTCCGAGGCCGCCTGCGCACCATGACGCAGACAATCCGACACGACGCCGATAGGGAAAACAACGATGCCGACCCCGAATGAAACGCTTCGCGATGCGCTCGTCGCCGCCCGACGCGACAAGACCCTGATCGAGATGACCAGCCTGCCGGTGCCGGGGTCATACAGCGACGGCATGGCGCTCCAGGCCGAGGTCGCCAAGCTTTCCGGCCATGCAGAGGCCGGTTGGAAGGTCTCCCTTGCACCCGACGGCACGCCCAATGCCGGCCTGATGCCCGGCCCCTTCCTCAATCCTGGCGACATCTATGAGGGCGCCATCGGGGCCGAACTGCGCGTCGAGATCGAGCTCGGGCTGCGGCTTGCCCGCGACGTGCCGTTTCGCCCCGACCAGCCCTATACGCGCTCCGAGTTGCTCGGCTACTGCGACAAGGCCTTCCTCGGCATCGAGATTGTCGAAAGTCGCCTCGCCAATTGGGCCGGCGTGGTTCCGCTGGAACTGTGGCTCGTCGACGCACTCGGACATGGCGGCTATTTCATTGGTCCCGACCTCGACATGAAGGTGCTGGACGATCAGTCGGGCCTCGGTTGCTTCATCTCGCTCAACGGCGTCACGATCTATGATCAGCCGGCCGTGCACGGGAACGTCGATCCGATGGTGCCGTTCCTCGCCTGGGCGAACCGCAAGGAGGACGTCATGACCGGCCTGCGTGCCGGACAGGTCGTCACCACCGGCAGCCTCTGCGGCGGCGTGCTCGCGCCCGGCAAGGGCGAGGTCGTGACGAAGCTGAGCCCGCTAGCGACAGTATCCCTGACGCTCCGCTAGATCTGATGAAAAGACATTGTCGATGAGCGCGAGCCCGTCGACAATGCATTTACCATTATCAGACCACAGTTCAGCCTTAGTCGTTGCGTGCTGGTGGCGTCGTTTCGGAGGATGGATGCGGTTGCGTAGGAGGACGTCCCGCTTGATTGCGGGCGGAGGCGGCTACGCTTTCGCGGCGTTTCTTGGCGTCCTGCCATTGCCTGTTCAGGCCTTCGATCTGTCCTCGCTCGACGTCTTCGGCCTGTTCGGTTCCAAGGAGAAGCCGCCCGAGGTCAGTGCGACGACGCTGCCCTATCAGCTGAGCTTCGACCTTGGCGACGCAGCCGACGCAAAGGCCCTGACGCGGACACTCCAGGACGCTTCGCTGCTTTATCGGCTGCGCCAGGATGCGCCTCCCGATGCCGAGACGCTGGCGCGCCGCATGGCCGCCGACCTCAACCCGCTCGTCGATGCGCTCTGGTCGCAGGGTTATTTCAATGCCGAGCTCGTGCTCGTGGTGGACGGCGCGACCTTGCGCCCGGGCGCCGAGCCCGACGCTTCTCTGGTGCGGGCGCTGGCGGCCTACCGCAATCGCGAGCCGGCCCCGATCTCCGTTCGCGTCCAGCCCGGCCCGGTCTTCGGCCTGCGCAACATCGCGGTGCAGGAGCGAGGCGCGGGCAGCGGCGCCGCCATCCCCGATCCCGAAAAGATCTCCCGGCTCAAGCCCGGCGATCCCGCTACATCGGCCTCGCTGCGCGCCGCGCAGGCGTCGCTGATCGACTATCTCCGCAACCAGTCACGCCCGCTGGCGAAAATTGTGGAACTCCGGCCCGTCGTGGACCACGCCGCCGGGATCATGGACGTCACCTATGTCGTCGAGCCCGGCCCGGTCGCGGGCTTCGGCGACATCGGCATCGGCGGAACCGTCGACGTGCCGCCCGCGGTGGTGCGCTCATTCATCTATCTGGAGCCGGGCGACCCCTATTCGCCAAAGGCCCTGGCCGACACCCGCAAGTCGATCACCAGCATCCCGGCCATCGGCTCGGCCCGGATACGGGAAGACGACAAGCTCGACCCGGCAGGGAACCTGCCGCTTTTCGTCGAGGTCACGGAACGGCCCAAGCGCCTGATCGGCTTTTCAGCTCGCTATTCCACCATCGATGGCCCGGCGATCAAGACCTATTGGGAGCACCGCAACCTCTTTGGCGGTGCCGAGCGCCTGCGCCTGGAAGGCGACCTGTTCCTCGCCCCGCGCATCGACGGCACCAAGATCCAGAAGTTCGGGGACTTCCAGGAATCGGATCTAGGTGGCCGCTTCTCCTTCAGCTTCATGAAGCCCGCGCTGAACGGCAGCCGCTATGACTGGCTCGTCGACGGCACCGGCGCACGCGAGCGCGTCGGCACAAACCGCTATGGCGGCTACACGGCGCGCTACCTGAACCTGACGACGGCGATCCGCCGACGCTTCAGCGACACCTTCTCGGTCCAGGCCGGTCTGGAGGTCGAGCGTGGCCAGACCAGCGATGTGCTGGGACAGGTCAACTATACGCTCGTGGGTGTCCCGCTCTCGGTTAAATACGACTCCACCGACAGCCTGCTCGACCCCACGCGCGGGATCCGGGCCATAGCCTCGGTCACTCCCTATCCGAGCTTCTTGGGCTCGACGGTCAATATCGTGCAGTCCAAGGCCGCACTATCGGGCTATTACGCCCTCGACGAGGATGCGCGCTATGTGCTGGCGGGACGCGTCGGCCTGGGCTCGATCGCGGGGGAGGGACTAGCCGATATTCCCGCCTCCCGCCGCTTCTATGCCGGCGGCGGTGGGTCGGTGCGTGGCTATGCCTATCGCACGCTCTCGCCGCTGGGTCCGTTCGACAATCTGATCGGCGGCCGCAGCCTGTTCGAGGCGTCCGTCGAGGCGCGCATCAAGATCACCCAGACCATCGGCATCGTGCCCTTCTTCGACGCCGGCATGGCCTTCGAGTCGAGCATTCCCAACTTCAAGGAAGAGCTGCAATACGCAGCCGGGCTTGGCCTGCGCTATTATACGCCGATCGGCCCGATCCGGCTCGACGTTGCGGCGCCCCTCAACCCGCGCAAGGGCGACAAGCCGGTGGCGGTCTATATCAGCATCGGGCAGGCCTTCTGATGGCGCGCCGTTTCACCTTTCCCCGCCTGGCGCTGCTGGTGCTGGCCCTGCTGGCGGGCTTCCTCGCCTCGGCTCATTTCGGCGGCTTCGCGCAGAATGCGCAGACCGATCGCGGCATCGTCGCCGATCTCATTTCGAAGGCGCTGTCGTCAGATACCAGCCAGGTCTCGATCGGCGCAGTCGACGGCGCGCTGTCCTCCGACGTGACCATCCGCGACATCGTGCTGTCGGACCGCGACGGACCCTGGCTCAGGCTCGATCGCGCCCGCCTGATCTGGACACGGACCGCGCTGCTGCTGCGGAGGCTCGAGGTCAACCGCCTTGAGATCGGCAAGCTCGAAATCCTGCGCAAGCCGCTGCCGCAGCCCTCCGCGGCTGCCGTCGACAATGCGCCGATCCTTCCGGAGCTCCCGCTCAAGGTCATCATCACCGCCTTCCAGCTCGGCGAACTCTCGCTCGAGGAGCCGCTTCTGGGCACCGCCGCCCGCCTGGGCGCCACCGGCGCAGCGACGCTCGGCCCGCCGGCCGAAGGCCTGAACCTGACGCTGGATGCACGCCGCCTCGACCGGCCGGGTGAGTTCACAGTGCGGCTCGGCTTCGTGCCCGAGACGACGCGGCTGCAGATCACCGCCAAGTTCGACGAACCGGCTGGCGGCCTGATCGCACGTGTCGCAGGCCTGCCTGGCGAGCCACCGGTCAAGCTCGACCTCAATGGCGACGGTCCGCTCGACGCGTTCCGCTCGAACCTCACCTTCACCGCGGGCGAGACCATTGGCGCCCAGGGGTCTGCCAATCTCACGCGCGCCGGGACGGGGCGCGATCTCGCTTTGGCGCTGGATGCACGTATCGAGGGCCTGATGCCGGCTCCGGTCGCGCCGGTCTTTGCGGGCTCGACGCGGCTCGACGGGGCCGTTGCCTTCCGCGACGAAGGCGGGGTCGAGATCCGCAATCTCGCGCTGGTCTCGGCTCTGGCCCGTCTCGACGTGCTTGGCCGCTACAATCCGGACAAGACGATCGACATGCGCGTCACGGCGGCGGCGCGTCCCAATGCCAACGGCAAGACGGTCGCAGCCGAGACCGAGATCGGCAAGCTTGCCTTCGACGCCACGCTGAAGGGCCCCGTCGCCGGACCGGCCGTCGTCGCGACACTGGATGCGGCCGATGCGCGCCTGCCCCAGGGGAGCCTCGGCAAGCTCACCGCCCGCTTTACCGCGACGCCGAGCGGTATCATCGGCGAGCCCGGGACGCAGATCGCGCTGGTGTCCGACGGCGAGGCCAGCGGCGTTGAGCTCAAGGATGCCAAGATCGCCCGCATCGTCGGGGACCGCGTGGTCTTCACCCTGCGCGGCACGGGGAACAACGATTCGACCGCGGATTTCGAGACGCTGCGTCTGGCAATGTCGGGCGTCGAGATCGATTACAAGGGCAAGCTCGGACAAGCCCGCGTTCTCGGCCAGGCCAAGGCGGTCCTGCCCGATCTCTCCCGCCTCAGCGCATTGGCGGAGCGAAAGCTCGCTGGCCGCGCCGAGCTGAAGGCCGACGTCGACGCCACCCCGAAAACACAAGCCTATGGCGCGGTGCTGGACGGGCGTGTCGACGACCTCTCGACCGGAGAGGCGGTGCTGGATCGCCTGCTCGCTGGCAACCTGACCCTGGCAGGGCAGGTGGGATCGGTCGCCGGCGCCACGACTGTCACCAACCTGCGGGTAGCTGGCCGGCACGCCACGATCACGGCCGATGGCTCGATCAATCGCGAGCGCTCGGACCTGCGGGCCGCGCTCGCGCTTCCGGATCTGAAGCGCGCCGACCCGCGTCTGTCGGGGCGCGGCGACATTACGCTCGAGGTCACGGGCCCTCAGGATCGACTTGACGCAACGGCCAAAATCGCAGTCGCCAATGCCACCGCGCTCGGCCGGCCCGTGCCGCGCCTGACGATAGACGCCGTCATCCGCGACCTGCAGGGCGCGCTCGATACGCAGGCAACGCTGGCCGGCGAAATCGACGCCAAGCCGGCCAATGGTACGGTGAAGCTGGCGCGGGCAGCCGACGACGGCTGGAACCTCTCGGCTCTCGATCTGGCGATCGGTTCGGTCAGGCTGAACGGCGCCTTGACCCTCGATCGGGCCAGCCGCGCGGCCGGGCGCCTGACGCTTGCGGCGCGCAATCTCGACGATCTCTCGCCGCTCGCGCTGACCAAGCTCGGCGGCCAGCTCAATGCCGACATCGCTCTCGCTGTCACGGACGGGCGCCAGAACCTCGACTTGAGCGCACGTGGCCAACGCCTTGCTGCGCCTTCGATAACAATCGACCGGCTCGATGCGACGATCGCAGCCCGTGACGTCTATGGTCGGCCGGCGCTCGATGCTGCAGTGGCGATCGACCGCGCGGTCGTTTCCGGCGAGGCGATCAGCGCGATCCGCTTCGATTCGAAGGGGGCAGCCGAGGCAAGCGCCTTCACCCTCAGCGCCGCCGCGCGCGGCTTTGCCCTGAACGGGGCAGGGCGTCTGGTACCCGCCGAACCGGTCCGGCTCGAGCTTGCGTCCTTCGAGGCGCGTCGTGACGGCCGGCGGATTGCGCTGAGCCAGCCTGTGACGCTGAGCTTCCCGACCGGCGGGGTCGAGATCGCGGGGCTCGCGCTCGCCATCGATGCCGGCCGCCTCACCCTGGATGGCAGTGCCGGCGAGACGCTCGATCTGCGGCTGACCGCGCGCAACGTGCCGCTCTCGGCTGCCCGTATTGCTGCGCCGAAGCTCGATCTCGCGGGCACGCTGAATGCCGAGGCGCAGGTGACCGGCAAGCCGGACGCGCTGTCGGGTCCGTGGAAGCTGCAGATTGCCGGTCTTGCTACGCCGGAGACCCGGCAGGCCGCGCTGCCGCCCATCTCGATCGACGGCAGCGGACGCCTCAATGGCGATCGCACGAGCGTCGAGGCGACGTTGAACGCCGGCCGGAACGCCAACCTCACGATCCGTGGCACAGCGCCCTTGAATGCGACCGGCGCGCTCGATCTCTCCGCCCAGGGCCGCGTCGATGCGGCCATCGCCAATCCGTTGATTGCGGCCCAGGGCCAGCGGCTCACCGGCGCGCTGGCGCTCGATCTGCGAGCCACCGGCAATGCCAGCGAGCCGCGACTCAGCGGCAATGCGACCTTCTCAAACGGCAGTTTCACCGATGCGCTTCAGGGCGTACGCCTGACCGACATCGCCGCGCGAATTTCGGCCAACGGAGACAACCTCGCCATCCAGAGCGCCTCGGCCCGCTCGGCCAATGGCGGCACGCTTTCTGCCAGCGGACAGGTCAAGCTCGACCCCGCGGCCGGCTTCCCCGGTTCGGTGCGGATCCAGGGCAATCGCGCCCAGCTCGTCTCCAACGGCATCGTCACTGCCGTTGCCAATCTCGGCATCGATATCGCCGGGCCGCTCGCGCAGCGTCCCCGCATCGGCGGTCGCGTCGACGTCGTCTCGCTCGACGTCGCAGTGCCCGATCGCCTGCCGGCGTCCCTGCGCCCTGTCGACGGTATCAAGCACATCAAGGCGAAGGGCACGGCAGCGGCCCGTCTCGCTGCCGCCCGGAAAGCGCAGCCCGCACGCAAGGGCGGAGGGCGGCCGGCTCCCGCTTTCGATGCTGCGCTGGCGCTCGTCGTCTCGGCACCGAACCGCGTCTTCATCCGCGGACGCGGCATCGATGCCGAACTCGGCGGCGAGATTCGCGTCGGCGGCACCCTTGCGGCGCCCGCGCTCGACGGCGGCTTCGAACTACGTCGCGGTCGCCTCAGCGTACTGAGCCAGCGCCTCGACTTCAGCCGTGGCCGCCTCACCTTTGCCGGCGGGACCATGCCCGAGCTGGATTTCGTGGCCGAGACGCGCGCATCCGACGTCACAGCGAAGATCCTGATCACGGGACCCGCCAACCAGCCGGCCTTCGCCTTTACCTCGCAGCCGGATCTGCCGCAGGACGAGGTGCTCTCGCGTATCCTGTTTGCCCGCGCTTCCGGTTCGCTCTCGCCGTTCCAGGCGCTGCAACTCGCGCAGACCGCCGCGCAATTTGCCGGCGGCGGCGGCGACGACTCCTTCGAGCGCCTGCGCAAGTCGCTCGGCGTCGACAACCTCGACATCCAGATGGGGCAGGGCGGCCCCACCATCGGAGCCTCGCGCTACATCGGAGACAACGTCTCGATAGGCGTGAAGGCCGGCACCAAGCCCGAGGATAGCGGCGTCTCGATCGGCATCGACGTGACGCGGCGCCTGAAGGTCCAGGCCGAAACGGGGGCCGATGGCAGCGCTTCGGTCGGCGTCGGAGCCGAGTGGGAATACTAAGCCAAGAGCCCTGAGAATCGGGAATCACCGCGGGATCCGCAGGAACCTCGCAGTCGCCCGCGATTCCCGCTGATTTTCGCAGGATCGGTCCGCAATCCCGCCATCTTGGTAAAGCGCTGGTAAATTTCAGGGCTCAAAGCGTGGCGCGCCTGCAACACCGGTATCCAAAGCACCCCCTCGGGGCTCTCGGCAGCGTGATCTAGGTTGATCGGCAACCCGGCATTCGTATGGTGATCCTGCGTCGGGACATTCCCGGTCGCTGTTTTTCGTCTTCGCCTCTGAATGGTCAGGGGCGCGGGCGAAAGGCCGGGAAGAGGCAAGTATGGCGGTTGGTCTCCTGGGACCGGTCGCCGGATACGAACCAAAGCCCGAGGGTCTCGAAACTCATTTTGGAGGTTACCAATGAAGCTCGTTAAGAGCCTCCTCCTCGGTTCCGCCGCCGGCATCGCCGCGGTCGCCGGGGCTCATGCAGCCGATCTTCCCTCGCGGAAGGCTGCTCCCGTTGAATACGTTCGCGTCTGCTCCGCTTACGGCGCTGGCTTCTTCTACCTGCCCGGCACCGAGACCTGCCTCCGCGTCGGCGGCCGCGTTCGCGCTGAGTACCTGGTTCAGGAGACCTTCAACGCTCCCGGCTTCGACACCTCGGCTGACTACGGCTTCCGCGCTCGTGGCCGTCTGAACGTCGACGCCCGCACCGCCACCGCTTACGGCACGCTCCGCACCTTCATCCGTTATGAGATGACTGTCTCGAACGGTTCGTACAACCAGGGCGTCAACTCGACTGGCCCGCAGTTCGTCGCTCCGGGCGCTCGTGGCGCTTCGGGTGCTACCAGCTCGGCTCTCGACAAGGCCTTCATCCAGTTCGGTCCGGTCACCGCCGGTCGCGCTCAGTCGTTCTTCGACTTCTACGCCGACGCCCACAACTACGGCCCGATCCGTGGTTCGGACCTCTCGGCTAACCTGTTGGCTTACACCGCCACCTTCGGTTCGGGCTTCTCGGCCACGATCTCGCTCGAAGATCGTGCAGAGCGCGAAATCGGCGCCGGTGCTGGCAACTTCGTTGCTGGTGGCCAGACCTACCCTGACCTCGTTGGCTCGCTGAACATCACGCAGGGCTGGGGTTCGGCTCAGCTGTCGGGCGCCGTGTTCGAGCGTAACTCGCAGACCAACCTGCTGCTCGGCGGCATTGGCAGCGGCTCCAGCAAGACCGGCTTCGCCCTTCAGGCTGGCGTGAAGATCAACCTGCCGATGCTCGCCGCTGGCGACGAGCTCTATCTGCAGGCTGCTTACGCTGAAGGCGGCATCTCCTATCTCGGCTACGGCGGCAACAGCCCGCAGTCGACCTGGGGCGCCAACAGCAGCGTCGGTCGTCTTCTGGTCACCAACTCGGATGCCAACGTCGACGTGTTCGGCAGCGTTAAGCTGACGAAGGGCTATGCCTTCACCGCTTCGCTGCTCCACTACTGGACCCCCACGATCCGTCAGGCCGTGTATGGTTCGTACTCCAAGCTTGAGTACGCCAACAACATCGGCGCTCTCGGCAACGTCGGCCTCGACCCCGCTGAATACCGCGTCGGTTCGAACCTGATCTGGTCGCCGGTTGCTGGTCTCGATATCGGCGTGGAAGTCCTCTACGCTCGCGTCGAGGTCAAGAGCCCGGTGCAGGCCGCTGGCAAGCCGCTTGGCTTCCTGATCAAGTCGGACGATGCCTTCCAGGGCCGTCTGCGCATCCAGCGCGACTTCTGATCGGTTTCCGATCTAAGTCTGAAAGCCCCGGGGAAACCCGGGGCTTTTTGCGTTTTGGCCCTGTGAGTACTGCTCCTCCCGATCTACCCGCCGAACCCGCTGCTGGAGCCTCGGCGAGCCCTCCCGCACTCCCGGTTATGCGCTGAATTTCAAGGACTTCGCGGCTGACGCTGCGTGATCTTGTGGGCGGCCGGGTTTCCGGCGCTTCGGTGCTTGACAGCGCCTCGCTATACGGCCTGATTTGAGTCCGTCGGTTCGATGCGCGATGCCGGCGGGCTGCGGGGAGTAGGGATGGCGCAACCACTGCGTTGGCTTTGGGGTCTGGCACCTCTCGCGTGCCTATGGGGTGCAGGCAACGTCTTCCTCGACGACGGGATCCAGCAGGATGTCGGGCGTCGTTCGATCGCCGCTGCAGTGTCACTGGCCGGCGAGGCGCCCGGTGCCAGGCCGGTCACTGCGCGCGTCGTGGGGCGCGATGTCATCATCGGCGGCGAGGCGTTGTCGGCTGACGGTGCGGCGAAGGCGATCGCGCAGCTCAACGCGGAGTTCGGCATCCGCCGCGCGTTGGGGGGGCTTTCGCAGGTCGTCGCGCAGAAACCCTATAGCTGGTCTGCGACGCGCCAGGATCAGGTCGTCACACTGGGTGGCTTCGTCCCCGACGAGGCAACGGCCAAGGCCAATGTGGCGGCTGCGGCCGCCGCGCGACCGGGACTTCGGATCGAGGACCGCCAGGAGCTGGCCTTCGGCGCGCCCGCCGGCTTCGCGGCGATGACAAGGGCGGTGCTGGCCGAACTTCCGAAACTGGCTTCCGGCAAGATCGCGCTCGACGACCAGCGCTTCTGCATCGAAGGCAAGGCGGACAGCTCCGATGCCTATCTCGCACTCAAGGCGACGCTGGGAACGCTCGCTTCGGGGGGCTTTCAGGCCGTCGAATGCCAGCTCGAGCCGCCCGTGATATCGCCCTATGCCTGGAGCGCCGAACGCAAGGCGGATGGCAGCCTCGGCATTTCCGGCCATTTTCCCTCCGACGACATACGAAACCGGCTCACGGCGCAGCTGCGCGCGAGCTTTCCCGATGCTCGGATCGACGACCTGACCAAGCCGGCGCTTGGGGCTCCGGCAGCGTTTCTCGCCAAGGCGACACGGGCAATCGGCGAGCTTGCGCGCCTGCGCAACGGCAAGGTGGAGCTGACAGGCGATACCTACGCAATTTCCGGCCAGGGCCCCGAGACTTACGAGGCCTGCCAGGCGCTGCGCCTCCAGATCGCGCAGCTCGACGGGCCCGATTCAGTCGCGCAGGCCACGATTGCCTGTCCAGACGCGCCGCCACCGTTGCCGCCCATGCCGCCCCTTCCGGACATCCCGCCGGTTTTCGTCCCCATCGAGCCCCCGCCCGTCGAGGCACCGGCACAGGCCGCCGCGCCAGCGCCGGCGCCGCCTCAGGTCGCTCCTGCGCCACCGGTCGCCCCGCTGCCGGCGCCTCCCCCTGTCGCGCTTGTTTGGCAGGCAGAGAAGACCCCTCAGGGTCTCGTCGTCACCGGCTCGGTTCCAGACGAGGCAGCGCGCGTCAGCCTGCGGGCTGCCGCCGCCGAACTTGCAGATGCGGGATCGCTCGACGATCGCATGACGGTCGAGGCCAACCTCGCCAGGGATGCCGACTACCCGGCCGCGACGCGCTTCGCCTTTGAATTGCTCGGGCATATGAGGAGCGGCGTCGTGTCTCTTGCCGGGACCGGAATCACGCTTGCCGGCGATGTGGCTGGCGAGGCGGGTTGGCGTGGCCTGCAGGCGGCCTTGGCGCGGACGCCGTTGCCGGGTGGGCTTCAGCTGCGCCCGCAGGCCTCCAGTTTCGCGGTAAGGCCTTACGATCTCTCGATTTCGGTCGACAAATCCGGCGTTGACATCTCGGGATATTTGCCCGATGCCGCCAGCCGGGATGCGCTCGCGGCGCTCGTCGAGGCCTCGCCGCTCAAGGGCAAGTTCAGCGACAGCTCTACCCTCGTTCCCAGCGCTCCCACCGGTTTTGCAGCGGCGACGCGGCTGGCCCTCGCGGATCTGCTGCGCCTGGACATGGGAAGCGCCGAAATCACCGACACGGGCGTTGTGATCCGTGGGCTGACCTGCCGCGAGTTGATCAAGAGCGAGGTCGAGACCAGCGCTGCCGAGAGCCAGAGCGGCCTCAAGGTCGAGGCGATCATCGGCTTGCGTCAGACGGGCTGTGTCATCGATCCCCCCAACACCTGCCAGAACGATCTCGATGCGCTGACCCAGCGCAATTCGGTGCTGTTCGGTCAGGGCACGGCGGTCGTCAACCTCGATCCGACGACGGAGCGCGTCATCAACGAGGCCTTCACGATCCTGAAGCAGTGCCCGACCTCGCGGATCACTGTCGAGGGGCACGCCAATCGCGATGGCGATGCGCGCGGCTACAACAATCGCGATCTGTCGCAACGCCGCGCTTTGCGGGTTCGCGACGAACTGGTCCGACGCGGCATTGACCCGGCACAGCTCGAAGTCAGTGGCTTCGGAACGGCGAGGCCGATCGTGCCCCATGGTGCTCCCGAGGCTCGCGCGATGAATCGCCGCGTCCAATTCACCGTCGCGAAATAGGGGCGAACATGCTGTATCTCGCCTCACAATTCGCCTGGTTCCTGGTCGCCGCCTTGGGGCTCGGCTTCGTCATGGGGTGGCTTGGCCGGGACGGCGCCGCGCGCCAGCTCTGGCACCCCAAGCTCGGCTATCTCGCCGCGGCCTGCGCGGTCGCGGCTGCCCTGACATGGACGCAGGCGCTCAACGGTGTCGTAGCGCTCTGGATCGAGAGCGCGCTGCTCTTCGTTGGCGCCTATGTCGCCGGCTGCGTGCTGGGAGCGATCCTGAAGCCGCAATACGTGGCGCAGGCGACCTCGGCGATAGAAGCCGCTGTAGCGATGCCGGTCGTCGCCGCCTCCAAGGCAGGCGCCGAGTCCGTTGCCGAACTTCCGAAGGTCGAGAACCAGGACAGCATTCCGGGTCGACGTCCCAGTGGACTGGTCGCAGCGCGCTATGCGACGCCCGACGATCTCAAGGTTATCAAGGGCATAGGGCCCCAGAACGAAGAGCGCCTGCACGCGCTAGGGATCTGGCATTTCGAGCAGATCGCCAACTGGACGCCAGAGAATATCGAGTGGGTCGGCAGCTATCTGGCCTTCCCCGGCCGTATTGAGCGCGAGGAATGGATCGAGCAGGCGAAGTCTCTGGAGGCGGCATCTGAGGGCTCCACGTCTGGCAGCGAGGCGCTGAAAGCCTCCAGCGCCTGAGCCTCAGGCCGCCAACCGCTCGGCGCGCGCGATCAGCTTGCCGATCCGGCGCACCATATCCCTGGCGCCAAGCAGAGGTGCATGGCCCTGTCCCGGCGCGACGAAAATCTGGCAGTCGGGGTGGCGCGCCTCCATCTCGGTGAGCGTCGCCTGTGCCAGAAGGTCCGAATTCGCCCCCCGGATCGCGAGGACAGGTACGCCGTTCAGTCCGGCAAAGTAGCTCCATAGCACCGGGAGCGGCGCCTCGAGGTCCAGTTCCTCGAGCACTTTCAGGAGATTCGGATCGTAGTCGGTGACGAGGCGGCCATCGCGGTCGGCCCAGGTCCGCCGCGCCATCATCTCCCATTCGGCTTCCCCGAATAGCGGAAACTGCTGATCGGAGAGGCGCTTCAGGATTTCCGCACCCTCGGCATAGCTGCGCGGTACCGGCATCTTGCCGACATAGCCCCTGATCCTCAGCAGCCCGCGTGCGTCGATAACGGGGCCGACATCGTTGAGCACGGCGCCCTTGATCAGAGCTGGCCGCGCCGCCGCGAGCGCCATGGTCAGCAGACCACCGCGCGAGGTGCCGATGAAGATCGCCGCTTCGATGCCGGCTGCGACGAGGACCTGCATGAGATCGTCGAGCTCGAAGCGGATATCGTAGTTCTTCCAGTCCTTGTCGTAGTCCGAGCGCCCACGCCCGCGATAGTCCAGCGCCAATACGCGTCGCGGTCGCGCCTCGTCTTGCGCGAGCGCCAGCGCCAGCTCGTGGAAATCAGCGGCCGTGCGGGCAAATCCGGGGAGGCAGACCACGGGCAGCGCTTCGGCGGCAAGCGGGCCATAATCGCGGGCATGAAGCCTCAAACCGTCGCGTGCGCTGACGAAGAGCGAGGTGAAGCCGGTATCGCTGGTCATCCGCAGGTCCGTCATCGTGGCTATTGTCGCCAGCTAACCACGGATCCCTGCCGTTTCAAAAGCTGCGCGGATCGCACGGCACTATCGCACCGCCATGCCGCAGGCCTCACTCCCTCGGGCCTCCGCGCTTCAGATCCCAATCGATGAGATAGGCGGTGCGCTGGTCGAGCCGCTCGCGATAGACCTGCAGGTTCTCCATCACCCGCTGAACATAGTTGCGGGTTTCGTAGAACGGGATGCGCTCGACCCAGTCCACGGCGTCGACATCCGGCCTGCGCGGATCGCCATAGGCGGCAATCCATTTCTTCACATTGCCCGAGCCGGCGTTGTAGGCGGCGAAGGTGAGGATGTATGAGCCGCGCCATTCCTTCAGGAGATCGTTGAGATGGGCAGCGCCCATCTGTGCGGAGTAGAGCGCGTCGCGGCCCAGCCGCGGCCAATCGAAGGGCAGGTTGGCGCGGCGCGCGGTCTCGCGCGCGGTCGCCGGCATCATCTGCATCAGACCGCGTGCGCCGGCATGGGAGCTCGCGGCAGGGTCGAAGGCGCTTTCCTGCCTGGCGATCGCATGCACGATGGCACGTTCCATCGGATCGCCAAGGACATCGAAGTCGGGCACGCCAGAGGTCGGGAACGCAGCCGCATCGAGTGGAAAGCCGCGCTGCAGCGCCTGTTTACCGATGGCCAACTGGGCGCGGACATCGCCTTCGCTCTTGGCGATGGCCGCGATTGCTTCCAGCGCCGGCGTCGTGTGCAGCCTCTGCGCGAGATCCGACAGCATGATGCCGGCCAGGTCGCGCGCACCGATCCGGTAGAGCAGGCGCAATCCCTGGTGGCCGGGGAGATGCATCAATGCGGCCGAGGCGGTGCGGCGCAAGGGCAGGCCGCGCAGCCCGAGGCGGGCCCGCGCCAACTGCCCGTAATAGGCGATCGGGTGCGCTGCTGCTCGCTCATAGGCTTCGCGCGCCAGTTCGGCCTTGCCGAGCGCCTCGGCGGCGCGGCCCTGCCAGTAGGCGGCGCGGGCGACCGATATCGGGGTTTCCGCCAGCTTGGCCGCCGCCTCGAAATGAGCGGACGCCTTGGCTGCATCATCCTGGAAGCGCAACGCGATGAAGCCTGCATGCCATTCGGCGTCGATGCGCTCGGCATTGCTTTCCGCGCCATGCCCGGCCGAGACCTCATAGGCACGGGCGGCATCGCCGAGATCGAGCAGCTTGCGTGCAATCACGCGACGTTCGGTCCACCATTCGTCGCCGTCGCCGAGCAGGGCTGGGTCGCGCGGCACAGACGCGAGAGCCTTGGCCGCGTCAGCGAGTTTGTCTGCGCGCCGTGCCTGCTGCGCCTGCAGGAAAGCGAATGAGACGTCGCCCTTGAGCGCGGCCGGCACGCCCGCAATCAGCGCAGGCGCGATCGGCTGCCGTGACTTGGCGCTGGCGAGCCGGACCTTTGCCAGCGTGACGTAGTCGGGGGAGACGCGGGCGGCGTTGCGCAGGGCGGCCGAGGCGTTCTCCTTGAACAGGTAGCGCTCGGTGCGCAGGCGATGGTCGTCGCGTGCAAGCACATCGCCGAATTCGGCGAGCACGATCTTCTCCAGCGCCTCGCCGAACTGATCTTGCCGCCAGAGCTGGCGGACGATCATGCCCATCTCGTCCCTGGCGCCCTCTGTCTTGAGCGCAAGCGCCAGCGCGACGCGCCCCGCAGGGCTGATTGGGCGCTGTGCATGGAAAAAGGCACGGATGACCGCGGGGCTCTTCTTCTCGGAGATCAACGCTTCCTCGGCCCGGCGCCGAAACAGGGCGGTCGCGGGGTAATTCGGATAGCTTCGCAGGAAGCCGTTCAGCCTGGAGAACGGCATCGCATTGGCACCGCTGCGCAGCGCGACCCATTCCAGCAGCGCGCGAGCCACGCGATCATCGATCGTGGCTGCGATGGTATCGCCCTCTGCGAGAGCTCCCCGCCGATAGGCCGCGACCGCAGCCTTGACCTGCTCGGGGTCGGCCACTGCGGCAAGGCGCAGTTGCTCGTCGGGGTGGGACGACAGCGACGCGGTGATGTCGAGCTCAAGGCTCGCCCGCTGCGGTTGCTGGGACGGGTGGATGCGGTCATCGCCGGCCTGCAGCACCGTGCTCGACAAAAGCAACGGCAGGACGAGGCAGGCCAGCCGCTTGCGAGCGGGTGTGGGCGCCATCACGGGCTCCGAAGAGACATGCATTATCCGTGATGGTGGGCGAGGGGGGTTGATGAAGCCTTAACCATAGGACCACGCTTTTTAATGGGTTGCCGGCTTTGCCCCGGCCTGCCAAGGGTTTATGTCTGTCGGCCCTCTATTGCCTTCCCTGTCAGGACGTTCGCCCATGACCAAGCAAATTGCCCTTTCCGGCTCGATGCCTGCGCTGGTTACGCCTTTCAAAGGCGGCGCCATCGACGAGGACGCTTTGCGCGCTTTGGTGGACTGGCAGATCGAGAGCGGTTCGACCGGCCTGGTCCCCGTCGGCACGACAGGGGAGAGCCCGACCCTGAGCCACGCCGAGCACAAGAGCGTGGTCGAGATCGTCATCGCGCAGGCCAAGGGCCGTGTGCCGGTGATTGCCGGCGCCGGCTCCAACAGCACGAGCGAGGCGATCGAMCTCGCGATCCATGCCGAGAAGGCTGGTGCCGATGCCGTTCTGGTGGTGACCCCCTATTACAACAAGCCGACCCAGGAAGGCCTGTATCAGCACTTCAAGGCCGTCAACGATGCGGTCGGCATCCCGATCATCATCTACAACATCCCGCCGCGCTCGGTCGTGGACATGTCGGTCGAGACCATGACCCGGCTCTACGAACTCAAGAACATCGCCGGCGTGAAGGACGCGACCGCAAACCTCGCTCGCGTGTCCCAGCAGCGCCATGCGATGGGTCCGGACTTCATCCAGCTTTCGGGCGAAGATATGACCGCGCTGGCTTACATGGCTGCCGGCGGCCATGGCTGCATCTCGGTTGTCGCCAATGTCGCGCCGAAATCCTGCGCCGACCTGATGAACGCCGTGCTCAAGGGCGACTATGCTACCGGCCTCAAGCTGCAGGACCGGCTGGTGCCGTTGCATGACGCGATCTTCAAGGAGCCGGGCCTTGCCGGCGCTAAGCATGGACTGGCCCTGCTCGGCCGGATCCAGGAGGAGGTCCGCCTACCGCTGCTGCCGGTGACGGCGCCGACAGGCAAGGTCATTCGCGAGGCGATGGTTTTCGCCGGCCTGCTGAATGCCTAGATAGAGAGTTCGCGTTTGATCCGGTCACCCCGGCCAACGCCGGGAGACAGATGATGTACGAGCCGAGCTACAGCAAGATCGAGTACCGCGCCGAGCACCATGCGCAGACGCGTCCCCATGCGGAATTTCGCGACGTCTTCAATGGCTTGTGCCCGATGGTTGAATCGGATTTCGAGGAGATGGCGGCGCTCGTGAATACCAATGGAATCGGATTGTCGGCATGAGCAAACTCGATCCCGATCGCTTCAAGCTCGCGGCCGATAACCGCAAGGCACGCTACAACTACGAGATCATCGAGACCTTGGAGGCCGGCATCGCCCTGCAGGGCACCGAGATCAAGTCGCTGCGCGGCGGGCGTGCGACGATCGGCGAGAGCTATGCCGGGCCGATGGGCACGGAGCTCTTCCTGTTCAACGCCCATATCCCGGAGTATCTCGAGGCCAACCGCTTCAACCACAACGTCAAGCGGCCGCGAAAGCTGCTGCTTCACCGGCGCCAGATCAACAAGCTGATGGGCGCGATCCAGCGCGACGGCTACACCGTCATTCCGCTCAAGGTGTATTTCAACGACAAGGGTCGCGCCAAGGTCGAGCTCGGTTTGGGACGCGGCAAGAAGCTGCACGACAAGCGCGAGACCGAGAAGAACCGCGACTGGAACCGCGACAAGGCCAGGATCATGAAGGCCGGCACAGCCGGTTAGACTGCGTGCCACCGCGGGATGCGTTGACCTGTGAATGCAGAAAGGGCCGCGTCAGCGGCCCTTTCCAGTTTTCGGAAGGAGTGCTCAGCCTTCCGCCGGCTCGTCTCCCTGGCGAATTCCGTAGCGCCTCTCCAGACCCGGATTGGCTGGCGCGCCCGGCGCGCCCGCGACGACCGCCCCGCGCGAGGCGCGCTCGGACGGGTCCCGTCCGATCTTCTGCATCAACTGCGCGAGATCGAGGAAATCATCGCATTGCCGGCGCAGTTCGTCTGATACCATCGGCGGGTTGGTGGAAATCGTCGAGACGACCGAGACCTTCACACCCTTGCGCTGAACGGCCTCGACCAGCGGCCGGAAATCGCCGTCACCTGAGAACAGGTAGATCTGGTCGAGATGGGGCGCGAGCTCGAGCATCTCGATGGCCAGCTCGATATCCATGTTGCCCTTGACGCGGCGGCGACCGGTGGCGTCGGTGAACTCCTTGGCTGCCTTGGTGATGACCCGGTAGCCATTGTAGTCCAGCCAGTCGACCAGAGGTCGGATCGAGGAATACTCCTCGCTCTCCACGAGCGTCGTGAAATAGAACGCCCGGATCAGGTTGCCCCGCCCCTGGAATTCCTTGAGCAACCGGCGATAGTCCATGTCGAAGCCGAGTTGCTTCGACGTCGCGTAAAGATTTGCGCCATCGATAAAAAGTGCGATCTTTGGATCGACGGCCATGGCAATAACTCCTGCTCGAAATAACGCTGAACAGCCAGGTGTCGCAAAAAAACGCGGTCTAACAATGTCGAATGACAGTCGTTTCCTCGCTTACGACTGTTCACTCGTGCGACGTCTAGCCGCAGTCGGCCGAGACTTTGCGTCAGGCGCTGAGGCCGCGGCTTCCGGGCTTGATGGCGGGAATCGCGGCCAGCTCGGGGGGCAGGGCGTCGGGCGCATAGGCCGGAATGTCGAGTTGCACGAGGCTCACCAGCGGCACGCCGAGATCGGCACGGCCCGCCGAACGATCGACGAGGCAGGCGGCGCCCAGGATCGTTCCGGGTTCGGCAGCGATCGAGGCCAGGCATTCGCGCGACGACAGGCCCGTGGTGACGATGTCCTCGACCATCACGACCCGCGCGTCTTTGGGAATGGCGAAGCCGCGGCGCAGGCGGAACTGACCGTCCTCGCGCTCGACGAAGATCGCCTTGGCCTTGAGGTGCCGCGCGGTCTCGTAGCCCGGCACGATGCCGCCCACCGCCGGGGAGACGACGTAGTCGACGGTGCCGAACTGCGCTTCGATCTTGGCGGCCAGCGCCTTGCAGAGGCGCTCGGTGCGGACCGGGTCCTGGAAGATGGCCATCTTCTGCAGGAAGACCGGGCTGCGCAGGCCCGAGGACAGGATGAAGTGCCCTTCCAGCAAGGCCCCGGCGTCGCGGAATTCGGCAAGCACTTCGGCGTCGGTCATGGTCGGCTCTCGGGTTGGAGTCATTTTGCGACCCTCTTGAACCCGATCTCGCGGCCGCGCAATCCTCGCCTACTTCGCCGGGCAGATTGTCTCCAGGGTTGGGCTGGTGATCGTCGCGACGCGTCCGTCGGACAGGATCAGTTTGGCGCTCAGGGGGCCGTTGGCGCAGGAGAAGCGCTCATAGGTCACCAGCGAGAAGCCGAATCGATAGGATTTGAGATCGGGCCTTGAGGCCTGGTCTGCGATCCTGGGACGCATGCGCCGCATCCGGTCGAACCCGATCGGCTTGCCACCCTGCTCGATCACGACATGCGAATCCTCATCGGGTGCCGATGCGTCGATGCCGTAGCCGCGCAAGACCAGCCGTCCATCGTCGAGAGGCATCGTGCTGTCGACGCCTGCGATGACGCTCGGCAGGGGGCTCGCGGGGTTGTTGCTATAATGCGCGCGCGCCGTATCCGCAGCCTTCCGCGTCAGCCGCTCGTCGATATCCATGGCCACCGCAATGCCGACGAAGGCGGCGATGCCCGCAAAAGCCGAGCGTGAGACGGTTTGCGGTGAGAGCTTGTCGGCCCAGCGCTTGAGCAGGGCATGAAGCCTCAGGTCAACCGGGCCGAGCACCAGCGCAAGCGCAATCGCCCCGGCACTCCAGGCAAGCCAGAGCACGAGCCCGGGCGTAGAGGTGGAGACGAGGTTGCCGGTGATGACGATCAGCGGCATGTGGCAGAGATAGAGCGCGTAGCTGGCATCGCCGAGGCGGAGGCCGACCCTGTGTGCGAAACCGAGATTCGTCACGGGCGCGGCCTTCAGCGCGGCCCCGACCAAAAGCAGCGCCGAGAGACCCGAGGGCCAGCGCAGCAGGGTCGTATCGACCGTGTAGAGCCCGATCACCGCGAACGGCACGGCCAGCATGCAAAGCACGGGCGCCGAGGGCACCCATCGCTTCTCCAGTATGCGCGGCAGCAGGAAGCCGAACAGGAAGGCGCAGTTCGCCGATTGTCCGAACAACTGGCTGATGGTCGGCGTCGCGGTCGCGAACGGTGCGGTATCGGTGACGCCCATGACGACGAGCGCAACTAGCCAGGCGGCGAAGACCCATTCGAGCCAGGCTCGCAAGCCGATCAGCGTCATGGCCGCGATGATGACGTAATAGGTCATCTCGAACAGCAGGGTCCATTCGACGCCGAGAAAATAGTCGCGAGGCCCCGCCGGGACTAGAGACAATGCGACGAGGTCGGGGCGCTTGCCGAAGCCGGTCGCGAAGTAGCCCACGAGGGCGATTGCGACGACCACCAGCATCATCGGATAGATGCGAAGGATTCGGTTGAGCAGGAAGCGGCGCGGATCGTCGCGCAAGCTGAGCTGCGCCATCAGATAGCCCGACAGGACGAAGAAAATGGCGACGCCATAGGCGCCCCAGAAATCACCAAAAATGGCGATGAGCGCCTTTCCGCCCGTGATCTTCTCTACGTAATGGGCAGCGTGATAGACGACGACGGCGATAGCCGCAAAGCCCCGCAAATACTGAAGCCTGGCGTTGCGTACGAGCGCAGATGCCGTCGCGCCCGATGTCTCGGCGGCAGTAAAACCTGCGCCCCGCAGCGCCTGCGGCATGGATTGGTTAGTCACATCGGCCATTTTTTCGCTCTCGTCCTGCCATTTTCCTAGCAGGGAGCGCCACAATCGCAAACAGGCCAGGTGGTGACCTGAACTAGACTGTGCTGGATAAGCGACTGCTCAGGGGCAGATCGTGGCGCCCGGGCGTTGCGCGACAGTGACGACGCGCCCGTCGGTCATGACCAGCCGAGCTTCCAGGGGGCCTTGCCGGCATTCGAAGTCGGCTGGTAGGTCGACCGAGAAGCCGAAGCGCCGCTTGGCGATGTCCGGCCGGCCGAGGTCGCGCGCGGTCGCGCTGCGCATGCGAGTCATGCGGTCGAGTGCCAGGACGCGGCTATTCTGCATCACGGCGATGTGCGCGACTGCATGGGGATCGTCGAGGTCGATGCCATAGCCGCGCACGGTCCAGCTGCCATCCGCGCGTCGCTGCACCGAATCGATCTCGCTGCGAATGCTGGCCTGTATGCTCGGTTGGCGAGCCAGCAGCGTCTGCTCGGCCTTGATGCGATCGGCCCGCTGCTGGCGAACCTGCATCTCGAAAATGCCCGCGACAGTCACGAAGAGGCCGATGAAGACCACGGCGAGCCAGAGGAGCTTGGCCGGGGTCGCCTGCGCGATCCGGCGCTTCAGCCAGCGATGCAAGGCGAGGTCGGCGCTGCCCAAGGGCAGGGAGAGCCCGATGGCCGCAGCGATCCAGACCAGCCAGAGCAGGGGCGTCGGGATCTGCTGCGGCAGCAGGATGAGGAGAACCTCGAAGATCAGGACATGGCTGAGGTAGAGCACATAGCTGGCGTCGCCGAGCCGCACGCCGATCCGGTCGAAACGTCCCGGCGCGTGCGGGGCAGGCGCGCGCACCACGGATGCGACGAGAAAGCTCGCGGAAAGGCCCGTCAGCAGCCTGAGATATTCGGCGTCCGCCAGGGCAGCACCAATGGCGGACGCCGCGCTCGCCAATGGCAGCCCGGGCGGTAGCAGGCCTCGGCGCTTGCCGGAGGAGGCCAGGAAGCCGAGCACGAAGGGAAGGTTGAGGATTCCGAACGGGAACTCGCTCAGGATCGGGGTCGAGATGTCGAGGCGCCCGGTCCCGGAAATCCAGGCAATGGCAAGGACCGCGAGCCAGATCAGGGCGAAGGCCACGCCGAAACGCGCAAGCCCGGCAAAGGCCAGCAGGGTCAGGACGACGTAATAAGTCATCTCGTAGATGAGCGTCCACTCGACCGCGAGGAAATAGCCCCGCGGCCCGACCGGGACGAGTGTCAAAGCGATCGCATCGACGCCGCGGGCGCGTCCCAGCGCCGCGAAGACCAGCACGAAAAGGCCGGTGATCAGCAGCATTGGCGGATAGATTCGCGCCAGCCGGCTGACCAGGAATTTCGCGGGCGTGTCACGCCGGATCAGTTCGGCCATCAGGTAGCCCGACAGCGCGAAGAACACCGCGACACCGTAGGCGCCGAAATAGCCGCCGAACACGGCGACGAAGCGGCCATCGCCGCGAAATCCGTTCAGATAGAACGACGCGTGATACACCACCACGCAGATCGCAGCGAAGGCCCGCAGATGCTGAAGCCTGTGGCTGCGGCCTTGTTCGTCAGTACTGAGCGGCTGCATGCTGGGCGCGTCTTCGAGCGAAGTGAAACCGTTTCGCGCGAAAACGACGCGACAGGGTGGATTCATAGAGCATTGTGACGGTCCGGGTGGACCGAAAAATGCTCTATGGCCTGGCGGCAGGGGCGGGAGCACCCACCCCGGAGATCACGCCTTCGGGAATTCCAGACCCATCTCGCGATAGCGCTCCGGATCGTCGCTCCAGTTTTCCCGGACCTTCACGAACAGGAACAGGTGCACCTTCTGCTCGGCGGCTTCCGCGATTTCGATGCGCGCCTTCTGGCCGATCGACTTGATCGTCTGTCCGCCTTCGCCGAGCACGATTTTGCGCTGGCCCTCGCGCTCGACATAGATCGTCTGCTCGATGCGCACCGAACCGTCGGGGCGCTCCTGCCACTGCTCTGTCTCGACGGTCGAGCGGTAGGGCAGTTCGTCGTGCAGGCGCTCGAAGATCTTCTCGCGGGTGATCTCGGCGGCCAGGAAGCGCAGCGGCGCATCCGAGATCTGATCCTCCGGATAGAGCCAGGGGCCGGGCGGAAGACGGGTTTCGAGCCAGGCCAGAACGTCCTTGACGCCGTAGCCGGTCAGCGCCGCGATCATGAAGGTCGACTCGAAGCGGCCCAGTTCGTTCACCTTGGTGGTGATCTCGAGCAGCTTCTCCTTCGCGACCAGGTCGATCTTGTTGAGGATCAGGAATTTCGGCTGCTTCAGCTCACCGAGCTTTTCGAGCAGGCGGGTGTTCTCCTCGTTGTCGAAGCGTTCGACATCGATCAGCACGCCGATCAGGTCGGCGTCGGTGGCGCCGCCCCAGGCGCTCGTCACCATGGCGCGGTCGAGCCGGCGCTTGGGCGCGAAAATGCCCGGCGTGTCGACGAAGATCACCTGTGCGGCGCCCGACATGGCGATGCCGCGAACCTGGGTACGCGTCGTCTGCACCTTGCGCGAGACGATCGAAACTTTCGCGCCGACCAACTGGTTCAGCAGCGTCGACTTGCCGGCGTTGGGAGCGCCGATCAGCGCCACGAAACCGCAGCGCGTTGGGGCTTGCGCCTCAGCCATTGTTATTCTCCATGGTCTCGCCCCAGAGCCCTTCGCGGCGCAGGAAGGCTTCTGCAGCGGATTGTTCGGCCAGCCTCTTGGATGGCCCCTCGGCTTCGGCATCGACAAGCCCGGTGATCCGCGCCGCTATGCGGAAACGCGGAGCGTGGTCAGGGCCCGAGCGGCCGCGCTCGGTATAGGTTGGCGTCGGATAGCCTCGGCCCTGCGCCCATTCCTGCAGCGCGGTCTTGGCGTCGCGCAAGGGCTTAACCGGCTTTTCGAGCCGTTCACCCAGTGCGCGCTCGACGAGCCCGCGGGCCGCATCATAGCCGCCATCGATGAAGACCGCACCGATAACCGACTCGCAGGCATCGGCGAGGATCGCCTTGTTCTTGCGTGCGCCGGCGAGGATCTCGCCGTCGCCGAGCTTCATGAAGGAGCCGAGATCCCAGGCCAGCGCCACCTCCGCGCAGGTTTCCTTGCGCACGAGATCGGCGAGGCGGCGCGACATGTCGCCTTCCTCTGCCTGCGGGAAGCGCTTGAACAGCATGTCGGCGACGCTGAGGCCGAGCACCCGGTCACCGAGAAATTCGAGGCGCTGGTAGCTGCCCAGGCGCGAGGCCTCTGCGCTCATATGCGTCAGCGCCGTTGCCAGCAGGCTGCGATCCTTGAAGCTGTGGCCCAGCGTGGCTTCCAGCCGCGACAGGTCGGGGGTCTTGCGCCCCTGTTCGCTCGACTTGCTCACTTGATGCCGCTGAACAGGCGGTTCCAGCGCACCGTCCAGGGCCACTCCCAGACGCGCCAGGCGGAAGCACCGTCCTCGATCGAGAAGAAGATGATCTCGGCACGGCCGACGAAATTTTCGAAGGGCACGAATCCGACGCTGCGGTCGCGTGAATCCAGCGAATTGTCGCGGTTGTCGCCCATCATGAAGAAGTGGCCGGGCGGCACGCTAAAGACCGGCGTGTTGTCGAAGGTGCCGGTATCGCCCTCGCGTTCGATGATCTGGTGGGAGACGCCATTGGGCAGCGTCTCGCGATACTGGACGACTGGCGCGCTGCGACCCCAGTTATCGGTGGTGACGAAATCGGCGATCTTCTCGCGCTTCACGGGAGTGTTGTTGATGTGGAGGATGCCGTCGATCATCTGGATGCGGTCGCCCGGAAGGCCGATCACGCGCTTGATGTAGTCGGTCGAATTGTCGCTCGGCAGCTTGAACACGGCAATGTCGCCGCGCTTGGGCTCTGCCGCCCAGACGCGCCCCGAGAACAATGGCGGGCTGAACGGGATCGAGTGCTTGGAATAGCCATAGGTGTATTTCGAGACGAACAGGTAGTCGCCGATCAGCAGCGTCGGGATCAGCGAGCCGGAGGGAATGTTGAAGGGCTGGAACAACAGCGTGCGGATCACCAGCGCGATCAGCAGGGCCTGGACGACGACTTTGATCGTCTCGAGGATTCCACCCTCGTCCTTGGCCGCTTTGCTTTTGGTTTCGACGTCGTTGGCCACGCGGGCGCTCCTGTCTGGGCTGTAGCGCGCGGTCTATCTGACTATTGTCCGCCGGACAACGCCGGGCCCCGCCGCCGGAGCATCTTATCAGCCGGCGGCGTTTTCCGCGCGCACCAGAGCGACGGGCAGGGGTGCGTTCATCGAGGGTTGCGGTTGCTCGGCTCGAATTCGCGGCAGGGAGCGCGGATGCTCGCGCTGGAGGAAGGCGATCAGCTTCTCGCGGACCTCGCAGCGCAGGTCGAAGGCGCGCGGCGACGTCCCCGCGCTGACCAGGATGCGGACCTCCATCGTGGACTGGCGGAAATCCGTGACCTGGACATTGACGACGCGTCGGTCCCAGAGTTTCGAGGCGGCGGCGATCTCCTCGACCTTGGCACGCACGGCTTCGATCGGCGTCTCGTAGTCGAGATAGATCATCACAGTGCCGATCAGGGCGGCATTGTCGCGCGTCCAGTTCTGGAACGGCTTCTCGATGAAATAGCTCAGCGGCAGGATCAGCCGGCGCCAGTCCCAGAGCCTGACGACGACATAGGTCGAGGTGATTTCCTCGACGTTGCCCCACTCGCCTTCGACCAGCAGCGCGTCGTCGATGCGGATCGGTTGCGTAACGGCGAGCTGGATGCCCGCGAAGACGTTCTTCAGCACCGGTTGCAAGGCCAGGCCGACCACGAGGCCTGCCGCGCCCGCCGACGCGAGCAGGCTGACGCCGTACTGCCTGACGCCGTCGAACGTCATCAGCATCGCGGAGAAGGCGATGATGACGATCATGAAATCGCCGACGCGACGCAGGATGCGCGTCTGGGTGACGTGCTTGCGCGCCAGCAGGTTGTCCTCGGCGTCGAGCTTGAAGCGGCGCAGATAAACTGTCGTCCAGATGTGCAGCGCCGTCTTGGCGATCCAGCCGGTGAGGGCGATGAAGCAGAGGAGCAGGCTCGCCCGGATAAGCGCGGCCTGTCCGGCTGTGAGCGGCGACACGCTGGCTGCGAATGCAAGCGCCACGGTGATGATGGCGAACCGCGTCGGGCCGTGCGTGCGCGAAACCAGCGAGCGCCAGAACAGGTCCATGCGGGCCACAAGCCGCGTCAGGATGGCGAAGACGAACCGGTGCACCACCACGGCCAGCCCGACAGCCATGGCGAAGACGAGCGCGCTCACCAGCCACGAGGGCAGGAAGCCGAGCTGAGCCACGAGCCAGCGCGGCGTGTCGTCCGTGAAATCCATGCGGGCTCCCGATCGCTGCGAATTTTGTTGCAACGCGGCAGCAGGAGAGGGGTTCAATCCGGTGAGCGACGGGCAAGAACGAGCCGCATGGGCCCGCTTCCCCGGTCGATAGGCCTATGCCCTGCGGCAATTGACCACTGCCTGCGCAAGCAGCAATGTCGATTCTCCGGAACTGGGGGTTTTGCAATGAATACAAAGAAATATGTCGCGGAAGCGATCGGCACCTTCTGGCTGACCTTTGCCGGTTGCGGCAGCGCCGTGATCGCGGCGGGTTTTCCGCAGGTCGGTATCGGTCTCCTCGGCGTTTCGCTGGCCTTCGGCCTCACCGTCGTGACGATGGCCTACGCAATCGGCCACATCTCGGGCTGCCATCTCAATCCGGCTGTGACCGTTGGTCTCGCCGCCGGCGGTCGCTTCCCCGGCAGCCAGGTGGTGCCCTACATCGTGGCGCAAGTCGTCGGCGGCGTCATTGCCGCGGCGCTGCTCTACTTCATCGCCAAGGGCGCACCCGGTTTCGATCTGGCCGGCGGCTTCGCCTCGAACGGCTATGCCGAGCATTCACCGGGCAAGTACAACCTGGTCTCGGCCTTCACCATGGAAGTCGTCATGACGGCGGTCTTCCTGTTCGTCATCATGGGCGCGACCCATGGCAAGGCGCCCGCCGGCTTCGCTCCGCTCGCCATCGGCCTGGCCCTCTGCCTCATCCACCTTGTCAGCATCCCGGTGACCAACACCTCGGTGAACCCTGCCCGCAGCACCGGTCCGGCGCTGTTCGTCGGTGGCTGGGCAATCCAGCAGCTCTGGCTGTTCTGGGTCGCTCCGCTGATCGGCGGCGTGCTTGGCGGCGTGATCTATCGCTGGCTCAGCGACGAGCCCCAGGGCGAGGTCACCGGACGCGGCTGAAGCCGGCCTGGCTGCGGCGGCTGGCGGATGTCTTATCGCCAGTCGACCCAGCGGCCGTGAAAATCGGCACGGGCGATCTCTCGCTCATGCCCACCCGGCCAGAGGGTCAGCGTCACCGCGGCGCTGGTCTTTTGCGCATCCGCTTCCATGCGCAGCCAGGCGAGGGGGCGTTCCACCGTCGCCAGCGCGCCGGCCCGGGCCATCGCCTCCGCAATCCGCTGCTGGATCGCCTCGGGCATGTACTGCCACATGATCGTGTGCATCAGCACGCGCGCCCGGCCCGCCTGGGCAGGCTCGCCCAGCCTGGCTTCGACCCAGTCCGCGGCATCTGCCCGCTCGACCCGCCAGGGCCTTGCGGCGGCGGCATCGAAGGCGGCCTCGGTCGCAGAAATGCGCGCGGCCTGGTCCGGCCAGATATAGGACATCACGCGTGCACGGTCGGCCGAATCCGATGGGTTTAGCGGGTTGAGGTCGCAAGCCTGTCGCGCGGCAATCTCCAGCCTTGCGTCGAGCGGCGGCAGCGGCGCTCCGCGCCATTCGCTGCGTACGGTCACGGGCGAGGCGGCATCGCCCCAGTTCATGCCGCCGAGGTCGTAGCGATAGCGCTCGAAGCCGAGATTGAGGCCTGCGCTGGCTCCGATCTCGAGCAGGTCGAGCGGCAGGCCCGTCGCCTTGGCAATGACAAGTGCGCCGCCCAGCAGCACGGCGCAACGCCGCACCTCATTGGTCTGCGGCGGGCTGTCGAGATAGGCGGTGAGAAAGGCGTCATGCTCCGCGATAGCGTCGAGCAGGCCCAGCCACAGCACCTTGGCCTCGGTGGCGGCGGGTGGGTAGAGCGCGGACAGCGCCTTGGCCCTGCCAGAACGGGCCAGCGCATTCAGCCCCCCCGCGGCGCGCAGCGCGAGCGCATCGGCGCGCGGATCGCCGGGCCAGTGCAGGATGCGCGCGCCGAAACCGCTGGTTTCATCGAGGCGTTCTCCGAGAAGGTCGCAGACGAGCCCGGTGAAGGGAGATCCGAGCGATCGGCAGGCATCGGCCTGGTTGGCGAAATGCGTCCGCACGCCCGTACTCATTGCCGCTGCATCGCTCATGACTGATCTCCGGTCCTACCCGATGGCACGCGCCTCGATCACGACGAAGGCCTGCGCCATTGGCGGGTCGTCCGTCATCGTGACATGCACGAAGGCCTCGCAGCCGGCGGGTGTCATGGCCTTGAGCCGTTCTGCCGCGCCGCCTGTCAGCCGCATCGTCGGCCGGCCGCCGGGCAGGTTGATGACCTCCATGTCGCGCCAAAACACCCCCGCGGCCATGCCGGTGCCGAGAGCCTTGGAGCAGGCCTCCTTGGCCGCGAAACGGCGCGCATAGGATGCCGCCCGTGTCGCGCGACGGTCGGATTTGGCGCGCTCGCCCTCGGTGAAGACGCGATGGGTGAAGCGCTCGCCGAAGCGCGCGAGCGACTTCTCGATGCGTGTGATGTCGCAGAGATCGGAGCCGATGCCGAGGATCATGAAGCGGGCTTAGAGCATCGGCCCGAAAAGTGGAATGCGGTTTTCGGCCGATGCAAGAACAAGCACCTAGGTCCGTCGTCCCTCGTCCATGGCTTGCCGCATCCGACCCAGCGCGGCGTCGAGCCCGATGAATATCGCCTCGCCGATCAGGAAATGGCCGATGTTGAACTCGACGAATTCGGGTACGGCGGCGAGGATGCGCGCGGTGTCGTAGTCGAGCCCGTGCCCGGCATGCATCTCAAGCCCGAGCGACGCGCCGAAGGCTGCGCCGCGCGCCAGCCGCGCGAACTCGACCTCGGCCTTGGCCGCGTCTCCGTCGAGCACGGCGTGGCACCAGGTGCCGGTATGGAGTTCGACCACGGGCGCACCCAGCTTGGCGGCGATCGCGATAGGCGCCTCGTCGGCCTCGATGAACAGCGAGACGCGGCAGCCGGCGTCGCGCAGGCGCGCGATCTGGGGTGCCAAAGCAGTCTCCTGCCCGACGACGTCGAGCCCGCCCTCGGTCGTGCGTTCCTCGCGCTTCTCCGGGACGAGGCAGGCCGCGTGCGGCTTCAGCCGGATCGCGAGCGCCATCATCTCGTCGGTCGTCGCCATTTCGAAGTTGAGCGGCTTGGTCAATTCGGCCGCGAGGCGCTCGATATCGGAATCGCGGATATGGCGCCGGTCTTCGCGCAGATGCGCGGTGATGCCGTCGGCGCCGGCGGCGACAGCCTGATGGGCCGCGCGCACCGGGTCGGGCAGGGCGCCGCCGCGGGCGTTTCGGACCGTCGCGACATGATCGATATTCACGCCCAACCGCAAACGATTCATCGCCGGCCACCCCTTGTTGCAACGGCTTGTGCATAGCCTCGGTGCCGGCTCGGCTCAAGGCAGGGAATGTGATCGCGGCGGTGACTTTTACTGATGATTCTCAGGTTCATGCGCCGCGCTTCCTTGGCGTTTCAGTAACCGTGATCGCAACAGCGAAGGCACGGTAAACGTAATCGTAAGCGTAAAGCGGATACCGCTAGGGATTGACGGAGCAGTGGGGGGCGGTCGGGTCGTGCAACTTGCAGTAAAGACAGGCATCTTCGAGAGCGATATCTCTGCGGATCGTCGCGATCCCAACCAATTGGCCGAGCGCACGCTTGGGCGCGTGGTCTTTTGCGATGGTTCACGCGCCACGATTGCCGGCACGGTCTCATCCGCCAACCGTCTCGGGCCCGATACGTGGACCATCGGCAAGATGATCTCCATGAATCTCGGGGACACACGCGTCGTCGGGCTCGTCTACGAGATCCGCGCCGTCGAATCGCAATGGGTCGAGGATGGCGAGAACACGATCCTCGCCCAGGTCGAACTGCTCGGTGAGGTGACGGATCGCGATGGCGAGGCCGCGCGCTTCCGCAGCGGCGTCAGCACCTATCCGCCTATCGGCACGATCGCTCACCGCATCCGCACCGGGGACCTTGCGCTGGTCCATGATCTCGGCGAGCGCTCCGGCGTCGTCGTCGGCCATCTCACGCAGGATCCAAGCGTCCCCGCCACCATCTCGATCGGCGGCATGCTGTCGCGCCATTTCGCCATCCTGGGCACGACGGGCGTCGGCAAGTCGAGCGCCGTGGCACTGCTGCTGCGCCGGGCGATTGCGGACCGGCCGCGCCTGCGCGTCCTGATCCTCGATCCGCACAACGAATACGCCCATGCCTTCCCCGACAAGGCTCTCACCATCGACGGCGAGACGCTCGACCTGCCGTTCTGGATGTTCCGACTCGATGAACTCGGCGATGTCGTCTTCCGTGGCCGCCCGGCCATGGACGAGGAGGTCGACATCCTGCGCGAGGTGATCGCCTCGGCGCGGATGCGATTCCGGGCCCCGAAGCCTCAGGACATGGCACGCGACCTCGGCTCGACCCTGCTCAAGCGGCCGCTCGACCTCGGCGCGCCGCGAGAGGGAGCGGAGCCCGTCGCCAGCGCCATCGACGCCCCGACGCCCTATCGCATGAAGGATGTCTTCGCGCTGATCGAGGAGCTGATCGGCCTGCACGAACTGCGCTATCCGCGCGCAGCGCTGCGCTCGCTCAAGGTCCGGCTCGAGGCCCTGTACGCTGACCCGCGCTATCGATTCATGTTCGCCCGCGCCAACATGATCGAGACGATGGCGCCGATCATCGGCCAGATCTTCCGGGTGCCGCATCAGGGCCGGCCGATCACGGCGTTCCAGCTAGCCGGTCTTCCCTCTGAGGTCGTCAACGCGGTCGCCTCGGTGCTCTCGCGCCTTGCGTTCGATCTCGCCCTGGCGAGCCAGGGCGCCTGCGAAGTGCTCGTGCTGTGCGAAGAGGCGCATCGCTATGTGCCGTCAGATCCCGCGCTCGGCTTTGCGCCCACCCGGCAGGCAATCGCCCGCATCGCGAAGGAAGGCCGCAAATATGGCTGCTATCTCGGCGTCGTGACCCAGCGCCCCGGCGAACTCGATGCGACGATCCTGTCGCAGTGCTCGACGATCTTCGCGATGCGCCTGTCCAACGAGCGTGACCAGCAGATCATCCGCTCGGCGATTGCAGATGCATCCGCGAGCACGATCAACTTCCTCTCCTCCATCGGCAATCGCGAGGCCATCGCCTTCGGCGAAGGGGTGGCCACCACGATGCGGATGCGCTTTGCGGATCTGCAGCCGCACGAGTTGCCGGCGATGGCGGGCGGGCATGCGCAGTCTGCACATGAGCGCGGCGAACCAAGCCTCGACGATCTGGTCCGGCGCATGCGGGGCGGCTGAGCCGGGCAGGGGTGCGGGCAAATCTTGCAATCGCCGCACTTTGGCTGTAAGGCCGGGGCAACACCATCTTGCCCTGCATCGCTAAGATCAGAAGGAGCCGCGCCATGGCTCGCGTAACCGTTGAAGACTGCATCGACAAGGTCGACAACCGCTTTGAACTCGTGCTGCTCGCCAGCCATCGGGCCCGCATGATCCAGTCGGGCTCCGCGATCCTGGTCGCGCGCGACAACGACAAGAACCCCGTCGTCGCTCTGCGCGAGATCGCCGACGAGAAGCTGAAGCCCGAGGATCTCAAGGAAGACCTGATCCACTCGCTGCAGAAGCATGTCGAGGTTGACGAGCCCGAGGCCGAGACCGTGCCGCTGCTGACGACGTCGGTCCCCAACGCTTCTGCCTCGGATTCCGAGGTTCAGTTCGACCGCATGAGCGAGGACGATCTCCTGCGCGGCCTCGACGGCCTGGTGCCGCCGACCGAGAGCGCCGACGACGAAGATTGAGCTGATTCAAAATCTTCACCGCATTTGCTAAAGCCCGGCTTTGCCGGGCTTTTTCATGCCCGCCCCACGCAAATGCGCCTTGCCGGGGGGCTTGCCTCGGCGGATATTGAATCATTGCAAAATTTCGGCAGGCAGGACAGAGGGCCCGCATGGGTATGATGCGGCAATACGAGCTCGTTGACAGAGTCAGGAGCTATAATCCGAACACCGACGAAGACCTGCTCAACCGGGCCTATGTCTACGCGATGCGCGCGCATGGCACGCAGAAGCGCGCCTCCGGCGATCCCTTCTTCGCCCATCCCCTCGAAGTCGCCGCGATCCTCACCGATCTCAAGCTCGACGACGCGACCATCGTCGCAGCCGTGCTGCATGACACCGTCGAGGATACCGCCGCCACTCTCGAGGAAATCGAGAGCATGTTCGGCCCCGATATCCGGCGCCTGGTCGATGGTCTCACCAAGATCAAGAAGCTCGACCTGGTCTCGAAGAAGGCTGCCCAGGGCGAGAACTTCCGCAAGCTGCTGCTCGCCATCGTCGACGACGTCCGCGTGCTCCTGGTCAAGCTCGCCGACCGGTTGCACAACATGCGCACATTGCACTTCATGGCGCCCGAGAAACGCCTGCGCATCGCCGAGGAGACGGCCGAGATCTACGCGCCGCTGGCAGGCCGCATGGGCATGCAGGAGGTCCGCGAGGAACTCGAGGAACTCGCCTTCCGCCATATCAAGCCGGAAGCCCACGCGACCGTCACCAAGCGCCTGGAAGAGGTGACCGAGCGCGAGGGCAAGGTCATCGGCATCATTGAGAAGGACCTCAAGGAGAAGCTCGCGGCGCGCGGCATCCAGGCCCAGGTCTCCGGGCGTCGCAAGCGGCCGTATTCGATCTGGCGCAAGATGGAGCGCAAATCGGTCTCCTTCGAGCAGCTCTCGGACATCTTCGGCTTCCGCGTCATCGTCGACTCCGCCGATGATTGCTATCGCGTGCTCGGCATCGTCCACATGACCTGGCCGATGGTTCCTGGCCGCTACAAGGATTACATCTCGACGCCCAAGCAGAACGACTATCGCTCGATCCACACCACAGTCGTCGGGCCCGGGCATAGCCGCGTCGAACTGCAGATCCGTACCGACACGATGGACCGCATCGCAGAGTTCGGCATCGCGGCGCATGCCCACTACAAGGATGGCCGCACCACCGAACTCGTCCAGTTCGCCGATGAGAGCCGCGCCTACCAATGGCTGCGCCGCACCGTCGACCTGCTGGCCGAAGGCGACAGCCCGGAAGAGTTTCTGGAGCACACCAAGCTCGAGCTCTTCCACGACCAGGTTTTCTGCTTCACGCCCAAGGGCCGCCTGATCGCCCTGCCGCGTGGCGCGACGCCGATCGACTTCGCCTATGCCGTCCACACCGATGTCGGCAACAGCGCAGTCGGCGCCAAGATCAACGGCCGCATCGCTCCGCTCCTCACCGAACTCGACAATGGCGACGAGGTGGAGATCACGCGCGCGGAGGGGCAGGCGCCTCCCGCTGCCTGGGAATCGCTGGTCGTGACCGGCAAGGCCCGCGCCGCCATCCGTCGCGCCACGCGCACCGCGGTGCGCCGCCAATATGCGGGCCTCGGCCGTCAGATCCTGGAGCGCGCCTTTACACGCGCCGAGCGTCCCTTGACCGATGAGAAGCTGAAGGCCGCGCTCAAGCGGCTCGCCCGAACCACCGTCGATGACGTGCTGGCTGCCGTCGGCCGCGGCGAGATGTATTCCGGCGATGTGGTGAAGGCCGTCTACCCCGATCTCGAGGCCGAAAAGCGCTCGCCGGTCGACCCCAAGAGTGCCGGGGCAGCACCGCAGAGCGGCGCGGGCTGGTTCGAGCTGCGCAAGGGCGAGAACCTCAAGTTCAAGCTACCCGGCGAAAAGCCGGAGGCCAACGCGATCCCGATTCGCGGCCTCGGCGGCGATCTGCCGGTGCGCTTCGCGCCTGACGGCGGTGCCGTGCCCGGAGACCGGATCGTCGGCATCCTGACCCCGGGCGAGGGCGTCACGATCTATCCGATCCAGTCCTCGGCGCTGGCGGCGTTCGACAACGAACCGGAGCGCTGGCTCGATGTGCGCTGGGATCTCGACGACAAGGTGCCGCAGAGATTCCCGGCCCGCATCAAGCTGAACTCGATCAACGAGCCCGGTTCGCTCGCCCAGATCACCACGACGATCGCCGAGCATGACGGCAATATCGACGCGGTGCAGATGGTTCGGCCGAACCAGGATTTCACCGACGTCACGATCGACCTGACGGTGTGGGACCTCAAGCATCTCAGCGCGATCATCAGCGAACTGCGCGAAAAGCGGGTGATCAGCCGCGTCGAGCGGGTGATCGGGTAGGGATCAGCGGAAGGCGGCGGCGAGCTCACGCACGAAGGCCACGGTGCGTGGTGTCGTCACCTGGCTGCGCAGCACGACCTCCGAGTTGCCGAGATCGGGCAGGTCCCATTCACCGGACACTTCGACGGTCCCCGGCGGGGCGATGCGCCGGGCCAGGGGAGAAACACCCAGGCCTCCCAGAAGGGCCGCCGTGACGGCGGCCATGCCGCCTCCGATCACGGCCTCGCGCCAGGCGAGGCCGGCGCGCTCCAAAGCATCGATGCCGTGCCGGCGCAATCCGCATTCTGCGACGAGGCTGACTATCGGTACAGGCTCGGTCGCCTGGCGTTGCAGAGTGGCAACCGCAAACCAGCCGAAATCATCTTCGCGCAGCACCTCGCCCGTTCGCCCCGGCTGCACGCGTCTGACGATCACGGCATCGAGCTCGCCGCGTTCGAAGGCATCCTCGAGCGCCTGGGAGCGCTCGATCCGCAGGTCGATGGCGAGCCCGGGGTCGCGCCGCGCCAACTGTGACAGCACGACGGCGATATCAGCGCCGACGGCTTGCTCGCTGATTCCCACGGCGACGCGCTCTCGCCGTTCGGCGAAGACGGCGATCGCCTGCTCCTGCGCGACGAGCAATGCGCGGGCCGCTGGCAGGAAGCGCTCGCCTTGCGGCGTCAGTCGCACGAGCCGGGGATGGCGTTGCAGCAATGTGTGCCCGAGCCGTGTCTCGAGCCGCTTCACGCGCGTACTGACGAGCGATTGCGCCATGCCGAGCGCCTGCGCAGCCTTGGTGAAGCTCGCAAGCTCAGCGGCCTGGAGGAACGCCGCGACATCATCCAGATCGAGAGTCGGCGTCATAATGATCGAAATTCCGTATCTCTGATATCGCTAAAGATACGCTTATCCGATCAATACGGCAACGCTAGCTTCAACTCGTCCGCGAGGCCGCGCCTCGCCTTCGTGCTGGAGCCAGCCATGCCTTTGATCCGTGTTTCCATGCGTCGGGGCCGTCCGGCCTCGCATCCCGCAGCCATTGTCGACGGCATCTACCGGGCGCTGCGCGCGACCTTCGAGGTCCCCGAAAACGATCTCTTCGCCGTCGTGCACCAGCACGATGCCGACGAGTTCGTCTTCGATGCCAACTACTTCGGCTTCGAGCGCTCGGCGGGGCTCGTCATCATCCAGCTCTTCGTCGCCAATACGCGCGGCGTCACCCAGAAGAAGGCGCTTTACGCCGCGATTTCCGAAAACCTCGCGCGCGAACCCGGGCTGAAGCCCGATGATGTCTTCATCAACCTCGTCGAGGTCAAACGCGAGGACTGGTCCTTCGGGGGCGGCATCGCGCAATACGTCGCCTGACGGTGCGAGCTGCCGCGCCCTTCCTCAGTGGGCCGAGTAGCGCATCCCGCCATCGACCGGGATCACAGCGCCGGTGATGTAGCGCGCCAGCGGCGAAGCCAGGAACGCCACGAGATGGCCGATGTCCTCGGGTTCGCCGAAGTAGCCGATCGGGATGTTGCGGGCGATGAAGGTCTGGCGCGCCTCTTCGGTCGGATGCAGGCGGTTCAGGATCTGCTCACTGTTGATCCGCCCCGGCGGGATGGTGTTGACCGTGACGCCGTCTGCCGCCACGTCGACCGCCAGTCCCTTGGCCCAGAGATGCAGCGCTGCCTTTGCAGCGCTGGCTGCATTCAGGCCGCGGGGCTCCATCGAGCCGCTGATGTTGATAACCCGGCCCCATTTGCGCGCGCGCATTGCCGGCAGCAGCGCTTCGGTCAGGCGACGGGCTGCGGTGAAGTTCAGCGCGAAAGCCTCGTCCCAGGCCGCATCGGCGGCGTCGGTCGCGATCGGGCGCGAACCGCCGGCGGCATTGACCAGGATGTCGACCTGGCCCAGCGCCGTGGTCGCGTCGCGGGCGATGCGGGCGACGTCGGCGGCGTCAGTCACATCGCCCAGCACGATGACCGGGGGGCGTCCGCCCGCCGCGATGACCTCGGCAACCAGGGCCTGGAGCGGATCGGCGCGCCGCGCCGTCACCACGACCTGGGCGCCCTCGCTAGCGAGCACGCGGGCAATGCCGGCGCCGATGCCCGAGCTGGCGCCCGTGACCAGGGCGGTGCGCGATGAGAGATCGAGGTTCATCAGAGGTCTCCGGGCAATGGCGGAAGCGGTGCAGTCACACCCGCAATGCCCGAGCGTAAGCGCGCACACAATTGGCCCGAAGACATGGCGGCCTTCCGATGACGCACGGAAGTTGTGGCAATGCAGGCCGCCTTGCCTCTAACTGCGGCGATGGAATGGAGCGACGAAGGCACGATCATCGGGCTCAAGCCACATGGCGAGAACTCGGTGATCCTGGAGGTGATGACCGCAGGGCACGGGCGGCATCTGGGACTGGTCCGCGGCGGGCGCTCGTCGAGGCGACTGGCCTCGCTGCAGCCCGGAAACGCCGTTAGCCTGACTTGGCGCGCGCGACTCGACGAACATCTCGGCGAATACCGCGTCGAATTGCTGACCTCCCATGCGGCGCGCCTGATGGAGGCGCCGGTTGCGCTGTACGGGCTGGGCTGCGTCGCCGCGCATCTGCGCCTGCTTCCCGAGCGCGATCCGCATCCGGGCCTGCATGAGGGCCTCATGGTGCTGATCCAGCATCTCGACGAGCCGCGCCTTGCGCCAGCGCTTGTCGTGCGCTTCGAGATCGCCATGCTGGCCGAGCTTGGCTTCGGGCTAGATCTTGCGCGCTGTGCCGTGACCGGCTCGCCCGACGATCTCAGCCATGTCTCGCCGAAGTCGGGCAAGGCGGTCAGCCGCAAGGCGGCCGAGCCCTATATCGACCGCCTGCTCGCGCTGCCGGCCTTCCTCAGCGAGGGGCAGGGCGCCCGCACACCGGCCGCCAGCGAGATCGCGGCGGGCTTTGCCTTGACCGGCTTTTTCCTGCGCCGCTATCTCTACGAGCCGCGAGGACTGGCCGAGCCCCCCGAGCGCGCTCGCCTCATCGAGCTTGCTGCAAAAATCCACTGATTTCTGCGGCTTTTCGTCCCGTTTGGGTTGGAGAAACTTGCATTGAACCGGCATCGTCATGCCAAGTGATTCGCAGAGAGTCCCTCAGCCCTCATCCTGAGGAGCAAGGCCTTGAGCCTTGCGTCTCGAAGGATGCTCCAGCGCGCTCTGGAGCATCCGTCGGGACGCCGCTTCGCGGCTCCTCAGGATGAGGGCTGAACAGGAAGCCACGTAGAGAGTCGAATAACACCATGGGCAAGCCCGTCGAGCCGCCGCCGGAGGATGAGTCCGAGCGCATCGATCTGAAGACTGCGCTGGAAGAGCGCTATCTCGCCTATGCGCTCTCGACGATCATGCATCGCGCGCTGCCGGATGCCCGCGACGGCCTGAAGCCGGTGCATCGCCGCATCCTACATGCGATGCGCCTGCTGCGGCTCGACCCCGGGCAGGTCCACAAGAAATGTGCCCGCATCGTCGGCGACGTCATCGGTAAATTCCACCCGCATGGCGACCAGTCGGTCTATGACGCGCTGGTCCGCCTCGCGCAGGATTTCGCGCAGCGCTATCCGCTCGTCGATGGCCAGGGCAATTTCGGCAATATCGACGGCGATAGCGCGGCTGCCTATCGATACACCGAAGCGCGCATGACCGATGTCGCGCGCCTCCTGCTCGATGGCATCGAGGAGGACGCGGTCGATCTTCGCGAGACCTATAACGGCGAGGACGAGGAGCCGGTCGTGCTCCCCGCCGCCTTCCCGAACCTGCTCGCCAACGGCTCGCAGGGAATCGCGGTCGGCATGGCGACCTCGATACCGCCGCACAACGCAGCCGAGCTTTGCGATGCCGCGCTCTATCTGATCCAGCATCCGGAAACCTCCTCCGAGCAGCTGATGACCTTCGTGCAGGGGCCTGATTTCCCGACCGGCGGCGTCATCGTCGAGACGCGCGCCTCGATGGCCGAGACCTATCGCACCGGACGCGGCGCCTTCCGCACGCGGGCGCGCTGGGAGGCGGAGGACCTCGGCCGCGGCACCTGGCAGGTCGTGGTCACCGAGATCCCCTACATGGTCCAGAAGGGCCGGCTGATCGAGAAGATCGCCGAGCTCCTGAACGACAAGAAGCTGCCGCTGGTCGGTGACATCCGCGATGAATCCGCAGAGGACATCCGCGTCGTCATCGAGCCTCGCGCCCGCAATGTCGACCCCGCGCTGATGATGGAATCGCTGTTCCGGCTCACCGAGCTGGAATCGCGCCTGTCGATGAACATGAACGTGCTGACCGGCGGTCTCGTGCCGCGCGTGCTTGGCCTGAACGAGGCCCTGCGTGCCTGGCTCGACCACCGTCGCGACGTGCTGCTGCGGCGCTCGCGCTTCCGGCTCGGTCAGATCGACCGGCGGCTCGAGATCCTGCGCGGCCTGCTGATCGTCTATCTCGATCTCGACCGGGTGATCAAAATCATCCGCGAGGAGGACGAGCCCAAGATCGAGCTGATGCGGTACTTCGAACTCAGCGAGATCCAGGCGAACGCGATCCTCGACACCCGCCTGCGCGCACTGCGCAAGCTCGAGGAGATGCAGCTCAAGACCGAGCTCGACGAACTCATTAAGGAGAAGGGCCAGATCGAGGAACTCCTCGCCTCCGAGCCCGTGCAGTGGAAGCTGATCCAGCACGACATCCGCGAAGTGAAGAAGCTGTTCGGCCCCGAGACCAAGATCGGCAAGCGCCGCACGACCTTCTCCGACATGCCCGACACCACCGATATCGACCTGACCCAGGCCATGGTCGAGCGCGAGCCGGTGACGGTCGTGATCTCCAAGAAAGGCTGGATCCGGGCACTCAAGGGGCACGTCCAGGACCAGTCGACGCTCACCTTCAAGGGCGACGACACCCTCAAGACCGCATTCTTCACCGAGACCACAGCAAAGATCTTGGTGCTGGCCTCGAACGGAAAGGTCTTCACTCTCGAGGCTTCGAAACTGCCCGGCGGGCGTGGCTTCGGCGATCCGATCCGGCTGATGATCGAGCTGGAGGAGACGGCCGAGATCGTCTCCGCCTTCCCCTATCGGCCGGGCCTCAAACTGCTGATGGTCACGACCGACGGCCGAGGCTTCATTGCGCCCACGGACGATGTCGTCGCCAACACGCGCAAGGGCCGGCAGGTCCTCAACGTGGAGGCGCCGGTCATGGCGCTGCTGGCAGCACCGGCCGAAGGGGACCATGTCGCGATCATCGGCGAGAACCGCAAGCTGATCTGCTTCCCGGTGACCGAGGTCGCAGAGATGTCGCGCGGCAAGGGCGTTCGCCTGCAGCGCTACAAGGATGGCGGCGTCTCGGATGCCAAGGTCTTCAAGCTCGCCGACGGCTTGACCTGGCGCGACACTTCGGGCCGGACTTGGACGGTCGCCCAGGCAGATCTCCTCGAATGGCTCGGCCACCGCGCCGAGGCCGGCCGCCTGCCGCCAAAGGGCTTCCCGAAGAACAACAAGTTCGGCGGGTAACCCGGGCTGTCACGGTCGCCAAAAATCATTGGCCGGCCGTGTGCCGACCATGCGCGTCTTCTCTTTTCGAGGGGCGGACGAAGATCTGTCTGTTAGCGCTACGCGCGGGCGTGACGGCGCGGAAATCGATGAGATATCAGGAGATTGCGCGTGATTGCGGAATCAAGTTCGCAGCGGCCTGAATCAAGCTCTCAGCGGATCGCCTGGCCTGCAATGCCGACCTCGAAGCCCAGCGTCAGGTTGTTGGTCACGGCCCATTCGACGCCGGCGCGGGCTTCCGGGCGAACCGCGATATCGCTGCGCGTGAACGGCATCGAATTCGGTGTTGCTCCGTAGCGCCAGGTCTCATTGATCGCGGCCGCGCCGAGCTTGGTGTAGAGCAGGACTTCGGGCGTCAACAATACGCCCGCCTTCACCTGGAAAGCGCCGGAGAAGTCGCGCGTATAGGCGGCCTGGCCGAAGCCGGGCGTGCCGTAGCCTCCGACTGCCGGCATGAATTCGAGCGCGCCCACGACGCCATAGACGAAATTGCCCTCCTGCCGCATCGTCCCGGCTTCCAGTCCGAAGAATGGGCCGGCATTGCCGCCGAGGCGCTTTGAGCTGGTGACCTGGAAGCCGGTCGAGATGCGGGCATAGGAGCCGTCCCACTTCACGCCGCCGGGCGCGAGCGTCGGCTGCGACCAGGCGAAGGAGGGCAGGGCGTCGAAGCTGCCGAACGGCAGGAACGCCTGGGCCTGCGCACCGGCTGAACCAAAGGCCAGCGCGCAAAGCGAAACCGAGAGCGGGAGAAGCGAAAACCTCAAATCGAAAGCGTCCTTGCGACCAGCCTGGATAGGCTACCAGAAGGTCGCGCGATTGTCGCGGATTTGTGGCGGGCGGCGCCGAAACGCGCGCTCAGGCCAGCTTGGTGCGGACCTTGAGGAAGCGCAGCGTGCGATCTGCCATGGCGACATCGAGCTTGGCATATGCCTCCAGCGCGTCGTCGAGGTCCTGCGCGGAGAAGTACAGCCGCCGGCTCCGCAGCGTGAGGATGGCGCGGAAGGCCTCCGCACCGACGCCGAGGGACTTGCAGGTTACGCCGATGCCCCTTGCATCCTTTTGCATCAACACGCGCAGCGCCTGTTCCGCGGTGATATCGCACGCCTGCGCGAGCACCTGCGCAAGGTGATAGGCCCGGTCCTCATCGGCCAGCATGATCAGGACATCGTCGAGCTGGCGGGTCTGGGCCGTGAGGTCGGCGAGGAGGAGCTTGACCTCCAGGCGCTGCTGGCGCGCCACCCGCGCGAGCGACTGCCCAGCGGTGATCTGCGAATTCGGAACCGCTGGCGCATCGGCCATCTGCTCGACGATGCGCAGCACCCGCTCGGCACGGTTCGGCGTCAGGTCCGAGCGCCTCGCCAGCGCGCCGGTCACGACGACATCGTCGCCACCGCGCGACAGCAGCCGGTCGAAACCCTTGTCGGAGAACTGCGCCCCTTCGTTCGAGCTCACGGTCTGGAGCACGTCGCTGCCGCCGCGCTCGACCAGGATGTCGGTGACGCTCTCCGACAGGCGCGCACGCTCGGCGATGGCCACCATGTGGCGCTGCGACTGGCTGACGGCGATGGCGGCGAGGTCTGTGTCCGTGAGGACCGGTGACAGCTTCAGGACGAGGCGCGCGACGTCGGCGTCGGCGTCGCCGGCGAGCGTCATCGCGACCTCCCGCGGCAGGCTGGGCACGGCCGCGACATGGTCGGCATAGTCGCGTCGGTCGCCGTTTTCGAGACGCGACAGAGAATGCACGGCGATCTCGCCGTAGTGCTCCTTGGCGAGTTCGCTCGGGTCATGGTCGAGCAGGAAGAGGTCGGTGACCGCGTTCAGCAGCTGCCGGCGCGAATCCGACGACATGTCGGAGGGCATCCGATTCAAGGATGGCAGCATGGAAGTCCCCGGCTCAGGCAATGTGTCGCGGGGACACTGAACTGTGCTTGCTTGCCGTACTCTTAAGCCGCTGCCGGATCTCTAGTGAAAGCAGCTAATAATTTGCTGTTTTCACTAGATGCTTGTGAGTTGTTGTCGCGGTTATAGGCGACAACAACGTAATTCAACTCAAGGTTGCAACGATTCCGGCGCGCGACTCAGAACTTGCCGAACTGGAGATAGGCAGCCTGCGGGTCAGTTCCGGCCAGGATGGCGGTGCGGACCTTATTCTCTTTCGAGATGTCTGACTCAGCCTTGTCGAGGACCTCCTCGATGACCTCGACCGGGATTCGCACGATTCCGTCGCGATCGCCCAGGATGTAGTCGCCGGGCCGGATCCAGACCGAGCCGATCTTGATCGGTTCGTCGACGGCCTTGGGCAGCCAGTAGCCCACGATGTCACGCGGGGTATAGGCCTTGAAGAAGGCCTGAAAATTCATGTCGATCATGAATTCTGTATCGCGCGATAGCCCGTCGATGACGCAGCCGCGCACGCCCTTGTTCTTCAGCGTCTCCGCCGAGAGCTCGCCCATCAGCGCGACCTCCTCGGTATTGGGCTGGCAGACCCAGACATGGCCGGGCTTGGCGGCCGAGAGCAATCCGGTCCAGCCGAGCAGCGTTTCATGTGCGTCGAACTCGCCAGTCTTGCCTTCCACGGTGAAGGCAGGCCCGGCGAGCTTCTGTCCGGGCAGGAGCGGGCGCAGCTCCGGCGGCAGGGTGAAATCGCTCAGGCCCATCGCCCGCATAACGTCATGGATGACACCGGTGTAGCAGCGCTCGAGACGCTGCGTCAGTTCTTCGCTCATAGGTCCTCCCAATGGCCTGTCCCGGCCGATGGCGGGCACAGTGCTGAGAACCCCTGCCGGCGACAAGCGCGTTTTGCGCCCGGCCCTGATGCGGTCCGGTCGGTTCGGGCTGTCAGCCGACGCGGTCCCAACCCTGGGGAGAGAGGCGTTCCTGCGGCTGGAAGCGCGCCTTGTAGGCCATTTTCGGGGACCCATCGACCCAATAGCCCAGATATACGTAAGGCAGCCCGCGCTTGCGGGCGCGCTCGATATGGTCGAGCACCATGTACGTCCCCAGCGAACGGGCCTCGAGGCCGGGGTCGAACACCGAATACACCATCGAGAGCCCGTCGCTCAGCGTGTCGGTGAGGGCAAGCGCGAAGAGATCGCCCTGGCCGCGACCGTTGAGGGCGCTATCGGGCCCGCGCCTGCGATACTCGATGAGCGAGGTCTCGACATGGCTGTCCTCGATCATCATCGCGAAGTCGAGCGCCGACATCGTCGCCATGCCGCCGTCGGGGTGGCGCTCGTCAAGATAGGACCGGAACAGCGAATAATGCTCCGAGCGCGGCTGCGGTGGGAGAACCTCGCCGATCAGGTCGCTGTTGCGGGCCATCACCTTGCGGAATCCGCGCGAGGGCCGGAAATCGTCGACGCAGACACGCACCGACACGCAGGCGCGACAGGTCTCGCAGGCCGGGCGATAGGCGATGCTCTGCGAACGCCGAAAGCCGCCCTGACTGAGGACGTTGTTGAGGTCGTTGGCGCGGGGGCCCACGAGATGTGTAAAGACCTTGCGCTCCTCGCGGTCCGGCAGATACGGGCACGCGGTGGGCGACGTCAGGTAGAATTGCGGGGCATCCCGCAACGGGCGCGTCACGTTCGGCTCGCTCCGGCAACGGTTTCGAGATTCAATGTAGCACTCGCTGGCGCCGCAACAAGCGCCGTCATGCTCTTGCCCTGTTCACGCCCCAGGCCAGTTGCCGGGCGCTGCGCAGCGGGACGGCACGCATGAGCGAGAAGGTCACCCTGACCGGCGAGAAGGAAACTCTCCTCGTCACGCTCTTCGCCAAGGCGGAGGAGAGCCGGCTGCCCGATTCGCTCTTGCGGGACCGATTCGCGGCCATGGCCGTCGCGGGAATCGACTACGATTTCGCGAGCCTGTGCATCGATCGCGACCTGATGATCGGGCTGGCGTTGCGGGCCGACATTCTCGATCGCTGGACGAGGGACTTCATCGCGCGTCATCCGACCGCGACCGTCCTGCATATCGGCTGCGGGCTCGACAGCCGGGTGTTCAGGATCGACCCGCCGGCTGGCGTCCGCTGGTTCGACGTCGATTATCCCGAGGTGGTGGACCTGCGCCGGAAGCTCTATCCCGACCGCGAGGGCTACCGCCTGATCGGCTCCTCGGTGACACAGCCCGACTGGCTCGGCGAGGTGCCGTCGGACCAGCCGATGCTGGTGATCGCCGAAGGCCTGCTTCCTTATCTTGCCGGGAACGAGGTGCCACACCTGCTCGGTCGCCTTGCCGGCCATGCCCCGAGCGGCGAACAGATTTTCGACGCCTATAGTCGCCTCGGCCTGCGCCTGATCAGCCTGCAACCTTCGATCAGGGCGACCGGCGCGGCGCTGCATTGGGCGCTCGACGACCCCCACGACCTCGAGCGCCAGGTGCCGGGCCTGACGCTGGCGACGTGTCTGAGCGCCCATGATCCGGAGGGCTATGATCCCGCACAGATCGCGCGCATGTCATGGCTCGCGCGCGTCAGTGTCTGGGCCTTCGCGCTGGTGCCGGCCATTGGCAACATAGGCTGGCTGCTGCGCTATCGCTTCTGATGCGCGCTCACGCGCGCACCACGACGAGGCCGGTCAGGAGATCATGGCCCATGCGCCGGTCGGCGCGTGCAAAACCGCACAGGATATCGAGCACCCAGAGCCCGACCGTGCCCGCAGCGACGTAAAACAGCAGTGCGTGCACCGCTGCGGCGAGGCCATCGGGCCGCCCGCCGGTCACGGTCTCGACCTTGAGGCCCGCCATCCGCATTCCCCAGGTCGACTGGCGTGGCCCGCCGATCGTCAGGGCTGCATAGCCCAGCCCGGTCGCCACAGTCGCGATCGGGATCAGCAGCCAGGTCGCGCCGAACGTCACGACGCCAAGGATGAGCAGGAGCACGAAGATGATGCCGCCAAGGATCGACAGGATGATGATGTCGCCGATCCAGGCGAAGAGACGCGAACCCAGCACGCCGCTGACATCCTGCAGTGGTCGGGTGTCGATCGGCGTGATCGGGGACTGGCCGTAGCGCTGGTCGCTCATCTCGGAGTGTGTTCCATCGTCGAGGGCGCCAAATCGCCCTTTCCCACACAATGTTTGATCAGGGGCCCGGTTTCGCAAGCCCTCGCGGCAGGACACGCTGCGGTGCGAAGCCGTTTTCTCGCAGCATCGCTTCGATCGCGCGGCTATGCGCCGCCCCGCGCGTCTCGATCGTGACGTCCAACGAGACGCCCTTGGCGGGAACGTCGAGGAAGAGGCGCCCGTGGCTGACCTCGAGGATATTGGCGCCCTGCGCGCCGAGCAGGCTGGCGACCTTTCCGAGAAGGCCGGGGCGGTCGCTGGTGGTCAGCCGGAAGGCGACGATGCGGTCCTCGCGTTCGAGTTCGCGCACCATGATCGCCGCGAGCAGTCGCGTATCGATATTGCCGCCGCAGAGCACGAGCCCGACTTTTCTTCCGGCATAACGCTCGGGTTCCAGAAGCATGGCTGCGAGACCTGCCGCGCCGGCGCCCTCCGCCAACGTGTGCTGGAGGCAGGCATAGGCGTTCACGGCACGCTCGATCAGGTCCTCGCCGACAAGCACGATGTCCGAGATCAGGCTGGAAATCACAGGCAATGTCTGCACGCCGACAGTCTTGACCGCGATGCCCTCCGCCAGGGTCGCGCCGCCGATCGGCATGTCCTCGGCATTCACCGCATTGTAGAACGACGGATAGAGCGCCGCTTCCACGCCGATCAGCTCGATCTCGGGCTTGAGCGCTTTTGCAGCGATCGCGTTGCCGGCCATCAGGCCGCCGCCGCCGAGCGGGATGATCAGAACCTCGATATCGGGCTCGTCGTCGAGCATTTCCTGCGCGATCGTGCCCTGGCCGGCCATGACCGCCGCATCGTCGTAGGGATGAACGAAGACCAACCCCTCGGCATCGGCGAGTTCGCGCGCTTTCTGGGCGGATTCGTAGAGTGTCTCGCCAAACAGCACGACGCGTGCGCCGTGGGATCGGGTGTTCTCGACCTTCACCAGCGGTGTCGTCTCGGGCATGACGATCGTGGCCGGAATGCCGAAGCGGCGCGCATGATAGGCCACGGCCTGGGCATGATTTCCAGCCGACATGGCGATGACGCCACGCGCGGTCTCGTCCTCTGTCAGGCTGAGCAGCTTGTTGACCGCGCCGCGCTCCTTGAATGAGGCCGTCGCCTGCATGTTCTCGTGCTTGACCAGCACCGTAGCGCCGGTGAGTTCCGACAGGCGCGGCGCCGCAACCAGGGGCGTGCGCAGGACATGGCCCTCGATACGCCGCGCGGCCGCCTCGATGTCGGCGAAGGTGATCGAGAAGGGCTCTCTCATCGGTCGGTTTCCAGGGCTCGGCTCAAGGCAGGGACGGAACGATCACGGTTGTCGCAACAATCAGACTTGTCGCAACAATCAGACTTGTCGCAACGGTCAGACTTGGCGAGGTGCCAGGGCACCATCGCCGAAAAAACCGCCGGGGCGAAAGATCAATACGGCAGCGAGCAGCGCGTAGACGGCGATATCGCGTTGTTCCAGAGGCATCACCGAGGACCAGGCCACCTCGAAGAGCGCGATGCAGATGCCGCCGAGCGCGGCCCCGCCGACTGAGCCGATTCCGCCGAGGATCGCGGCGACCAGCGCTTTCAGCCCCAGGGAGAAGCCGCCTGCGAAGCCCATGCCGCCATAGATCACGGTGACGATCACGCCGGCCATGCCCGAGGCGGCGCAGGCCAGGATCAGCGCGATGTCGTGAACCACGCGCGCATCGACCCCAAACAGCGCCGCGGTGCGTGCATCGTCGGAAACCGCGCGCCAGGCCCGGCCATAAGCGCTCCATTTGATCAGCAGGACGAGCCCAAGCGCGCAGGACAGGCCGATTGCGCCCAGTGCCAGGCCGATCGGCGTGACTGTGACGACGAAGTCGCCGGCTCGTGCCAGCGCCCAGGGCGTGTTGAAAACCGGCGGGAGCCAGCGCAGATCGGGCCCCTGCGCCAGCCGGAGATATTCCGACATCGCAATGGCGAGCCCGATCGTTGCGATCAGCATCTGCTGGCCGGTGGCACGCCGCAAGGGCCGCAGCATGAAGCGGCCCATCGCGAATCCGTGCAGGGCACAGACGATGACCGCCACGCCAAAGGCGATGACGAGGCCCGATGCCGGCGTCGAGATGGCGAGCGTCAGTACGAGCGCGACGCCGACGACTGAAGCGAGCGCGCCCAGGGCCGCGAACTCGCCGAAGCTCAGGATGATGCGTCCCGTCAGCCCGTAGATCAGCGCGTAGGCGGAGGCGAGCAGCGTGTAGATCGCGGCCGAGGGCAGGGCGCTGAAGCCCTGTTGCAGGCCATAGGCGAGCGCGGCGGGAACCCTGGGGAGGTCGTCGATATCGGCTGCGGCGGGGTCCGGGGGCGGTTCCTTGCGATCCTCCAGATAGAATCGCCGCAGCAGATAGAAACTCGCATCGCTCATCGGCCTGCCGTCGGAGGCGATACCGATCAAGGCGCGGCGCTGGAGACCCTGGTCGTCACCGGCGAAAAGGCAATCGATGCTGCGCTGGCGCGCCAGGCCCGAGCCGGTCTCGGCGCGATAGAGGATGCGCAGCGCTTTGGCTCGCAGTCCCTTGGTCGTGCCGTCGATGGTGATGCGCGCATCGGGCGGGTTCAGCGGCGGGATAGCCTGCCGGCAGAGGCGCTGCTGATCGGTGTCGAAAGGCTCGCCGCACGAGGCGAGCGCAAGGACGAGCAGAATCGACAGCAGGAGAGGGCGCATGTCCGGTCACGCTAGCGCGGGCCGGACGCCGGTGCCATCCCGCGGCTGGAGGGGCGGGACGGCGGCTGGTCTCAGGCTCCGGCCTTCAGCTTCTCCGCAACGCGGGGTGCAAAATAGGTCAGCACGCCATCGGCTCCGGCGCGCTTGAAGGCGATCAGGCTCTCCATCATTGCCTTGTCGCCGTCGAGCCAGCCATTCTGCCCAGCGGCCATGATCATCGCGTACTCGCCCGACACCTGGTAGGCGAAGGTCGGCACGCGAAACTGGTCCTTCACCCGCGCCACGATGTCGAGGTAAGGCAGGCCGGGCTTGATCATGACCATGTCGGCGCCCTCTTCGAGATCCAGCGCGACCTCTGCGATGGCCTCGTCGGAATTGCCGGGATCCATCTGGTAGGTCCGCTTGTCGCCGATCAGGGTGGCGTTGGTACCGATCGCGTCGCGGAACGGGCCGTAGAACGCCGACGCGTACTTCGCGGCATAGGCCATGATCTGCACGTCTTCATGGCCCGAGGCGTCGAGCGCTGCCCGGATGGCCGCGACACGCCCATCCATCATGTCGGAAGGTGCGATCACGTCCGCGCCGGCATCGGCCAGTGCCAGTGCCTGCTGCGCCAGGATGTGAACGCTCGCGTCGTTCAGGACGCGTTCGCCCGACATCACGCCGTCATGGCCGTGGGAGGTATAGGGGTCCAGCGCCGCATCGCAGATGATGCCGATCCCCGGGACCTCGGCCTTGATCGCCCGGACGGCGCGGCACATCAGGTTGCGATCGTTCAGCGCTTCCGAACCCGTCGGATCACGAAGAGACTTCTCGACGAAGGGGAAAGGCGCAATCGCCGGGATGCCGAGTTCTGCGGCATGGGCAGCCTGGCGCACGGCCTCGTCGATGTTCAGGCGGTCGACGCCCGGCATCCAGGCGACCGGCGAGCGCGGCTGGTCGGTGTCCATCAGGAACAGCGGCCAGATCAGGTCGTCGGTGGTCAGCACCGTCTCGCGCACCATGCGGCGCGACCAGTCGGCCTTGCGGTTGCGTCGCATCCGGCGCGTCAGCCCCAGCGAATCCGACGCCTGCGCCGAGGCTTCGCCCTGCCGTGCCTGCGGAGCAGGAAACGGCCGCACAACCCGAGAAGTCATTGAAAAGGTCTCCCTCGCGCCCCGTGCGCGGTGCCCTGTTTTGCCGGAACATTAACACATCGGAACAATTCCAAAACAGGCGCGATGGTCGCACCGCGACGTTGCGCGTGGTGCGCGACTGCGTTGACAAGCAGGACCGCGCCAGCCCAGAACCGGCGCCAACCCGTAGGAGCGCCCCACCATGTCGCAGGACGCCGAGATCATCTGCGAAGTGCGCGGCGCCGCCGGCGTCGTCATCCTCAACCGGCCAAAAGCGCTCAATGCGCTGAGCCTGACGATGGTGCGCGAACTTGCCCGCGCGCTCGACGCCTGGGAGCACGACCCGCAGGTGACGCGCGTCGTCGTGACCAGCACCAGCGAGAAGGCGTTCTCAGCCGGTGGCGATATCCGCCATCTGCACGACCTCGGTCGCGAGCGCCGCTTCGACGAGATGCTGGCCTTCTGGCGCGAGGAATACATCCTCAATGCGCGTATCAAGAACTACCCGAAGCCCTATGTCGCTGTGATCGACGGCATCGTCATGGGTGGCGGCGTCGGCATCTCGTTGCATGGCAGCCACCGCATCGCGGGCGGTCGCTATCTCTTCGCGATGCCGGAAGTCGGCATCGGCTTCTTCCCCGATGTCGGGGCAACCTACGCCCTGCCGCGTCTGCCGGATGCTGCCGGGATCTACCTTGCCTTGACGGGGGACCGCGTCGGCGCGGCCGATGCGCTGGCGCTGGGGTTGGCCACCCATGCGGTGCCCAGCGAGCGCATGGCAGAGCTGTCGGACGCCCTCACGGGTCGCGGGCAGCTCGAGGACATCCTGGCTGGCTTCTCGGCTGATCCCGGCCCCGGCAAGCTCGGTCCGTCGCGTGCGATCATCGGCGAGTGCTTCGGTGCCGCGGACCTGGCGGGGGTGCGCGAGCGCCTCGCGTTGCGCGCGGAGGCAGGCGATGGCTTCGCCGCCAAGGCCCTGCAGACGCTGGCCACGAAATCTCCGACCAGCGTGGCGATCGCCTTCGAGCAGATGCGGCGTGGCGCGACGCTGGATTTCGCCGAAGCCATGCGCACCGAGTTCCGCGTAGTCTCGCGCATCGTTGCCGGCCATGACTTCTACGAGGGCGTGCGCGCGGTGGTCATCGACAAGGACCATGCCCCGTCCTGGCGCCCCGCCACCGCCGAGGCGGTCAGCGACAGCGCCATCGCGGCCTATTTCGCCCCGCTCGGCGACACCGAACTCGTCCTGGCATCCTGAAATGGGTCCTGACGGGAATGGCGATCTGATGAATGGCGGGCAGGCGCTGGGCCTCGCCTCGAATCAGGCGCGCAAGACACGCTGGCGAATCGTGCTGGTCTGGTTCCTGCGCCTGCTCTCGATCGCCTGGATGGCTAAGGGGCTCCTGGCCTGGTCGGTGATCTTCGGCTTCGGTCCTGCTGAGCAGCCGCCCTTCGAGGCGCGGCTGCTCAGCTTCCAGGCCATCATCGTCTACTTCGCGGTGATCGATCTGGTCGCGGCGGTCGGGCTGTGGTTGACCAGCACCTGGGGCGGTGTCTTGTGGCTGCTCGCGGCGGTGAGCCATCTGCTGCTGGGCTTCTTCTTCCCGCGAATGCTGCCGATGACGACGCCCCTGATAGCGGGCTATGTCGGTCTGATGCTGGCCTATTTCCTGGCTACCTGGCTTGCAGAAAGCGAAAACTCCTGAGCGCAGCAACGCCGCGATTGCGAGCTAGCCTGGTAAGAATCGCTTCAGCTTAAGGGTTTCTGACTTCACCTTGCATTCACCGAAACGGCTAAATCTCTGATTCATCCTGATATTTAAACTCGTTTTCATCCGTGCCGCCTATGGTGTTTTTCAGAAGCGGACCGGGAGCAAATCCTGGCCGATAGTCAACAGGCGGGATATACAATGAAAGCGAGCGTCAAGACTGCGGCTGTTGCCGCCGAAGCGGAAGTTAGTCTCAAAGTGAAGCCCCTCTACCTGGAGTCGCTGACCCTGGTGGAGCGGCTTCACCGCCGGCTTCTCGACGTGATCAAGGACGAGTTCGAGCGTCGCGGTCGCGACGACGTCAACAGCGTCCAGGCTCTGCTGCTCTACAATATTGGCGATGCCGAGCTGAGCGCCAGCGAACTGCGTACGCGTGGCTATTACCTCGGCTCGAACGTCTCCTACAACGTCAAGAAGCTTGTCGAGCTCGGCTACCTCCACCATGCGAGGTCGCGTATCGACCGTCGTTCGGTGCGGATCAGCCTGACCGACAAAGGTCATGAGGTGCACAATCTCGTGAAGGGCGTCTACGACAAGCATGTCCAGACGGTCGAGCAGATCGGTGGCATCGCGTCGGACGACTTCGAGCGCATGAACAACGCCCTGCTGCGCCTGGAGCGCTTCTGGACCGACCAGATCCGCTACAAGCTCTGAAACCAGCCGCCTATCAGCGGTATCGGAGCGAAAACAGGTCCCGGCGCATCGCCGCCGGGTTGTGCGGCGCCCAGGCGGGTTGTGGCATTCAGGTCACGCTCGCTCGCCTTCGGGTGCGCAAGCCGCCATGCATCGGGCACGGCGGCGGCATGCCCTAAAATCGCCTCGCTCATCACACGGTGTTAACCGTGATAAGGGACCGTCGCATGGTAAGCCGCTCCTGTATAAGGAGTGCGGCGTTGTCGTGTTGTGTGTCCGCGTCGAGCCCGGTCGGGCCGTGGTGAAGAAGAGGGATATGATGTCGAACTTGAGCCTGACCCGCCGCGAGACCGTTCTCGCGCTGCTATCGGGCGCTGCGACGTCCGTCAGCCTGCCGGCTTTCGCCCAGCAGGCGGAATGGCGCCAGAGCTATGATTCCGGTGCGCGCAATGCCGTCGCCCGCTCCCACACCCCGATGCTGTCGCAGGAATCGCTCCAGGCGACCGAAGCCGCGATCGTTGCCTACCGCGATCTCGCTTCGCGCGGCGGCTGGCCCTCGGTGCAGATCGGCGACAAGCTCGGCGTCGGTTCGCGCGGCCCCAGCGTGGTCGCTCTGCGCCAGCGCCTGATCATCACGGGTGATCTCGACGCCAATGCCGGCAACAGCAATGTCTATGATTCCTATGTCGAGTCCGGCGTGCGCAACTTCCAGGCGCGCATGGGGCTTTCGACCACCGGGGCCGTCAACCGCGCGACGGTGAACGCCCTGAACGTCCCGATCGACCGCCGCATACGCCAACTCGAGACCAACGTAGTGCGCCTGCGCTCCTGGTCGGGCAATCTCGGCAACCGCTACGTCGTCGCCAATATCCCGGCCGCGATGGTGGAAACGGTCGAGAACGGTCAGGTCGCGACGCGCCACGCCGCCGGCGTCGGCAAGATCGACCGTCAGTCGCCGCTGCTGCAGACCAAGATCCCCGAGGTCAACTTCAACCCGACCTGGACCGTGCCGGCATCGATCATCCGCAAGGATCTGATCCCGAAGATGCGCAAGGAGCCGGCCTATCTGACCGAGAACAAGATTCGCATCATCGGCCCCAGCGGCGAGATCGCGCCCGAGCGCGTCAACTGGAACTCCGACGAGGCGACCCGCTACACCTTCCGCCAGGATCCGGGCGGCGAGTTCAATTCGCTCGGCTTCGTGCGCATCAACATTCCGAGCCCGCACGGCGTCTACATGCATGACACGCCGGCCAAGGGCGTCTTCGGCGACGATTTCCGCTTCGTCTCCTCGGGCTGCATGCGCGTCCAGAACGTGCGCGACTACGTCGCCTGGCTGCTCAAGGACACGCCCGGCTGGGACCGCGCCAAGATCGACGCGACGATCGCCTCTGGCGAGCGCATCAACGCCCGCATCAGCAATCCTGTGCCGTGCTACTGGGTCTATGTCACCGCTTGGGCGACACCCGATGGCGGCGTGCAGTTCCGCGATGACATCTACAACAAGGATGGCCTTGGACCGGCTCCGGTCGCCGCCCTTCAGGGTGAGCAGGACATCTGAGTTCGCAACGGCTCGCGCCTCGCAGTTTCGATCTGAACCCCGGCCTCGCGCCGGGGTTTTGCGTTGATCGAGCGGTTGCAATCAGCGCTACGATGCCAGCGCCGGCCCCCGGCGCGACGTGCCGATGGCGCCAACGATTACCACCAGCAGAACAAGAGCGACGAGGACGAGGGCGGTCGCGTGCAGCACCGCATCGAAGCCGAAGGCGGTGATCAAGGGCGTGCTCAGCACTGGCGAGCAGAACTGCCCGATGAAGATCGACGCGGTCAGCATCCCACCGGCGAGGCCGCGATGCCTGAGCGGCGCCAGTCCCAGCGCCAGCGTGATGAAGCCGGGAGAGACGAGCGCATAGCCCGCGCCGATCGCCGCGGTCGCCGCAAGAAGGCACGCCTCGCTTGCCGCCAGCGACAACAGCACAAAGCCGAGCGCCATCACGCCATAGCCCAGAGCGAAAGTCCCGGGAACGCCAGTGACAGGCTGGATCCGCGGATAGAGGAGCGCAAAGCCTCCGCCCGATAGCATCAGCGCCCCCAGTGCCGTGCCGGTGATGATCGCGCTATTGTAGCCGCGTGCCTCCAAGAAGAACGCCAACTGCGTCGGCATGAGGAAGAACAGCATGTTGGTGAGGCCTTGCAGCGCGATAACCAAGCCCAGGCGCGTGCGCCAACCAGGCGGATCCGCGATGAGGTCGGTTGGCTTTCGGCCGGCTGCCGCATCGGGGCGGACCGGATCGACGATCGCGGTCCACATCACAGGCAGGAAGACGGCGGCGAGGCCGTAGATCGCGAACGGCAAGCGTGGCGAGATCGTCGCGACCCAGCCCGCAAGCGAGATGAAAACGAAACCGCCGAAGTTTCGGGCGGAGATCTGCAGGCCTGTCAGAGCGTTGCGGTCTGCGCCCGCGAAATAGTCGCCAACCAGGGCCGTCTGTGCCGTCATGATCAAGGCGACCGCAACGCCGAGCACGATGCGGCTGGCAAAGATCGTCGGCAAGTCGGGCAATACCAGGCCGGCGCATCCTGCGATCACGAACAGGACCGTGCCTCCAAGCATCATCGCGCGTCGTCCGCAACGGTCTGCCAGGAGCCCTGCGAATGGTGCACAGAGGGCGACGCTGAGCGCCGGAGCCGGCACCAGCAGCCGCGTCAGCATTGCGGCATTCGCATCGTCCGCGAACAGGCGTTCGAGCCCAGGTAGTGCCGGGCTGATCGTCGCATTGGCCATGGTGGTGAGCGATGCCGCCATCAGAAGCGCGATTGCGCGACGATCCCGCCACACCTGCGTTGGCCTCATGTCGAGCGTGTTTTCCATGATTTACCTCTTGCTGAAACCCAGCGATCGGCAGAGCGTACAAGTTCAAGTCAACTTGAGGTCAAGTATGCCGGTTCTGGACATCGGGGAGGTGGCCGAACGCTCGGGCGTCCCGGCTTCGACGCTGCGCTACTACGAGGAAATTGGCCTGGTCCGCTCCGAGGGTCGGCGCGGTCTGCGTCGGCAGTTCGATGCAGATGTGCTGCTGAGGCTGTCCCTCATCACGCTCTGCAAGGCGGCGGGCTTTTCGCTGGTAGAGATCGCCGGGATGTTCGGCGAGAATGATCGGCCCAATCTCCCCCGCGACAGATTTCGTGCAAAGGCGGAAGAGCTGCAGCGCCAGATCGTCGGCCTGAGCGCTTTGCGCGATCTGCTCGGGCACATCGCCGACTGCCCCGCCGCGACGCATCTGGAGTGCCCGACCTTCCGGGGCCTGTTGACGGCGGCCCGGCGCGGCGCACTCGTCTATCCCACCGCTGGCAAAGACGGCGGCCGTTTGAACAGGTCGGCCAGGGGGCGCTGAGGCAGCCCAGGCGGCGCCCGGCGCCGCGCGCGCCGATCTGGCTTGGACAGCGCCCCCTGCCGCGTGATAGGGACGCCGCAACCGCGTCGGGCCGTGATCGGCCGCCGAGTCGCCAGGAGCCGGACATGACCCAAGCCGCCGCCCAAAAGCACCTCTCGAATTCATTCTTCGCAGCATCGCTCGCCGATGCCGACCCCGAAATCGCCCGCGCCATCGAGCTCGAACTCGGTCGCCAGCGCGACGAAATCGAACTGATCGCCTCCGAGAATATCGTCTCGCGTGCCGTGCTCGAGGCGCAGGGCTCGGTCATGACCAACAAGTATGCCGAGGGCTATCCGGGCCGGCGCTATTATGGTGGCTGCCAGTTCGTCGACATCGCCGAGAAGCTCGCAATCGAGCGCGCCTGCAAACTGTTCGGCTGCGGTTTCGCCAACGTCCAGCCGAACTCCGGCAGCCAGGCCAACCAGGCCGTGTTCATGGCGCTGATGCAGCCCGGCGATACCTTCATGGGCCTCGATCTCGCCGCCGGCGGGCATCTCACCCATGGCGCGCCGGTCAACCAGTCCGGCAAGTGGTTCAACGTGGTTTCCTATGGCGTCTGCGTGGTCGACCAGACAATCGACTACGATGCGCTTGAGCGCCTGGCTGTCGAGAACAAGCCGAAGGTCATCGTCGCCGGCGGCTCGGCCTATGCCCGTCACTGGGATTTCGCTCGCTTCCGCGAGATCGCCGACAAGGTCGGCGCTTACCTCTTCGTCGACATGGCCCATTTCGCCGGCCTCGTCGCGGGCGGCGCGCATCCCTCGCCGTTCCCGCACGCCCATGTCGCCTCGACCACCACGCACAAGACCCTGCGCGGCCCGCGCGGCGGCATGATCCTGACCAATGACGAGGCGCTGGCCAAGAAGATCAACTCGGCGATCTTCCCCGGCATCCAGGGCGGCCCGCTGATGCATGCGATCGCGGCCAAGGCCGTCGCCTTCCATGAGGCGCTGCAGCCCGAGTTCAAGATCTACGCCCGCGCGGTCGTCGAGAACGCCAAGGCGTTGGCCGAGACGCTCAAGACCAAGGGGTTCGACCTCGTTACCGACGGCACCGACAACCATTTGATGCTGGTCGATCTGCGCTCCAAGAAGATCACCGGCAAGGCGGCCGAAGCAGCCCTCGGACGCGCCCACATCACCTGCAACAAGAACGGCATCCCCTTCGATCCCGAGAAGCCGATGGTGACCTCCGGCATCCGACTCGGTACGCCGGCTGCGACCTCGCGTGGCTTCGGCGTCGCAGAGTTCCAGCGTGTCGGCGAACTGATCGCCGAGGTGCTGGACGGTCTCGCAGCCAATGGCGAGGAGGGCAATGCCGCCATCGAGCAGGCGGTGAAGGCCAAGGCTCACGAACTGACGGCGCGCTTCCCGATCTACTGATGCGCCAGGCGGGGCGGGGGGATCTCCTGTCGCCCCGCTTCCGGGCCAACCCTGCCGAGATGCCACCATGCGCTGTCCCTATTGCGGTTCCCTCGACACGCAGGTGAAGGATTCGCGCCCGACCGACGATTCCGCCTCGATCCGCCGCCGCCGCGTCTGCCCCGATTGCGGCGGGCGTTTCACCACCTTCGAGCGCGTGCAGCTGCGTGAGCTCACCGTGGTCAAGCGCTCGGGCCGGCGCACGCCCTTCGATCGCGACAAGCTCCAGACCTCGATCGACGTGGCCCTGCGTAAGCGGGCGGTTGCGCCCGAGCGCGTCGAGCGCATGGTCAACGGCATCGTGCGTCAGCTCGAAAGCTCCGGCGAGTCCGAGATTGCGAGCTCGGACATCGGCGAACTCGTCATGGAAGGGCTCAAGGCGCTCGATGACGTCGCCTATGTCCGCTTTGCCTCCGTCTACAAGAATTTTCGCGAGGCCCGCGATTTCGAGGAGCTGTTGGGGCAGTTGAGCGCCGATGACGAGGAGGGTGTCAGCGCCCTGCCGCCTGTCCGTACAGATGACTGACGACGCGGCCCGACAGGCCGGGCTCGATGCCATGTTCATGCGGCAGGCGCTCGACTTCGGGGCCCGCGGGCAAGGCACGACCTGGCCCAACCCGTGCGTCGGCGCACTCGTCACGCAGGACACCGCCGACGGCCCTGTCATCGTCACGCGCGGCCACACCCAGCCCGGCGGGCGGCCTCATGGGGAGGCCAACGCCTTCGACCGGGTCGGCCCCAACGCGGCAGCGGGAGGCACGCTCTACGTCACCCTCGAACCCTGCTCGCATCGCACAATCCGGGCCGCGACTCCCTGCGTCGAGCGCTCGATCCTGGCCGGCGTGACGCGTGTGGTGGCGGCGATGGCCGATCCCAATCCGCTTTTCCGTGGGCTGGGCTTCGCCCTGCTGCGCACCGCCGGCATCAGCGTCACCACTGGCGTGCTGGAGGCTGAAGCCCAACGCGCCCATCGCGGCCATGTCCTGCGCGTGACACAAGGGCGGCCGATGGTCACCTTCAAGATCGCCCGCACCGCCGATGGCTTTGCCGGCGGGGCAGGGGGCACGCGCCTTGCGGTATCGGGTCCTGCCGCCGCCGCCTGGGTCCACCTCCAGCGCGCCCATTACGACGCCATCATGCTCGGCATAGGCTCGGTGCTGGCCGACGACCCGCAACTGACCGTGCGCCTGCCGGGGATGGCATCGCGCTCGCCGGTCCGGATCGTGCTCGACACGCATCTGCGGCTGCCGCTGTCGTCGCGGCTGGTGACGACGGCCGCCGAGGTTCCAGTCTGGGTGATCGCGACCGAAGCCGCTCCCGTCGAGCGCGAGACCGCCCTGGTGGCGGCCGGAGTCGAGGTCATGCGCGTCGCGGCCGCAGCCGACGGCCATCTCGACCTCGCCGAGGCCTTGCGCCTGCTGGGGACACGCGGCATCACGCGCGTCTTCTCGGAAGGCGGCCCCACCATCGGCGAAAAGCTGGCGCAGGCCGGTCTCGCCGACGAGATCATCGTCTCGACATCGCCAAACCTGCTGGGGCAGCACGGCGTCATCGCGATACGTCCCGGCCTTGCGCGATTGCTGGCCGACGACGAAATTTACGCACGCGCAGAGACCGGCCTGATCGGTCACGACCATTTCGAGCATTTCGTGAGGACAAGCTGATGTTCACCGGCATCGTCACTGCCATCGGCACCGTCGTCGAGGCCGAGAGCAAGGGCCCGAGCCTCAAGCGCCTGGCCATCGCCTGCCCCTATGAAGCCGCCGGCATCGAGATCGGCGCCTCGATCGCCTGCGCCGGGGTCTGCCTGACGGTGACGGGCCTGCGCCCGCGTACCGATGGCGAGCCGGGCTGCCTGTTCCAGGTCGAGGCGGCGGCCGAGACCCTCTCCAAGACTGTCGTCGGCACCTGGACGCCCGGCACCCGGATCAATCTTGAGCGCTCGCTCAAGGTCGGCGACGAACTCGGCGGCCATCTCGTCACCGGCCATGTCGATGGTGTCGCCAGGATCGAGAGCATAGAGCCGATCGCTGCCGATCCCGACGAGCCCTGGGGAGCGACGGCTCGTTTTCACATCCGCGCGCCCAGGGAACTTGCCCCCTTTATCGCGGGCAAGGGCTCGATCTGCCTGGATGGCACGTCGCTGACGGTCAATTCGGTGGAGGGCGATGTCTTCACAGTCTTGTTGATCCCGCATTCCTTCAGCGTGACCACCTGGGGCGCTCGGAAGGAAGGCGATTCCATCCATCTCGAGGTCGATCTGATGGCGCGTTACGCCGCGCGGCTTGCGGACGCCCGCCGGGAGGGGTAAGAGCCGCTTCCAACTCAGCCCTCATCCTGAGGAGCCGCGGGACGCGGCGTCTCGTAGAATGCTCCAGATTGCGACTGGAGCATTCTACGAGACGTCATTTCTGGCGAAATGGCTCCTCAGGATGAGGGCTACTGGTGTTGCAGGCGTCCGATTCGCCGCGCCACGTATTTCAAGAGGACTGTAATTATGGCCGGACCCCGGCAGATCTCGGCCGAAGCGACCGAAACCCCCGTCATTCCTCTGGATGGCGCCCGCGTTCTCGTGGTCGAGGCGCGCTTCTACGACAAGCTCGCCGACGAACTGCTCGAGGGCGCTCTGGATGCGCTCGACAAGGCGGAATGCCGCGTCGATGTCGTCACCGTGCCCGGCGCGCTCGAAATTCCCTCCGCCATCATCATCGGCCTGCGCGCCGCCGACGAATCGGTCGATCCCTATGAGGCCGTCGTGGCGCTCGGTACCGTCATCCGTGGCGAGACCGGCCATTACGATATCGTCGCCGGCGAAAGCTCGCGCGCGCTGATGGACATTTCCGTCGCCTTCGCCCTGCCGCTCGGCAACGGCATCCTGACGGTCGAGACCGAGGCGCAGGCGTGGGCCCGTGCCAACCGCTCCGACATGAACAAGGGCGGAGGCGCTGCCGAAGCGGCGCTCGCGGTGCTGCGCTACAAGCGTTCGCTGGCGGAGCAGTCGAAGTGAGCCGCGCGGAACTGAGACGTGGTGCGCGGCTGTCGGTCGTGCAGGCGCTCTACGAGATGGAGATCGGCGGGCGCGGCGTGGTCGAGGCCATGGCCGAGTTCGAAGCCTTCTGGATCGGCAAGGAGGTCGAGGATATCGAGCTCCCCAAGGCCGAGATCGCGTTCTTTCGCGACCTGCTCGGCGGTGTCGTGCGCGAGCAGCGCCTGGTCGATCGGTCGGTGGATGACGTCCTCGCCGCCAGCTGGCCGCTGAAGCGCGTCGAGGCTGTCGTTCGCGCCATCCTGCGCGCCGGTGCCTATGAGCTCGCCTTCCGCAAGGACGTTCCGGCCCGCGCCGTGATCTCGGAATATGTCGCAGTCGCCCGCGCCTTCTACGAGGGCGAGGAGATCGGCATGATCAACGCGGTGCTCGATAAGATGGCACGCGACTTCCGCTCCAAGGAATTCGAGGCGGCGTCGGCCTGATGAAGGGCCGGAACGGGCAGGCACCATGACCGCGCGCGAACCGGACCGTCCAGGCGAATTCGAACTCATCGCCCGCCATTTCGCGCCGATGGCTGGACCCGGGGCGCTGGGGCTCGTCGACGATGCCGGGCTGCTGCGCCCGTCGCGCGGCTACGAGATCGTGGTCACGACCGACGCATTGGTCGCCGGCGTGCATTTCTTCCCGGACGATCCCGCAGGCTCGATCGCGCGCAAGGCGCTGGCGGTGAACCTGTCCGACCTCGCGGCCAAGGGCGCAAAGCCCGAAGGGTTCGTGCTGTCATTGATCCTGCCGACCGGCTGGACCGAGACGTGGCTCGGTGACTTTGCCGGCGGGCTGGCGCAGATCTCGCGCGAGATGGCCTGCCCGCTCATCGGTGGCGACACGACCTCCACCTCGGGGCCGCTCACGCTTTCGATCACCGCTTTCGGCAGCGTCCCGGCCGGCCGCATGGTGCCCCGCTCCGGTGCGAGGCCCGGCGATGTCGTGCTGGTGTCGGGCACGATCGGCGATGGCGCGCTCGGGTTGAAGCTGCATGGTGCCAACGCGCCCGCATGGCGCGCCAAGCTGATCGAGGCCGACCGGGCTCATCTCGTCGACCGCTATCTCCATCCGCGCCCCCGCCTTGTGCTGGCCGCCGCTCTGCAGGCCCATGCCACGGCTGCGATGGACGTCTCCGACGGGCTGGTCGGCGATCTCGCCAAATTGCTCTCGGCCTCAGGCGCGGGCGCCGAAATCGATCTCGAAAGCGTTCCATTTTCGACTGCGGCCCGCGCGGCGGTCATGGCCGATCCCGCGCTGGCGGAACTGGCCTGGACCGGCGGTGACGACTACGAAATTCTCTGCACGGCTTCGCAGGGAGAATATCCTGCTTTGATTGCAGCGGCCGAGATAGCAGGCGTTCTCCTGACGCCTATCGGCCGGATCACGACAGACGGCGCGGTGCAGTATCGCCAGAACGGCAAGCCACGGCATTTTGCGCGCGGCTCGTTCTCGCACTTCTAGGGCGCGGCCTCTTTCGGCCGCCCTGTCTCGACTGGCGGCGCGGACGATGAACCAGCACATGACGACCCATGACGGCGATGCCCTGGCCAAGCGCAATGCGCTGGTGCTGGCCTGCGCGCAGGCGCTCGGTGGCGCCAGTCCGTCGATCGTGATCTCCCTCGGCGGCATTGTCGGGGCCAGTCTCGTCGCCGACCAGACCTTTGCAACCGTCCCCGTCAGCCTGATGCAACTCGGCATCGCCTGCGGCGTGATTCCGGCGGCCATGCTGATGCGCCGCCTGGGCCGCAGGAGCGGCTACCTCATCGGGGCGCTCACCGGCGCCGTGGCGGCGAGCATCGCGGCAGCCGGCGCAAGCACGCGCCTGTTCTGGCTGTTCTGCCTGGGAACATTCATGTGCGGGCTCTATGGCGCCTTCGTGCAGAGCTATCGCTTCGCCGCGGCCGACACCGCGACCGAAAGTTTCCGACCTCGCGCAATCTCATGGGTCATGGTCGGTGGGATCGCCGCAGGCGTGATCGGGCCGCAATCGGTCTACTGGACGCGCGACCTCACGCCGGCCGCCCCTTTTGCGGCGAGCTTCCTGGCGCAGGGTGCGCTCGCGCTGCTTGCCATGCTCGTTGTGCTGACCCTGCGCGCGCCGCCGGTCGCGGTCGTGCGCTCCAGCGGCGGTCGCCCGCTCGGCGAGATCATGCGCCAGCCGAAATTCATCGCCTCCGTCATCGCCGCGCTGGTCGCCTACGGGCTGATGAGCTTCGTCATGACGGCAGCGCCGCTGGCCATGGTCGGTTGCGGCCATTCGGTCGGCGATGCCGCGCTCGGCATCCAGTGGCACGTGCTGGCGATGTTCGGGCCGAGCTTCTTTACCGGCAAGCTCATCGCCCGCTTCGGCAAGGCGCAGATCACCGGCCTCGGGCTCATCCTGACGGCGCTCGCCGCTGTCGTGGGGCTGTCCGGGCTCAGTGTCGCGCATTTCTGGACCGCCCTGATCCTGCTCGGCGTCGGCTGGAACTTTGGCTTCATCGGCGCAACTGCGCTGGTTACCGACTGCTACCGCCCCGAGGAGCGCGTCAAAGTCCAGGCCGCAAACGACTTCCTGGTCTTCGGCTCGGTCGCGATCGCCTCTTTCTCCTCCGGCGGATTGTTGAGCCACGGCGGCTGGAACAGCGTCAACTGGCTGGTCTTCCCGCCCGTCGCAATCGCTCTGGTGCTCGTGACCTGGCAGGGCCTGCGTCAGAAGATGGTGGCTGCGAGCTGATGCGCTCGCCGGACACCAGAGGATAGCAATGAGCCAGCGCCCGTTTCCCGCCGCCACCGGACGAGTCCCGCCGGGTGCCATTGGACATAATCGCGGGGTGGTGCGCGCGAACTACGCGTTCATGCCGCCCGAGGGCGTGCTGGTCAGCCGCCTGCTGCAATACGAGAAGACCATCGTTCGCATTCTCGCCGCGCCGGTGCTCGGGGCCCGATTCGCGCAATATGTGCTGGAAGTCGAGCCCGGCGGCGGCACTGTCGCCGCTTACCGGGAGGAGGCTGTGCAGCACTTCTTCTACGTGCTGTCGGGAGATGTCCGGTTCAAGCTCGCGGACGGGGAGGCCCAGGCATTCGGGCCCGGGGCCTTCGCCTATCTGCCGCCGGATACGGCGTTCACGCTGCGCAATGAGGGCGGAGAACCCGCGCGCGTGCTCGCCTTGCGCAAGCGCTTCGAGCCCGCGGGCCTGGCTATCCCCGAGCCGATCCTGTCCCACCGCGACGCCGTCCCGATGACGAACCATACCGGCAAGGAGGGGCGCGGTTTCCAGTTCCTGCTGCCCTACGGGGACATGCGCTTCGATTTCGAGATGAACCTGATGTGGTTCAAGCCGGGCGTCTGCTTCCCCGCCGTCGAGACCCATGTGATGGAGCACGGCCTCTACATGCTGGAAGGGCAGGGCCTCTATCTGCTTGGCACCGAATGGCACGAGATCTGGGACCGAGACTTCATCTGGATGGGCGGATACTGCCCCCAGCAGTTCTATCCCACAGGGCACGACGACGCCTGTTACCTGCTCTACAAGAACGTCAACCGCGACGTTGCGCTTTGACCCTGGACCCTTGGGTCACCTGTCCATGATGGCTTAGCTACTAATTGGACCAGCCCGCAAATAGAGCGTTTGCGGTTTCCTGCGAAACTTGGCACAAATTCTTTCGACGCTGATGCTGCGCATGCGGGCACGAGCATTCGAGCCCGCATTTTCGTGAGACAGACGTCCAAGAAGGTCAAGGGGAGCGCAAAGTCTCTCCGCGGGTCGAAAGCTCAAGGTCAGGAAACCGAATGTCAGCTCTACCGATAATCATCGTACTCAGTGCGCTTTCTATCGCGTACGGCGTCTGGGCCTATGGCGACGTCATGAAACGCGACGCCGGCAACCAACGCATGCAGGAGATTTCCGCTGCGGTAGCCGAAGGTGCGCAGGCCTATCTCAAGCGCCAATACCTGACCATCTCGATGGTTGGCGTCGTCCTCTTCGTGGCTCTGATCTATCTTCTTGGCAAATGGGTCGGAATTGGTTTCCTCATCGGCGCGGTCCTCTCGGGCGTCGCCGGCTTCATCGGCATGAACGTCTCGGTGCGGGCCAATGTCCGTACCGCCCAAGCCGCCATGCAATCGCTGGGTGATGGCCTCGACGTCGCCTTCAAGGCCGGCGCGGTCACCGGCATGCTGGTGGCCGGCCTGGCCCTGCTCGGCGTCGCCGTCTATTACGGCGTCCTGACCACGATGCTCGGCTTCGCCCCGTCGAGCCGCACCGTGATCGACTCGCTCGTCGCGCTCGGCTTCGGCGCCTCGCTGATCTCGATCTTCGCCCGTCTCGGCGGCGGCATCTTCACCAAGGGCGCCGATGTCGGCGCCGACCTCGTCGGCAAGGTCGAGGCGGGTATCCCGGAGGACGACCCGCGCAACCCCGCCACCATCGCCGACAATGTCGGCGACAATGTCGGCGATTGCGCCGGCATGGCCGCGGACCTGTTCGAGACCTATGCCGTGACGCTGGTCGCCACCATGGTTCTGGCCGCGATCTTCTTCGCGGGTCAGGCTACGCTCAGCACCATGATGCTCTACCCGATGGCGATCGGCGCGGCCTGCATCGTGACCTCGATCATCGGCACCTTCTTCGTCAAGCTCGGCGCCAACCAGTCGATCATGGGCGCGCTCTACAAGGGCTTCATCGCCGCTGGCGTGCTCTCCATCGGCGCGATCGCGGCCGTGAACTACTTCATGTTCGGCGGGTTCGCCGCGTCCTTCACAACGGTGCAGGGCGTGACCTTCACCTCGGGCGGCCTGTTCGCTTGCGCGCTGGTCGGTCTCGCCGTGACGCTGCTGATCGTCGTCATCACCGAATACTATACCGGCACGGGCAAGCGCCCGGTCGTCTCGATCGCCCAGGCCTCGGTCACCGGGCACGGCACCAACGTCATCCAGGGCCTCGCGGTCTCGCTGGAATCGACGGCACTGCCGACGATCGTGATCATCGCCGGCATCATCGTCTCCTATGGCCTCGCCGGTCTGTTCGGCATCGCCATCGCGACGACCGCAATGCTGGCGCTGGCTGGCGTGGTCGTGGCGCTCGACGCCTTCGGCCCGGTCACAGACAATGCTGGCGGCATCGCCGAGATGGCCGGCCTGCCCAAGGAGGTCCGCCACTCCACCGATGCGCTCGACGCCGTCGGCAACACCACCAAGGCGATCACCAAGGGATATGCCATCGGCTCCGCGGGCCTCGGCGCGCTGGTGCTGTTTGCGGCCTACACCTCGGACCTCAACTTCTTCATCGGTGAGGCCAACAAGGCGGGCTCGACCACCTTCCAGTACTTCAAGGGCGTGGTCGTCGATTTCTCGCTGTCCAACCCCTATGTTGTCGTCGGCCTGCTGCTTGGCGGGCTCATCCCCTTCCTGTTCGCCGGCATGGGCATGACTGCGGTCGGCCGCGCCGCCGGATCGGTGGTGGAAGAGGTCCGGCGCCAGTTCAAGGAGAAGCCCGGCATCATGGACGGCACGGAGCGGCCTGACTATGCCCGCGCCGTCGACCTCCTGACCAAGGCCGCGATCAAGGAGATGATCGTGCCCTCGCTCCTGCCAGTGCTCGCGCCGATCGTGACGTTCTTCGCGATCAACGCCATCGCCGGCAAGAACCAGGCGTTCGCGACTGTCGGCGCCATGCTGATGGGCGTCATCGTCACCGGCATCTTCGTCGCGATCTCGATGACCTCGGGCGGCGGCGCCTGGGACAATGCCAAGAAGTCCTTCGAGGACGGCTTCGTCGACAAGGACGGCGTGCGCCACATGAAGGGCTCCGAGGCGCACAAGGCCTCCGTCACCGGCGATACCGTCGGCGACCCCTACAAGGACACGGCGGGCCCCGCCGTGAACCCCGCGATCAAGATCACCAACATCATCGCGCTGCTGCTGCTGGCGATCCTGGCTCATTCCTGACCCGGACCGACTGCAGCTATCGTTCGACCCCGCGGAGTAATCCGCGGGGTTTTTCGTTGTGTGGCAAGGGTTTGCCAGTCGACATTGAATCAGGTCGGCATCCTGTTGAATCAAGATAGGAAGCTACGGTCGGCAGCGTAGCGTTCATGCAAGCGCCGGGCCTCCGGCTGTGACATGGTCCCGCCAACCAAGGAGGCCACCATGCCCAGACGCGCTGTTCCAGCCCCGGAAACCGTGCCCAACCGCACCACCGAACTTGCGCTGCTGCTTGTGCTCGCGACCCTCTGGGGCGGCTCCTACAGCTTCATCAAGATCGGTGTGGAGACCATTCCGCCGCTGACATTGATCGCGGCGCGCACGCTGATCGCGGGCATGATCCTGCTCGCGATCATCCGCTGGCGCGGGCTGCGGCTGCCGCGCGACCTCGCGACCTGGAAGCTGTTTGCGGTCCAGGCCTGCTTGAACAGCGTGTTCCCATTCACGCTGATTGCCTGGGCCGAGCGCAGCGTCGATGCCGGCCTGGCGTCGATCCTGAACGGAGCAACGCCGGTCTTCGTCTTCCTGATCTCGCTGGCCCTCATGCGGGGAAAGCGGATCGATTCGCGAAAAGCCTTTGGCGTGGGGGCAGGTCTGGCGGGCATTAGCCTGATCGTCGGCGTCCAAGCCTTTGCCGGGCTCGGCGACCAGATCGTTCCGCAGCTGGCGATCGTATTGGCGACTGTCGCCTATGCCTGCGCGGCGCTGTTTGGCCGCAACTTCGGCGGCATGGATCCGCTGCTGCCTGCCGTGGGCTCGATGCTGGCGGGCGCCGCAATGCTGCTGCCGGCCGCGCTCGTGGTCGACCAGCCCTGGACGCTGACGCCCTCACGGGAATCGGTACTGGCGCTGCTGGCGCTTGCTGTGTTCTCGACGGCGCTGGCCTTCGCGATCTATTTCCGCCTCATCGGCACACTGGGTGCGGTGGGCACGACGGCGGTGTCGTATCTGCGCGTGCCGATAGGCGTGGCCATCGGCATCGTCTTCCTGGGCGAGCGCCTGAGCCCGACAATCTGGGCCGGGCTTGCGCTGGTCGTGGTCGGGGTGGCCGCGATGACTCTGCCGGAGCGCAAGCCGGCAGTCGCCACCGACACGGCCTGAAATCGGCAACTCGCTCTCTGCAAAAAGAAAAACCCGCGGCGCGAGCCGCGGGTTTTTTAGCGAGCTTTGAAATCTGTGATCAGGCGCCGAAGGGGGTGAACTTCGTGACGCCGCGGAACAGGTTGCGCAGGAAGCTCTGTTCCTCGCCGCCGGTCGACGTGGTGCGGCTGATGAAGTCGAAGATCACGCCGTCCTTCAGGCCGTAATTGGCAATGCGCTCGACCTTGAAGGCCTTGTTGAAATAGACGACCACGACGTTCTGGTCGATGACGCTGAGGTCCTGGAACTGGAAGCGGCGGCGGACCCGCTGGCTGATGTAATAGAAGGTCCGGTTTCCGACGGTCGAGGTCGTCGAGGGCGTACCGAGCGTATTCAGCACGGTCTGGACGTCCATGCCGGGCTTGATCTGTGCGATCAGCCCCTCGTCCATGACGAAGCCGCGCGTGTATTCCTCGTTCAGGCCGGCGGAGGTCGGCAGCACGAAGCCGCCTGAATCCGGGCCGCAGCCGGCCAATGCTAGTGAGGATGTCGCAAGGATACCGAGGAGGGCAGTGCGGCGTGTCATGACGGTCATACGGGTCAGCATCCGGGGCCGTGAGGCGAGGGCGCTCATGCCCAAGCCGCTTGTCAAATAGGTAACGCTTGGCGTAACGCCCGAGGATGGCTTTGGCAAGGCAAGGACCCTTCGGGGAGATCGGCGCGTGATGTTCGGCCTGTTCGGCAAGAAGCGGGAGGACCGTCTCGCACCGGTGAATGCGCTGTTCGCGCGTGTGGCGGAAGCCTCGCGGCGTCCGGGCTTGTACATGGCTGGCGGCATCCCGGACACCTTCGAGGGGCGCTTCGAGTCGCTGACCGTGCACGCTTTCCTGGTGCTGCGGCGCCTGCGCGAATTGCCGGCCCCTGCGGCCGATCTCGCGCAGGAACTCGTCGACGCCTGCTTTGCCTATCTTGAACTTGGCTTCCGCAATGGCGGTATCAGCGACATCGCCGTGCCCAAGCGCATGAAGAAGATTGCCAAGAGTTTCTACGGCCGTATCCAGGCCTATGAGGCGGCGTTGACATCGTCCGAGCCCGGGGCGCTGCTCGAAGCGCTGCGGCGCAATGCCAGCCCCGGCGAGGGCGCCGTCGTGCTGGCTGACTTCGTGGAGCGTGCAAGGAACCAGCTTGCCGGCTTCGATCTCGACACCATCCTCGCTTCCGAGGAGCTATTTCCGGCTATTGCCGATGCGGAGACCCGTCATGACGCTTGATCCGAGCGCACCATTGCCGCTGAGCCATCCGGTCCGCGTCGAGGACATCAAACTGCGCGGGAGCCATATCATCGTCCGCGCGCAGCCAGCTGACCTGCCGGCCATCGCCGCGCATCTCGGCCTGGCCTCGCTGGAGACGCTGGAGGCGCGCTACGTGGCCTCACGCAGCGGCGACACCGTGAAGCTCGAGGGCACGATAGTGGCCAGGTTGCACCAGAGCTGTATCGTCACGCTCGAGGCATTTCCTGTCGAGCTCGAGGTCCCCGTACGCCTCGACTTCGCGCCGGAGGAGGAAAGCCGCATCGCCGCGCGCCGGGCCGAGGATGACGATCACGGCAAGATCGACGTCGAGGTCATGCTCAACGAGGCCGACCCGCCGGAGCCGATCGTCGACGGCATCATCGATCTCGGGACCGTCACGCTCGAATTCCTGGCGCTTGGCCTCGACCCCTATCCGCGCAAGCCGGGCGTCAGTTTCGAGGCTGCCCCGGCCGATGCGGGCGTCGAATCACCCTTCGCGGCGCTCGCCAAGCTGAAACGCGGCGAATGATCGCGATAGTAGCCCGCGCTTCGGCTTGCGGCGGCGTCTCAAGTCGCTATTGTCCGGCCCGCGTCAAACCGTACCAGATCGAAGGACGGGCGCTCCCGGGATCAGCCGAAAATCCATGACACGACCGGTTACAATCGCACTCGATGCGATGGGCGGAGACCACGGCCCATCCATAGTCATCCCCGGCGCAGCCTTGACGCTGGAGCGCCGCCCCGACGCGCGCTTCGTGATCTTCGGTGACGAGGCGCAGGTGTTGCCTCTGCTGGAGGCTCATCCGAAGCTGAAGGCCGTCACGACCTTCCATCACACCGAGGTCTCGGTGAAGATGGACGACAAGCCGAGCCAGGCCCTGCGCTATGGCCGCTACAAATCCTCGATGTGGCGCGCCATCGACGCGACCAAGATCGGCGAGGCCGATGTCACGATCTCGGCCGGCAACACCGGCGCGCTGATGGCGATGTCGAAGTTCTGCCTGAAGTCGATGCCGCAGGTCGACCGCCCGGCCATCGCCTGCCTCTGGCCGACCGTACGCGGCGAGAGCGTCGTGCTCGATGTCGGCGCGACGATCGGCGCCGACGCCCGCCATCTGGTCGATCTCGCCGTGATGGGCGCCGCCATGGCGCGCGTCGTATTCGACCTCGACCGTCCGACGGTTGGGCTGCTGAACGTCGGCGTCGAGGAGATCAAGGGCGTCGAGGCGGTCAAGGAAGCCGGCCGCATCCTGCGCGAGGGCAACTTCCCGCATATGAGCTATCACGGCTTCGTCGAGGGCGACGATCTCGGCAAGGGCACGGTCGACGTGGTGGTGACTGAGGGCTTCACGGGCAATATCGCCTTGAAGACCGCCGAGGGTACCGCGCGCCAGATCAGTTCCTATCTGAAGGCTGCGATGAGTCGCTCGCTGATGGCCAAGATCGGTTACCTCTTCGCCCGCGGCGCCTTTGCGGCGCTCAAGGACAAGATGGACCCGCGCAAGGTCAATGGCGGCGTCTTCCTCGGCCTCGAGGGCATCGTCATCAAGAGCCATGGCGGCACCGATGCCGAAGGCTTCGCAAGTGCGACCGAACTCGGCTATGAGATGGCCCGCGAGGACCTGATGGCGAAGGTTCGCGAAATGGTGGCCGCATCCGCGCTCCAAGAGGCGGCGACGATGCAAGAAGCCGCGGCGGCGCAGCAGGCTGCGCGAGCCGAATAGGGAAATCCGGTCTTGTCCATTCTGCGCTCTCAGATCGTCGGTTGCGGCTCCTATCTGCCCGCCCGCATCGTCACCAATGCCGAACTCGCCGAGCGGGTCGACACCACCGACGAGTGGATCATCCAGCGCACCGGCATTCGCCAGCGCCATATCGCGGGCGATGACGAGGCGACCTCGGTGCTGGGCCTGAAGGCCGCGCAGGCTGCCCTCGCCGATGCCGGCATGGCAGCCGACGAGGTCGACATGATCATCGTCGCGACGGCGACACCCGATCACACCTTCCCCGCGACCGCTACGCAGATCCAGGCCGCGCTCGGCATCTCCAATGGCGTCGCCTTCGACCTGCAGGCGGTCTGCTCTGGCTTCGTCTTCGCGCTCGCCACTGCCGACAAGTTCCTGAGCTCGGGCGCCGCCCGGACCGCTCTGGTCATCGGCGCCGAGACATTCTCGCGCATTCTCGACTGGGAAGACCGCACCACCTGCGTGCTCTTCGGGGACGGCGCTGGCGCCGTCGTGTTGAAGGCCGCGCCGGGCGAGGGAACCCTGGCGGACCGCGGCGTACTGGCGACACATATCCGCTCGGACGGTCGCTACAAGGACAAGCTCTATGTCGATGGCGGCGCCGGCTCGACCAAGACGGTCGGCTTCCTGCGCATGGAGGGCAAGGAGGTCTTCCGGCACGCGGTGACTAATCTTGCCGAGACGGTGCGTCATACCTTTGCGCAGACGGGACTGACCGGCGCCGATATCGACTGGTTCGTGCCCCACCAGGCGAATCGCCGGATCATCGATGCCACTGCCGACAAGCTCGGCATCAGTCATGAGCGTGTCGTGGTCACGGTCGACAAGCATGGCAACACGTCTGCGGCCTCGATCCCGCTGGCGCTGGCGGAGGCGCATCGCGATGGCCGTATCAAGCCTGGGCAACTGGTGCTGATCGAGGCGATGGGTGGTGGCTTCACCTGGGGGTCGGCGCTCATCCGTTGGTAGGGCCCCAAGCCGAATTTCCATCGATTTTTCACATTTTTGGGCAGGTTTTCTGCCAATTTCGCGAAGCGTAGCGATTCGTCGCCGCTTCTAGGATTGACCCGCGCAGCGGCTGCGCCTAGCGTTCGCCATCCATAATGGCGAAGGGCAGGCGATATGCCGCCAGCCAATAACGCCTTGGAGGATACTAATGGCGGGGCAAACGGTTACTCGCGCTGATCTATGCGAGGCTGTCTACCAAAAGATTGGCCTGTCGCGGACGGAGTCGTCGAAGCTTGTCGAGTCTGTACTCGACGAGATTTGCGACGCGGTTGCGCGTGGCGAGAACGTCAAACTGTCCTCGTTCGGGTCATTCGTGGTAAGAGACAAGGGTGAGCGCGTCGGGCGCAATCCCAAGACGGGTGTCGAGGTTCCGATCGAGCCGCGTCGTGTTATGGTATTCAAGCCCTCGAATGTGATGAAGTCCCGTATCAACGGACAGTCGGGCGAGGGTGAGGACGAGTGAGCCTGGAGTTCCACACCGGCAACGCTGAGGCCGAATTGGACACCAAGAGCGCAGACGCTTTCCGGACCATCAGCGAGGTCGCAGACGACCTCGATATACCCCAGCACGTGCTCAGGTTCTGGGAGACGCGCTTCACCCAGATCAAGCCGCTGAAGCGCGGCGGCGGCCGGCGCTACTATCGCCCTGACGATGTCGCGCTGCTGAAGGGTATCCGCCGGCTGCTTTACGGCGAAGGCTATACGATCAAGGGTTTGCAGCGCATCCTCAAGGAGCAGGGGCCGCGCCATGTCCAGGCGATCGGCCGCGGCGCGCCGGTCGGTCCGCGCATGGGCGATGGCGCAGCCGCGACGCCCGGCGCCTCGGCTGACGGCTTTGCCCCAGTCGCCTCGGACTACAGCGATGATGCCATGCCGCGCGAGCAGGCCTTCGCCGGCCGTCAGCAGCCGCCCGAGGGCCTCGACGACCTGACCGTGCTCTCGGCCGTCATCGCCGAACTCGGCGAGTGCCGCCGCCTCCTTCGCAGCGCGCTGGAGCCCCAGCCTATGGCGGACGGCGCCTGAGCCCTTGATATCGGGCCCGCGCGCTATAGATCGCTAGAGGGGACGACCCCGGCGAACAGCCCTGTTTCCTGGCGTGGACGACCTCGCCGCCTCATCGCGGGAGTGCGGTCATGGCTTGGTTCTATCTGTTCATCGCCGGCTTGTTCGAAGTCGGCTGGGCCATCGGCCTGAAATACACCCATGGCTTTACGCGGCTGATTCCGACGGTCCTCACCGTGGCGAGCATGGTGGTCAGCCTCGGCCTGCTGGGCCTTGCCCTTAAACACCTCCCGGTGGGAACCGCCTACGCCGTCTGGACCGGGATCGGGACGATCGGCACGGCCGCCCTCGGCATCGCCCTGCTGGGAGAGCCCGCGACCCTGATGCGGCTGGCCTGCATCAGCCTCATCGTCGCAGGCATCGTCGGCCTCAAGCTGGCCGCCTGATGAGGGCTCAGCGGCGGTGAAAGGCCTCGGGCCAGTAGCCGCCGCGTTCGAGCGCGACGACCAGCACGATTACGGCCAGCGTCACCACGATCGTCGTGAGCTTGGCATTCCAGGGTACGCCGCGACCGATCAGCCAGATCAAGGCGAGGCCGGCGAGGAGGGGAACGAAGATTTCCATGGCGCGAGCTTAGCAGAGGCCGGGGACGGGGTCAGCCCAACGGCAGCACGCTCATCATTTCGGGGGAACCGCTGCGGGCTCCGCTCGTTGACGGGGCAAGGGCAGCGCGCGGCTTTAAGCCTGCGCCGGGCTGCCCGCCACAAACCAATGAAAGGAGCAAGCGATGGGCCTGTTCTCCAAGGATATCAAGACGATGGACGATCTGTTCGTCCACACGCTCCAGGACATCTACTACGCCGAAAACCAGATCTACAAGGCGCTGCCGAAGATGATCGAGAAGGCCAGCGATGCCGGCCTCAAGCAGGGGCTCGAGGCTCATCGCGGCGAGACCGCCGGGCACATCAAGCGGCTCGAGCAGGTCTTCAAGCAGCATGGCCAGGAGGTCAAGGCGGTGAACTGCCCGGCCATCGACGGCATCCTCGAGGAGGCCGACGACGTCACCGGCGATATCGCCGACAAGCGGGTGCTCGATGCAGCGATCATCGCCTGCGCGCAGGCTGTCGAGCATTACGAGATCACGCGCTACGGCACATTGGCCGCCTGGGCCAAGCAACTTGGCCGCGAGGATTGCGCAGCGCTGCTCCAGGCCAATCTCGACGAGGAGTTCGCGGCCGACAGCAAGCTGTCGAACCTTGCCGAAAGCACGGTGAACCGCAAAGCCGCCTGATTGCTCGGGCTCATCTCTGTCGTCCGCGTCGGCACTGCCGGCGCGGATTTTTCACGTTAGCCCTGGCGCGGCGAGATCGCCTGGTCGCCTTCGATCAATGGCTTCATCCGGCCGATCTCGGCGGTGATGTAGTCCAGGAACAGCCGCACGCGCGGAGAGTGCCTGAGGTCGGGGTGAGTGAGCAGCCACAAATCGGCGGAGAAGCCCGGATCGGGCGCCGCCAGCCGTGTAAGCCCCGGCCGGGTGTCGGCGATGAAGCATGGCAGAAAGCCGATGCCCACGCCGGCCTCCACCGCCTCGGCCAGGCCCAGCACCGTGTTGACCTTATAGACGATGCGCTCCGGCGCGACATGCTGGGCGAGATAGCGGACGGCCTTCAGCATCGTGAACTGGTCGCCCATCGAAACCCAGTTGCGCGCCCACAGTGTTTCGAGCGCTACATCGCAGGCTTCCGGGAAATCGGCGATGCGGCCATACAGCGCCCAGGCTATCCGCGCCGCACGCCGCCCCACCAGCGTCTCCGGCGGGTTGTCGGTCGCCCTGATCGCGACGTCGGCATCGCGCTTGGACAGGTTGAGCGACTGATTGCTGAGCAGGATGTCGAGCCGGATATCGGGGCATTGCCCAAGGAAGCCCGCGAAGACAGGCGTCAGCAGGTCGACCAGAAGCGTGTCGTTGGTTGTCACGCGCAATTCGCCCGCGGGCTTGATCTCCTGGCCGGCGAGGCGCAGCGCAAACGCGCTGATGTCGGCGTCGACGCGTTCTGCCAGCTGCGCCATCTCCTCGCCCGCCGGCGTCGCGACATAGCCGCTGCGATGGCGCTCGAACAGTTTCAGCCCCAGCGCCTCCTCGATCTGGCCGAGCCGGCGGAACACGGTGGAATGGTTCAGCCCCAGCGAGGTTGCCGCTGCCGGCAGCGCGCGCGTGTCCGCGATGGCCTTGATCAGCCGGAAATCGTCCCAGGCAAGCGACTTCATCAGGTTCGTCATCGCGGCACCTTCGGGCATGGCTTCGCCGCCATCAAGGCGAAGCCCGGATGGCGGCGAAAAGAATTCAGCCTGTCGATCGCGTGTCAGGCCGAGGCGGAGGCGGTGGTGCCGGCAAAGCTCTGGCGAGGCGAGGTCACGGCGAGCGCGCCGTCCCCGATCAGGCTGTGGGCCAGCGCGGTCAGCGCCATGAAGGCAGGATATTCCCAGCCGCCATTCGGGGCGTTGAAGACCCAACCATTGGGAGCATGCACGGCCAGGGCGCCAAGCAGGACCGGCAGAAGCAGGAGCGAGACGAAACGGCCATGGAAGCCGACCAGGATGGCGAGGCCGCCGAAGAACTCGGCCAGAATGATGGGCCAGGCGAGGAAGGCAGGCAGGCCGACCTGACCGAGGAAGCCGGCAAACCCGGCCGGGGTGAACACGACGACCTTGAGATAGGCGTGGGCGATGAACATCAGGCCAAGCGCGACGCGCAGGCCAAGGGCACCATAAGGGGCGAGGCGGTTGTCGATCATGGGTGAAACTCTCCAAAACGGGACCGGGCTGGTCTTGAGCCAAGAGATTGATCCGATCTTAGCGCAATGCAAATTGTGAGATACCAAGATTATCATTGCGTGGCGGCAATGTCTGGACTCTGGCGCTTTTGATCCGGCGGCACGATCTTCCGGTCCATCGAGGCAACTGCCTCACCCACTCCAGTGCGGAGGACATCGTCATCATGCAGATCAACGGCATCCACCACGTCACTGCGATCTCCGGTCCAGCGCGTCGCAATCTCGACTTCTATGGTCGGGTGCTGGGGCTGCGCCTGGTCAAGAAGACCGTAAACTTCGACGATCCCGGTACCTATCACCTCTATTACGGCGATGCCGCAGGGACGCCCGGATCGATCCTGACCTTCTTCCCCTGGGAGCATTCCGCTCCTGGCAGGCTCGGTGTCGGCGAGACGCAGGAGACCGTCTTCCGTGTTCCCGCCGGCTCGATCGGCTACTGGGCGCACCGCCTTGTCGAGCAGGGCGTGCCCCATGACGCCCCGATCAAGCGCTTTGGCGAGAGCGTGCTGGCTTTCCGGGATCCAGACGGAATGCGGCTGGCCCTCGTCGGCCTGCCCGGCATCGAGGATGAGCCGGCCGTGGCTGGCGGCGATGTGCCGGCCGAGCATGCGATCCGCGGCTTCCACAGCGTCAGCCTGCTGCTGGACGATGCGGCGGCAACGGGCGCGATCCTGAGCGATGTGCTTGGCTTCAGGGAGATCGCACGGGAAGGCACGCTGGTCCGCTACCGCGCGGATGGAGAGGCCCTCGGCAACGTCGTCGACCTCAGGGTCGCAGGCGGCTTCCTGCCTGCCAGGCAGGGCGCAGGCTCCGTCCACCACATCGCGTTCCGCGCTGCCGATGACGCGGCGCAGACCGAGATGGTCCGGCGCCTGTCGGAGAACCATGGCATCCGCGCCACGGAGCAGAGGGACCGGAATTATTTCCGCTCCGTCTACTTCCGCGAACCCGGCCGGGTCCTGTTCGAGATCGCGACCGACGCTCCGGGCTTTGCGATCGACGAATCCGTCGAAACGCTCGGCCAGGCGCTGAAGCTGCCAGCCGGTCTGGAAGCCCAGCGCGCCCGGATCGAGGCAATCCTGCCGGCCCTGTCCTGACGAAAAGCCCTGCCCGCCGCAACGCGGGCAGGGCGCTTCGCAACATCACGAGTTCTGAAAGGAGACGATCGATGGCTGCCATCGCGACCACCGACTTCATCCATGTCTTCGAGCCCGGCGCCGACGACAAGCGCGCGCCGCTGCTCCTGCTTCACGGCACCGGGGGCGACGAGCGCGACCTGCTTGGGCTTGGCCGCATGGTCTCGCCCGGCGCAAGCCTGCTCTCGCCGCGCGGAAAGGTGCTGGAGGGCGCGATGCCGCGATTCTTCCGACGGCTGGCCGAAGGGGTGTTCGACGAGGCCGATCTGATCAGCCGTACGCACGAACTCGCGGATTTCATCGAGGAGGCCCGGCGGACCTACAACCTCGCGGCGCCTGTCGCACTCGGCTTCTCGAACGGGGCCAATATCGCAGCGAGCCTGCTCATGCTGCGCCCGGAGGTCCTGGGTGGAGCAGCCCTGCTGCGCGCGATGTCGCCCTTCGCAAAGCCACCAGCGATGGCTGCGCTCGCCGGCAAGCGTGTGATGATTGTCTCCGGCGCGCTCGATCCGATCATCCCGGCGAGCGACGCGGAGCGCCTGGCGCGCGATCTGGCGGCTCGCGGCGCCGAGGTCGATCATCGCATCCTGCCGACAGGCCATGGCCTGTCGCAGGGCGATGTGGGCCTGCTGCGCAGTTGGATCGACCAGGCCTGAGTCTGCGCAAGGTCCGGCTCGCGGCTCAGGTCTCGGCTGCGACCTTCTTCTTGCTGGCCTTCGCCTTTGGCGGAGCAGGTGGCTCGGCTGCCTGCTTCGCCAGGCGGAGCGCTTTCAACGCCTCGATCTTCTTGCGGGCAGCAGCCTCGTCCGCGGCGATGCGGCCGCTGGCTTTCTGCTTCTCGCGCGGAGCCTCCTGGATGCTGTGCACATCGTGCCACGCGCGCGGCCCACGATCTTCTCCTCGCATCTGTCTCTCCCTCTAAACGCCCCGAGGAAGCTTACGCGCGAAATTCGGAGGATACGAGCGCGATTGCGCAGCGCAGAAGGAGAGGGCAATAACGGCGCATCGCTAGCGGATATCGGTCACGGTGCTTGCGTCCTGGCTCGTGCCCGCTCGTCCGGAAGATGGGGGGCCGAACAGGGCCAGGATCCGCTCTGCGGACCAAAGGTAGCGTTCCCAGGCCCGTTGCTGGCAGGGCATACCGCCGGTGGCTCCCGGCATGACGCATTCGTCGGGATCGCCGGGGCACAACTCCCTCGCCAGCGCCTCGCGGCTGAGTTCGGAGACACTGCATCGGCGCGCGAATTCTGCGCGCCACCAGAAGTCATCCTGTGCTGTCTCGGGCTTCTCGAAGTCGTCGCTTTCCCCCTGCAGCCACTGCAGCGCGCCAACGGGAACCAGTGTCCACTCTTGCAGGCCAGCCACGATATGCGTCCTCGGACGAGAGCCGGGCGGCTGACACGCAATCACGGCCATGACAGCCTCGGCCGCCATATTAACATGGCTGCACGGCGGCTCGGACCCAGCCACTCGAACTAGGTCCCCGACGCCTGTGGATGCGATTGGATTGGGATCCCCGGAGACAACCGAGGCTGGAATTCAGACGGTCCGCAGCCTGCCCGTTGAAGTTGCCGCCTCTCTCGCCGCCTCCAATCGGCGCTCAACGCCAAGGGAAGGCTGGGCCGGGGTCTCATTCGAGATCACGAGCACTAATCTGCGCGTCTCGGCTTTGGCTGCCAGCGCGGCTGCCATCTCACGGCGCAGCGCCTGTCTTCGGGCGAGTAGAGACAACCTGACGCCGCGCATGATCGTTCCCCAGTCGAATTTTGGGGGACACTCACGTCTTGCCGAGGGCAGTGCACCTCCCAATTGGGAGGTAGGACGCACTTTTGTCCCGGCGGGCGGATCCGCGGACGAGATGTTCAGAACGCGAAGCCCGCACCGACCGCGCAACGTGTATGCGCACTGGCCGCCGCAACAAGCCCGTCGGAAGTTCTTGCTACTGAATGGATGGCTTCGAACAGGCCTGGCTCTTGTGCCAGGGCAGGTCTCCGCACTTGTCGCACCCTCCGAGCAACGCGGCCGCGCCGAACAATGCGATGACGACAAGAACGCGCTTCATGACAAGTCTTTCTGCAGAGCAGCCCGTAAGCAGCAATAGGCGCTTGACGTGCGCAGGGGCAAGTCGGGCGCCTACAGCGCCATCTCAGCGAGCGCGATCGTCAGAACGCGTCCAACATGGATATGGCTAGGCTGCGCCACCAGGCTCCTGCGCAATCTCCTGTTCGAGACTGGCGATGGCCTTGTCGATTTCTGCGCGTTCCAGATGCAGGAATTCGATCTGGTTGAGGATCTGCTCGCGCGGAAAACCGTCGCCATCGAGCGCGCGCTTGATTTCTTCGATCGTGAAGTGCTGTGCGCGTCTCGCGACGATCGTGGCAAGAATCGCGCGATCGCTCTCAGAATAGACGCGCTTGGACTGGGCGTGCCGAGGGCTTAGGAGCCCCCTGTCCTCCCAGAACCGGATGGCTCGTACCGTGAGTTGGAATTCATCGGCCATTTCGCTTATCGTATAGGTGGCCATATGTCTCTCGGCTCAGGGCAGGGTCCACGCTAAGAAATGACGTTATCGTGTCATTTCTGTGCCCGGAAATAGACGGGATTCGGTCTATACATGTTGATTGGCTGCGGAGCAAAATTTGAGCCAAACGTTGCCCTGTCCCATGGGTGAGCAGCGAGGCCTGCCCCAACGCCCACGCCTCCGCACCGGCCGAAACGGCGCCGGCCAGCTACGTCACGCTGCGCTTGGCTTCCCAATAGGCGTAGCAAAGCGCAGCGAAGGAGATGATACCCAGCAGGGAGAAGATGTTGTTCATGTCGGCCTCGGCTTCGTGCCGCATTACTCGCCGACTCGCGCTAAGATTCCGCTGAGGCAATCGATCAAATCCGAGGCATTGCAGGGGCTCTCGGGTTGAGGAGAGCGGCCCTTGTGCCGGAGCGCGCCCGCAGTGCGCTATGCGGCAGTAATCGGGCTCCGCGGGCCTGTGCCTGCGGAGCCCTTGCTGTCCGGACTGGCCGGATGCCTCGGTGATCAGGGCCGGAACGTGAAAGTCGAAATCTCGCAGACGTTAACCCGCTTCTTGATCAACTCGGCGCCGCTCTCGAAGACGCCCTTCAGGTCGAACAGGCATTTGCCGGTGCCATCGTCGATGTCGGCCTCGAAAGACTCGCCGTCGGCGATCACGTCCTTGTCCAGCATGTCCTCTTCCCAGCTGTTCTCGTTCGTCGTCGAGGCATAGAAGTGCGTCAGCGTCTGACCGGTCTTGTTGACGATGTCGACCTTGCGGTTTGCCGCCGCCAGCGGCGAAGCGAGCAGGATGGCAGCAGCCAGAGCCGCGAGGAGCGGGCGGGTGATAGGCATGGTCGATTTCCTGGAGGCCAGATCGCGAATGCGATCTGCAGCGTCGGTCTGGTGCGCCAATCTTGCTGATCCCGCAACGGCATCCGACGCGTTTATCCCGCTTCGTTTGCGTCATGGCCGGCGTTGCGCGGTATCCTTTCAGTTCAGTCGCATCCACGGGGTGCATACTGGCCGGCGGGATGATCCCTGTTGCATCGATCGCTGCTCCTTCCCCCAGTTAGAAACCCGCGGGTGGGGCGCTTCTTCTTGAGCGCAAGCAAACCTGTTCGGAGCAGCGGAAGTCAGCGCTTTTTCTATGCATTGACGGACCTTGTATGGTGATGCACACGCTCCGCAGTGCAAATTTCAGCACCTCGGAAACCTCCCATGTCAAGATTTCTATTTTCGACCGATGGCCGCATCGGGCGCGGAAAATTCTGGTCCGCAATCCTGTATTATTTAGGGGCGGCTGTCGCTGTATCTATAATATTCACGATTCTTTGGCAGATCATACCGGGCACTTACACGGAAGATGATGGATATAATGTCACGGGAGCGAGGTCGATACCGTATTTGGTTCTCGGGTTCGGGTATATTATCTTTTGTGTGTGGTCCGGCATCTGCATTGGCGCCAAGCGCTATCACGATCGGGGCAAGTCTGGCTGGTGGATGTTGATTCAGTTCGTTCCGTTCATCGGAAGTCTTTGGTACTTCATTGAAGCCGGCTGCTTGAAGGGCACCGTGGGGCCAAATCGCTTCGGTCCCGATCCTCGGGCTTCGGTCTAGGCCCGCACGGGCTGCCGTTGCTCGGATCGATCCGCAGCAAACATCGATCGGGCCGGCCACCCTGCGGGGTGGGCGGCCTTGTTGATTCCGGGCCGTGAAATTGCGGATGGTTCGGGTTGCAGACCGATGCGCCATGCACACCGCAAACGACAACGGCGCCCGAAGGCGCCGTTTTCAAGATCGTCGATCTATTCGAGGTGTTTAATGGTCGGAGCGAGAGGATTCGAACCTCCGACCCCTTGTCCCCCAGCAATGTGTTCCATCATTTCACTGCCTTGTTTTCATTCGGCTTTTGAACCTCGGTGGGCTCAATGCGGGGGCTAGCAAGGGGGGTTGCGTCGAGAGCGTTGCGGACGTCGTCTTCCGATGCGTGCGCGTAAAACTTGCTCGTCGTCGAAACGTCGGCGTGTCCGAGCGCCTTCTGAGCGGCCTTTAGGTTGCCGGTCTGACGAATGATCCGGGTCCCCGTTGTGTGACGGAGGCCGTGGAATGTCAGGTCGATCTTCAGCGCCTCGGCCGCCCTTCGCCAGGCAATCTGCAAGCCGTAGTAGGTGACCGGGTACCGGACGCCCAACACGCGTCTGTTCTTCGACCGGCGGCGCAGCGGGAACGTGAAGACCCACGTCTCGTCCTGCCCCTGGCAGGCGCTCAGGATCGCCCGCATGTCGCGAGACAGAGGCATGGTGTGGATACGGTCTCCCTTCTGCCGCACCTTGAGCCTTCCGCCTTCCCAATCGATCGACGACCATTTCAGGATGCAGTTGTCCAGCCGCAGGCCACTCGCCAGCGCGAACATGGCGGCTTCGCGATAGCCATCCGTCAGATGGAGGTGCACACGCTGCTGATCGGCAATGCTCAGTTCCGCAACCTGTTCGCCCGGCTCCGCGAGCTTGTGCTGTTTCCAGTCCGGCTGGCTGTTGAAGCGGATTTTCCATTTGTCCCGAGCGTGCGTGTAGATCTTACGCAGGGCTTCGGTGGTCGAGCGGTTGACCGTGGACGGCTTGACGAGAGGGGCGGGGTCGCCGTTCTTGAGCTTGTCCCGGCCCTTGATACGCTGGCCGCGCCGCTGCGCCACCCACTCCGTGATGTCAGGATCGGTGATGTCGTCGAGCTGACGATCGCCGCCGAAGTGGTCAATCATGCGCTCCAGGTAGTTCCAACTCGTGTCCGAGTTCTTGTTGTGCTGGCCGACCTCGTTCCACCAGCGCGCGGTAGCTACGCCCAAGGTCATCGGGCCTTCGCCCTTGAAGGCAGCGCGGGCGGCGTCCTCACGCTCCGCGTCGCGCTCGGCCTGCTTCTTTACGCGGGTTTGGACTTTAAGAGCTTCGCGCTTATCCGCTGTCTCCGTAGTTGCTCGAAATCGATCGCCACGGAACTCGAAGTCGTAAACGTAGTGGACCGCGCCTTTCGGCTTGTAGACGGACATGGCAAGGCCTGCCTTCGCGATGCAGCAATGAAATCGTCCAGATCGGACCTATGGAAACGCATGGCGCGGCGCTTGTCACCGCCTGACATGTCGATCCACTTGAGCTTCCCGCCCGCGACTAGATCGCGCAGCCGTGTCTCGCCTATGCCCAGGTACCGGGCCGCCTCAGCGAGCCGGAGCAGGACTGTCTCCATCTCCACCGCGCCTCTCATGGTGAAGTCGATTTTGGGGTGGCATCCGCGAGTGTCCGAGCCTGCTCAGCAGCGACGAGATCGCGGCCCGCTGCTGTCGCGCAGTAGCCGCTGCCGGCCATCTCGCCTTCATCGGTCCACAGGCCCCTGCCAAACGCGGCAAGCCCTTTGCGAGCAAGAGCCCGAGCGGTGCGGCGTACCTGATGGCGTTCGAGGCCGGATTTTTGGGCAAGGTGAGCAAAGCCGAGGTAGGCGAAATCCTCGCCGCACCCGGCCAGCGCCTGCAAAGCCTTCCATTCGCGTTCGCTGGTTCTCACGGCGCACGTCCTTCCAACGAGGCATCGCCGTGTATCTCGTCTTCCTTGGTCTCTGTCTTGATGGGCTCTGGAGAGCGGAAGAGGCCTGAGATCAGGACGACAACGACGTGCAGCACCATCAAAGCGACGAAGCACCAAGCCGCCTGCGCTGGCGTGATGACCGGGGCGTGCCAGTTGAACCAGGTCATGCGCTCACCCGATCGCTGGAGGGGTTGAGCATCGCCTGGAACACGCTGATGTCAGTCTTGCGCTCGACGACGGGGCGGAAGCGGCGCGGGTCGAAACCGGCCTCGCCCAGCATTATGCACGTCTCCACCCGGAGCGGCCGGCGAAGTTCCTCCAGCCAAAGCGAGTTCGGCATTGGGTCGGCGGGGTGCCGACGGCCGACGCGACGCACTGTGTAGACCGCGCCTTCCGTCAGACCGTCCAAGTCGCCAATGCCGTTAAATCCCGGCGGCATGTAGCGAAGATGCGGTTCCGCATCCAAGCACACGACTTTCTGCCCTACATAGAACGTCATGAAATCCTCCTTGGCAGCGGTGTTTTTGCTTCGGAAAGCGGCGCAGAGGCGCGGCGCTGGGGTGGGGATGGCTCGGTCATCGTGCGACGACGCTGCCGTCGAGCTTCTTCTTCCACTTGCTGTCTCGGGAGCAGGCAAAGGTTGAAGGCTTGCGAGCCCCGATATGCTTGGCGTGCTGCCGCTTGGTCTTGGCTATCCGAGGGATGTCCTGTGTGTAGGTCTTCACCTCATCGCAGGCCGTGCAGATGACCTGACAGTTCTCAAGCGTAGGCTCGCCACCGAGGAAATCGGGGAGGATGTGGTCGTAGCGAAACTTGCCGACGCTCAACCGAGCGGTGCACTTCTCGCAGTGGCCACCGGCCCGTTTGAAGGCGAGCGCGCGGGTCTTGTTGTCGAACTCGCGCCTCATGCTGCATCCCTCTCCGGCTCGTTGAAGACGACGCCGTGCTGCGCGAAGCGAAACGCATGGCCGTTGTGGTAGCGCGCTTTCCCGGAGCAGCACCGGCTGACAGACCCGCTATCCGTGGCTACGCCCGCTCGGATGGCATCGAGCGCGCACGCGAACGCCGTTTCTTCGCCCGTCGCGAGATTCGTCGCGATGATCGCCTTGCTCGTGGGATGCTTCCCGGAGACCACTCCTTTGCACCAGCCGACCCGGCCAAGGTCGCGGTAAGCGTGCCGCTGGTTCTCTGAGGGCGATACCCACTCTAAGTTCTCGGCGCGGTTGTCCGTCTTGACGCCGTTCTTGTGATTGACGACCAGACCAGCCGCGAAGCCATCGACGAAGGCCAGAGCCACCAGCCTGTGAATGTTGTGCTTCTTCCTGCGAGCGCCCTGGACCTGCGCGTAGCCGGTACTCAGGACGAAGGGTTTCAGGACCCGCAATGCCGATCGGGCGCGGCCGAGCGAGCTGACCTCAAGATTGGTGTCGATGCTCTGTTTCCATACCTCGATCATGACGCGAGCCTCATCTCTGCGCGGGCGGTCGCGTTCTCGCTGGACCACTCCTGGAATTTCATCCGAATGAACTCGAGATGGACCCGCTTCATCTCCGCCTGCTCGCGCGCAGCGACCATCTTGGCGATGTAGTCGGACCACTCGTCGGAGGCCTTCACGGCCATCTCGGCTCGGCTGACCGGCATGTCGCCAAGCGCGGCCATGCGCTTCGCCAGCGTGGCTGACTTGCACTCTTCGAGCAGATCGGCGGCGGCCTTCAGTGCCACGTATTCCTTGGCGACGAGGCGGTATTGCTCCGACCAGGGGAGGTTCGAGACGGGCCCGCTCATCGTGCCAGCCCCCGCCAGTGCTCGCGGGCCCCCTCGATGATCGAGGCCGCATGAGCCGGGAGCGCGCTCTCAATCGTCTCCCGGTTCGCTGCAACCCACTCGACAATATCCGAGCGGGTCTGAGCCATGCGGGCCGCCTCAGCGCAGACGTTGGCGATCTGGGAGGAGGTCATGCCGCCTCCTGCTGCGCGTAGAGCGCATTCAGGGCGTCGACCTTCACGTCGATCTCAGCGAGGAAGGTGCGGGCGTCGGCTTCGAGCGCGGCAATAGCGGCGTCGTCGCGCTCGCGGCGCTTCACGAACATGCTCATGTGCGGAGGCAGGCGCGGGTCGTAGGAGATGAAATCGCAATACCGCCGGCCAGTGCAGGCCATCTGCCAGTCGATCTGCTTGACGTATTCCTCGGGGATCTCCTGCGCGAGCAGGGTGTCTACGTGGGTGGACGTGCTGGGGCATTTGATCTCGACCAGCCCATTGTCGCCAACGAGGCCGTCAGGGCTCGCGCCGGCCATGGCGATGGTCGGGTGCTCGACGAACGCGATGAGTTCGACATCGACGCCGCGATAGAACTCGTAGAGGGCGCGGGCCTGCGGCTCCTGCTCATTGCCCCAACGCATCAATTCGTTCTGGTATTTTTCGACGACGAGGCCGGTTAGCCGCTCCGCGATCAGCTCGCCAAGATAGGTCGTCCGCTTCGCGCCGGGCTTGCCGGATTTCAGTAGATCCGTTGCATCCGCCACACGGGAGGCGGTCAGCTTGCCAAGCCGCAGCTTCTTCCAGGCTTCAGAGCCCTGTTCGATCTCAACCATCGACGGTCTCCAAGCTCTTGAGGTGGAGATAGACGCGCCGGCACGCGACAACGTCAGCCATGGCGTCGTGCGCGTCGGTCAGAGCCTCGTCGAAGAAGTGACGGGTGCACTCTTCCAGCTTCGGCGGCTTGGGCTTCGTGAAGCCGGCCGCGACCATCCTCTCCGTAGGCGGGAGATTGATGATCGGGGACGCCGCTTCCATCGTGCAGAACAGCGCCTTGCGGAGCGGCATGACCTTGCCGTAGTGGCGGGCGATAGCCGCCTCGATCACGCCCCGGTCGAACTTGATGTTGTGAGCGCAGACGAGATCGGCGCGCTGATAGAGGTGGGTGAACGCGGCTAGGGCGAAATCCGCAGAGACGCCGAATTGCACGGCAATCTCGTTCGTGATGCCGTGGACGGCCGATGCCTTCTCAGGGATGTCGATCACGCCGATGCCGGGGTCGACGATGAAGGAGAAGCCTGCGACCGGGCGCCCGTCGTCCTCGCAAAGCTGCGCGGCCAACTGGACGATGTAGGGTTGGCCGGGGTGATCGACCGGCTCGCGATCCATGAAGAACCCGGTCGTCTCGGTATCGAAGAACAGGATCATGACTGCACCGCCTTGCGGTTCAGCATGTCGAGCGCGCGGGGGAAATCCTTCGCCAGCAGATCGGGGACGCATTCAATCCTGAAGTACTTCAGGAAGACGTCGAGGTTCGACCGGGTCGAAACGATCAGCTTGTTGAGCTGGTCGCACTGGTCGTCGGTGATGACGCTTCGGTCAGCCGACGTGTTGCCGTCGTTGTCCTCATTCTTCAACACGATGTTGAAGATCATCAGCGTGAGATACCGACGCCCGTAGCTCATGGTGGAGCCAAAGGCCTGGATCGGTGTCTTATTGGTCTTGCCCTGCGAACCGGCGCCGTCGCTGGGCAGGTCGGCATGGACAACCTGCTTGTGGCCGCCATGGTGGCCCACGAGGCAGGTCAGGCGATAATGGCCTTCCTTCGGGCAGTCAGCGGGGGAGAACGACAGCGAGAAGCCATGCTTGGTGTAGATCGGCGTGACGGCGTCGCTGATCGTTTCCAGGCGAGCATAGTGCGATTTGGTGTGGTCGTTTTGGGCGTCGCGAGCGACGGGGCGCATTTCCGACTGCGCTGCGCTCATCGCGGCGAGGAAGTCGCGCTCCGCCTGTTCGGCCATCATCTCTTTCCGCATCCGCATCAGCCGTTCCATCTTGTCGATGTCGACGGACTGGTCGCGAGCGGCGCGGTCGATCATCGAAATGACGGAGGCGCTCTCGGAGCGGGGGGCAGGCGGCGCGGCGTCTTCGCGAACGGTGAGGGCTGCTTCGGTCACTGGAATCTCCGATCGGGCAGGGTTGCGGAAAGCTCGGACTGCAGGCGGGCGGTCATGGCCTGGCGCTGTTCGTCGAGCAGGTGCTGGATGGGGCGATGGGTGCGCCGGCGGCGCTCGATCTCAGCGCGGCGCGCGACCTGATCGGGCATGACGACGGCGGTGCGGCGGGCAAGCGCGCGGGCCTCCTTCGCCATCCGTCTGCGGGAGCGCCATGCTGTGAAGCTGGCAAGGGCGCGACGGGCGAGGTGAGCGATCATGAGCGCACCCTCTCGCTTTCAGCGAGCATCGCCTTGGCCGTCCGGTACGATCGCAGTGCGAGGTAGCCATCCACCGAACCCGAGTACCCCTCGGTTTTGGCAGCTTCAGCCAGCTGGGCCGGGTCAGCCGTGACAGTCGCATTCACCCATCCAGCCAGAGCCTGCCCCGCAAACCAGTCGAGAAGGTTCATGCCGGGGGCACCTTCGACTTGATCGCCGTTGCCGTTGTGCTGAGCCGGGAGCGGGAACGCCGGCCCGCCGTCTGTGATGCGCGCCATCAGACCCAAGCCTCCCAGGTGCTGGCGAAGGCTACGGCCGCGCCATAGGCGAAGAGCGCCGCGGTCGCCGCGACATCCCCGACCTTGTCCGCAGCCCATGCGACCATGATCCGGCCGTCATGGGTGGTGGTCTGCCGGACCTCGACCTCGAATGTCTGATAATGCGGGCGCCCATCGGCCCGGCTGCGGTTGAGGTGAGCGCAGATCAATTCGACATCGGCGCGGGCAGAGTGAAACGAGGGCGAGGATGTCTCTCCGCGCGCGACGAATTCCGCGATCACGCGTGCCTCGGTCTCGTCGAGTGCCGGAATGAAGAAGGTGCGGGGCGTCATCAGGCGGCTTCCTTCTGGAAGAGGCTTTCCGCGACGCGCTGGCACGCAAGAGCGCATTCGAGCAGATCGGTTTCACAGATCGGGGCGTCAGCGTTCATGGCCTCGCGCTCGGCAGGAGACGCGAGCCGGTAGGCCTCGCAGATCTCCTTCTCGATGCGGCGGATCTCGTCGTGGACGGTGAGGAGGCGGGATGCGGTGCTCATCAGGCTGCCCTCAGCGAGCGCAGGTGATCGACATAAGCGGCAGCCCGCTCGTCGGGGGCCGTCGCCTGGATCATCGCGTCATGGAGCGGGCTGAACTTGCGGAGCGACTGCAGGGCGATCCATTCGACCATCGCAGCCCAGCGCCAGTCGCCGGCCCGAACCGTCTTGCCGTCGCTCGTCATCTCCTTCAGGTCGAAGAAGGTGCCGTCGGCATCGGTGGCGACCTGCGCGGCGAAGAACCCCGTGAGGATTGTCTCTTCGCCAAGCTCTAGTGTCTCGATCTCGATTGGGAACGTGGACATCGTCTTGCTCCATCTGAGAGCGGGGCTCTCGTTCGATGGGGCGATATTCGCGACAATCGCAAAATGAGTCAAGCGAAATAATCGCGCTTTTCGCAAATATCTCTGTCGCAAGCCGGCGGGAGTTTTGAGGCGTCCTACAAGCGAGGGCGAGAATCCCTCTCGACTCTCATGTCGCGCTCTGCCTTAAATGAGAACACAACAGGAACAAGAAAGGCGGAGTTGCAGGGATGAGCCTGGCCTATGGGGGGAATGAGAAGCGGTCGGAACTGGCCGGATACCGTGCGATCGACATCGAGTGCGAGGAGTGTGGCAGGACCAAGCGAATGCAGCCACCAGCCATTGCCGCCGTTGTCCGAGGGGGCACGCGCACGCTGATCGGCCTGCACAACAAGCTCTACTGCTCAGCCTGCCGCGACCGCGGCCTGCAGGGCCGAAACATCAACCTTTATCCGAAGGAGAGGGACGCCAAATGAATAAGCCGTGGCATGCCGGCCGGCCAGAAGCGACGCAGATCATCGTGTTCCCGCCGCTAGGGCAGGAGGAGGCGTACACCGCGTCGAAGGAGCGCTTGGGAGCGCATCTGCGCCTAGCATTTCCGGGGATGGATTTCGAGCTATCGGATACGGGCCTCTACGACGAGGCCAGTGTCATGCCGATGTGCGGCACCGTCGGCGGCGAGGATAGCCAGATCCTGGCGCCGCCGTCGGAGATGAAGCTTCGCGCAATTGAGGCTGAGATCAACGCGTTCGACCTGACCCGAACGGGGCTGAGCTGACCAACAAAAACCCAGCGAGGGCGGGCCGTGATCGCTGTTAATGTTCTACTGCTATGACAGCAACATGATCAGACACATCAAACTGCTCGCCACATTCGCCGTTTTGGGCGCCACTCTGGCGGCGGCCCCGACGCAAGCCATGCCGGCCGACAACCAGCGCCCCGAAAACGCTGAAAGCGCGAAGGTCGGCCGAGATATCGCCAAGCGCTATTGCAGCGAATGCCACGCTATCGGCCGGACCGGGCGTAGCCCGAACCCCAAATCTCCGCGCTTCCCGTTGATCGCTGAACGCTTCCCCAACAACAACCCGGCCGGCGTCCTGATTGACGGGACGGTTGTGAGGCACCCCGGCATGCCTGAGTTCAAGATGCTCGAGCATGAGACGGACGGCCTGGTTGCCTATATCCGCCGCATCTCGCGGAAGTGGACGCCTGCTCGCTGAACTATGCAGCCCAAACAAAAAGCTCGCCGGAGAAGGCGAGGAGCGAGGGAGTCAAGGTGTCACAGTTGACGTGAATCACCGCGGGATTCACAATGTCGGTGGTGGATCGCCGGGCAACCCTAGCTGATGGTATCGTACCCCATTGGCAGCCGCGCAGCACGCTCGGAACAGAGCCGGGCTATCAGGCGGCGGTGTCAGACGGATCCGGGGTCCACCGCGAATTCCTTGTCGAACCAATAATTGCTCGGGTAGCCGAAATGACGCAAGATAACGCGTTGGTTTGACGGCACGTCAAAGTCGTTTAGCGTCTTCCACTTCGGCAACAGCTTCACGCCATAGCCACCGATTTGGTTCGTAGCGGGCGCCGCTGCCATCCTTGGCGTCAAAAGCTTCGCAAACTCAGGATTACAAGCCCCAGTATCGTGCACGTCTACTGCCTTGAAGAAAGCGCTCGCGGCGATATCAGCCAGCTTTAATCCATCTCTCAGCTCGTGCCGAAACACGTTGAAAAGTTCGTGATGCAGCACCTCGAACCGCAGGCGGCCCCAAGGCAGAAAAAGGGGAATCGCCCCGCTGCTACTCTTTAAGCGTATCCATTCATAATACGCCTGCATTTGGCTATATCGCAGGCCGCCTCTCTCACTGTATTCAAGTTTTACGTGTCTAGGCTCGCCGTATCGTTTGATTGAATCCGCATAAACGTAATCTGTTATGCGCTCCAGAAGGACGCGCGTCATCCAGCAGTAGAACCAATTGTCAGACGGGATACTAGCGGCGCGCAGGTTTTTATAGCCCTGCATGTTTTGCTTGTTTGAGATGATGACGAAAAATCGCGTTTCTGTTCCCGCGATCATCGAGCACGCAATCCGCTTGCGCTCGTCGTTTAGCTTTTGGAAATGGATATCGCGTAGTTGCCGGCTGCGGAGTGCATCGAACGTGGCTTGAATCCAGCCCGAAACGTTCGGCTCATCTCTGGCCCTGATAAGCGCGCCTGAGACAATGAACCATTCGCTTGCCCCAGGGAAAGAGCGCGGCTTGACGTGGTTGATCCCCGTGTCTCCTGCCTCATCAATGTATGCCACATAATCGTAGGACGGCGGGCCTCCCGTCATCTGATGTCCGGCCGTATGAGTTGCGATTGGCGCTTCACCTCAACTGCTCCTCGATGACCCCACGCGCGGCGGCGTAGACCTCAGCCATCTCCGGCGAGGCCGCATGACCTTCCTCAAGCAGCAACAGCGCGTGCTCATAGATCTCGCGCTCGTCCTGCTCTGAGATCAGGTGCTTGCGACGGAGCATGACGACAAGCGCCGCGAGCGTGGCCGACGAAACCAGGCCGCTTGCTGCGAGGTAGTCGACCTTGTCCATCAGATGCTCAGCCCCATCGCCTCGACATATGGAATGACGCGCAGGATCTGCTTCACGCGCTCGGCCGGGAAGCGGATCGTCTTCTCAGGATTGAGCTGAGTGACGACAACCTCCTTGCCGCCGCGCGACACCAGCGTCTTGACGAACGCCGGCCCGGGCTCTCCGTCTTCGCTGGGATAGAGCTCGACCAGGACATCGTCGCCAGGCTTCGGTCGCTGCCCATCCTCGTCGACGAAAATCGGCCAGCCAGGATAGTAGGAGCGCACCATGCTGTCGTTGCGAAGCACGACGGCGAAGGCCTTTTTGCGGCCGATAAGCCCGGCTGGGCGCTCGAGGTAGAACTGAATCTCGCCGTTTAGCCGAACGTCGCCGTCGTCTTCCGATCCGCCCATTGCGATACCGGGGACGGGTAGGTCGCGGACGCCGCCTCGCTGCGGGCTTTGCGTGAGTGGTACGCGGGCGCCGGCCACAATGGCATCAGCTCGCGCAGGCTCAGCGGGCACTTCGCCCTCTTTTGGCAGGGCCCATTCAAACCCGGGTGGCACTTCACCAAAGAATTGGGCGATCGCCTTGATCTCGTGGATCGGGACCTGCCTGCGCTTCTTAGGGTCGGCCGCTGCGAGCTCCTTCGATCTTGTCAGCTTGTCGCGCGCGATCCCTGTCGCTTCGGACAGCTTGGTCATCATGCCGCGTTGCGTGGCCTTCTCGGCCAGCCAGCGCTTAAATTCGAACTGAGGATCATCCATCGCCCGCGGACTATTTGCGGAACTCGCGAAACTTTCTATCGCGAACATCGCGAATTTCGCTTGACTTTATAATCGCGATAATCGCAAATTGCGGTCATGAGCAATGATCACCTCGACCCGGCACGTTCGATCATCCGCAAGATTGGCGTCGACACCGTCGCGACGGTCACCGGCAAGCACATCTCCCGTGTGTATCGCTGGATGTATCCGAAGGATCGCGGCGGCACGGGCGGTCTAATCCCACATAGCGACGCGTTGGTCTTGCTCGACTTTGCCAGAGCGAACGACGTCGCCCTGACGGCCGATGACTTCTTCCTGAAGCATCAACCCGAGAGGGCCGCCTGATGCCTCCGCTCGAAGGTCTCTACGGGTCGCTTGCCTGCTTCGCCGTGTCGTTCGGCATGCTGGTCGGCGTTGTCGCCGGGTGGCTCCGATGAGCGGCAAGTTCATGTCGGCGTTCCTCGCGACATCGGCCGGCTTCTTCATCGGCACCTTGCTCGCGGCCGTGGCGGAAGCCCGCCTTGATCGTCAGAGCATTGAGCGAGGCTGGATGGACCATCGCGGCTCGATCTACCTGATCGTGCCAGCCAAAGCGGTGCCCGCGCCATGACCGCGTCACTCGAACAGCGAGCCCTGACGCAATCGGCGTCGGCGGCGGTTCTTGCGGGGAGCGACGCGCTCCTCCTGATCGAGCCGCTCGCCGCGCTCATCGAAGCACAGGCCGTCGACAGGGCGGTTGTCGTTCTGAGCCGCCCTGTCGCTAACCGGCCGATTCAGCAGCGCCAGAAGCTGCCGGCCATTCATTCCCAGACCCGAAACCACTGCACGCCTCCGCAACTCACTGCCTGACCACTTGGCGGCATGCGGGCGCGTTCCGCAGCGAGATTTCCAGACAGCCTGTCCCTTTTTGAGGCCGAAATGTCGAACAGACCCGAATGGATATCGAGCGTCAAAACAGCCACGCGCTGCACGATCGCTCTCATTGGCACCCTCGATGACGCCGCCAAGGTGACGGGCATTTCGCGCTCGGTGCTGTGGCGGTGCGCTTCGGCCACCGATCCCGATGTCATCAGCCTGCCGGGCGCGATGCGCCTGATCCAGGAGACCGGGTGTCACGACATCCTTGCCGCTATGGCAGCGAGCCACGGGCTCACCGTCTCAGCAGGGGACGGCTCCGCTCCCAACTGCCTCGCCTCCGCCTTCGGCTCGGTCGCTGAGGAATTCGGAGAAGTCGCCAGCCGCGTCGGTCAGGCCATCTCCGACGGAGAGATCACTCCCAACGAGCAGAAGCACATCGCCGAGGCTTGGTCCCGGCTCGGTCGCGCCGTCTCGCAGGGGCAGGCCGCTCCGATCTCGGTTTCCATCGTTTCAAACGGAAGGGCTGCGTAATGGACGATCCAGTTCAGGGCGATCACCTCCGCTCGATTATCGAACGAATTGAGCGCCTCGAGGAGGAAAAGAAGACGATCTCCGACGACATCAAGGAGGTCTACGCCGAAGCCAAAGGCAGTGGCTATGACGTCAAGGTGCTGCGGAAGGTCGTAGCCCTTCGCAAGATGGACGCGAACGAGCGTGCCGAGTTCGAGGCGATCCTTGAACTCTACCTGGATGCCGTTGGCGATCTCGCCGACACGCCACTGGGCCGCGCCGCCGCGCCGGGTTTCTCGTCCAGCGCCACGACGATGGCGCGCTCGACCTCATCTTATCCCGATCGGGTCTCCCACTCGATGCAGACGCGACCCGGCGCGGAAGCCGGAAGCGCCGTGAGATCCGGCGCACCAGTTTCAGAGATCGCCAACCCCGTATACCTCCTCGCAGCCCAGACCGAAGGGGCGACCGGTTCAAGGCCGGAACAAGAGGCACCTGATCGCGCGGGTGGGGACGGCGAAGGCATATGCTCCGCGCAAGGTGCCGCATTCGTCACGCAGGCCGGAGCGGGAGAGGGGGCTGCAACCCTCGCTGACCCCGCGCCGGCTGCGGACGAAACGATCAAGGGCCTAGCCGCTGCGAACGCCATCGCCGCCGCCGCCATCCAGGGCACGGCCTCGCGCCCGGCGCCCAAGCACACCGGCGAAATGCCGGACATCCCGGCGTTCATGCGCCGCGCCCAGCCCGGCGCCCATCCCTCTTTCGGAGAGCAGGCATGACCAGCGACACCGCTTGGATTGAGAATGCGAGCGCCTTGTTCGCCAAGGGCACCTCCGTCACCGCCATCTGCCGCGCAGTCGGCAAGAGCGAAACGGCTGTCCGCTATCATCTCAACATCAACGGCCGCGCTGACAGGAAGCGCGAGCTAGACGTGCTCCGCAAGCTTCGCCACCGGGCCGCGATCGAGGAGGGCAAGAATATTCTGCCCCGGCCGTCGAGCCCCGCTGCCATGGCGGCGGTAGAACCCCGGCCGAAGGCCGTGATCACCCTCCCGAAGGTCAGCATCCTCGCGTCGCCGATCGACGAGGTGAAGCCTGCTTTCCGCTTCGCCCCGAAGACCTACTGCCGCGTGGAGAAGCCTGGCGTTGCTCGCTATCGCGCCAAGCACGCTGAGATGCTGCGCGCTGGCAAGGTCGCTGGCCCCGACATCATGTCGGAGTTGCACTCATGACGATGGCGCGCACAGCTCCCAGCCTGAGCGCGCTGCGCGCGAAACGCGCCGCTGCCGCCACGAATCCGCCCGCCGCGCCGAAGCCGGCGCCGGTCGTCAGTATCTGGAATGCCGAGCTCGACGAGCGGCTGCGGATACTCGCCCCCGACTACAGCGCGGCGCAGATCGCGGCGATGTTGGGCGTCTCCCGCAACGCCGTAATCGGCCGCTGCCATCGTCGGAATATCGCGCTTGCCGGCGCGCAGAAGAAAGCTGCCGCCCGGCGGGCTGAAGCCAAGCTGAGGCCGCCGCGTCGTGAGCGCAAGGTCCAGATCAAGCGCGAGAAGGACATGATCGCTCCCGATGGCGCGGACCCGTCCGTCTACATCAGCCTGGCCGAACGCCGCGAGGCCGCCATGGTCGCGCCGTCCGCAGACTGGCAGCCGGCTCGCATCGGCCTGATGGATCTCCGCGAGGACACCTGCCGCTGGCCGCTCTGGATCGGCATCGTCCCATTCTCCGAGAAATTCTACTGCGGCAGCAAGGCCCTGCCTGGCAACGCGTATTGCAGCCATTGTCATCGTCTCAGCGTCACTGCCCCCCACGTCGCCGCCGCGGTCGATCGCCGTATCGGCTTTGCCGCTGCGAGGGCAGCATGAACGTGCTCCCTATCGTCCGCGCTGCGACCCTCTGGACCCGTGAACACCGCCCAGGCGCAGAGCCCCCGAATCTGAAAGCCGTTCTCCAATGGCACGAAGAGGTCCGCGCCCTCTCCATGTTCCGCGACGAGCTCCGCGACACCAAGGAGATCGCTTGGCGGCTTGAGGCTACGGAGGCCGCTGTCTCCAACGGGATAGCGCGCGCTCGGGATAGGGAGCGAGGGCAGTGAGCCAGAACACCTCGCACGCCGTGATGGCTCAGCGCGTCGAGCCGCACGATTCGCTCGACTTCTTTCCGACGCCTCTCTGGGCGACGCGCGCGCTGTGCGAGTACATCCTGCAGGGCGACCCGAAACTCAGCGCGAAGCGCGCGTGGGAGCCGGCATGCGGGCAAGGCCATATGGCTCGGGCAATGACCGAGTATTTCGAGATGGTCTATTCGTCGGATGCTCACGACTACGGCGCCGGGGCGCAGCGCGACTTTCTGTTCCCAGGCGACGAGCCTGCATTCGATTGGATCATCACGAACCCGCCGTTCCGGCTGGCCGAGCAGTTCGCGCACACGATGATAGACCGCGCCGTCGAGGGCTGCGCCATACTCGTGCGCACGTCGTTCCTGGAAGGTATCGGCCGGTACAAGGGCCTGTTCTCGCAGCGCAAGCCGTTCGCCATCCTGCAGTTCACCGAGCGCGTGCCGATGCACAAGGGCCGCGTCGAAGAGAACGGCAGCACGGCAACGTCGTATTGCTGGATCGTCTGGACCTGCCGGCCGCATAAACCGGACGCCTCGGGGATGCCGGTCATGTGCTGGATCCCACCGTGCCGCCGCAAGCTGGAGCGGCCGGGCGACTATGCCTTGCAGGTGGCAGCATGAGCCCCATCCCCAAGCCCAACATCCCGGCCCACCTTCACGGCCTCCGGGTCCGCGTCCAGTACGAGACAGAGGTTCTAGGCCACTACGAGGCCTGCCCTGCCGCTCCTGAGCGCATCATGGTCAGGGTAGGCGGGATCATCACCATCGTGCCGGTGTCGCATATCGAGGTGCTGAAATGAGCGCTCCCTGGCTCAAATTCTATCCCTCGGACTGGCGTGCTGACCCTGCGCTGCGCATGTGCTCGATAGGTGCCCGCGGGCTCTGGATGGAAATGCTCTGCGTCATGCACGAGGCGGAGCCGCGCGGGTCCCTTCTCATCAATGGCCGCCCGCTGTCGCATCGCCAAGTCGCCAGCCTGGCCGGCGGAGCCATCGACGAGGTGGAAGGCTACCTGCAGGAACTTGAGGATGCGGGGGTCTACAGCCGCGCCGACAACGGCACGATTTTCAGCCGCCGGATGCAGCGCGATGCCGAAAAAGAAGCGTCGGATAAGGCGAACGGCGGCAAGGGCGGGAATCCTGCGCTCCGAAAGGAGAAGCAGGGGGTTAACCCCCCTCCCAACGGGGAGGATAAAGCCCAGAAGCCAGAAGCCAGAGACCAGACATCAGTAGCTGGCGCTACTGATGCTCCGCGAGAGCGCAAGCACGCCTGGCCTGACGATTTCTGCGATCAAGTCTGGGCGATCTTCCCAAAGCACGTCGAGAAGAAGGCCGGGATGGATGCGCTGAAAGCCGTCCACCGCGCCGACAAGCTCGACTGGCAGACGCTCTCCAACGCGATCACCAGCCTCGCCGCGACCTGCGATCCGCAGTTCGTCCCGGCGCTCCACCGATGGCTGAAAGGCGAGCGCTGGACCGACCAACGCCCACTCGCCAAGCCCGGCGCCGGCCCGCCACAGCGCCGCACCTTCGGGCAGCTAGCCGCCGAATCCGCCGCCGAAGCAGCAGGATACCCCAATGACCAGCACAGCGATCACCAAGCAGACGACCACCGCGGCCCGACCCTCGACCTTGAGCCTGACCGCTCAGGGGCGGATCTCGTCGATCTTCAATCGCATCGTGCCGGTCGGGGCGGGTGGTGAGATCGCCGAGGCGCAGGCGCCGACGGACGGCGAGCGGCAGTTTCTCGCAACGCGGCTGGATGGGCTGCGCGCTGCCATGATCTCCGCCGAGCGCCCCGTGATCCAAACGCTGGTCGGCTCGTTACTCGCTGGCTACCCGGTCGGGCGCGGACACCGCGACGATGTTGACGCCGTGATGCGGATGTTCGTGCAGTCCCTGTCCGGTCTCCCGGGTTGGGCGATCTCGGCAGCCTGCTCGGCTTGGAACCGCGGTGAGGCAGGAGGCAAGAACACCAGCTTCGCGCCGGCGCCGCCCGACCTTCGCGACCTCGCTCTCAAGGCCTGCCTCGAGTTCCAGCGTGAGCAGCACATGATAGGCTCTATCCTGAGAGCCGAGGTCATTCCCGAGCGAGAGAGTGACGAGACGCGCGAGGCAGTCGTTGCGCGCGTCCGTTCGTTCGCCGCCACGATTGGCGAGCCTGAGAAGCCCGCACCCGTCGAGCCCGCAGAGGATTTCGACGCTTGGGAGGCCCGCACCAAGGCCGGTCTTCGCGCGGCGGCCCTCACGCTCTCCACCGAAGCCATCCGTGCCTTGTCCCCCATGCTCACCGACGCCGAGGTCGAGGCGCTGCGTAACCCGCCCCAGAAGACGGATCGCGCAGCATGACGAAATGGGCAGAGGAATCCCGGCGGATCATCGGCGAGGTGCACGCGCGCCTGCCGCCCGACGCCACGATCGAGCAGCGCAAGGCCGCGATCAAAGCCGCCTATCCGTTCGGAGAGCGAAGCCGCTGGCCATACGAGGCATGGCTGAAAGCCCAGCGGAACTACCTCCGGCAGTTCGGAGCCCGGCCTGTCGTCAGCGTCCAGCGATCGCCAATGGAACGGATGATGGCGAAATCGAATACGCAGAGGATTGCCTGATGGCCCGCAAGAAGAAGCGCCCGCGTCCCGCCCCTGAGATCGAGATCATCGAGACGCTGCAGCCCGCTCCGTCCGATCTCGACTTCGGCACGAAGGAACGCCCGGTTCACTGGTATCTGGTCTGGACGACGCCGCGCGGCGAGGCGAGGGCGGCCGACGCGCTGAAGGAGGCCGGATGTCAGGTCTTCTGGCCTCACTTCGAGCGCATCATCCGCCGGAAGAAGAAGCCTGAGATCAAGAACCTCATCTCGACGTACCCGCGCTATCTGTTCGCGGCCGGTCTCCCGTCACTCGCGCGGCGCCTGACCATCGTCGGGCCCGATGGCCGTTCCGGCATCACCATCGACGGCCGGCCGATTGACGACATCCGCCAACTCGAGGGCGTGGTCGCTGTCGTCAGCAATGCCCGCGGCTGGTGCAGCGTGCCCGGCGCGGCCATCGCGCGCGTCGCTGCATATCAGGGTGCCGAGGCCCGGCCGGTCGAACCGCCACCGGCATCCAAGCCGATCCAGCCCGGCGACACCGTCACCATCATCGAGGGCCCGTTCAAGCACTTCCAGGCGACCGTCGTGGAAGCGATCGGCCTCGACGCGGCCCGCGTTCTGATCGATATTTTTGGGCGCCAGACCGCCGCAGAATTTGACCTTGCGCAAATCAAAGCAGCCTAGGCGCCCGTGGCAGATTCAGATCGCGGCGATGCTGGCAAGAGAAGAGCGAACGTGTATTCATCTAAGGCATGACTGAATCAGCCCCAGACCTTTGCCTCGTCCGCGTCTCGATGACCGATAATCTCGTCGGGAACGAGCCTGCATTCCAGTTGTGGGTCGCGGCGGTGCCGCGGGAACAGGCTGTCGCAGCGGTTTTGGAAAGAGTTCCGAGCCACTACACAGCCGAACTGACGGAGGATTTCGTTAGCCTGCAGCTCACGGAGCGCCTCGGCTTGAAGGCCGGAGACGTGTGCGAACTCAGCTCCGCCACCTGAGCGCATTGGTGTCGCTTGCACATTGCACCGGAAGCTGGCATAACCGATTCACGGTTTGTTCGGTAGTGTGATCGTCGCTCCGGCGGCTTGTATCTCACGAACCCCGCGCTGGCATTCCCAGCCGCGTGCGAAGCTTTGCCCGGCGACTGCGGATGTACCAGCGCCAAGGCGACAGGAGCCCGGCCTTTGCAGGTCGGGCTTTCGCTTATCGAGATCAAGGCGGGGAACCGCCTCGTCGACAGGTCGTTAAATCCAGTTGTGCCTTTTGGCTCGCGATCTGGACTAACGACATGGCACCGCATGAGCTGCCGCCTAAGCCACTCACATACTCCTTGCACGGGGTAGTCGACGGCAAGGATCTGCATATCACCGGGATCGAGGACGCCCTCCGTGCCGTCAACAGTTATCGGGATGTAGTCGGGAGCGGAAAAGTCGGCGCGCTCAGGATTCTCTATGGTGAAGAGCAGATTACCGTCGAGCAACTGCGGCGCCTGGCTGGCAAGCGGTAGGCGCTGAAGCCCGGTCCTCGCGATCGGGCTTTTTGCTACCCGCCTTTGTAGCGGGCGGCCTCGCGCCAGAGTGCAATTGCCTGCGTCCGGCTCCGCCCTGTCACCTCAATCCTGTGGCCCATGTATTCCCCCGATGCGACCCATACGGATTTCGAGCGCTGATGAACGCTCATCTGGGTGTCGCGGTCCCACACTTTGACTGTGACATCGCTAGTCATCGCCGCATCCCCCAGGGCACATTTGTGCGCACATTCGAAATTGAGCATGTCGGCAGTTGATTGGGAAGCGATCGAGCGTGAATACCGCGCCGGTCAGTTGTCCGTCTCCGAGATCGCGCGTCAGCAGGGCGTAAGCCACACCGCGATCAACAAGCGCGCAAAGAAAGAGGGATGGACCCGCAACCTGGCCCACAAGGTCAGGCAGGAGGTTTCAGCCCGGCTGGTTTCACCAGAGGTTTCAGCGAGCAACGCGCGGCAGGCAATTGAAACCGCAGCGGCCCGCGGCGTTGAACTCGTTCGGCAGCATCAGTCATCGTTGGGCCGGGCGAACCGCATCGCTGAAACCCTGATGGCCGAACTCGAACGCGGCTGCGATCGCATCGAAGAGATCGAGGCGGCGATCGACGACGAGACATCAGAGGACGCCAATTCCAATCGCCGCAACGCCATGTTGAAGGCGGTCAGTCTCCCGACCCGAGCGGCAACGCTGCGCGAACTCTCGCAGGCCCTGAAGAACCTGATCCCGCTCGAGCGCCAGGCATTCAGCCTCGACGACAGCGGCAGCGACGAGCCCGCAACGAAATCCGATGTCCGTTCAGCCCTCGCCAACCTCAGTCAAGGCCAACGCGATCAGCTACGGACCATCGCTGAATCCCTTGCTACAGGATCCGTCGTCGCTCCTGCGTGAGCTTGATCGGGTCGACTGCGAGGAAAGCCTTGCCGGGTTCATTCGCCGGGCATGGCACGTCATCGAGCCCGGCCAGCCCTATGTCCACGGCTGGCATATCGACGCCATCTCTGCCCACCTCGAGGCGATCACGGCCGGTGAGATATCGCGCCTCCTGATCAACGTCCCGCCGGGCACCATGAAGAGCCTGGCAACGTCGGTGTTCTGGCCCGCATGGGAGTGGGGGCCGAAGAACAGGCCCTCGACCCGATACGTCGCCGCATCGCACGCGCAGAAGCTGGCGATCCGAGACAACCTTCGCACCCGGCGCCTCGTCGCCAGCGAGTGGTATCAGTCGCTCTGGGGTGATCGCGTCACGCTGACGCGAGACCAGAACGTCAAGGAGAAGTTCGAGAACGAGGCGACAGGCATCCGCGAGGCGGTTGCTGCCGGCTCAATCACCGGCGCCCGCGGCGATCGCGTCATCATCGACGATCCACTGTCGGTTGAGGATGCGGGTTCGGAAGCCGTCAGGAACTCCGTCAACGAATGGTTCCTCGAGGCGGTGCCAACCCGCCTGAACAACCCCGATCGTTCCGCGATCATCGTCATCATGCAGCGCCTGCACGAGAACGATATCTCCGGCCTGATCATGGCTCGCGACCTTGGGTACGAGCATCTGATGCTCCCCATGGAATTCGAGCCCGAGCGCAAATGCGTGACGGGCATCGGGTTCAGCGATCCCCGCCATGAGGATGGCGAACTACTATTCGAGGCCCGCTTCCCTCGCTCCGTCGTAGAACGCGACAAGAAGGTGATGGGCTCATACGCCACGGCTGGGCAGTTCCAGCAGCGCCCGGTGCCCCGCGAAGGCGGCATGTTCAAGCGCTCGTGGTTCGCTGACAAGTTCATCGGCGCGGCGCCCGTAGGCACCCGCTGGGTTCGGCATTGGGATCTCGCGGCAACCGCGAAGAGCAGCGCCGCGCGAACCGCTGGCGTGAAGCTCGGCAAGGCCCCGGATGGCTCGTTCATCGTCGGCCATGTCGAGATGACGCAGTCAGAGGGCAACGAGGTCCGCAAGCTGATCAAGGCCACGGCCGAGACCGACGGCGTCAACGTGCAGATCAGCCTGCCGCAGGACCCCGGCCAGGCCGGCAAGGTTCAGAGCAAGGACATGATCGCCATGCTCGCCGGCTACCGCGCCCACGCGGAACCGGAGACCGGCGATAAAATCACGCGGGCCGAGCCGTTCGCCGCTCAATGCGAGGCCGGCAACGTCTACCTCATCCGCGGGGACTGGAATGAAGCCTACCTCGATGAGCTCTGCCTGTTTCCGGGGGGTTCTTTCAAGGATCAGGTCGACGCCTCGTCGGGCGCATTCGGGCGGTTGGTAGGCCGGCAATCTTCTACGCAGACCACCACAGTCAAGGGCCTTTACTGATGGCGGTCGACACGCAGCATCCCGATTACTCAGACCGCAAGGCCGAATGGTCGATGATGCGGGACTGTGCCCGCGGCTCGAAGGACGTGACCGGGCGCGGCGAGCACTACCTGCCGATGCCCTCGGGCTTCCGCGTTCAGGAAGACGGCGGCCGTGCGATGTATACCGCCTATTCGACCCGCGCGCAGTTCCCCGACATTCTTGCACCGACGATCGGCGGCATGGTCGGCGTGATCCATCGCACTGAAGCCCAGATCACCATGCCCAAGGCGATGGAAGGGCTATGGGAGCGCGCTACAAAGGACGGCCTAACGCTTGAGGCGCTGCACCGCCGCGTCACCGCGGAGTTGCTCCTGATCGGACGATACTGCCTCATGGCCGATGCGTCGGCGACTGGCAGCGACCTTCCATGGCTTGCAGGCTATTCGGCCGAGGCTCTTATCAACTGGGATGCCACCCGCGACTTCTTCGTGCTCGACGAGAGCGGCCCGATCCGCGATGGCTTCAACTGGACAGAAGAGCGGAAATTCCGCGTCCTCAGCTTGACCAAGGATGGCCAGTATCAGGCTCAGGTCTACGAGGGCACTGTCGAGGCCGGCGACCCGCTGACGCCAACGGCGCGGGGCGGTAGGCCGCTCGATGTCATCCCGCTGACGGTCATCGGGGCCCGTGACCTGTCGCTGACGCCCGACGAACCGCCGCTGATCGGCGTTGCCCGGTCCTCGCTCGCGCTCTATCGGCTCGACGCCGATTATCGCCACCAGCTCTACATGACCGGGCAGGAGACGCTCGTCATCATCAACGGGGACGCCCCCAGCGCCGTCGGCGCGGGCGTGGTTCTCACCCTGCGTGGCGACGAAGGGAATCGCCCCGACGCGAAGTATGTCGGCCCTGCCGGCACAGGGATCGCGGCGCACCGCCTCGCGATTCAGGATGAGCGCGATGCGGCGGTGGCCGCTGGCGCCCGCATCTTCGACAGCGCGCAGAAATCCGCCGAGAGTGGCGAGGCCCTGCGGCTTCGCTATGCAGCTCAGACGGCGACCCTGACAACAATCGCCCAGGCCAGCGCGGCCGGGCTTGAGAAGGCCCTGCGCTATGTCGCGCTGATGATCGGGGCTGACCCGCAGGAAGTCATCGTCAAGCCGAACCTGAAGTTCGTCGAGGCGACGATGTCCCCGCAGGAAGCGGCCGATCTCGTGAAGGTCTGGCAGGCCGGCGTGATCTCGAAGCAGACGCTCTATGAGAACCTGCAGCGCGGCGAGGTCGCCTCCGCCGAGCGAGATTTCCAACAGGAGGAAGATCTCATTGAGGTCGAGATGCCAGCTGGCCTGATTGACCGCTCGGAAGAAGATCTCGATTCGGTCACAGCCTGATGGCGACGGCAACCGAGCGTTTGTTCGATCTCGATGTCCAACATCAGATCGGGCTGGCCAGATATTCGACCGCCACAGTGCGGAAGATGCGGGCCTTGCTCGATCGCGTCGACCGTGACCTTCAAGACCAGATTAGGGCCTTGTCGTGGGAGGAAGTCGAGAGGCAGAGCGCCAAGGTTAAGCGGCTCGACAAGCTGATCGAAGGCATCCGCGTCACGCTGTCCGAAGCAAACGGCGTGGTGATGAAGTCGCTCACCAAAGACCTGAACGAACTGGCCGCTTATGAGGCCGAGTTTCAGGGGAGCATCATCAAGCGCGTTTCGTCTGAGGTCGCTACTGGTTTCACCGTCCAACCGACTGCCGAGCAGCTGAAAGCCGCGGTTCATTCCCGCCCATTCCAGGGCAGAATTTTGAGGGAGTGGAGCAAGGATTGGGACGCTGCCTCGTTTCGCCGGGTCCGTGACAGCATCCGCATTTCCTTCATCGAAGGCGAGAGCACCGAGACTGCGATCCGCCGCATTCGAGGCACGCGGTCGCTGGGGTATCGCGACGGCATACTGGAGATCAGCAAGCGCGGCGCCGAAACTCTTGTTAGGACCGCTATCGCGCACACCGCGAACGCCTCGAAAGAAGCTTTCTTCGCCGCGAACCCAAATGCCATCCAAGGCGTGGTATATTCTGCCGTGCTCGACGCGAGGACAACGCTTCGCTGCGCCTCACTCCACGGCAAGATGTTCCCCGTTGGAAAGGGGCCGCGGCCTCCGCAGCACTGCAACTGCCGATCGACGACATATGCGTGCCTGCCCGGCGACGACCCGGCCAAAGAGGAAAGCTACTCGACTTGGCTCAGGCGTCAGCCTGCGGAAGTGCAGGACGATGCGTTGGGCAAGACGAAGGGCCAGCTTTTCCGGCGTGGCGGTCTCGAAATCGAGAAATTCATCGACGCATCGGGCAAGGGCTATACCTTGGACCAACTTCGTCAGCGCGAGAGCGCGGCGTTTGAAAAGGCGGGGCTGATCGCGTAAGGTAACGGGGTGTCAGACACTCCCCGGCGATTTGCGGTGATCGAAGGCGGCGGGAAGCCGAAACGCTACCGCGCGCCTAAGCCCGGTCGCATGGAGCTGCTCACCTGCCATATCTGCGAGCAGGACACTGGCGTCAGCTCGACAATGACCATGGCCGTCAAGATGGGCGTCTTCCTAAAGGATGGCGCGCCGGTCGGCGGCACGAAAGCAATCGTCTGCGCCGTCTGCCTCGCTCGCGGCAAGACCACGGTCCTAATCTGATCTGACGCTCGTCGTCAGCACTGCAACCCGCCCGGCACTCGCCAGGCGGGCTTTTCTGCGCCCGCGAGGCGGGCCACACCACCAGGAGAACGGCCGATGGCCCTCAAGACGATCGTTGAACGCTTGGACGATGTCCCGGCGGCGCTTCATGCCGAGTACAAGGAACAGGATGGCAAGTTCGTCCTCGACATCGACGGGATCGACAATCACCCGTCTGTCGTGAACCTCAAGACTGCGCATGAGCGCACCAAGGCGGATCGCACCAAATTCAGCACCGACCTCGCTGCGGCGCGTGCCCGGCTGGAAGGCCTGCCCGAAGATTTCAGCGCCGAGGAATACGAGCGCCTGAAGGCGCAGGCTGAAGGCAAGGACCCGCCGAAGACCGACGAGCAGGTTGCTCGCGTTCGCGAGCAGCTGGAGCGCAAGCACAACGGCGAGCTTGGCAAGAAGGACGAGCGCATCGGCCTGCTTGAATCCCAGATCCGGCGCACGACCATCGACGACGGTTTGATGCGCGCGCTGGTCGAGGCGAACGTCTCCAAGGAATACCTCGCCGCCGCGAAAGCCCTCCTCAAGGACAAGGGCGTCGTGAAGCTGGTCGAGGATGAAGGCCAGTTCCAGGCAGTCGTCGAGACCGACATGGGCCCGATGGCACTGAGCAAGTTCGTCACCGACTGGACCGGCTCGGATGAGGGCAAGGTCTTCGTCGCCAAGCCCACGGGCGGCGACGCCAAGGGCGGTAATGGCCGCTCCGGCGAGGCCAATCCCTGGGCCAAGGACACCCGCAACATGACCGAGCAGGGCCGCATCCTCAAGGCCGACAAGGTCAAGGCCGAACGCATGATGCGGGCTGCTGGCCTCCCCGACATCGATATCGATCGCGCCGTCGGACGGCGCGCTGCCTAACCACGGGCGATGCCCGAACCTAACCGCAGCCGTGCCGATGGCCGGCTGATTTCACGTTGAAACCAGCCAATCATCAGGAGTTTTCCCCATGGCTGCTACCAAAATTGCGGACGTCATCGTCCCGGAAGTCTTCAACCCCTACGTCCGCGAGCGCACCGCTGCGCTTTCGGCGCTGTTCAACTCCGGCATCGTCGCGACCGTGCCTGAATTGAGCCTGCTCGGCCTGCGCGGCGGCACCACCCTGGCGATGCCGTTCTGGCAGGACCTGACCGGTGCCGAGGAGATCCTGTCCGACACCAGCCCGCTCGGCGTCGACAAGATCACCGCAAGCCAGGACGTCGCTGTCCTCCACGCTCGCGGCAAGGCCTGGGGCGTCAACGACCTGGCGAAAGCCCTGTCGGGCAGCGACCCGATGGCTGCGATCGGCGATCTCGTCGCTGACTATTGGGCCCGGCGCCATCAGGTGCAGCTCATCTCGACGCTGAAGGGCGTGTTTGCGGCGGCCAGCATGTCGGGCAACATCCACGACATCAGCGCCGGTTCGGGCGAAGCCGCTGTCATCTCGGCCGACGGCGTGGTCGACGCGATCTACAAGCTCGGCGACGCCTCCGGCAAGCTGACTGCCTTCGCGATGCACTCGGCCGTGGTCGGCAAGCTGGTGAAGTCGAACCTCATCGACTATCGCCTCGATTCCGAGGGCAAGCCGACGATCCCGGTCTATCTGGGCAAGGACGTCATGGTCGACGACAGCATGCCTGTCGCGTCCGGCGTCTATACCTCGTACCTCTTCGGCGAAGGCGCTGTCGGCTATGCCGATGCCGACGCCCCGGTGCCGACCGAGACCGACCGCGACTCCCTGCAGGGCGAGGACATCCTGATCAATCGCCAGCACTTCCTGCTGCATCCGCGCGGCGCGAAGTGGAAGGGAACCCCGGCCGGCGTCAGCCCGACAAACGTCGAGCTCGAGGTCGGGACCAACTGGGAGCGGGTGTACGAGAACAAGAACATCCGCATCGTCCAGTTCAAGCACCGCATCGCCGCGGCCTAAGCGAGAGGGCGTTCGCGCCCTCTTTCCCTTCCGATCGATCAGATAGGAGGCCGCAATGGCCAAGCTTGCACGGGGCCAGAACGGCTCCGCCGCGATCAATGCCGCGATGGCAAAGCTCGCATCGGGTGAGGATATCACCCTCGCCACCTTCACCGTCGCCACGCTGCCGGCCGCTGCCGCCGGCAATGCGGGGCGGCTCGTTCGCGTGTCCGACGGCAGCGCCGGCCAACCCTGCCTTGCGACGAGCAATGGCGCGGCCTGGAAGGTGATCGCCCTGGGCGCCACCGCCGCGGCTTCCTGAGGAGAGCGTCATGGGTTTGTCCTCATTCAACCGCATGCGCCGCGAGAAATCGCACGTCGAGGTGATCGAAGCCGAGCGCTTCAAGATCGACAACGAGGCGCGCAACCAGCGCCGCGTTGACCGCGACGAGGCGAAGGAGAAGACCGACGCTCTGCAGGAGAAGGCCGCCAAGGCCGAAGCCGAAGCCGTCGCAGCCATCGGCGAGAAAAACCTGGCCGGCATGGAGACCAAGGTCATCGACCAGCCTCTGCGGCAGGACCACGCTGCCGAGATCGCCGGCCGGAACCTGTTCGGCGTTCAGGAACCCAAGGACCCCGTTGCACGTGTTCACGAGCGCATCCCGCTTGAGAAGACGGCCAACGAGGTTCTCGTCGATCACACGCAGGTCGACGGAGCCGGCCCGACTGCAAAGATGATCGCCGCAGCCGAAAAGGAAGCCGGCGTGTCCAAGGAGGTGCCGGCCCCGGCGCCGGCCGAGGAAGACGTCGCGCCGAAGGGCAAGAAGCGCTGACATGGCGCTCGTTGTCGAAGACGGCAGCGGGGTCGAAGGCGCTGAGAGTTATCTCAGCGTCGCCGACTTCATGACCTATGCAGCGGCGCGCGGCCGCTCGCTGCTCGGCAAGACCGATGAGCAGATCGAGCAGGCCCTGCGCCGTGGCGTCCGCTTCATTGATACCCGCTACCGCGCGCAGTGGCCCGGCGTCCGCGCCTTTGGCCGCGAGCAGGCGTTGGCCTGGCCGCGCAGCTCTGCCGTGGACGGCGACGGCGAGGACATCGCCGACGACGAGCTCCCGGCCGAGGTGGTCGATGCGTCCGCAGAGGCTGCTCTGCGCGAACTCGCCGCGCCTGGGTCGCTCTCCCCCGACCTTCCTCGCGGCGGCGCCATCAAGCGCAAGCGCGTGAAGGCCGGACCCGTCGAGACCGAGACCGAGTATGCCGACGGCGCGAGCGGCGAGACCACATTCGCCGCGATCGACGATCTGCTCGGCAACCTTCTGGTCGCCCGCACCTCGACGACCGTTTCCAGTCTCATGAGGGCGTGATGACCGATAACGTGGTCCGCTTTACCGGCATCACCAAGCTCGACATCGACCCGGCGCTGGTCTTGCGCGACGCAACCGACGAGGGCCTCGCCGAGGTCGTCGTAATCGGCTTCGCCAAGGATGGCAGCGAGTATTTCGCGTCGTCGATTGCCGATGGCGGAACCGTGCTCTGGCACATGGAACGAGCGAAGCACAAGCTGATGCTTATCGCAGACGAGGCCGGGGAATGAGCTTCCTCGACGCTATCCCGGCCGAGATCGCCGAGGCGCTGGCCGGAGATTTTCGCGACGCCAAGATCGGCACGCCGACGCTGACACCCGACGGGGAAGGCGGGTTCATCTCAACCTATGCCGAGACCGACGTGAAGGCGCTGAGGATCGAATACGAACTCGACTATCGCGTCCGCAACCAGATCCCGGCGACCGACGTCTCGATCATCGTGTTGCGCTACGGCGTGGCCGTGACGCCGACCACCGACAGCCTCATCAGTATCCAGGGCGTCGCCTATTCCGTCATCGCGGTCGCAACCGACCCGGCTGACGCGACGTGGACCCTGCAAGCCCGCCCGACCGGAGCCTGACCATGAACCGCCGCAGCTTCTTCGGTGCCGCCGCTATTTCGCCGTTGGCATTGGTTGCAACGCCCGCCCATGCCCAGACAGCCAAGAAGGTACCCTTCAGCGTCGAGGTCGAGATCGATTGGGACGCGATCCACCCCTATGGGACGCGCGTTTCGTGCGTGAAGGGCGACCCCGGAGAGCGCTTCTATGGCGTGCTTTGCGGCGACCGCATCTATCCAGAGGTCTGGCTGGACGGCGTGCGGCAGGTCCACGCTGAGACCGGCGACGTCCTCTATGGCGAGGTTGTTCGGGCGGTGACGACGCCCACTGGCAACATCGCCATCAACCCCGCCACAGACGAGATCCTGCGCGAGAAGGTTCGGGGCAAGGTCCGCATTCGCTACGTTGGGCTTGATGGCCGAGTGGTCTGGATCGGCTGATGGCCCGCGTCACCCGCGTCGTCTCGAAGAACGTATTCGAGAGCATCGCGCAGCTGATGACCGATCGAACGGCCGCAGCAACAGCCGTCGTGCATCGCGAGATGGTCAAGAAGATCAGCAAGCCCGGGCCGCCGCGTTCCGCACCCGGGGAGCCACCCCACGTCGATACCGCGCGCCTGCGCCAGTCCTTGCAGCCGAGCGTCGTCCGCGAAGGCAACACCATCCGGGGCACCGTCTCGACCAATGTCGAGTACGCGCCCTATCTCGAGTACGGGACAAGCAAGATGGCGCCGCGCCCGTTCATGCGCACAACGATCGCTGAGCAGGTCGAGCCCGTGAAGGCGATCATGCGGGGCAAGCCCTGATGCGCGCCCTCTCGACCGCGATCTACAGCCGCTTGAACGGTGACGCGACGCTGACCGCCTTCCTCGGCGTGACGGCATCGGTGCCGAGCATCTTCGCCAAGCGGCCCGTGCCGACCGGCGCCGGCTATCCGCTGATCGTCTCGACCACCGTCGTCGCTGACGTCGACCAGGACATGATCAACGCCAGCATGCGCCAGATCAGCCGCGACATCGCGGTCTATGGGATGCTGGCAACCCAATTCGACAAGGTCGTGGACGCCGCCGAGCGGGTCCGCGTCCTGTTCCATCGCCAGCCGCTTGCCTTCACCGGATGGCGCGCGCTCGACGTGATCGCCACCGGCCCGATCGACGCTCCCGCAGAAGCGCAGGAGATCGGCCGCATCGTCACGCTGACCATGCGGCTTCAGCCCGTCTGATCCACCCGTCATCAATCCAGGAGGCCGCCGACATGCACTCGGTCAGCAATCTCTCGCGCGTCAACCAGCAGTTCCAGGTCAAGGGCGGCGCCTTCGTCACCCTCGCGCCTGGCGAGAGCAAGAGCCTCGCGCTGGCCGATCGCGATGCTCCCTATAACACCGGCCGCGAGCATGCCGGCGTGATCGCCATCGCCGGCAGCAAGGCCGCAGCCGCCAAGGCCAAGCCGCCGAAATACGACCCGGGCCTGCCTGAGACCTCTCCCGAAAACCTCTGAACCGCCGGGCGCCCGGCTCCATCCATAAGGATCGCTCACCATGATTTCAGCTACCGCTGGCTCCAAGCTCTACATCGCAGGCGCTCATGCCGCCGCGACCGATACCTCGGCCGAATACGGCGCCCTGACATGGGTCGAAGTGAAGTCCGTCACCAATCTCGGCGACTTCGGCGATGAGGCTTCCGCCATCACCGTCGATCTGGTTGGTGAAGGCCGCACCCGAAAGCTCAAGGGCACCCGCAATGCCGGCGAGATGGCCGTGACTTGCGCCTGGGACGCTCTCGACCCCGGCCAGATCGCGGTGCGCGCCGCAGAGAAGGAATCGTTCGCCTACTCGTTCAAGCTCGAAGCCAACGACAAGGCCGACGCAAACGACACGTCGAGCATCTTCTACTTCGGCGCTCTCGTTCGCTCAGCCCGCCGCACCCAGGGCGGCCCCAACGATGTCGTCAGCATGGCGATGAACCTCGATGTCACGACGGAAATCCTCGAAGTCCCGGCAACCGTCGTCACCTGATCGCTGCGCAGCGAGGCGGGGGCGGTTCATCGGGTGCCGTCCCCGCCACTACCTCAAGCCCGATCACCCGATAATCCCGAAGGAAGAACCCTATGGATCTCGCTACCCTCGATATGGCCGCCGCCGATACCGGCGCCGTCATGACCGTCCGTCACCCCATCAGCGACGCCGTGCTCGAAGGCACGGATGGGCAGCCGATCACGATCACGCTCGCCGGCTCCGACTCCGAGCGGTTCCGCAAGGTGCAGCGCGCTTCTGCCAACCGCCGCCTCAAGACGCAGTCCTCGCGCCGCGGCCAGATCACATCCGAAGAGATCGAAGCCGACGCCCTTGAGACGCTAGCCGCCTGCACGATCGCCTGGCATGGCCTGGTGGTCGACGGCGAAGCGCTCGAATGCAACGCAGTCAACGCGCGCAAGGCTTACAAGCGCCTTCCGTGGTTGCGCGAGCAGGTCGACGCCTTTGTGGGCGATCGTGCCAATTTTTTGAAAGCGTCGCCCTCGACCTAATCGAGTTCGCCGAAGCCTCGCGGCAGGCACAGGAGCGATCCAGCCTGCCGCCCGAGGGCGAACACATCTGGGCATGGTTCTGCGAGCTCAGCGCCACCCGCACCGCGGGCATGGCCGGCGCCAATCCCATCAGCTACCTCGAAATCTACGCATGGGCGCGGCTCACCGGCTGCGCCCCGTCACCTTGGGAAGTGTCTGTGCTTCGCCGCATGGACGCCGCGTCGATGGCGAGCAACGCCAAGAACGCTCCGATGAACAAGGATGAGCCCCCGGCTCCGATCGACGCCACAGACGGCCGTGAGGTCGTCGGCTTCATGCGAGCGTTCGCGGCCCGGCGGAAGGGGTAACGGGCCATGCTGGACACGCCCGCGGACGTAGGGTCAGATCGCCTCCTTTCGATGGAGATGATCATGCGGCTATGGCTACCCTTTGCTTTCCTCACGGGCCTTGCTGCGTGTTCGTCGCCACATGCCGGGGCTGAACGCATCGTGCTGACCGGGAGCACCGACGTCGTAAAAGGCTGCAAATTCCTCCAGCAGGCCAGCGGCGACCAAAACCTGATCGGCGGGGCCCTGGCTGGGATGGCTCGCGAAGACGCCATGCGGCAGTTGAAGAACAAGGCCGCTGAAATCGGCGGCACGCACATCGTCACCCAGAGCATTTCGACCGGATGGGCTGGGGCCAACGCGGTCGGCGACGTCTACCGCTGCTAGTCCATCCCGCCATCTTTGCCGATTTCACAGCCGCCCTCCGGGGCGGCTTTTTCGTGAGCTCAAATGAACACAGCCGCCGCCATTGCTGTTGAGATCGTTGCTGATCTCTCGACGCTCGACGCAAGCCTGCGCCGCGCCGAAGGCAATACGACGCGCGCAGCTGGCAAGATCGCGAACGATCTGGGCAAGGTCGAGCGGGCGACCGACCGCGTCAACACCACAAGCATCAAGACCAGCACGGCAACTGAGCGGCTTGCCGCAAGCTATGGTCGCATGAGCGGCGGCCTGAACTCGGCTGCGTCTGCGAGCGCGCGCCTGGCAGCGGCAAACGACAACGTCGCCCGGTCGGCTCATGAGGCTTCGACCGCGGCGCGCCTTCTGTCCGGCGCTATCGGGCTGATCAACGCCGGCGCCATGATCGCGCTCGGTACCGCCATAGCCAAGGTCGGCATGGAGATGGCAGCCCTGGAGCGAGGCTTTGCTGCCTCTGCCGGGTCTGCGCAGCAGGGTGCTCGCGAGCTCACTTTCGTCCGTGCCGAAGCCGATCGGCTTGGCCTATCTCTCGGAGAAACTGCCAAGCAGTACATGCAGATGGTCGCTGCCTCGCAGGGCACGGCCATGCAGGGGCAGGGCACGCGCGATATCTTCGTCGCCATTTCCACCGCCATGACCGCGCTTGGAAAGTCGGCGGCCGATGCCGGCGGCGCTCTCAACGCCGTCCAGCAGATGATGTCCAAGGGCTCTGTCCAGTCGGAAGAGCTCAAGGGGCAGCTTGGCGAGCGCTTGCCCGGCGCATTCAACCTCGCTGCGCAGGCGATGGGCAAGACCACGGCCGAATTCCAGAAGATGCTGGAAGGCGGCGAGGTTCTTGCCGAGGATCTCCTGCCGAAGCTCGCGGCGAAGCTGATCGAGACCTATGGCGCGGCTGCACAGGCCGGATCTCTCGGCCTCACGGCCAACCTCAACCGCCTTGCGACCGCATGGAACGAATATTCCAACAGCGTTGCCGCCGGGGGCCTGGACGCGGCGCTCAACCGCGCCGCGCAAGCCATGACGCGATTCCTGCAGAACGCAGATGGCGCCGCTTCGGGCCGCGCTCTCGGTGGCGCGATCGACGAGATCGTTGTTGCGCTGGATCGCGTGCCGCGCGGCTTCGAGAACCTCAAGATCGGCGGCCAGATCATCGCGGACCTCGCGCGTGAGTTCAACGCCTGGGCCGTCGGCACATCCTCGGTGTCCGATGCAGCCTCGAACCTCGCTGAGGTGAACCAGACGGCTGCGGCGGCGACCGGCGAGAGCTGGCGCACCGGCATCAACACCGTCATCGACGCCTTCGTGACCGGCTACGAGATGGCGGTCGCCGCATGGAACGGGCTGCCCGCGGCCTTTGCCGACGTCTCGACGCGGGCGGGAAACGCGCTCATTGGCGGCATCGAGGGCGCGGTCAACTACCTGCTCGGGCTGTTGCAGAAGTTCGTCAACGCCTGGAACGCGATCGGATCGGCGCTGCCGTCCGGCCTCGACTTTCCCAAGCTCGCAGATGTGGGCAAGGTGTCGTTTGATCGACTTGAGAATTCGTCCAAAGGCGCGGCCGAGAACATCCAGAAGGACTTCAAGGGCCTCGCAGACAATTTCGGCAAGACCGACTATCTCGGCAAGGCCGGCGATGCGATCGGCGCTGGCGTCGACAACCTGCGCAGCCGGTTCCGGGTGCTCCGTGCCGATCAGGATGCGACGAACCATCTGCTCCGTGAGGCGGGCAAGATCGCCGGCGAGAACAAGGTCGCGGACGCTTACAAGAATGCTGCCAAGGCCGGCGCTGCGTCCAAGAAGGCGGCCGAAGAGAGCGGTGGCGCGGCCAAGGACGCGACCAGCGCTTACGACAACCTCATTCAGCGCACGAAGGATCGGATCGAGGAACTGGAGCTTGAGGCGAAATACGCCTCTAAGACCGCGACCGAGGTCATCAAGCTCAAGCTTGCCCATGATCTCGAGCGCGCGGCCAAGAAGGACGGGGCCGCCGTCACCGACGCCATGCGTCAGGAATGGGACCGCCTTGGCGATTCACTCGCCGCTGCGACCCAAAAGATGGAAGCCGCGAAACTCGCGCAGCAGCAGCTGAAGGACGGTCTTCGCGAAACCGCAGAGGGTCTGTCTTCCCTGTTCAAAGACCTCGCGAGCGGGAAAGGCTTCGACGCGGCCATTAAGTCGTTCGGCGCCCGGTCGCTTGATAGCGTCATCGACGGACTGCTCACAGGCAAGGGACAGATAGGCGTCGCCCTTGGTCTCGCCCCAACAGAAAAGGGCGGGATAGGCGGCCTGTTGAACCTCGACTGGACGAAGATGACAAAGGCAGTTGAGAAGGGCTCGTCGGCGGGCACATTCTCCGGCTTTGCGAACATCTTTGGCTTCGGGGACGCGCAGCAAGGGCCTACGCAGTCCGGCGCGACCCTCGACCAAGCGAACCGGGGCAGTGCCCTCAGTGGTCTCGCTGGTATCGGCGGCGCGGCCCTCGGCGCTTATGGCGCGGGCGCATCGGGCGGCGCTCTGGTTGGCGGCCTTACGGGGGCAATCTCTGGCGCTGCGGCTGGCGCCGTGTTCGGCCCCGTCGGGATGGCGATCGGCGCGATCCTGGGCGCTGGCTCTGGCATCCTTGGCGCGAGCTCTGCTGCCAAAAAGGCAAAGGAAGAACGCAAGCGGCAGGCAGAAGCTGCCTATGAAGAGGCCAAGCCCCAGTTTCTCACGCTCGGCTCTCAGCTTCGCGGCGATCCGCAGAACACGCTTGCGCTCCAGATCGAAGATGCCCGAGCCGCTACGCGGAAACTGACGGACACAGCCTTCTTCGCCAACAAGCTCGACGAGGCGCACAAGCTCTATCAGGACTTCGTCACCTACGAGGAACGGATCAAGGTCGATTTCGCGCGGGCATACGAGGGCATGGCCAGCAACCTGGCGGCTGGCGTTGGGCCGGACTCGCCGTTCGCCCAGGCGCGAGACGCCGTCAAAACGCTTGGCACAGCCCTAAAGGGCTTCATCGACGACACGAAGACCGTCTTTGGTGAAGGCGCGCCACAGATCCAGCGGTCGACCGAGGCGGCGAGGGCTTATGCCATCGCCGTGCTCGATGGCGCCAAGTCAATGTCCACTGTCGAGACGCGGGTGCAGGAAGTCCGCGGCGTCGCGGCTGGTTTGCAGCAGGTGCTCGTCGATCTCGGGATGGCCGCAGATCAAGCCGCCGAGGCGATATCTTCGGGCGCCACGGCTGCGCTCGACAGGCTCAGGGCGAGCTTCCGCGCTGATCTTGTCGCAGAGGTCAACGAAATCGAAGGCGTTGGCTATATCGACGAAATCCAGAAGCTGTTCCAGGACGTCGCGGGGCGTCGCAACGATGCCTCTTTGCTCGGCACGACGAACACCGATGGCCCGCTGATCGACCGTTACCTGCGCGGCAAGGCTCAGGAGATCGTCGACAGCGCGCAGCTGACCGGCGTTGCCTTCGACACGCTCGTTGCCGTCCTGCCCGAGGTCTCCGGCCTGGTGCACGAATTCAACGGGGCGCTGAAGGGCGCGGCTCGCGAGGCTGACATCGCCGCGCGCAAGCTCGCCTTCGCCGATCGCCTGTTCAACGCGACGAACGACAACTCCACCCTGGAAGGCCAGCTTGCCGCCTATAATCGGCAGGCCATCCGCGAACGGCAGGCCGAGATCAAGGCGGGCGGCGAGGCCCTGGTTGAGCTTGAGCAGGCTCAGGCGGCCGAGCGTTACAATATCATCCGCGACTGGAACCAGAAGACGCTCGACGAGCAGAAGCGCGCGGCCGAAGAGGCGCGTTCGTTCTGGCAGAGGTTCGCGAAGCAGATCAAGGAATACACCGACGGCCTGCGCGCCGGCGCCGACAGCCCGCTCTCGCCGCAGGCCCGCCTCGCCGCGGCGCAGTCGCAATACAATGCGCAGCTGGCGCTCGCGCAGGGTGGCGACCGCGATGCCATGAGTGGGATCACCTCCTACTCGTCGGATCTGCTCGATGCCGCCAAGGCCTATTATGCCAGCAGCACCGGCTACCAGAACATATTCGCTAGCGTGATCGCACAGCTCGAGGCGTTGCCCGATATGGTCAGCGACACGCAGCTGATCATCGACGCAATCGACTCCGGCGCGCAGGCGACGGTCGACATGCTGGCGATTATGAAGTCGTCGCTCGAAATGGCGGTGAACTCTGGATCGGCGCAACAGATCGCCGGGGCTCTGTCGACCTATTTCAACAAGATCGACACCAACACCAGCCAGAACATCGACTTTGCGGAAATGCAGGCCGCCCTTGGCGGGATGGCGTCGCAGTCCGCGCTCTACAATATGTTCACCCGGCTCGACACGGACAATTCCGGCTCGCTGTCGAAGCTCGAGCTGATCAAGACGGCGACCGATGGAACGACGGTCGCGGTTGACGGGCAGGACGCCTGGCTGGCGGCTATCCAGACCTTCACGCAGTCGACGAACGCGAATGCGGCATCGATCGCCAATGCTGCTGAGGTTCAAAAGGCGTCTCTCGCTGCGATCCAGAGCAATGGCTACAACGCCTGGCAGATCGCCGAGCGGCAACACGCCTCCTTCGGGGCGATGCTTAGTCTGCTCGAACTGATCCGCGCGAACCTCGCATCGGCCAATAACCGGGTCAGCATCCAGGGCAATTCGGGCGCTGTGCAGGGTTACGCAACCGGCGGCTATGTGTCCGGGCCCGGCTCCGCGACCTCCGACAGCATCAGCGCTCGGCTCTCGGATGGCGAATTCGTAATGCGCGCCGCGGCGGTCGACCGTTTCGGCGTCGGCATGCTCGACCAGATGAACGACAACTTCCGCATGCCGGCGGTGGCCGTGCCGATGCAGGGCGGCGGAAACGGGGCGATGGTCGCCGAACTGCGCGCGCTGCGCGAAGAGGTGAAGGCGCTCCGCAAGGAGAACAGCGCCGGGCAGAACTTCGTCGCCAAAGCCGCAGCTACGGGCGCGCAGCATGTCCGTGAGGGCGTCGACGTCGTCGCCAGCAACACGGCCGCTGGCGCGCGCGCCGAACGTCGCAAGGCCGCGGCATGATCTATCTCGTCGAGGTCGAAGCGCATGACGGCTCCGGTGTCCAGACGCTCTATCTGGGCACGGAAGGCCTGACGACGCGCCCGACGGACACGCCTGCGAACGCCTACTATGCGCCGCGTATCATCGACCCCGGCAACTTCGAGCGGCACCTGTTCGGGACCGGGACGACGCGCGGCGCCAGTCAGGTCGGCGCGGGCGATGTCGTTCTGGCGTCTGGTGATCCTGCCAACGGGACGAACCTCGACGCGTGGCTGGGCTATGCCTTCAACGGGCGGCCGGTCACGATCAAGGTGCTCGACAGCATCGAGCTCCCGATTGCCTCGGCGCAGATCCTGTTCCGTGGCACGGCCGAGCAGATCGTCGCCGATGACCCGATCAACAAGATTGCGCTGCGGTTTCACGATCGGCTGAGCGATCTCGAAAAGCCGCTCCTGACCGAGCGCTATGCGGGCACGACCATCAACAACGGCCCGACGGCCGAGGGCAACGTCGACCTGAAGGATCAGGTGAAGCCGCGCATCTGGGGTCGCGTGACGAACGCGCCCTGCGTCGCGGTCAACGTTTTCGATCTGATTTATCAGGTCTCGGCGTCGGCGGTCGCGAGCATCGCTGTGTTTGACGGTGCGATTCCGCTCAACCAGGGCGCGGACTTTCCGACTGTTGCCGCGCTCCAGGCAGCGCCGGTGCTGGCCGGCAGCTTCATCACATGCCTGGCGCTCGGGCTCTTCAGGCTCGGTGCCAAGCCGGCGGCAACCATCACGGCCGATGTCGTGCAGGGAACGACGGACGCCGCGCGCACGGCGGCACAGGTTGTGCGGGGCATGCTCCTGAGCTTCGGGCTCACGGCGGCCGAGGTGCCGACGCCGAGCTTTGCCGCGCTCGATGCGCTGAATTCGGCTCAGGTTGGCATTCGGGTCGATGGCGACATGACCGCGCTGGCGGCGGCGGCCACCGTCCTCGACAGCATCGGCGGTTGGCTGGCGCCGGATCGGCTCGGCGTCTTCTACGTCGGCAGGCTCGGACTTCCCTCGAGCGATCCGGGCGAGACCTATGGCGATTACGAGTTCCTCGACAACCCGGCGCGGCTCGATGTGCTGGACGATAGCAAGGGCATCCCGTCGTGGCGTGCAACGGTTCGCTGGGGCCGCTCGCATGTGGTCCAGGGCGACAATGACGTCTGGGGCCTAGCGACCACAGCGCGCCGCTCTTTGGTCTCGACCGAATGGCGGGAGAGCAAGGTCGAAAGCCCGGCGGTCAAGACGCTGAACCCCGCCGCGCCAGAGATCGCGATCGATAGCTGCCTCGCCTTCGAGGCCGACGCGGTCGCCGAAGCCACCCGGTTGCAGGCGCTCTATGGCGTCCGGCGTGATCGGTACCGGATCAAAGTCCACGTCTCGGTCGCGGAGGCTGCTCAGCTCGGCTCCGTCGTCCGCCTGCAGCATCCGCGCCTCGGCCTCGCCGCCGGCAAGAACTTCACCGTGATCGGTCGCACCGACGAATACGTCGAGGACACGGTCACTCTCGACTGTTGGGGATGAAGCATGAAACTCCTTTTCATCGGTTGGATGCTGATAAACGCCGTAGTGGGCTGCTGGCATTGCATCGCGATCACGATGGATGCCCCGCCCCACCGTTCGCGCACGTGGCGGATCGGTTGGTCGTGCGCTCTTTGCCTCGCAGCAATCGCGTCCGCGTTCTTCGCGGGCTTTTTGCTCGGTGCCCCCGACGCTGGCGAGAGCTTGGGGCTGAAGCCATGAGCCGCTGCAAAGACTGCCGTCATTGGGCTTGGCATCCCTGGTGGTCGGCCTGCTTCAAGATGCCGCCCGACGACTGCCGACCGTGCGAGCTCACGCAGAAGGGCAACATCCCGCAGCCCGGCGCGGCTGTCGCGATCAATGACGACGGGGGACCAGTGAACACGCTGCTAACCCACACGGACTTCGGCTGCGTCCGTTTCGAGCAGAGATAGCCATCCATGGCAGACAGCAACATCACCTGCTCGGGGCTCACTGCCACGAGCGGGGTAGGCCAGCTTGCGCTTCAGTGGTCGGTGACGAACCCGAACGTCGGCGGCTTGCCCTATCTGGATCTCGCTGCGGTCGAGGTCTGGGCATCGGCGAGCAACGACCGATCAGCCGCGATGAAGGTCGGCGAGGGCACTGATGCCTTCCTCCATGCTGGCGTTCCCGCGGGCTCCACCCGCTTCTACTGGGTGCGGGCTCGCAACGTCTCCCTGCTCTATGGCGAGTGGCATCCGGTCTCTCCCACGGCAGGGGTGGCCGGCACGGCGGGGACAGCGCAGCCTGCGCCCGGCTCTATTACAGCGACGGAGCTCGCGGCCGATTCCGTGACCACGCCGGCCATCGCGGCAAACGCGGTCGGCACGACGGAGATTGCGGACGCGGCGATCCAGCGCGCCAAGATCGCCTTCGCCGCCGTCGGCACGGCACAGATCGACGATGCGGCGATCACGCGCGCCAAGATCGGAACGGCCGCGATCGGCACGGCCGAGATCGAGAACGGCGCGATCACAAACGCGAAGATCGCCAACGCCTCGATCGACAATGCCAAGATCGCCAACCTCAGCGCTGACAAGATCACCTTCGGCAACCTGGTAGGCATCTCGATCAGCAGCGTCACGATCAACGGCAGCACGATTACTGGCGCCGACATCGTGGGAGGCACGTTTCGCACGGCAACGAGTTTCCCGAATGTCGAGGTTCAGAGCTTCGGCGGACGGATCCTCGTCAACTCCGCTTCCGGTCTTGTGGCCTCGATCTGGGGTGGGACAGCCGGCCCAATTCTGTCGGTCAACCGGAGCTCGCCAAGCGCCTTCACTGCTACGTTTTCGAACGGGTCGGCTGGGTCGGTCCAGTCGATCAGCCCTACATGGGCATTCTATGCCAGCAGCGGCGCCTATGGGCCCTTCACCGGCGCGCACGAGTTGCTCTGGCCGCTTGACGAGCCGTTGCCGGAGATCGGCGACCTGATCGCTGACGACGGTGTGGTGCACCGCAACGGTATCTCGAACGCGCTCTGCCGTGGTCGCGTCGCTTGTGCGGGCGCGCCGGCGCTCGGCGTGTTCGCGTCCGAAATGGATTGGACCCGCACCGCGGCGATGGGCGACGATCTCTCCGACGAGGATGTCGCCGAGTTGGGCCGTGCCTATCGCCTGATCCTCGTGAACGCGGTCGGCGAAGGGCAGATCAACCTCGCGCCTGCTACGGTGGTGGGTGTCGGCGATCTGTTGGTGGCCTCCTCCGTTCCCGGCAAGGCGACCCGGCAGGAAGACGACATCGTGCGGGCCTCGACCGTCGCCCGAGCCCGCGAGTCGTCCAACGCGCGATCCCAAATCGCCTGCATCTACATGGGTGGCTGAAGCATGGGCCGATTGATCCTGCTCTACGACAACGCGGCGGATGAAGGCACGCTTTCGGGAGGCACATGGTCTCTCCCGTTGACGGGCATGCAAGACCCGCGACCGACGCGCCGCGCGCGCTCGGCCAACCTGACGCCGGAGGCCACCACCTTCGACATAGCCTTGAACGCGACCCGCACTTTCAAGGCGCTCGCCTTCGGCCCAACGAACTTTACCTCGTCAGCGCGGTACCGGATCCGGAGCTTCTCCGACGCTGAGATGACGATGGAAGTCTACGACAGCGGATCGCGAGACATCGGCACGCAGGCTGTCCCTTCGCTCGACCTCCCGTGGGAAGACCCGAACTTCTGGACAGGCGTGCAGCCGATCGACGATCCCGACAAGGCCGGCATCTTCGTCGTCCATATCTTCGACCAAGACACCACTGCGAAATACTGGCGCTTCGAGCTCGAGGACGCCGGAAACTCCGATGGCTTTGTCGAGATCGGTCGTCTGTTCATGGGGCTCGCCTGGCAGCCGAGCATCAATTTCTCGCCAGAGGGCAACAGCTTCGGTTGGAAACCCAACACCACGACGCAGCAGTCGCTCGGGGGCTCCCGCTACTACAACCGCCGCAAGAGCGCGCGCTTCTTCCGCTTCGCCTTCCCATACCTGCCCGATGCCGAGGTCTGGAGCGACGTCTACCGCATCCAGGCGGTCAGCAATCTCGACCGGCAGGTCTTCGTCATCCCCGATCCCGATGATGTCGCGAACCGCAGCAAGCGCAGCTTCCTCGGCAACCTGACCGAGCTTTCCTCGATCCAGCTTTTCAACGTCGGGCTGGCCTCGACCGCATTCGACATCACGGAGGCCCTCTAATGTCCGCTTTTACGGATGCCGTTGCGCGTCTCGCCTCCTTCTTCAATGGGGGCAACTATTCGGCTACGACCAATGCCGGCGGCTTGGCGAACGACGGCCACCGCGTCAACTTCGTGCCGGCCCTGCAGGATGTCGCGACGGTCGGCGAAGGCGCGGCGGATGCTGCCACGGCGGCCGACGCCAGCAAGACGGCAGCGGCGGCCAGCGCGAGCACCGCGACCACGAAGGCAAGCGAGGCGGCAACCTCAGCGACGGCTGCGGCGGGCAGCGCGACCACGGCAGGCACCAGCGCGACCACCGCGACCACGCAGGCCGGCACTGCCACGACCAAGGCGGGCGAGTCTTCTGCGAGTGCCACGGCAGCCGCGGGCAGCGCGACGGCGGCCTCCGGAAGTGCGACGGCCGCCGCTGGTTCCGCGTCCACGGCATCTGGCCATGCCACGTCGGCAGGCACGAGTGCTGGGACCGCCACCACACAGGCAGGGATTGCCACGACCAAGGCGGGAGAGGCGGCAGCGAGCGCGACCGAGGCGGCTGCGAGCGCGGCCAAGCTGATCGGATCATCCTCGACCTCTGTCTCGGTCTCGACCGGGTCGAAGGCGCTCACCACGCAGGCCGGCAAGTTCTTCGGCGTCGGCCAGAACCTGCTGATCTCCTCGGACGCGAATCCGACCACGAATTTCATGGAAGGTCAGGTGACGGCCTATTCCGGCACCAGCCTGACGGTGAACGTGACGAAGGTGACCGGCTCCGGCTCGTATAGCGACTGGACGATCCGGGTCGGTGCATCGCCGGGCTCGGTCGGCATCAATGGCTGGACCTCCGTCGAGGCGATCGTCAATGATGGCGATCGTCGGGTGAAGCAGATCGTCGATTGGGTCGGCGGGAGTGGAACCAAGCCGGCCACAGGCTCCTATATCGGCGCCTCAGGCCCGACAGGCACGATCGGCCTCGCCGTCGATGTGCGCGGCCCGGCCGGCGAGGGCAACGGCGACGTCACCACGACCGGCACGGTCGCGACGAACGATGTCGCTGGCTTCGCCGATGGCAYCGGCGACGTCCTGAAGAGCCTCGGGCCCATGCCGACCCTGTCGAGCCTCGGCGCGCAGGCAAGCAATGCGCTGCTCAGCGCCATCGCCGCGCTCACCATGGCGAGCGACAAGCTCATCTACGGCACCGGCGCTGGTACGGTCGACCTCACGGCGCTGACGTCCTTCGCGCGGACCCTGCTCGACGATGTCGATGCAGCCGCGATGCGGACGACGCTCGGCCTGGTGATCGGCACGAACGTCCAGGCGGCAGACGCTGAACTCTCGGCGATCGCTGGCCTCACCTCGGCGGCCGACACCGTGCCGTATTTCACCGGCTCCGGCACCGCCGCGCTGTTCACGCTCACCTCGTTCATGCGGACGCTACTGGATGACGCGGACGCTGCGGCGGCTCGCACCACGCTCGGCATCGGCACGGCCGGCACGCGGGCGGACGCCTATTTCGCTCTGGCCTCGCACACCCACACCGTCGCAAATCTATCGGACGCCTCGGCCAATGGCCGCTCGCTGATCTCGGCAACCGACTACGCGACCATGCGGACCCTGCTCGGGCTCGTCATCGGGACCAATGTGCAGGCCTATAGCGCGATCCTCGGGGCTCTCGCCGGGCTAACCTCGGCAGCGGACAAGGGCATCCAGTTCACGGGATCCGGTACGGCCGGCACCTTCGACCTGACCGCCTTCGCCAAGACGCTGCTCGACGACGCCAATGCGGCGGCGGCCCGGACGACGCTCGGGCTCGCAACTGTCGCATCGAGCGGCTCATACGATGACCTCGCGAACAAGCCGACGATCCCTGCGGCACTGACGAAAGCTGCCGGCTCCGACCTCCGCACCGGCACCGACGACGCGAAATACACCACGTCAAAGGCGATCCGCGACGCGATGGCCCCCGTCGCGCTGACGGACGCTGCGACCATTACGGCGGACATGGGCGCTGGCTTCAATTTCTCTGTCACGATCGCGGCCAACCGCACAATCGGGACGCCGACAAACTCGATCGCTGGTCAGTCGGGAACGATCAGGATCAAGCAAGACGGGACGGGCTCTCGCACGCTCTCTTTCAGCTCGGCGTGGAAATTCACAGGCGGCACGCCAACCGCCTCAACCGCTGCCAACACGGTCGATCGCATCGCTTATTTCGTGGAAGTCGGAGGCGCGACCCCGACCATCGAAGCGACATTCATCAAGGGGTTTGCCTGATGTTCGGAATCAATCCCTTGATGATGACGCCGGCTGGCGCTCCGTCAATGACGTGGAACCCGCTCGATAAGGACGCCTCCATCACACTGAGCAATGGCAACCTCACCGCCGCAGGATCTGCCAACAACTCCTTGGTAAGAGCTACGACAAGGGTGATTGGTAAAAAATACGCCGAATTAAATATGTCTATCCAATCAGGAAATAACACTACCATAGGACTGAGCAAATCAAGCGTAAGCGTATCAGGTACAAACCTTGGATTTGTCGCTGATGCAATCGCTTACTACGCATCAAATCAGATTTATACAAATTCATCGAATATGGGATCTTTCGACGCATACAATCAAGGCGATACCGTCATGATGGCGTTCGATAATAACACAGGTAACCTATGGTACGGCCGAAACGGTGTTTGGTTATTTGGCAACCCTTCGGCCGGGACGGGCGGAATTAATATTGGGACAGGTGACTGGTACTTCACTTTCAACCCCAGTCCGAGCTGTACCGGCGTCGCCAAATTCGGCGCGACGCCGTTCTCATACACCCCTCCTGCCGGGTTTATCTGAGGACTGATCATGAACAGTTTCGCATACAACGGCCCTGCTTGGGTCGAGCTTCAGCCTGGGCAGGATTTCGTCGAGGCGAATGGAACGGTGTCGAGCTACGGCACGGTGATGAACTGGTCTCCGCAGCAACGGACGGCGAAGGGCATCAAGGCGATCGTCGATGACGAGATCCCGGCGGGGAAGGTTCAGACGGGGTCGAGCCTCGTCGACAACGCCGGCTCGCCGCGCCGGGTCTGGACGCTGGTCGATGCGCCGCCGCCGGCTATCCCTGACGGCCCGACGCTGTCCGACTGGCGCGTCGCCCTGATCCAGATGGGCCGGTTCTCCGAGGTCAAGGCCGCCATCGACGCCGCCAAGGACAGCGGCACGCCGGAAGGTCTCATCGCCTTCGAGCGCTTCGAGTATGCCAACCACGTCTATCGCGCCGAGCTTCTTCGCCTCGCCCCCGTCATGGGATTCGACGAGGCCGATGTCGACGAGAGCCTGATGGTTGCAGCCGAGGTGGCGCGGCAGGCTGCTGCGGCCTGAGTGCGCCTCAGTTCGCTTTTCTGAACTGAGCCGGGTCGATAGCCGCGCTGGTCTTTGCATCCACCCCGAGCATGCTGCCCAGCGCGCTGTGCAGGTTCTCGGCGAGCGCGCGGGTGAAGCGCAGCTTTGCCACGACCGTGACGGCGAGAGGGTCGGCCTCTGAAGACCGCATCGAGTGGTCGATGACCCCGAGATTGATGTTCGCAAGGTCTTTGTGCATCCCGCAGTTGATGACCCAGTCGGTGTATTGGACGGGTACCTGATGCGGGTCTGAGAAAGCGATGACCGGCTTCTGCGGCAGTTTCGTTTGGTTTGACATGTAGCCCCTCGTTTTCTTGATCCTGCCTTACGTCATTGGGGCCGTCTACCGTGACTTAGGTCTGCCTCTCCTGCGCGCCGCGCTGTAGTCCCTACTCTCAATCAGGACATCCCAATGCTTCTGCAAACGCTCCTGGCGTGCGGCCTTGTCGTGGCATGCGCGCTGCTCAACCGTGTCCGTGGCGGCGGTCTTGGCGGCGACAAGTTGCCGGGCCGCGCGCTGCTATGGGTGGCGCCAGCCGTCGGCCTGCTGGCGTGGGCCGTGCAGCCCTGGCCGATCGCGCTGGCATTCGCCGCCGGCTTCCTGTTCTGGGGCATCTGGTCTTGGGGCCATTGCCTCGCCGGCCTTGGCGGCTACGCGCCGGCGCGATCGCCGTCCGTGCTCGAAGACCTCCTCGCGTTCTTCGGCCCGCCGATCGTCCAGACCTTCCTGCGGATGCTCTTCGTCCTGCCGGGTGTGGCTGTCGTCGCGTGGCTGCTCGGCAACTGGTGGTTCCTGCTCGCCGCGCCGGTCTTCGCCGCTGCCGCCACTGCTGTCTATGCCGGCTTCTTCCGCCCGCTCGGCCCCTTCGATTGGGCTCGAGCCGAGGTCGCGGTGGGGGCGCTGTGGGGTCTCGTGATCCTCTCGCCATGGGTGCTGCAATGAGCCTGACGACCTGGCTCGTGGCTGCCGCCCTGATCGGGCTCGGCCTCTTCGCATCCGCCTGCGCCCGCCCTCAGCCCTTCGGCGAGGACATCTGGCGCGCGGTCCAGCACATCGAACCCAAGAGGTAAGCCATGACCGCGGCGAACTATTCCGCAGCGCTGAAGCGCGTCCTCGTCTTTGAAGGCGGCAAGGTCGACCACCCGAAAGACCCGGGCGGCCGAACCAACCAAGGCGTGATCCAGCGCGTCTACAACGGATGGCGCGAGCGCAAGGGAAAGCCGAAGCGCGACGTCTACCTGATGGAGCCGCACGAGCGCGACGCGATCTATCGCGAGGGCTATTGGAACCAGATCAGGGGCGATGACCTCCCGGCCGGCATCGACGTAGTCGTCTTTGACGGCGCCGTGAACTCCGGCCCGCAGCAGTCGATCAAATGGCTTCAGCGCGCCCTTATGGTTGCCCGCATCGACGGCGTCGTTGGGCCGGCCACGCTCGCGGCGATCGACAACCACCCCGACCATGACCAGCTCGTCGCGGCCATCTGCGCGCGCCGGCTCGCCTTCCTGCAGGCGCTCAAGACGTGGTCGAGCTTCGGGCGCGGTTGGTCGTCCCGCGTGACGCAGGCTCGCCAGATCGGGCAGGCATGGGCCACAGGCTCTGTCGGACCGCAGCCGGTCTTCTTCGCTGGCATGAGCGCGAAGGCGCCGATCGAGAACGCCAAGCCGCTGCCGGCCAAAGCTGGCGCGGATGCAGCCACCGGCGCCGGCGCACTGTCGGGCGGCCTTGCCGGGGCCCTTGACCAGGCGCGCGACACCTTGACGCCACTCGCGGGCGGTGCCGACTGGATCGCGAACATCGTCGCGGCTCTGGCCGTCACCGGCGCGCTGCTGGCGGTCGGCGGCATTGCCTATCGCTGGTTCGCCTCGCGCCGGGCCGTTGAGCTTGCCGATGCGCTCGACCTTCCGGCTGGCGTGACAGCATGAGCCCGTTGGCGCTGATCCCGCTCAAGGCGTGGCTGGCGCTGGCGGCCGCTGCGCTCGCCGGCTTCATCTGCTGGCGCGTCTACGACGGAATCTATGACCGCGGCGCCGCTGACGCGCGCACCGAGATCCACCAGTCCAATGACAAGGCGAGGAGCAAGGCCGATGACGCCGCGCGCACGGTTGAGAACTGCACTGGCCGCTGGGATCGCGCTCGCGGCATCTGCCTGCCAGCCGAAAGACGCTCCGGTGAATAGGCCCTGCGGCGTGCTCTCGGACAGCCTGATGAACGTTCAGGGCGCGACGCCGGCCGACACTCGCCGCATCGACATCCATTTCGAGCGCGGCGTCGCTGCGGGCTGCTGGGCGCGGGGCTGATGGCGTTCCTCCGGATCTATCGAGGCATCCACGATCACTTCCCGGCCCGGCGCTCCGAATGGGTGCTGGCCGGGATCATGGTGACGTGGGGCTGGCTCCTTCTCGCTCCCGGATCCGTCTTCGACCAGTCGCAGGCCTGGCGCCAGATGGCGGCCATGGCGAGCGAACCGACATGGGGCTGGGCCGCGATCATGATCGGCGTGTTCCGATTGTTGGCGCTGATCGTCAACGGCACCTTCGCTTCGACCTGGTACGGACGATGGTCGCCCCATGTGCGGTCTCTCGCCTCGTTCCTGAGCTGCTTTCTCTGGCTCCAGATATCCTTCGGTCTTTGGGCCGGGGAGGCAGCTACGACTGGCCTCGCCGTCTACCCTGGGCTGCTGGTGCTCGACCTGATGAACGTGGTCGCGGCCGCATCCGACGCCGGGCAGATGGACAGGGCCAAGAAAGATGGACGCTAGCTCGCTCACGCCTGAAAACATCGGCGCCATGGCGGGGGTGTTCGCTGTCGCGGCCTACCTCGCTGCGAAGAATTACCTCAAGCAGCGGCAGGCCCCCCCGCCTCCGACTTCCAGCGACGTCTTCCTGCCCGGTGTCGGGATCGCCGACATGCGGCCCGCTCGCGAAGGCGCAGCCAGCCTCGAGAAGATCGCGGCGGCGCAAACCGTGCTGGCTGAAGCTATGGTCGGCATCGGCCACTCCATGGTCGAGGTCGTCGTTCTGATGAAAAAGCGGCAGGAAGACATCGAGGACGATCGGGAGCAGGCGCTGCGCGATCAGGTCCGCGATCTCAAGCGACTCGTCGAGGAGAAGGACCGCGCGCCGCGCCCGCGCCGGTCGGGGTAGCCCCAGTCGCGTGTGGGTTCCGCCATTGCCGTAACGGGCGACCGCCTCTGCGGTCTCAGCGCGCTCGTGTCTTTAACTGTTCCTGCCGCGGTTCGTCGTGCGAATCTGCCGCTGCAATCTCGTCTTCCAAGGCGACTAACGCACGGTCGATTTCGACCCGCTCTTCGCGAAGAAACTCAGTCTGATCGAGTAGTTGCTGCTTGGTGAAGCCGCCGGCATCGAGGGCCTGCTTGATCTCCTCCACGGTGAAATGCTGGCTCCGTCGGCTCACGATCTCAGAAATAACGGCGCGGTCGCCGTCGGAATACACACGCTCGCGCTTGTCGCGTTTTGGATTTATGAGGCCTCGATCCTCCCAAAAACGAATAGTTCTGAAAGTCAGCTTAAATTCTTCCGATACATCAGAAATAGAGTAACTCATCGTATTAGCTCGCCGCTTTGATTGATGCTGGAGGTATCTAAATCAAGGCGACGTTATGTCAATTGTTTTCCTCGCTTCGGGTGCTTATGTTACGATTTATAGCCTATTCCATCGCCAAGCCGGTGGTCCCTCCGGAGAGAGAACGCAAAATGTGTGTAGCGGTGGGCGTGACGCTCGGGATGTTGGCGGCCGTCGGGGTCGGCTGGAAATTCGGCCGACTGTTCGACTAAAGCCGCTGGGGACAACCAATCATTTGACGCACGCTGCATCGCTGCCCCGCGCTGTCCGGAGTAGCCCAAATGATCTAATCCGCTAGGATTGGGATATCCGGGTGCGGTGACTCCAGTCGGGCACTCGGGCAGCACTGTCAAAACAGAGCGAGGGCCGTCGTTCGTAAGGACGGCGGCCTTTTCAGTGCGCGAGCCTGCCCTGCGCGCTCCACCATTCATCGGCGGCAGCTTTCAGGGCATCGCGAAAGCGCGCTTCTTGGGAACCGTCGCGTGCGTCGGCAAGTCTCTCGACCTCTTTTATAACCGCTCTGTATTGCTCAAGGGATGTGACCACGAATTTCGACATCATCGCCTCTATGGACACTCGGTGAGGTTCGTCGCGAGATTTGTAGTGCATCGTGGAGCGAGTTGGCCGCACGAGCCCGTGGTGGCGGTGAGGGCCAACACGAAAAGCACTTTCAGGATCTCCGCAGCAGCATCGTTAGCCATCACACAGGGACGACGATCTCAGTTTCGGAGATCTCCCGGCACCGGGCCGGAGTCAACTGGGGGCTTTACGACGATGCTGCCAGCTGAAGCGCCCACCCCGGCAAAACTCAGCCCGCGCTTCATTCGGCTGACCCCTTTTGGCCCTTTCGCGCGTTCCTATCACCGGGTGCTTGATCACAGCAATTGGAGCTCAGACTTGAACGATGCCTACGCCTTCGCAATGGTCACTGCAGGAATGGCCATTGCTACCTTCGTGGGTTGGCGGGCAGGCCGCATAATGTCGCCTCGCCCCCGCGCCCTCAGAGAAGCCGCCCGCAAAATGCGACAGAAGCGCCGCTAACCCTATTGCCTTAACGGCGATCGAGTGGCCGGCGTAACCGGCTGGCGAACGGCTCCTCGCGTTCGCCTCTCTGCCACACTTGGGCTCCGTGGGCTTGCGCCCGCGGAGCCCTTTTTGATTTCAAGCGCTGCCGTGCGTTCCGCTTCGGCGGCTGCTCACAAATGCCGCAAAGTCGGAGGCCAGCAAGCCCTGTCGCTCCGCCCATGCTGACACCAGGCCGCGCGCGGTCTCGGTATCAACCTCGCCACGGACAGCTGCCAGGCAAGCCTTCCTGGCGAATGAGAGTGCCGCGTCCTGCTGTCGGGCCGGTAGGTCGGTGAGGAACATATACGCTTCCATCGCCGACGAGATCGCTGTTGGTATGCCAAAGCAGTTGAGAATGACGACGGGCCGCTCGAAATGATCAGAAGCCGGTGCCACGGTCACGTCCTCCTGAGTTGTGTGCATGTGGGTCCGCAGCCGCTCTGAGCCGCGGTAGAGGTGATTTAGGTCAAGAGTTGTTCTCGTCAAGCCTAGCACGCGATCACATTCGCCGCCGGTTGTGGTAGCCATTTCTCGTATGGAACTGGGCCGCTGCGCGCTCGTTTTTGTGCCATGCACGATATCAAAGTCAAAGCTCTGGCAGCGTCTGGCGACTTCGATGCGATGGTCGAGGTCTGCAATATGGTTCGGTCATCCAGCGAAGCCACATCAGAGCAGCAAGCCGCGGCGGCCGCCGCCCGGCGCTCCATAGTCAGCGCAGCGAAAGCTGAGAGCGCGATGAAGCTGCAGGTCGCCATGCAGCGCTACGCCAAGCTGATCGAGATGCTTTGACGCGAGCCGGCCTATGCCACGCCTCACGATGAGTAGGTCGAGATATCCGAATAATTCATGATTGCGAGCGATGTTAGTGACCGGCGTACGGGTGCGTTAAGGTGCCGACTGATGATCGGAGATCTTCCTCCCGCATGTATCTGCATGACGGAGGATGAGATCGTATGACTTGCAATGACCCAAGCCACAATCACAGTATTACTCGCAAAGGCCTTTTTCGCGGGCTCGCCGCTGCAATAGGCGGCTTGTCCGTCGGGCTCGCTGGGGGGCGGCAAGTTCTAGCCGCCACCCCGTCCGAAGCTAATTTTTGCTATCCCTACAATCCCGAGACTACAAAAATGTCCGCGATCCCTTGGGGTAAGGCCTATGAAGGTGAGCCGGCGCTTTTGAAGGATCGCCCGATGTTCGGTTTCGTCCAGGAGTGGAACGGCAACGATCCGAAGTGCACGCTTGAGCCGGAGGCTCTCTGCAAAAGCTTTCCCTCACACGCGCACAACATCAAGGCGGCTGGCGTCTATGACGGCATCGAAGCCGAAGGTAATCAGTGGATGCGCATGGCGTCCGATGAAGCTCGCATCTCGGTCGAGAGTGGCGGCGGGCCCTTTGGGGCGGTCATTCTTCAGATAGACGATGAAACTAACGAGGTCATCCGTTACTGGCGCAACCATAATCACGTGCCAGAGTGGCGCGACCCGACGGCTCATGCCGAAGTGAGCGCAATCCGTGCCGCCTGCCGGGAACTCGGCGTGTTCAGCCTTGACGGCATTAAGAAGAGCGAGTCGAAGCTCCCCCAGACCGGGGCGACATCCCATTGTGTGATCTATTCGTCTGCCGAGCCGTGCCCGATGTGCTATTCAGCGATCTATTGGGCGCGTATCCCGAAGCTCGTCTTTGCGGCAACACGCTACGATGCGGCCGTTCAAGGCGTAAGCTTCTCGGACGAGGCGCTCTATCTCGAGCTGGCTCAGCCCTATCACGAGCGGAAGGGAGTGAAGGCGCTTCAGGCGTCTGTCCCGAATTCGCTTGATGCCTTCAACCTCTGGAAACGTAGCAAAAAGACGCAGTACTGACGCCAAGCTAAGCAAAGGCGCCAGAGGCGGGCCTCGTTCACGAGCCAACAGCGACTGCGAGGCCGGTCATCCTTCGGGGTGGCCGGCCCTTTTTTATTGCGGATAAGGCGCAACGGGCTAGACCAGAGAACAAGAGGTATCCGATGCCGTTCTCAAGTTTGAAAGACCCCGCGGATGTGGCGCGCGCCCATGGCGCTCTTGAAAGGGCGTGGAAGCAGATTGCTGCGCTCTACCCTGAGCCGGTCGATGCGGCCGCGCAACGAGAACGCCTAGCCTACATCGTCGCGAGCTACGCGTTGATCGCAGCCACAGAGCGCGAACTCGTCGATCGCGCTATTGCACGTTTTCGCGACACCGCTTGAACCTACGCGGCCGTTTTTAGGGTGGCCGGCTTTCTGTATTGCGGGCTTCATGGTTAGAAAATTCGAGGATCTGGCCCCGATCATCCGCATCACCACCGCCGAAGGTCTCGCGGAAGCTGTTGCGCGGCGGAAGGTTTTGGAAGGTGCTCGCCGCGGCTCGTCGGATGATCTGATCCGGATAGGCCTCGATAGAGCGATCCGGGCATTTAAGGCTAAACAGCCATCAGCTGATGATCTACCGTGGCCGCGCTAGCAGTCGCTGCAGTGTGTGTCTTTGCCTAGGCCAATAGGGCGGCCACCAGCCGACGCAAGGTACTCTACATAGCGGATGCGGTTCTCGGCGGTATTGGGAAGTTGTTGGTCCGTTAGCCATTTAAGAAAGGGTTCTGGCCGCACGGTGATCACGCTCAGCGCATGACCGCGATTTAGATAAGCCTTGGCGACCTGTGTCGCTTTGCGATGCCACTCATCATAATCGCGCGGGGCGCCCTCTCCATCGACAGCGATCGCGAGCAACTCTTCAAAGTCTTCGCGTTCATACCACGGCATAGCGATCGTGTAGGCGTCGGTTGATGGTATCATGAGGAGCCTATCCTTGACGCGCGACGCAGAGGTGGGAGCTTCGCAACTGCCTCGACTATACCGAACGGTCTATGCTGAGAAAGACGAAAAGCACTGCGTGCCGTGCATGCCGGCGAGGCAGTCGAGCGGCGTTCGGCGACGCGCTGGTGATCGAAGAGCCGGCGATCGCGCTCAAGCGCAAGGGCGTGTGGCGGACCCAGCCGGCGCTGGCGGCCGAGGTCGCCTTCCGCGCCTGCTCCGATGACGGCACGCTCCCCGGCATGCATCGTTCAAGGGGCTGCGTGAAGATGCAGAGCAGGTTGAGGTCTACCGCTTGGATATCTAGTGCGGGGATTCGCCGCCGAATTTCTTGCCGTTCATAGGCTCTGGGTCACCCGCGGCCTCGCCGCCCTGGCTGCGGTCCCACTCCGCGGCTGCGTCTAGCAGGTCGATCAACAGGTTCTCTTCTTTGGAGCCCTCGGGAGCGCCGGATAGCGCCTCGATCTCGTTCATGACCGCTTCGTATTGCTCGGGGGTACTGATCACGATCTTGGCCATGGGGGCTCTCCTGTCGAGCGCAGAACGGTCGCTGATCATTCCGGTTCCAGGGACGCCCAGGCCGTGACCCTTGCCGGTCCGCTCCTTCATCACGCGGTAGTGCTCATGGATGCTCATGCGGGACTGCAGACGTTTGCCGCCGCAGCGCGAGCAGCGGAAGTGCTGCCATATGTCGATAACCCGCCGCTCGGGCGGTAGGGCGTCGATAGGCACGTCGGCGTACCGCTGGCAGTCGAGGCAGTGGAGTTCGGCCAGATGAAGGCCCTGGGCAAGCTCGCTGCCGACAGTGGGGTAGTGGTGATCGTCCATGTGAAGGTTGGTGCTCGGCCGGATGCAGCTTGACTCGTTGGGTCGATTCGTTCTCATTACGTTCCCGTTCTTGAGGGTGCAACATGAATCCTGCAGAGCGGCAGCCAAGCTCTGCCGTGGAGGCTATCGCGCGCAGGCATCGCGGGCTGCTGCGTACTGAGCGTCCAGTTCCAATGCAGCTACGAGTTGGCGATATTCGGAGATCATTGCGTTGTTGGTCGGCCGCTCAGGTCTTGTCCAATACTCAAGTCCCATCCACGCCAGCTCATAAGCCTCGCAAATATCAAGGAAGGCTTCGCTTGATGCGCGTTCAAACCGTGCCCGCCAATGTGGCAGGCGCAATTTCAGGCGAGTCCGTCCGCGCTCCTGGATCCGCGTCATGGTTCGGATCTCGATCAATCAATGCTGCTTGCGATCGGCGTCATCCTCGTGGTCGCCCGCAACTGTGCACKTCGCACAGCCGTCGTACCATTGTCCTTAGAAACAATGAGGGYGCGAAAATCCTSCAGCAGCCCAGATTTGGCTAAATGCAAGTTCGGTCAACAAAGGAGCATTCATCGTAACAGCCCGCCATTTTCAGTCGTCAAAATTGGAGTTGCCTGTTTGCCAGATTGAGGCCCAGTATGCGCAGGCTTGCTAAAATTGAAATGGATGGCCGTCGGGGGCGCCATGGATCAGCCGCGAGAGCTCAATGCGCGACGAGATGCACCGGATATTATTCCGCTTGGCGACGAGCGTATTCGCGCGCAATTGGCTCGAATTTTGTCCAGCCATGATTTCAACGTACCTGAGCGCGTCCGCGCGTTTTTAACATACGTTACTGAAGAGTCGCTGGCAGACCGTGCCGAACGCATCAAAGGTTATACGATTGCGGTCGAAGTGTTTGGCAGGCCCCCCGATTTCGACACGTCAAATGACCCATCAGTACGCATCGAAGCGGGACGCCTTAGGCGCGCACTAGAACGCTACTATCTCCTGGAGGGTGCGGATGATACGGTTCTTATAGACATGCCCAAAGGGGGGTATGTTCCGCGCTTCAGCCTTCGAGCCACTCAGAGTGATAATCCACTTGACCCGCTGAACCTGGCGTTGCCGCAGACAAATTTGTCTTCTCGGCCCTCTTGGGATCTCCATAAGAGGTTTTTTCTGCAGATCTCTGCGGCTGCCATTGCCATAACGTTACTAACTGGCCTCTTCTTGTTCTCCGAGCGGCCACTTCCGGTTTCTGATACTTCGCGGATTGCCATCCTGGTCAAGCCGTTCGAGAATTTGACGCGCAGCGCCGATGTCGCGACCGTAGCTACACAGCTATCTGACGAGGTCATCACAGCTCTCTCAGCAAAGCGCGGGTTGGCAATTTTCCCGAGCGTGAGCTCAGATGGTGCCGTGACACCATCTCAGACAGGCACTCGCCGCGGGGAAAAACGGTACTTGCTGCAAGGGGCGATCCGAGAGGTGAAGGACAAGATCAGGATCTCGATCCGCTTGGTGCAAGCCGACACGGGCCAGATCGTATGGTCCAATATTTACGACTCTGACCTCGCATCTAGCATCAACAACGAGGCCGACATGGCAGCGAAGATTTCCGCAGCCGTCAACCAAGTCGTCCACCCCGCGAAGTTGCAGTAACTGCCGGATTAAGCTGTGCCATCGATGCAGAGATCCGGCGCTTTCACAGCCAAGTCCAGATCAGGGCTCCGAGCACGCCCACAACGGCGCCAACCAGCACGGCGAACAGCAGCGTCCCTGTGAACGGTTTCTCGCTCGGCGCGCTGCGCGCTGTGTTGCAGGACTGGGATACGCTGCTTGCCGACGCCGACCGGTCCGTCTCGCGAGGCTTCCTGCGCGGCTATTTTTCGCAAGGAGCGCGGCCGCTCAAGGTTGATGATGAGCCGTGAGCGACGAGCTTCACCTCGGCACGCCGCTGAGCCGATATCCCTGCAAATTTTTCGCTCAAAACCTTGGAACCAGGTCGTAGAGTATCGGTTGATCAGGCGACCGGGCCATGTGGCCCGGCCTTCACCCAGCATCTGTGAGCCTATCAGAGGATCACTTAAGTTATGTGGAGAGAGTAAGATGGCTAACAACACTGACAACCGTGGTTTTGCCTCCATGGATGACGACAAGCAGCGCGATATTGCGTCTAAGGGTGGGCAGAGCGTGCCCGCAGAGAAGCGGAGCTTCTCTCAGGATCACGAGCTCGCATCCGAAGCCGGCAAGAAGGGCGGCGAAGCCAGCGGTGGTGGACAGCAGCAGGCCGGCAACTCCGACCGTGGCGGCAGCGGCCAGCAGGGTGGCGGTCAACAGGGTGGCGGGGAGCGAGGCGGATCAGGAAACTTCGCAAATGACCGCCAGAAAGCCTCGGAAGCTGGACAGAAGGGCGGTCAGCGCTAATTGAAGGCCGGCCCCGGCTTTGCCGGGCCGGGGCCGGATACTTCCCGCCTCACGATGCTTCGCCTAGTCTGATCTGCCTCTGCATAGAGGTATGCGACAAGCACCTCTGCGGCGTCCTCGATGGCATAGCCTCCCGGCGTCTTCCTGATCGTCAATGGCAAGGGCAATCGCATCCCGCCACGCTATCAAGGGCTGGGAGGAGGTTCAACGCGGCCCTTCCTGATCTCGATCACCTCTACGGTCGGAGTCTGTCCCCGCTCCTCGACCTGACCATCTCGGGCGCGGGCGCGGGCATCGGCCAGATGCCACAGCTCCTTGTCCTTCATGTCGCGATCCCGCTGAAGGGTCTTGAGCGCGCGGCGCTGCTGCCTGATCCGAGCGTTACGGGTCTTGATGGCGTTCAAATAACCCTCCCGCTCTGCCGCTACGGCCTTCACGATCTCAGCGTCTCTGGCGGCGAGGGTGGCCGCATGCCCGTCGCGCTGGACCCGCATCATGTCGGATCGGCGCCGCTCGGCTTCCAACTCCTGCGTCAGCCTCGCGATCTCGGGCGTTACCGCAGGGGCTTCGGTGGTGATCTCCCAGCACTCGGGCGAGCACGTCCAGCGGCCATCGGAAAGCTCACAGCCGAAGTCGTCGCCGCCTTCTGCCTTCTCGCGAGTATCGACGATCCGCCCGCAATGGCAGCAGTTCGCAGTCGTCACCCCCACCTCCCGAGCCGCAGGGGCCGTGGAGAGGGCTTCGCGGGCGGCTTCGATGTGACCGAAGGTGATCGATACCGCGACAGAGCTTTCCCAGATGACATCGGCAGGCTTCACGACGCCGGTGCGGAGATCGTCCGCTACATCACAGTCGCTAGCAGCCTCCGCGAACGGCTTCAACGCATCTGCCATCTTGGCGAGTTGGGCTTCGGAGAGGGCTTCACATTCGAGGTGACGCTTGGTCTCGTCGGCCAGCGCCTGAAGCGCCCAATCCAGTTTCCGCGCAAGGGTGGAGAGGGCCGTGTCTCGGGATTCGAGAGCATCCAGTAGCGCCGCGATTTCGCCTCGCGAGCACATGATGCCCGCCACTTCGGTGATTGACTTGGCGAGGAGCCTACGAAAGCTCGCGACCAGCGCCTCTACGTCCACTGTGTTAGACATGGGTGGGGCTTTCTTTTTGGGGGGCATCCGCGAGGATCGCGCGCCTTTCCGTGGCACCAGCGATGGCCGCGCGAACAGCCGCCATCGCTTCGGCGGAGACAACTTCGTCGGTGCGCCAATGGCCGCCTAGAACAGCACTGGCTTCAACCGCCACCAGAACAGCGAGTAGCTCAGCCGTTTTCGCCCTCTCGGCCTCAAGAAGACCACGCGTATGACGCGCCGCCTTGTTTGCCCTTTCGGCGCTTATGCCTCGGGCAATGCACTCTGCCTGCATTTCGAGGAGCATGATGGTCAGCCCCTCGCGCTCTGCTCCCTCAACGATTGGATCAGCCATTTGCGGTCTCCAATAGCGCTGCTCTCAATCGGGTTCTGGCAGCGGCAACCCGATCCAAGAAGGGGCGCCTAAGCGCGGGCGAAAGTGTTGCCCTGCGCGATTCAACATCAGCGGATATCGCGGCCACCAGTTCGGCCATCGCGGTCTTCTGGCTTTCTGTCACCTCTCGTCTCCCAGCAGTTTACGGGCTTTAGCTTCTGCCGCCGTTGCTGTGGCGAAAGCCGTCATGATCGTGGTTCCCGTGATGCGATCTGGGTTGACCATCATGGCAAGCGCGGACTGGCACTGCCGCAGCGCGTCCCGCTGCTCTGCCATGGCGGCAAGGCGTTCTCTTGCCCCGACATCAAGCCCCTCCCAATCCTCAAAGCCGGTGGCTTCGGAGAACGCGAGCAGAAACTCATCCGGAGGCAGTGCCGGCTCATCGGCTATGGGGCAGATGCCTTCTCCTGCGGCCCAATTGGCGAAGCGCACAGACTGGTAGACCAGCTCCGCCCAAGCCGCCTCTACGTTCGCAGGCTCTGGCCGGACACTCGCGGATGCCAACACAGATTCATCTCGATCAGCCATCATCGTGTCTCCTCTGCAGGGTGTGGGGTGGCCTCTGAGGCTTTGGCGCGGAGGAAGGCTGCGTGCGGGACTGCGTCCAACAGATCTATCCGGCGCTCGATTTCGAGATAGCGCGCTGTCTCGCGGGCACTCAAAGGCGCGGCGGCCTCAAGGCGCTGCAACTCCACTCTCAGAGCTAGAGCCTCCAGCGCAGCAGGGGACGTGGCGCTCGCTGTCATGCTGCCTCTCCCGCGCAGGTCAGGCCGCACTCGGCGTCGTATTCTTCAGGGTCTATCGGCTCGAACAGTTCCGGAGACCTGCGAACCTCGTCGGCTAACCCGGCCACGCTATCGCGCTTGTCGAACCATCCACGTTCCTGCTTGCCCTTGTGTGCGGCCTCATTGGTCGACCACCACATCACGCGGCTTGGATCGTCTCGGATGATGCGCTTCCTGATCCCCCGGCCTTTGAGGAAGCAGAGGTCGCAGTTGCCTTCCCATGGCTCGAGCCCAAGGTCGAAGCCCTGCGGCGTCTCGCCGGCGGCAAGCGTCATGGACTGGCCGAGCCAGAACGTCAGCACATCCGCTTTCGTCACCCGGGCACGCGAGAGCGGGAACGCCATGGTTCGCTTGATCTTGCGCGGAACGTCGACGCCCTTCACCTTCTTGAACTCCGCGTTGTGCATAGCCTTTATGATGCGGTGGCCTTCGTCGTAACGCAGGCCGACGACCTCGGCATATGAGCCGGTCTTTAGCCCCAATACCTTGGCGAGAGCGGTCAGCGGCCGCACCTTCAGGAATTCGGTGCACCAGCGCTCATTCCAGTTCGGCAGGCGCTTCTTCTTGTCGATCAGCGCTTGGAAGGGCTCACCCTCCCGGCTGGCCGAGTTGAAGCCCACGCGCTCGAACTCACCGTCCTTGCGCCATTCGATCCAATGGATCACCACGCCCCATCGCGTTTCGCACTCATGGACGAAGCGCAGGGTCTCGGCCCTTTCCTTCCCCGTGTTGGCGAAGGCAACATGGATGTCAGACGGAAGCGTGCCGCCATGCGCATCTATGATCTGCTTGAGCATGAAGGCGCTCGTGCGCCCGCCGCTGAAGCTGATGAGCGCCGGGCCTGTGATCAGGTACGGGTTTGCTGGCTGCACGCCCCTCGTGGCGCTCGCTGTCATGACGATGCCTCGTCGGGGGAGGCGGCGGTAAGGGCGGGGCCTGCATCAGCGAGAAGCTTGGCGATGTCCTCACGAGCGAGGTCGAGGCCGCCCTTGAAAGCGCGGTCAAGGTCGCGGACGCTGAACCTCACGCGCCCTTGCGGGGCAGGCGTGTACTGAAGGCGCAGACCGCTGATTACCTGGAGAGCTGCTTTGACGCCGCGCTCGTAGCCTTTCTGGTTCGAAGCGACCGCCCCGTCCCATGCCGCTGCCTTGGTCGTCAGGTCAGAACCTACCGCGATCGAGGCCTCTGGAGCCTGTGCCGTCAAATGAGATGAGGTCATGAGCGGGGCTCCGGGGAGGACTGGCGATCCAATACGTCGCGACCAAGCTGCGTGATCACCCAGCGCCTCGGCTTCATTTCAACGGACGCCAGCCCCCAGCGCCGGCACCGCTGCCGAGCCCTGTCCTCATCATAGGTCGCGGGGCTCAGGCGCATCCCAGATCGCACTCGCTGAAGGAAGTCTCGTTCTGTCGGGTCCAGCTTCACAGCCGCTCTCCTTGTCCTGCGTCTTGAATTTATAAGCGCCCTACGTTATTGTCAATAAGCGCCCTACGTTATTATTCGCAAGGAGGCTGGATTTTGACAGGCTATGAGCCACACGATATTGCGGGGCGCATGGGACGCCCTCCGCTCGCTCCGAAGGAAAAGACGATCAAGACGACGCTGCGCGTGACGCAGTCGTGGCTTGATCGGATCGAGGCTGTGGCAGGCGAGGGGAAGACGGCGGCGTTCATCCGCGAGGCAGTCGAGGCCGAACTGAAGCGGCGCGAGAGCCGGAAGTGATTCTGAGAACGGCCCGCGAACATCATGCGGGGGCTTCTGCGGGGACCTTTGCACCGTAAGGCGCGTATCGTCGGTCCTGGGCGCAACATTCTGCGACGCCCGCCCAAAGGGCGAACGTGTTAAGTCCATGACGATATTGGGTAAAATGGTCGGAGCGAGAGGATTCGAACCTCCGACCCCTTGTCCCCCAGACAAGTGCGCTAACCGGGCTGCGCTACGCTCCGACGGATCGGCTTATAGAGTCGGGTTGCGGCGGATGCAACGCTGTTTGCGCACTTCTCACAGTTTCCTTCGAGTGGCCCGAAGCGGTACAAGTCGCGGCCTCCTGCATTAACCTTGGCTTAAGGCTCTTATTGCCGTCCAACCGGGATTTCAGCATCGTGGATCGGGACGGGGAGGGTGTTCAGGCGGAGGCGACCATGTCACTGGCGACGGTAACTGTTGAGCGGGAAAGGCCGATCGTGATGGCTTCTGCCGAGCGCGTCCGCTCGATCGAGACCTTCTTTCGGGGAATCGCGCCCGACTGGCATTCGCAATGGGCCTGGGACCATTACGAGCCTACGATTCTCGGGCTGGCCCACCAATTCGGCCTGCGCCGTGTCTGCGAGATCGGCGGTGGACGCGATCCGCTCTTTTCCGCGCAGCAGGCCGCCAGCAACGGCATCGACCTGATCGTCAACGATATCGACGCAGGCGAACTTGCCCTGACGCCGGCCGGGTTGAAGACCGCGCGATTCGATATCGCAGGCGATCTCTCGGAGCCCGATGTCGCGCGTGGCGGTTACGACCTCATGGTTTCGCGCATGGTCTTCGAGCATGTCCACGACGTCGAGCGTGCGTGGACCAACATCCATGCCCTGCTCGCGCCCGGCGGAGTCGCGCTCGCCTTCTTCCCGACGCTGTGGGCGCCCGTCTTCGCGCTGAACCACATGCTTCCCGAAAAGGCCTCGCGCGCCATCGTGCACGCGCTGTTCCCGGCGCGTCGCGACGATGGCGGTGATCCGAAATTCCCGGCCTTCTACGACTGGTGCCGTGGCAGCCGCCGCCAGCTCACCCCGATGCTGAATCGCGCCGGGTTCGACGACGTCCATATCCAGCGCTTCTGGGGGCACGGTTATTTCGACCGGATGCCGGGGCTGAAGCAGGCTGACCACGCCTTCAATGCCCTGGCGGCGAAGATCGGCTGGGATCTCGTGACCACCTACGCCTATGTCGTGGTGCGCAAGGACAAGCTCTGAGCCTGGCACTCAGGGCAGTGTCGGGGCCGCGTGGGGCGCTCGGCGCGGACAGCTCGCATCGCCCCTGGTGACGCTCTGCGCCCAGCGCAGCAGCGGTCGCTCGAGCCAGCGATAGATCGCGATCGACACGAGCGTCGCCAGCACGGTCACCACCACGACATAGGTGGTGAGGGGCAGGGCGCCGCCGATGGCTTGCGTCCAGATGTTGCGCATCGGGCGCAGCACGAAGGGGTGGATCAGGTAGAGGCTGTAGGAGGCATTGCCGAGCATCGCCAGGCACAGCATGAGACGCGATGTCGAGCTCTCCGCGAGGGCGGCTGCCGCGACGATCAGCAGGGCGGGGATGCCCCAGCGTAGTGCGTCCGGCATGTCGCCTTGCCCATCCACGCCGCCGAACTTGAACATACCGAGGACGCCGAGCCCCGCGACCGCCATGGCGACTGCCGATGTCAACCTTGCGCCCTTGAGATACGCCGCGGCGAGCAGGCATCCCATCAGGAATTCCAGGATGATCGACTGCGTCCAAAAGGCGAGCTGAACCTGCTGCGGCCTGAAGACCATGCCGACCGCCGCGAAGCCGCAGATCACCAGCGCCAACAGCGCCAGTCCCCGGCGGAAGGGGAATGCGAGCGCGCCCGCAAACAGCACGTAGAAGAACATCTCCATGTTCAGCGTCCAGCCGAGCGCCATGACGGGGCGGATTTCGCCGGGCGCCCGCATGCTCGGGATGAAGGCGTAGGAGGCAAGCACATGCTGCCAGTCGCCGATCGGGACATTGAGCAGGCGCGGTGCGATGGCTCCCCCGACGATGAGGACGGTGGTCAGCAGCCAGTAGAGCGGCACGATCCGCGTCACGCGCCGGGTCAGGAATACGCGCCACGCCCCCGGACGGCCGAAGAGATCGGCCGAGGTGTAGACCATGATGAAGCCGGAGATGACGAAGAAGATGTCGACTCCGAATCCCCAGTAGATCAACGACATGTCGGGCGCGGCGCGGCCCACGGCCGCCGAGATCGTCTCGGTCTCGTGGAATGCGTGCCCGACGACGACCAGCACGGCGGCAAGGGCGCGCAGGGCCTGGATATTGGCGTTCTGCTTCGGTGCGCTCATCAGTGCGGCCTCGCCGGGCCTGCGGTGCGCGCCGTCGAGGCTGCCAGCCCCCAGATCAGCCCCAGCATCAGATAGACATGGCGCCAGTGGTCGGTGTCGATCTGGACGCCCTGCAGGATGGTGACGAACAGCACGGACCAGATCGCGATCGCGTGGTTCTGCGTCGGTGCCGGCCTGAAGACGAGGCGCCAGCCGACATAGCAAGTAGCCACCATCAGCGCGAGCCAGGCGCAGCCGCCGAGCCAACCATAGGAGGCGAAGGCGTTGATGTAGACATTGTGGGGGTCCTGCTGGTTGAATATCCAGCGGAAGCGCAACGGGCCGAAACCGTTGGGGTCGTCGAGCAGCAGCGGTATCGAGCGCATCTGGCTGCCGAAGCGGCCGGTGACGCCCTGGTCGTAGCTCTGGTCGAGACTGGCGCGGACCTCGAACACCGCCCTGATGTCCTCGAAAGACAGGGCCACCATCAGCGCCGCCACCGCCAGCAGCAGGCTTGCCAGTGTGAGCATGACGATGCGGGTGCGGCGTGCCGCGCTGGTCGAGGTCAGGAACGTCACAAGGACCATCACCAGCACGGAGGCGGCCAGATTGCCCCAGGCGCCGCGCGAGAAGGTCAGGAACAGGGCCGCCAGCGGTACGCTGATCATCAACATGCCGCGCATGAGGCTGTATCGCCCGATCAGGACGTATTGCAGCGCGAAGACGATCGGCAGGACGAGGTAGGGCCCCAGCACGTTGGGGTCCTTGAATGTGCCCGAGGCGCGCCCGTAGAGCGTGAATTTCTCGCCGAGGCCGGCGATGTCGAAATAGCCCAGGATGCCGGCGATACCGGCGCACCAGACGGCGACGAGATAGCCCTTCCTCAGGGTCTCGAGCCGCCCAAGCGCGTCGTCGGCCATGATCGCGGCCAGGAAGATCGCGGTGATCATCAGGTAGATCGAAACCGCGATGAACCGGACGGAGTCCGGATCATTCATCCAGGGCACCAGAGAGATCGCGCCGCCGATGTTGAAGAGCAGCAGCAGCACCGCCAGCGGCAGCAGCTTCTGCGAGAACCGGATCCCGGTGAGCGCAAACACCAGAAGCACGAGAACGAATGCGATCTCGTATGGCGAGGGCTCGATCAGGGCGATCCAGCTCGATGCCGTCAGCAGCCAGAGCGCGCCACGCTTGAGCGCGGCATAGGAGATCGCGAGGCCGCGTCGGCGGCCCGCGTCATCGCCCGGGCTGTCGGCGAGCGCGCTCAATAGGCGTTCTCGTTCTTCGTCAGCAGTGAGATCGGCGTCTTGATCAGGATGTAGAGGTCGAGCAGCACCGACCAGTTCTCGATGTAATAGAGGTCGTGCTCGACGCGGCGCTGGATCTTGTCCTCGGTGTCGGTCTCGCCGCGCCAGCCGTTTATCTGGGCCCAGCCCGTGATTCCGGGCTTGACCTTGTGGCGGGCGAAATAGCCATCGACGACCTGCTCATAGGCGCGGTTCGAGGCGGTGGCGTGGACGGCATGCGGACGCGGGCCGACCAGCGACAGGTTGCCCTTGAACAGCACGTTGAACAGCTGCGGCAATTCGTCGATCGAGGTCTTGCGGATGAAGCGGCCGACGCGGGTGACGCGTGGATCGTCCTTGGTCACCTGCTTGGCCGCGTGCACGTCGGCCATCTCGTGATAGAGCGAGCGGAACTTGAACACCTCGATCAACTCGTTGTTGAAGCCGTAGCGCTTCTGCCGGAACAGCACCGGTCCCTTGGAATCGAGCTTGATCGCGATGGCCGTCGTCAGCATCAGCGGCGAAAGGGCGATCAGGGCGAGCGTCCCGACGACCTTGTCGAACAGGTATTTGACGACGATGTCCCAGTCGGCGATCGGCCGGTCGAAGACATCGAGCACCGGCACGGCGCCGATATAGGAATAGGAGCGCGGGCGGAACCTCAGCTTCGACATATGCGCCGACAGGCGGATGTCGATGGGCAGTATCCAGAGCTTGCGCAGCATCGTGAGAAGCCGGGTCTCGGCCGAGATCGGCAAGGTGAAGATCACAAGGTCGAGCTTGGTACGCCGGGCAAACTCGACGAGATCGTCGATCGTGCCGAGCTTGGGGTAGCCGGCCACGAGATCGGGCGAGCGGTCGTCATTGCGGTCGTCGAACACGCCGCAGACGCGCAGGCCGGTGTCGCGCTGTGCTTCGAGCGCCTTGATCAGGGCCTCGCCCGCCTCGCCGCCACCGACGATTGCGGTGCGGCGCTCCAGCCGGCCCGAGCGGGTCAGTGCGCGGACGCCCAGCGTGACGCAGAGCCGCTCGGCCAGCAGAACGACCAGGCCTCCGGCATAGAACCCGGCAAACCAGACGCGCGACACCTGCTCGCCCATCTTCAGGAAGAAGAACGCGGCCAGTCCGATAAGGAAAAGGATCGTCCAGCCCAGTGTCAGTCGCACCGCCATGGTCGTGAAATGGCGCAGCGCACCGATATGGTAGAGCTGAAGGGCCTGGAATGTGCCGAGCGCGCCGATTGCCAGCATCGGCACCGTGACCTGATAGGGCAGGACGTTGTCGACCACGCCAGCGACATAGAGCCAATAGACGAGGCCGCCGACGCCGGCGATCGCCAGGACGTCGAACAGTCGTACGAACCCTTCGATCATGACAGGCGAAAGCGTCGGCTTTACGGGCATCGCCGCGATACGCTCGGCCAGGGGATGGAAGGCGCGCGTGGCGCCGCCACTGGCTGGACCCAGCATCCCGGACGTCGCGGCGTTAGCCGCGTCGGCCTTGATCAGATCGCGAACATCGAAAGCGCCCATAATATGCCATCCCTGGTCGGGCCGGGAAGGCCGAGGCCGTCCGGTCTTGTGCGTTCGTCTAATGCAAATTGCTCACGGAAGGCTTAATCCGACCCCTCGCTGTTTCGCGGCATGGCTTAGAAAACCTTGCGAAATACCTTTGGGGCGGCTTCGGCTATTGTCGTCCGTGGCTCCGTGCGCCTCCTCGGCAGGCCACCTCCGCCGCGGCATTGGCGAGCGGTCCCTTAGGCTCCTGCGGCCCGCCTCGGATATCGTCGTGGGCAAGTCGCCGGAGCCGCGATTTCGTTCGATTTTGCGCCCGCGATCGGGGGTAGAAATGCCCTGCGGGAAACGTCTCGCTAAAAAACGAGTTTTCTCCAAGTCCGTCAATGTATTGATCGAAGTTTTTCGGCGCAGGAAAAGGCATCTGTTTTGCTGACTTTTGGGCCGGTAAAGTTGATTCTGGTTGACATAAAGCACTGATTTCGGCATATCCATCCGTGATGAGTGTATGAGAAGCACATTGATGAGCCCAACATTTCGACCGCCTGTCCGGCTGTCACTTGGGTGCTGTGCTGCTTTTGCGGTTCGATCCGCCAGAAGCCTTTTTGATCCGGACACTCGTTTTTAAACCCCAAGATCTTTCGCAAGGCCCCGTGCCCTCTCCTAGGGTTCGGGATTTTACCAGGGATCCAAAGATCGCTGACCTGTCGTCGCCGCACCGGCGACGCCGGCATCGGCTTTCCCCGTGTGCACTATGTCTATCCATTGGTTGGTTCTGCTCGCGGCTATCGCCGTCGAGATCGTGGCGACGGCTGCGCTCAAATCCTTCGTTTCGGCGCCCGTCATCGTCGCCCTTCTGCCTCTCCTGCTGATCGGGCTTTCCTTCGCGTTGCTCAGCGTCGCCCTGCGCGTCATTCCCATGGCGGTCGCCTATGCGGTCTGGGAGGGTCTGGGCATCGTCGGCATCGCAGCCGCCGGTCACCTGCTCTTCGGCGAGCACCTTACGCCCGCGCGCATCGTGGCGCTGGGTGCCATCCTCGTCGGGATCGTCCTGCTCGAGCGCGGCGTCGGCAGTGGGACGGAGGAGCACCAGGGGAGGGTGGCGTGATGACCCCGCACATTCCGCAGGGCTTCGCCCTGGCCTGGCTCGGCCTCGCCGTCATCCTCGAAGTCACCGGCACCTGCCTCCTGAAGCTCTCGGACGGCATGAAGCGCCGCATGTCCGGCGGGTTGGGTATCCTGCTCGTCTGCGGCGCCTTCGCCGCGCTCGCGCAGGCGATCCGCGGCATGGACCTCTCTGTCGCCTACGCGGTCTGGGGTGGCGGGGGGCTGGTGATCACCGCGATCATCGGAGCGCTGGTCTTCGGCCAGCGCATCCGGCCATCGGGCTGGGCCGGCATCGCGCTGGTGCTGGCAGGCGTCGTCGCGCTGAAGATGTTCTGAGCGGCGCTCAGGAGCGACCGCGCGCCGCGAGGGCGGCGCGGTAGGCGTCCACCACGCCGTCGACCATCGCGTCGAGGCAGAAGTTGCGACGCACATGATCGGCGAGGTCGGCCGCTTGCGCGCGCCGGTCGAGGTCCGAGCGGCCCAGCATGTCCTGGATCGCGCCAGCCAGGACGGCGGGGTCGTTGGCCGGGATCAGGCGGTGCCTGTGATCGGGGCCATAGATCTCGTTGATCCCGCCGACATCGGTCGAGATCAGGGGCTGCGCTGCGGCCGCGGCCTCCAGCACGACGTAGGGCAGCGATTCCGCACGCGACGGCACCACCATGACATGGGCTTTCGAGAGCGCTCTCCGGATCGGTCCCGGCGGCTCGAACACGCATTGCTCCGCGATGCCGCAGGACAGCGTCATGGTGCGCAATGCCGCCTCGTCGGGGCCGGACCCGACGATCAGGATGCGCGGCGTTAGCCGCCCGCTCTGCTTGAGTTGGGCGAGCGCCTCGATGAGCGTGTCGATGCCCTTCGCCGAGCGCAGTTCCCCGAGATAGACGAGATCGAACGCAGCCTCGCTGTGGTCGATCGGCTCGAACTCGGCTTTCGAGATGCCATTCAGGACGATGCGGTGGTCGCTGCGCGGGGCATGGCCGACATAGGCCTCGAAGCGCGCCGCGATGAACCGGCTTTCGAACAGGAACATGTCGGTCGCGCGTTCGAGCATCCGCTCGACGGTCATGTAGACCCGATGCTCTGTCGTGCCGGGCTTATAGTTGAAGCTGCCGCCATGGGGCGTATAGGCGGTCGCGTAGTCGCGCCGGCCGGCAAGCAGCGCGGGCACTCTCGCATAGACCCCACCCTTGGAGCCGTGGGCGTGGACAATCTGCGGTTTCAACCGCTTGCGTGTGGCAATCTCGGCCATCTGGGCCTTGACGTCAGTCAGGCTCGGATAGCGCGACATCGGCACGCGCGTGATGCCGAGTGCGAGCGTGCCATCCAGCTCGGCGAAGACCTGGTCGGCGCGCGTGCCACCTGTCGTCGAGTCGCAGAAGATGCCGACATCGTGGCCGCGTGCCGCCTGGCCGCGCGCGAGATCGAGGACATGTCGGAAGAGCCCGCCCAGAGGCGCCCGGAAGACATGCAGAATCCGCAGCTTCTGCGCGGTCGTTCCGGTGTTCATGACGGCGTCTCCGGTGAGATCAGAACCAGCGTTCCTTGATCACAACGGTGTCGCCTGGCTGGACTGGGTAGGTGATCGGCACGGACGCCGTAACGAGCTGCCCGTCGATCATGCGCGTCACTTCCGCGAATGCTCGCTGGCCGCGCGGCGTGAAGCCGCCGGCGATCGCGACCGCCGTCTGCACGGTCATGCCGTTGACGAAGGGGAACTGGCCGGAATTGGTGACTTCGCCGAGCACGAAGAAGGGGCGATAGGTGTCGACCTCGACGGAAACCTTGGGCTCGCGCAGGAAACCGCCGCGAAGCTTGCTCTCGATGGCACGCTCGAGTTCCTGCGTGGTGCGCCCCTGCGCCTCGATCGCGGCGATCAGCGGCATCGAGATGCGCCCGCTACCGTCGACGGAATAGACGTTCGAAAGGTTGTCCTGCCCGAAGACGATGATGCGGAGCTTGTCGCCGCTGGCGAGGCGATAGGGCCCGGTGGGCTGCGAGATGGCGTAGTCGGCCTCGCCATAGCGCGGCGCGCAGGCGCTCGCCGCCAGGGCGATGGCAAGAGCGACGGGGAGAAGGCGGGGACTCATCACTAGCGATACCCATGCAGGAAGCTCGCCCAATGGGTAGGTGGATATGGTTAAAAATCTATGAGCCCCTGTAATCCGGGTGCCCCGAAATCACGTTCCGGGCGCGAAGGGGCCGCGCCCGACCGTACTTAACCCGGTAATAACCTTAATCGGGTTTCCTCTGCGTAGCGCCTCTCTCCGGGCGTCCCAGTTTTGCGTGGATGGATGAAGCTCATGACCGCTCAGGCCGACGATCGGATGCGGGATGGCGGCGATGGCCGCGGCGAGACGCTTGACCTCTCCGCACTCTGGGCTGCCATCAAGCGGCGGAAGTTCTGGATCATCGGGCCCAGCCTTGCAGCGCTTGGCCTCTCTTTCGTCGCGGTCAATGTCATTCCTCCGCGCTATACCGCAGAGGCGCGTATCCTGCTGGAGAACCGCGACAGCTTCTACACGCGTCCCGGCCAGGCGTCCGGCGAAAGCTCGGGCCAGCAATTCGACGCGGAGGCAGTGCAGAGCCAGGTCCAGGTCATCATGTCTCGCGACCTCGCGCGGGAGGCGATCAAGCGCATCGGCCTTGTCGGCAATTCCGAGTTCGACTCCGGCGCGGGCACGCTCAGCGCGCTGAAGAAGATCGGCGTGCTCATCGGCCTTGGCGCCCATCCCGCCGACCGCTCGCCCGAGGAGCGGGTGCTGGAGAAATACTACGACCGCCTGCTGGTCTATCCGGTCGGCCGCTCGCGCATCGTCTCGGTCGAGTTCACCTCGCAGGACCCGGCCCTCGCCGCCAAGGGTGCCAATATCATTGCCAGCACCTATCTGGAGACGCAGGAAGCGGCCAAGCAGGATACCGCCCGCAGCGCCTCGTCCTGGCTTTCGACCACGATCGAGCCGCTGCGCAAGCGCGTCGCCGAAGCCGAAGCCAAGGTCGAGGATTTCCGCTCGCGCAACGGCCTGCTCGTCGGCGCCAACAACACCACCATCACCGCCCAGCAGCTCGGCGATCTCTCGACCCAGCTCTCGGCCGCCCGCAGCCAGCAGGCCGAGGCTCAGGCCAAGGCGGGGCTGATCCGCGATGCGATCAAGCAGGGCCGGACTTTTGAGATTCCCGACGTCGCGAACAACGAGCTGGTGCGCCGGCTGATCGAGCAGCGCGTCAACCTGCGCGCGCAGATCGCGCTGGAATCCCGCAACCTGCTGTCCGAGCATCCCCGGATCAAGGAGCTCAACGCGCAACTGACCGACCTTGAAGGCCAGCTTCGTGCCGCCGCGGAACGCGCCGTGCGGACGCTGGAAAACGAGGCCAAGATTGCCAGCCAGCGCATCGAGAGCTTCACAGCTGCGCTCGACGGCCAGAAGAAGAACGTCTCGACCGCCAATGACAGCGAGGTCCAGCTGCGTGCGCTGGAGCGCGAGGCCAAGACGCTGCGCGACCAGCTCGAGCAGTATATGGGCCGCTATCGCGAGGCTGTGGCCCGCGACACCCTGAACGCCACCCCCGCCGATGCCCGCGTGATTTCGCGCGCCATCGAGCCGACAGATCCATCCTTCCCCAAGAAGGTCTCGACCATGCTGGTCGCGACGCTCGCGACCTTCCTGATCGCGCTGGCGACGGCCGTCTCTCGCGAACTGCTCAACGGCCAGGCCGGCGCGCCGGCACGTGGGCCCAGCCGCACGCCGGGCTTCGTCGGCGTCGGCCCTGATGTCGGCACCCAGGACCGCCGCGACCCCTTGCATTCCCGCGTCGCGGGACTCCTGACCCACACCGGCCGCCTCGGACAGATCACGCTGGATCTCGAGCGGCCCGAGCAGACGCTAGCCGATCTCGGCGCCCGCATAGACCAGCCTCCGCGCGGCATGGCCCCGATGGTCGTGGTTCTCGATGGCGGCGGTGCCGGCGCGACCACGGCGCGGGACCTGGCCGAACTGCTCTCGCAGCGCTGCCGCTGCATCATCATCGACCTCGCCAGCGACGACGACCGCCGCCAGCCGGGCTTCTCTGAACTGCTCGCCGGCGAGGCGCTGTTCTCCGACATCATCATGCGCGCCGAAGGGTCGCGCCTGCATCGCATCGGGCCCGGCCGCGCCGGTCGCGACGCCGTGCTGGCCGCGCCCGACCTCGTCGAGGTTGCCCTCGATGCGCTCTGCGAGACCTATGACTGGGTGCTGGTGGCCGCGGCCTCCAACGACGACAGCGCCGTTCTGGCGCCTATCGCCAGTCGCGCGCAGGGTGGGCTCGTCATGGCGGGCCATGCCAGCAACGGCCATGCCGTCGAGGCCGGCTACAGGCTGTCGGAACTGACCGCGTCGCCGGTGACGCTTGTCATGGACGAAAGCGCGATCATGTCGCGGGGGCTGTCCCAGCCGCGCATGCGCGACGAGCAGCCGGTCTGATACGGCGCGTCTTCGGCGCGCGAACGGGGCGTCCGGCCCCTATTCCTCGCCGGCGCCGCCGCGGTTCCGGTTGAGCCAGCCATAGCCGCGCTGCGCCAGTTTCAGCAGCAGCGGTGAGGCCTTGATCCGGCGCTTGGCCGCGCGCTTGGCCTTCGCGACCGACGCGAAGGCGCGCCCCTTGAGCGTCAGGGGCAGGAAGGTGTCGACGAGATCGTCCTTGTCGTCGCAGATCGTGGTCTTGTAGCGGGCCTCGCCGACGCCGAGATCGAAAACCGTGATGCCGGTGCTGCATTTCAACTTGATCAGGTCGACCAGCAGGATCTCGCCCGGGCTGGTCTTGGCGATATCGCCGTCCATGTCGAAGGATGTCGCCATTCCCGAGAAGCGCGTGCCTTGCAGCGCACCTACATAGGTCGCCACCGAGCTGCCCTCGACATCCAGCGAATAGAGCTCCAGCGCCGGCGGCGCGTTGCCCAATGGCAGCGCGCCTCGCTCCAGGAAGGCGCGCACCGAAGGATCGGCGAAGGGGTCGGGCAGGCCCATCATCTTGAAGCGTGCCGCCTTCTGCAGCAGGAACGCCTCGATGATGCGCGCGATCTCGCGGGCGCTCTCGGCCTTGGCCAGACGCGAGGCACCAAAGCTCGCGAAGCGGTTGCGCTTGTTCTTCAGCTTCTTGTGGGCATGGCTGCTCATCGCGCGGCGCAGCGTGCCGTCGCAATCGCCCCTGTTCAGCGCCAGCTTGTAGGCGCCGCTGGGGCTGGGCCCGGCCGCCAGCGTAGCCAGCGGATTGGCGATGCCCTGCCAGAGCGTGGGCTGGTTTACGAAGACGCAGGCGTCGAGCCCGCCGATCGCAGCCGCGACCTCCGCCAGCATGGCCCGTGCAAGGGAGGCATCGAGCGTGGTGGCAAATTCCGGCGCGAAGACGCCCATGTGATAATTGGCGTGCTTGCCGCCGATGAACTCGGCAAACCGGATGCCGCTGCGGCGCGTGATCACCAGCGGCAGGATCGCGACGGGCCGGTCATGGCTGTCCCGCAGCACCGCGTAGCGCAAATCCATGCGATGTGCGGCGCCGATCGTCTCGGCGAAGCCGCGCACCCAACCATAGGACTGGTACGGCGTCACAAGCGCGCGGGCTTCGAGCGTCAGCCACGCCTGTTCGAGTGAAGCGATGTCCGTCGCGACTTCTATGGCATGCCAACCGCGCAATCCGGCCGCGGTCCGGCTTTCCGCCACGGCCATGGCCTGCGGGCGTTCAGCGAGTGCGGACATGCGAGGGCTATCCCTTCGAAAGGCGTGCCGGATCGCCAGTCCTTAACCCGCCATTGTGAACAGAGCGGTCAAGATCACAGCCGATGGCCGGAGGATCGGCAAACAGCGTTAGCGAGCGGTTGCTGCGGAAGGTCGGATGAGCCTGCGTCACAAAGCCTTCTCCGCCATCTTCAAGGCGATCGCTTTGACCGGCGCCGACCGCTGGGGCAGGGGGCTCGCGCAGGGGGCAGGCATGATACTGACGCTGCACCATGTGCGGCCCGCTGCCGCCGAAGGTTTCCAGCCCAACCGCCTGCTGGAGATCACGCCGGAATTCCTCGACGCGACGCTAAGCCTGATCAGGGCCGAGGGCTACGATATCGTCTCGCTGGACGAAGCCGTCTCCCGCCTGACCGACCCCAGGCCCGGACGCTTCTTCGTGGCCCTGACCTTCGATGACGGCTATCGCGACAATCTCGATCATGCCTGGCCGGTGCTCGCGAAGCATAACGCGCCCTGGACGCTGTTCGTGACGCCTGGCTTTGCCGACCGCAGCGCCCGGCTCTGGTGGCTCGAACTGGAGGAGGTCATCCGGGCCCTGCCGGCCATCTCGCTCGCGCTTCCCGATGGGGTCTTTTCGGCCCGCACCGAAAGCGACACCGAGAAGCTGCGAGCGTTCGACACGCTCTACTGGCGTCTGCGCAACCAGCCGGAAGCGATTCTACTCGCGGCGATTTCCGAACTCATCCAGCACGCCGGCATCGACTCTGCAGCGCTCGTCGAGCGCGAGTGCCTGCCCTGGGAGACGCTGCGCGCTCTGGCCGGCGCACCCGGGGTCACCATCGGCGCCCATACGATGACCCACCCCATGCTCGCCAAGCACGATGCCGACTTTGCGCGCGAGGAGATCGTTGCGAGCAAGCTGCGCCTCGAAACGGAGCTGGATACGCCCATCCGCCATTTCGCCTACCCGGTCGGCGATCCCACCGCGGCCGGCCCCCGCGAATTCGCGTTTGCAGATGAGGCCGGCTTTACCAGCGCGGTGACGACGCGTCCGGGCCACCTTTTCTCGGATCACGCGACGCATCTGCAGGCTCTGCCGCGTGTCTCCCTCAACGGATACCACCAGAGCGAGGCTGCGGTGCGGGCGCTGTTGTCGGGCTTGCCGTTCCTGTTCTGGAACCGGGGGCGGCGGCTCAACCTCGCGTGAGCGCGGTCGTCCCCGCGCCGGCAGGGCTTTCCCGCAGATTGCGATCGGCGTAGCAAAGGGCGACAGCCACGCCCTTGCGGCACTGCCGGATCTTCCCGATGAACCACGATGCCTATGCCGACAGCCTGATCCGCGAGATCCTGAAGAGCGTGAAGCGTATCGCGCTGGTCGGCGCCTCCGCGAGCGAGGCGCGTCCGAGCTGGATCGTGACGAAGTACCTGCTCGATCGCGGCTATGACGTCGTGCCGGTCAACCCTGGCCTGGCGGGGCAGACGCTGCTCGGCAAGACCGTCTATGCCTCGCTAAGGGACATCCCCGGCGCGATCGACATGGTCGAGATCTTCCGCAATTCGGAAGCCGCCGGGCCGATCACCGATGAAGCCCTGGCGCTCGATCCCTTGCCGAAGGTGATCTGGATGCAGCTTTCGGTGCGCAACGACGAAGCCGCCGCACGGGCCGAGGCGAAGGGCGTCACCGTGATCATGAATCGCTGCCCGAAGATCGAATATGGCCGTCTCTCCGGCGAGATCGGCTGGCAGGGCATCAATTCGAGGATACTTTCCTCCAAGAAGCCGGTTCTCGCCGGAAAGGGTTTTCAGAAGCTGACGATCCACCGGCCGGGTACGTGAGCGCTTCTCCGTCATTGCGAGCGCGAGCGAAGCAATCCAGGGGGCGTAGCGCTCTACGATGTTGGATTGCTTCGCTTCGCTCGCAATGACGTAATGTCGAGGGGACGATGATGGAAACCTTGACCACCACCTGCTGCATCGCCGGCGGCGGCCCCGCCGGGATGATGCTTGGATTCCTGCTGGCGCGCGCCGGTGTCGATGTCGTCGTCCTCGAAAAGCACGCCGACTTCCTGCGCGATTTCCGCGGCGACACAATCCATCCCTCCACGCTTCAGTTGATGCACGAGCTTGGGCTTCTCGATGAGTTCCTGAAGCTGCCGCACACCAAGGAAGACGATATCGTCGCGCGCTTCGGCAATGATGCCATTACCATCGCCGATTTCAGCCATCTGCCGGTCAAGGCGCCCTATGTCGCCTTCATGCCGCAATGGGATTTCCTCGATTTCCTCGCCGATCGCGGCCGCGAGATCCCGCGCTTTCGCTTGCTGATGAACGCGAAGGGGCTAGAGCCGATCGAGCAGGGCGGCCGCGTCACCGGCCTCAAGGCGCAGACGCCCGATGGCGAGATCGCGATCATGGCCGATCTGGTCGTGGCTGCTGACGGCCGCAGTTCCGACATCCGCAAGGCCGCTGGCTTCGCCGTCACGACGCTGGGCGCGCCCATGGATGTGCTGTGGTTTCGCCTGTCGCGCCGGCCGACCGACGACAACCAGACCTTTGGCCAGATCGCGCAGGGCCGCTTCATGGTCATGCTTAACCGCACCGACTACTGGCAGTGCGCCTTCGTCATTCCCAAGGGCTCGCTCGAACGCATGCGGGCGGCCGGACTGGATGTGTTCCGGCGCGATCTCGTCGCGCTTTCGCCGATGATTGCCGATCGCGTCGGGGAGTTGGCAAGCTGGGACGACGTCAAGCTGCTTTCGGTGGCGGTCGACCGGCTGGAGCGCTGGTGGAAGCCGCGGCTGCTCTGCATCGGAGACGCCGCGCACGCGATGTCGCCGATTGGCGGCGTCGGCGTGAACCTCGCGATCCAGGACGCAGTCGCAACCGCCAACCTCCTGGCGAGGCCGCTGCGCGAAAGGCGCGTGTCGGACGCAGACCTTGCCGCCGTGCAGGAGCGCCGGATGTTTCCGACGCGGATGACACAGTCGATGCAGATCGCCATCCAGAACCGGGTGATCTCGCCATTGCTGACGGGCACCACGCCAGTCAAGCCGCCTTTCGCGATAGGCCTGCTGAAATGGTTTCCTCTGCTGCGCCGGATCCCGGCCCGGCTCGTCGGCATGGGGGTCAGGCCCGAGCATATTGGCCCCGAACTGGCGCCGCGCCCTTGAATTGACGGCGAACGGGTCGTTCGATAAAACGAACGCCTGTCTTGCAACCAGAATATCGAGGGAACATCATGTCAGATCGCGCACCGGGTTTCAGCACGCTCGCCATCCATGCCGGTGCGGCCCCTGACGCAGCGACCGGCGCGCGCGCGACGCCGATCTACCAGACCACAAGTTTCGTCTTCGACGACGTCGATCACGCCGCCTCGCTCTTCGGCCTGCAGGCGTTCGGCAACATCTATTCCCGCATCGGCAACCCGACCAACGCCGTGCTCGAGGAGCGTGTTGCGGCCCTGGAAGGTGGCACAGCAGCGCTTGCTGTGGCCTCGGGCCACGCCGCCGAGTTCCTCTGCTTCCATGCGCTGATGCAGCCGGGCGACGAGTTCGTTGCCGCCAAGAAGCTCTATGGCGGCTCGATCAACCAATTCAACCACTCCTACAAGAACTTTGGCTGGAGCGTGATCTGGGCCGATTCCGACGATCTCGAGAGCTTTGCCGCGGCGGTGACGCCCAAGACCAAGGCAATCTTCATCGAGTCCATCGCCAACCCCGGCGGCGTCGTGGTCGATATCGCCGGCATCGCGGCGATCGCCAAGAAGCACAACATCCCGCTCATCGTCGACAACACGATGGCGAGCCCCTACCTGATCCGTCCCTTCGAGCATGGCGCCGACATCGTGGTGCACTCGGCCACGAAGTTCCTCGGCGGGCACGGCAATTCGGTCGCCGGCATCATCGTCGACGGCGGCTCGTTCAACTGGGTCGGCGACGAGCGCTACCCCATGCTGTCCAAGCCGCGGCCGGAATATAACGGCATGATCCTGGGCGAGACCTTTGGCAATTTCGCCTTCGCCATCGCCACCCGCGTGCTCGGCCTGCGCGACATGGGCCCGGCGCTCTCGCCCTTTAACGCCTTCATGATCCTGACCGGCATCGAGACCCTGCCGCTGCGCATGCAGCGCCATTGCGAGAATGCGCTCGCCGTCGCCAAGCACCTCTCGACGCACCCCGCGATCGAGTGGGTCAGCTATGCCAGCCTGCCGGGCACCAAATATTACGAGCTTGCCCAGCGCTATTCGCCCAAGGGTGGCGGCGCGGTCATGACAATCGGCCTGAAGGGCGGCTACGACGCCGGCGTGAAGCTGGTCTCGGACCTGAAGCTGTTCTCGCATCTGGCCAATATCGGCGACACCCGTTCGCTGGTGATCCACCCGGCCTCGACCACCCATCGCCAACTCACCGACGCGCAGAAGACCGCCTCGGGCGCGGGTCCGGAGGTGGTGCGCCTCTCGATCGGTCTGGAAGACGTCGCCGACCTCATCGACGATCTCGACCAGGCGCTGGGCTGAGCCAAAACCTCCAGCGTCATTGCGAGCGGAGCGAAGCAATCCAGGAGGACGTAGCGCTCTGTCGCTGCTGGATTGCTTCGCTTACGCTCGCAATGACGGGGTGCGCTACGACGCCGAACTGCGCGTCACATGGACCACGGTCATCGCCAGCACGGCGAAGGCGAGAGCCTGATGCGCGAGACCAGCCCAGACCGGCACCACCAGCAGCAGCGTGACGATGCCCAGTGCCGCCTGTGCGACTGTCATGCCCGCAATCGCGGTCGCCCGCTTCGCACCACCTGAGCCCGGCGCGGCGCGGCGCAGCGCGGCTCCATGCCAGAGCGCGACGCCCAGCAGCACATAGGCGCCGATCCGGTGATTGAACTGCACCAGCGCGAGGTTATCGACGAAATTCTCCCAGAAGGGCGTCTTCGCAAACAGCGTGTCGGCGCCGGGCACCAGCGCGCCATCCATCAGCGGCCAGCTGTTATAGGTGAAGCCGGCCTTGGAGCCCGCCACCAGTCCTCCGAGCGCGATCTGTATGAAGGTCAGCGCCATTAGCAGCCACGCCACGCCACGCGCTCGCGCCGGCTCGGTCCGGCGGGGCGGCGTCAGCCAGGTCGCGAAGGCGACGACCGAGGCGAAGAACAGGCCCGCAAAAGTCAGGTGCAATGTCAGCTTGACCGGCGCGACGGCGACCATGCCGGGTTCGAGCCCCGACGCGACCATGATCCAGCCGATCGCGCCCTGCAGGCCGAGCAGCAGCCCCATGGCGAAGATCGTGAGCGTCTGGCGCCACGGCAGGAGGCGTCGCGCGGCAATGACCAGGAACCCGGCAAGGAACACGAAGCCGATGAAACGGCCGAGCTGGCGGTGGCCCCATTCCCACCAGTAGATGAACTGGAACTCGCCCAGGCTCATGCCGGCGTTCAGCAACTGGTATTGGGGGCTGGCGCGGTACTTCTCGAACTCGCTCGCCCAGACTTCGGCCGAGAGAGGGGGCAGGGCGCCGGTGATCGGCTTCCATTCGGTGATCGAGAGCCCGGAGCCGGTCAGCCGCGTCGCGCCGCCGACGACGATCATCAGGAAGACGAGCGCCGCTACGATCCAGAGCCAGCGGCGGATGCCGGCATGGCTCGCGGCGCTTTTCATCGTGGGGAGGGCGTGATTCAGGGCTGTGGTCACTGGGCCGGGGCCTTCGGTCGCATCTTACGCGCTTCACAAGCGCCTTTGGCGGTGACAGATAGACCGCTCGCAAAAACGCGACAACGTCCGCATTGCCGCAGCCGCGGCGGAGATCGCCATGACCCAGAGCCACCGCAAGCTGATCGGCACCGTCGTGATCCTGGTCTTCGTCTGCGTTTACGCGCTCGTCGCGATGGCGCTGGCGCAGGGGCGCATCACCGAGGCGCCGAAGATATGGCAGACAGTCGCCTATGTCGCCCTGGGCCTGGCCTGGGTCCTGCCGCTGCTGCCGCTCATCCGCTGGATGGAGCGCAAGGACACGAACCGCTGAGGCGCAAGCCCCGTCGCAACTCAACCCTCCCAGACCGGCGCCCGCTTCTCCATGAAGGCGCCGATGCCTTCCTCCGCGTCGCGCGCGAGCATGTTCTCGGCCATGATCGCCGAGGCGTGGTCATAGGCCGCGCTCAAGCCCATCTCGCGCTGTTCGTAGAAGGCGCGCTTGCCGATCTTGACCGTGGCTGGCGATTTCGAGGCGATGACGCCGGCCAGCCGCTGCGCCTCTGCCAGCGCCTCGCCAGCCGGTACCACCCGGTTGACCAGTCCCATCCGGGACGCCTCCGTGGCAGGCACCATCTCTCCGAGCAGCAGCATCTCCAGCGCGTGCTTGGCCGAAAGGTTGCGCGATAGCGCGACCATCGGTGTCGAGCAGAACAGGCCGATATGAACGCCCGGCGTACAGAATTTCGCCGCTGCGCCGGCCACGGCGAGGTCGCAGCTTGCCACCAGTTGGCAGCCGGCGGCGGTCGCCGTGCCTTCCACCGCAGCGATGACAGGTTGGGGCAGGGCGGTGATCTGCTGCATCACGGCCGAGCATCTCCCGAGAACATCTGCGAAATAGGCGCGGCCCCGGTCGGCATCGGCCCGATGCGCGCTCATCTCCTTCAAGTCGTGCCCCGCGGAGAACACGGGCCCGCCCGCTGACAGCACCACGGCCCGTACTGAGCTGTCGGCGGCGATGGACGCAAAGCTCTCGCTTAGCGCCGCCAGCATCGCCTCACTCAATGGGTTGCGCGAGGCGGGCCGGTTGAGCGTCAGGGTCGCGACGCCGTCATGGTCCTCGCGCAACAGGATGGGCGCGGATTCGGTGCGGGCATGGGCATTCATGGCAAGGCCTTTCGCATTTAGACGCATTGTCGGGGCGCGGCCGTCATGCTGCAAGAGGAGCCATGTCCGATCAGCTTCGAGTTCGCGCTCCCATGACGACCCGCATGACCGCCTCCGAGGTAGAGGCCTATCTCGATCAGGTCTTCCCGCAGATCCATCATGGCGGACGCACCTACTTCGTCGAAGAGGTTGGCCCGATGACGGCGCGGATGCGCTGCGACTATCACGAGCGGCACCTGCGGCCGGGCGGGACGATCTCGGGCCCCACCATGATGGCACTGGCCGATCTCGCGCTCTATGTCGCGATCTTGGCCCAGATCGGTCCCGTCGGCCTCGCCGTCACGACGAGCCTCAACTACAATTTCCTGCGTAAGCCCGGGCAGGCGGCGCTGATCGGGGAGGCCCGGCTGCTGAAGCTCGGCAAAAGGCTGGCAGTCGGAGAGGTCTCGCTGTTCTCTCAAGGCGAGAGCGAAATGGTCTGCCACGCGACGGGGACCTATTCGATTCCAGCCGATCGCTAGGGCCAGGTCCGTGATTCCTCGGTGTGCCACGCTGGGCGCACGCGCTCTTCGGCGGGCCATGAGCCGTTCCTGATGACCGTGCGCGAGGTCGGTCGGGAGGATCCTGGTCGCGGAGGACGAAAAAAGATGCGGTATCTAAATACCGTTTTGCGCATTTCGCTGAAAACAATGCGTTTTTCGGGATCTGGCGCTTATTGTCATGCTTGACAACCCGCCACCTGCCCCTTAGTCCCCACCTCACATCGCCGCCGGTCTCCGGCGGCTTGTCATTTTCTCTCAAGCCACCGAAGGGGTGCCGCGATGAAGACCATCTCGCTCAAGCCCGCCGATGTCGAAAAGAAATGGGTTGTGATCGACGCCTCCGGGCTCGTCGTCGGCCGTCTCGCCGCAGTTGTGGCGTTGCGTCTGCGTGGCAAGCACAAGGCTGCCTACACTCCCCATGTCGACTGCGGCGACAATATCATCGTCATCAATGCCGATAAGATCGTCCTGACTGGCCGCAAGCGCGACCAGAAGGTCTATTATCACCACACCGGTTTCGCCGGCGGCATCAAGGAGCGCTCCGCCAAGTTCATTCTCGAAGGTCGCTTCCCCGAGCGGATCGTCGAGAAGGCTGTCGAGCGCATGCTGCCCCGCGGCCCGCTGTTCCGCCAGATCCTCGGCAATCTGCGCGTCTACAAGGGCGCTGAGCATCCCCACGCAGCCCAGTCGCCGGAGGCGCTCGACGTCGCCGCGCTCAACCGCAAGAATGCGAGGGTCTGATCATGGCAGAGGTTCTCCAGTCTCTCGAGCAGCTCGGCCAGGTCGCCAAGACCGCGCAGCCGGATGCTCCCGTCCACGTCAAGAAGGTCGACGCCCAGGGCCGCGCCTATGCCACCGGCAAGCGCAAGAACGCCATCGCCCGCGTCTGGATCAAGCCGGGCACCGGCAAGATCACGGTCAACACCCGTGATCAGGAAGTCTACTTCGCACGTCCCGTGCTCCGCATGGTTCTGCAGCAGCCGCTGATCCTCGTCGAGCGCCTGACCCAGTACGACGTCGTCGTCACGGTCAAGGGCGGCGGCCTCTCCGGCCAGGCCGGTGCGGTTCGTCACGGCATCTCCAAGGCGCTGACCTTCTTCGAGCCCGAGCTTCGCAGCCCGCTCAAGAAGGGTGGCTTCCTGACCCGCGACTCGCGTGTCGTCGAGCGTAAGAAGTTCGGTAAGGCCAAGGCCCGCCGCAGCTTCCAGTTCTCGAAGCGCTAAACAAACGCTCGAAAAGCGGTTGTTTTTCAGGGGGTTGGCAGAAATGCCAACCCCCTTTTCCGTTTGACACGATCCTTGTAACGCCTTGACGTCTCGAAGCTTCCAGTTTCAACATTCGGCATCGCGTTGACGCGACCAGATAAGGAATGGCGGAAACGCGATGGCATACGAGAACAAACACGTGTTCCGAGATGGGCGGATTGTTCTCTACACTCGCAAAGACGGAGGAGTCTTCCATGCCCGCCTATCGGTAGACGGTGTCGACGATTATGTGACGAAATCCACAAAAGAGCGCTCGCTCGATAGAGCGCGAGAGTTCGCTGAGAACCTCTATGACGATCTTCGCTACAAGGTCCGCCATGGGGAGAGCATCGGCGTCCAGACGTTTCGTAGCATCTGGGATCGCTGGCTCCGTACTCATCAGCAAGGCCTATCCGAGCACCGCAAGCGATACATTATCGGAACAGCGAACCGCTATCTGATCCCTTTCATGGGCTCAAAGCAGGTCGGCGAGATCAATGACAAGCTCATCAGCGCCTACTGGGACTGGCGGATAGGCTATTGGGCTTCGGATGAAGGCCAAGCCAAAATCGATAAGGCTGCGAAAACACGCACAACGAAGGCTAGGCCATACAAGCAGAAACTGGGCAACGTTGCGAAAAAACCCGCGCAAAAGACGTTGGACATGGAAAAAACAGTCCTTGGTCAAGTGCTAAGTTGGGCGCACCGAAACGGTATCATAAACCGGCTCCCGAATTTGAAACCGCCGAGGGTCAAAATCGGGAAGGGAACCGAGCGTCGTCCCGCTTTTGAACTTGAGGAATGGAAGGCACTGTACAGATTCCTGAGAGTCTGGGTCAAAGAGGGAGCTCCAGAGGAGGGAGTGACACCCAAGAAAGGTCCTCATGAACTGCACCGCTGGCAGCGCGAGATGCTCCGAAATTACGTGATGTTTATGGCCTCAAGTGGCCTCCGGCCGAATGAGGCTAGGCAATTGAGGTGGAAGGACGTGACGCCTCACCAAGACGACAACGGAAATGCCCACGTCATCATCTATGTCAACCCCCAGACCAAAACCGGTGCACGGGAATGCATCCCACTCCGAAACGCGCCTACGCTCCTCGAGCGGATTAAGGCTTCCAGCAATCGAACTGACGAAAATGACCTAATATTTTCGGACCGCGCGGGAAATAAAATTGAGAACTTCGGGAAAACCTTCAAATCCGTTTTAATGAAATCTAACTTGCTAAAAGACCGCTTCGGGAAGGACAGGACGATATACAGCCTTAGGCACACGTACGCGACATTCCGAATTCGATATGGAGGAGTTAATATTGAGGCTTTGGCTTCGAACATGGGAACCTCGCCTACAATTATATTCCAGCATTATCGACATATCGCGAACCCCGAAATTGCTGATATGCTAGGCGGAAAATTCTACGCGAATCAAAGTAGAAAAGGGTTATTTCTTTAAAAACAGCTGCTGAACTTAAGCGCTTTTTAAAAATTTATGCAGGCCTTTCTCGTAAGACAAGTCAAAATAACTTGCAAGGAGGAGTTTGAATTGATCAGTGTTTCCGCCGAAGTTAGCGGTTTTCTTGAAGCGGGATAGCAACAGCGGAATGAGATAGTCTTTACCTGATATGAGCTTAAAAATATCAAGCTTAGAAAATCTTTTCCTAATAGATTTCCTTCTCGAATTGTATTTCTTAAAACCTACTTTCGAGATAATGGCCTGAGAAAGAGCTTTAATCCTGAGCGCGATTTTCGATCTATCAACTTTCATCTGTCTAGCTGACTGTTGGCACAGACGGCCTACTCCGTAGTTTGTTGTAACAAGCCCGGTTTTGAAGTGGTGCGCTGTTGCATACAATAAAAACAGGCTGCCAAAGTCACGTTTAGCATCATTGATCCATTTATCAATGCAGACTACGTCATAGACATCTTGGGCGGACTGCGTAGCCGACATCACTCCGCAAGCCGCCAATATTGCCTTTTTTTTGACAGAAGCAGATTTTCAATGCAGTAGGCCCTGAGAGCATGAAAGTATTTTAACTGCCGTACCTTCTTGCCGCAAAGATGGTCCAGATCGCCGTCGACAAGATAAATCTTCCTTCTACCGTCGTTAGCCTGATCAATAGAACAGGCGTCAATAACATTTTTCTTGCTTCCAAGCATGTTAACGCTGGTGAGTTTGACGTTCGATCCGAATGCTTTCTGTATTATCTGAAGCCACATGTTGGCAGAAGAGGTATCCTCAACGTAGACCTCTATGTCGTTGGATCGTCTTTTCAGAAAGCCGAGTGCCCTTGCGGCGCGCGCTGAATATTTAACCACGCACTCCTCCAACTCGCTTTGAATCGAGATCGATGCAATTAACGACTCTATCGAGAATGATAGAAGGAGAGTGAGTCGACATGATATACTGTACGTTAGGATTTGCCGAAAGCACGCTATCTACGAACATTTCTTGCCACTGGACATGAAGAGAAAGCTCCGGCTCATCAATAATGAAAACATTTGCATTCTGAGCGGACGGATTGAAAAACAGGTGTGTAATGATGACGAAAATCTGTGATTCTCCAGAAGAAAGAGAAGTGATATCTCGTTGATCATCGTTGCCGCCAATGCTAACTTTAATTTCCCCGCGTTCAGAAAAATAAATCCGTTTGCCATTGTCACCAAGAAAGCGGTTGACCATAATCTCGTATTGACTAAGCTTAGCTCGAATTTTATTGCGCTCTTCGTTGAATTCAACAACCTTTGAAACAATGCCACTAAATTTACGCATTTGGTATTTGTTTGATGACCAACTAAGCACAGCTGACATCAAAATCGAGTTATTCGAAATCTTATCCCAGAAATCGTCTGAAGGTTCCTGTTGCTTAAGTACTTTTGAGTGATCTTCCATCGACTGAAGAAATTTAGAAACCTGCCGACGTAGGCGCTCCCGGGGCACAGCCAGGATTTGAGGCAGATCGTCAAGTCTGCTTTTGATATCGGCAATGCTTTGCAGGTCCTGAGCTGTTGGCATCGTTAATGCGCCGTATTCCATCTGCTCTTCTGTGGGTAGGAGCAGCAGTATCAGTTCTGTTCTAAGAGCTTTTTCAATGCCTGAGACCTTAACCAAGGTGTCACGGAACTCCTCTTGGGCGAGAACCTCTGCCTCGATAAGGCTGCGGTTCAGCGAGCCGCCAAACACGTTTTTCGAACGGGTCGCCGAATTGGGCTGGAACCGCGACCGGGCGCGGACATTGACAGACCGTGACCTGCGGTCGAGATCAAGAAACATCGGGGTCGGCAAACCGTTGATGTCCTTCATAACAGGATGCTCAACGCTTACGGCCTGAATCTCGGCAAAATGGAGCCGTTCAGCCTCCTCGTTCTTATATGGAGGGGCATACTCATCAAAAACGTATGGTTGAACGACAATAGGATCGCGAGAGGCTGATGTCGAAAGATTTACAAACGCGTCTTTCTTCGATGCCGTTATAACCAGCTCGCGGTTATCATGCTCAACTTCAACGCTTATAGTTCGAAACTCAAGTGATGATAGCGTTGAGATGTTAGGGCTTAGCAGCGCAACAATCGAATTGATGACAGTGGTCTTGCCGCCGCCATTTATACCGGTAAGGAACGTCAGATCATCACGAAATTTGATATCGAAATTAAGGTATCCGTGAATTTCGCTCCCTCGGAAACGTTTTATCTTCATATTTTTTCCTCAAAGACAAAAGGCATACCGGGCATATTGATTCTAATTTGGAGGGCGATGCACATTGCCTGATTGCCGTGCCGTGTCCAGAGGGGACGACTGAATCGAGCAGAATGCGGCGGGCAAGTCTCATCTCCGCTCTGCAGCAGCTCTTGGGCAAGCTGACCAGAAGAGATTGTAACCTAAGCACAGTGAGCCAACGAGGATGGAGCGGAGCGTCCTTTTTTGGGTATGCCCTAAATTGGGATGCGCGCCGATGTCAGATTAGGGTCGTTTTCTAATATTTCTTGACAATTGTCAGTCAATATTATAGACTCTAACCTGACAAAAAAGGAGGAGTTGGTGGCCGGTCAAAGAGTTGGGTACGTTCGTGTCAGCGCGTTTGGTCAAAATGACGAACGGCAGCTGCATGGCGTGTCGCTTGATCGTGTTTTTTCAGATCAAGCTTCCGGGAAAGATGCGGAGCGGCCGGAGCTCAAGCAACTTGTTCATTTCGTGCGTGAAGGCGATACCGTTGTCGTCCATTCAATGGATCGCTTGGCGCGCAATCTTCTGGATTTACGGGGCCTTGTCGATCAGCTGACTCGAAAGGGCGTGACGGTCGAGTTTATCAAGGAGGCAATGACGTTCACCGGCAGGAACGATTCTCCCATGTCGACATTGCTCCTCTCGATGATGGGCGCATTCGCCGAATTTGAGAGGGCTCTAATTCGTGAGCGTCAGGCGGAAGGGATTGCTCTGGCTAAGGCGAAAGGTGCGTACAGGGGCAGGAAGCCGTCACTATCCGCCGCTCAACAATTGGAGTTGAAGGCACGCCTTGAGTCGAGAGAGAGCAAGTCAGACCTCGCGCGATTTTTTAATGTGAGCCGTGAGACTATTTATAAGTACGCCAAGGTATACTTATAGTATGCCAGAACCGCACCGCATGACCGGTATGTTTTTCATCAAATTTCGGTGAAGTTTCTGGCGATGAACGATAAATAAAATTAGGTCTGCGATTTTCTAATCTGATTATTTGGTTGAATAATTTTCCACCCCATCCAGAATGTTGACAGGCACGCATATTTTGTGCGGTCGCGGCGGTAAACGCCCGGATAGAATTATTATGTCTATTGTAGGTACTTCATTAGAGAAAGTGTTAAAGTTGAACATAGAGCCATATTATAAGAAAAACATAGATAACAACGATTTTATATTATGCGTCAAAAAGCATATTGAGTCAATATACTATGGAGAGTGGAATTTGAGCGAAAATATCTACGAAAATATATTCACGATAACGTATCGCTCAGGTTCCCAAGATCCGGAAATATTAATGGCGGATTTTGAAAGGCACAATTTCAGATTCTTCAAATACATAGCTTCTCGAGCAGAGGTAAATAAATATCTCCCATTTCAGCACTCTGGTTATTATTGCGTGGACTGCGCAGGGTCGGAAAGGGGTCGATATATAAGAGACATGACCGATCTTCATATCCATGCTGTTGTGATAGTTCATCCATATTGGAGGGAGCTATTTCTCGAAGGCGCAATTCGCATGGAGGCAGACAGAGTTGGGCAGATGGATTGCGGCCAGAAGAACAGGTATCTGGAGAATGGTTCAAATCCACAGTTCTACGTTGCGCCAATTGACCCGCGAGAGGCGGATGCGTCACGTATGATATCTTACTCGGGTAAAGCTATCTTAGGACAGCGCGGTTTCTATCACGGTCGTGAATCACTATTTGATTTTATGGGCTGCAAAACAGATGAGGCTCGCAATAAGATCAATCTCCGGGCAAGCAAGCGTGTAACCCACTCGGTAAGGCTAGAGAGTCTAACCATCTCCTGATTTGGATGGTGATCCATAGATTAACTGCATCGTCTATCACCAGAGAAAATAAGAATTATACAAATAATAGTGTACGAGAAAAGGAGATAAAAGATGAAATCGTATTCTATTATTGCACAATATGAAATAGGCATGATATTAGATATTGTTTACGCTTTGGGCGACCGATGTGACCCCTATCTTGCGAAGTTGATCGAGCAGATTCTCGCAAATCCGGGTCCGAAATTCCGCACGGTGGCCATTCAAGAGGCTATTTACGAGCTTCTCGAAAAGCACGACCTGCATAAGGACTGATGGCATGAAGCGACTGACCATCTCAATCGGCGATCAGGTCATGCAGAGCGTAGCCTTGGAGGCCCAAAAACTGGCACGTTCCAAGGCCTTCGTCATTCGCCAGATCGTCAAAGCCCATTTCGCCAGAATCGATAGTGCGGCCCATGAAAGATGAGACCCACCACTATGCCTATGTGGGCCATCTGCTGGCCTCCGAACTCATCCGTAGGAACCAATCCGGTGAAGTCGCTTCTGCCGACGAGCTAGAGGCTGCCGTTTTGCGTCTGCTAGCGGCCCGCAAAGTGGGTGGCTTCAAACAGTTCCTTGGCGAGAGCCGCAACACACCTAAGCGATGAATACCACGACCCTCGCACAGGCCCTTGAGCGGCTCCAATGCCCCTCACGGGCCCTTCGGCGCTCCCGCCTAGGTGTCCTGTCAAACGAACCCCTCGACGCCCCCAGTGGCCTTTAAAAGACCAACCAGCGCTAGGTCAGCATGGTCACTGACGTGCTCCCCTGAATTGCTGCCATCGATAAGTTGGGTCCATCGCACACGAGATGGACCATGCGGCGCAGCCGTTTCAGCGAAGATCATTGCGGTGCTGAAGGAGCACGAGGCTGGGGTGAAGACCCAGGACGTGTGCCGCAAGCATGGGATCAGTGACGCGACGCTTTACAAATGGAAGGCGAAGTATGGCGGAATGACCGCCTCGGAGACGGCTCGGCTGCGGACCCTCGAGGACGAGAACCGTCGGCTGAAGAAGCTTCTGGCCGAGCAGTTGCTCGACAACGCCGTGCTGAAGGATCTGCTGGGAAAAAACTGATCACGCCCGCAGACCGGTTTGCGACGGTGGAGCGCGTGATCGCCGATCACGGCTACTCGGAGCGCCGGGCCTGCGGGCTGATCGGAGTAGATCGGTCGAGCTTCCAGTATGACCGCAAGACCGGCGCTGATGCGGCTGTTCGAAAGCGCCTCAAGGAGCTTGCCAACGGGCGCCGCCGGTTCGGCTACCGGCGTCTGGCGATCATGCTGAAACGCGAAGGCGTGCTCATGAATCTGAAGAAGGTCTAATCACCGACAAGCTCGGCTCCTATGGCGCGGCGCAGCGCCAGCTCATGCCGGGGATCGAGCATAGCTCACATAAGGACCCCAACAATCGGACAGCGTATTCGCGTCTGCCTTGACGACGACGAGAGAGCGGGCACTGCAGGGCTTTCGATCACCTGGAAGCTTTCGGCGCTTCGTCGCGATCTTCTGCGGAGATGGACCCACCCGACGCCCCCGCTCAACGGGGGGTGGTCCATCGCACGACGCGCGGATGGTTGCATACGCTTCCCCTTCTGATCCTAACGCAGTTACCAGACGAAGCTTGAGTGCTCACTTGTAATCGAAGCTCGCAGACAAGGAATTCGTCTTGACATTGCTCAGACTTGGCCGTTCAAGTTACTGTCAGCATGACAATGCGAGAATTTTCACTATGGGCAAGAAAGTAACACGAATCGCGATATTCTTTTATGCGCTCCTTCTGAGCAGCGCGGTCGTCGGTCAAACGCCCACAAATAACTATGATAGTGTGGGATACGTAAGAGTAGAAGATGCCCGTGGAGTATTACTCAAGGAGGGAAGCGGACTTTTAATACACAGCAGTGGTTATATACTCACAGCAAAACACTTGTTCCATAATAAAAAGGATTCTGATGTAATTAAGGTTTCATTTAAGGGACGAGATAACCTTATAGATTCCAATCTCGGAGAATGTACTGAAAACCAACTTGATTATTGCCTGCTTGAAATCGACGAAGACGACGTTCCGGAAATTCAATTGCCAAAACTTAAGTGCGTTGTTCCGAGGAGGGAGCATTCGATTACCGTCGCAGGATATCCTTCAGGTGCATCTGTACCTCTACTAGTGAATAGGGGGGAGGTATCCGCGGAGGAACTAGCCAGCGAAGGTAAGGTGCTGATGAGCGTCAGTCTGGCGCGCGGGATGAGTGGAGGGCCTGTTTACGCCAACGGATTCGTTGTGGGGTTGATTTTTGCTGCCTCTGGCGATGTCAAAGCATTCAATCCCATTTCACAAGCTTCCACGTTACTGGTTGCGGCGCAAGTGGAATGCGCAGGCCCGGCGTCTGGCGAACAGTCAATGGACATAATCTACTTTAAGCGCGCCGCAGACGCGGGAAGGGTCGAGCAGGCCCTCACAAACTCTAACTTCACGTACAGGTTTCAGCGTTCGATGGAGCAAGTTCCTTCGAATATACTCACATGCTCACCGGATATCGATATAGAGAAGGTAAAAGCAGTGGCGTCTGCGCTGATAAGCGCCGGCATTAATCTCCGTGCAATTTGGCCACCTGCACCTCTATACACAGGAATACCAAATCGCATGAGCATCGAGTCATATCCACGTCGAGACGTCCGGAATGCCCAGCCAATTACGTTAGAGCAAGTTGCTTCGCTACAGAAGTGCGACTATAATAACATGACCTCTGAGCGTCGCATTTTCTTCAGAACAAGTAATTGCAGTGATTTATACAATGTAATAATTGCATACGTAGACGCCGGTACTGGACAGCTGAAATTTTCCAGAGCTACTAACGTAGGCAGAGACTATCACGAGTTTACAGATACATCGGGTAGGCCCGTTATCACAGCCGACGACAATGTTCATTATTTCATAAAGAACGCACGAACAAATCAGCTCGCCAATTTAGGGCCTCCCAGTAGGGATTTTTCGTTCGCGGATGGCTCTCAAGGAAGCTTCTATTCGCGGGGAACGACGTTTACAATGCCGTGTCGTGGATAGAGCTAGAGGTCAGCCTTTAATTGATGGGCTGTTTTTCGCGCGATGCCCGGTAATCGCAAAAATATGGCGCAAATCCGGGCCGGGAGCGGAGCTAGAACGTCGGCTAGCATCCTTTTTGAACGGTGTTCAGTTCGACCTCGCGTCTGAACCGTGGCCCATCCCATAGCCACCTCACTGTCTGGGCATTGATGAGAGGGGCAATGTCCCGACCTGAGCTCAATCGGGCCCGCGTGGGATGCGAACTGATGTTACTTTTTCTGTCTGTAGAGACCAGACACACAGGCGATGTCGCCGCTAGAAATACCATGCCCGCTTTCGACAATGAGCGGACGCCAGACGCCACTGCTCGTCAGGTAGGATGCCCATCCTTGCGGAATCGGATAGATCATAACGGAGGCTACATCGAAGTTAGGATTGCCAATGCATGCGGCCGATGAATCAAGGCGGCTGAGTATCTGGTCTCGCGTAAGCTGATCGTGCCAACCGCGATCACGCATGTCTTTAAGAACAACAGCCGTGTTCCAACGTATAGCTACGTTTGGAAAGCGATGCTCATGCTGTAGGCCAAGAAAATGACCAAACTCATGCATCACCGTAGTCGCTGAAACATCATCAAAACTCATCGTATGCCTGGTTCGAGCGGTCAGCGCGTTCCGGCCGATGGCTGACCAGTTGATCGTCGCATCAAACGTGACTCTTGCGTGCGCAAGCTCGGAAGGCACATCGAAGCGGAAGTTCACGTACTTTCCGACATCGGTCGACAGCCAGCGTGACGCGTGTTCTCTAACGGCCGCCCTCTGCGACTCCATCCCGTCAACGAAGCTTACGCCAAGGACGATGCGATCCTGATTTTTGTCTAGGTTGTCGTCTTTGGTCCAGACGTCTTGGAGGAAGGCGGATCCGTAGGGGGTGAAGATCAGCGGACCAAGATCAGTGTCGAATTTCAATTCATCCCCGTTGCCCGCAAGCGGATCGAGTACGAAGGGCGCGAGCTTCGGTGGATTGTCGGGGACTGCGCAGATGAACGGCCTTGATTGGGCGTGCGCCTCACAATCGCACAGGGCAAAGAGCCCGCCGGCTATGGCTGCGCGTCGGTCAATCATCGGGATGCGAATTCCTTGAACTCCGCTTCGGTACCTTTGAAGATGTTCGCGTCGAGGCCCCTGGCATAGCCCGTTGTGAGCTTCGCCCGATCAGTGAATTGCCAAAGGTGCCAGGCTCCATCTGTTGGCGTTTTCGGATTCTCAGATGCCTTTCCCGACCGAGAGTAATCGGCTATCCAGAGGCGGTAAGGTTTGAGTTCTTCGAACCGATTTTCGGGAATGCCGCGCTCACGCCACCATGAACGAGACGTATAAATTACAGGCGAGCGTCCCGTCATCTGCTGAACATAGCGAAGCCAAGCAACAGTTTGCTTGATTATATAATCGGCATCGAAATTACGCCAAGCATCGGGAGCGTTTGGCCTCGTGATATCCCACTCTAGATCGACTACCGGAGGCATATCATCAGAAGTGAATCCACCATGCGAGTTAACAAAATTGATGAAGACCTTTGCTTGAGCCTCGCCATCTATACCGGCCGAAAGAAAATGATATGCTCCTCTCTTCGTAGATCCGGCCATCTTCTTCCAGTGGATCCCGAATTTCCCATCTTTGAACCCCGTGCCTTGAGTTGCTTTTGCGTATACAAAAGAAATCCCTTGGCCAGACAACGTTTTGAAATCAATAACTCCCGTGTAATGGCTAATATCGAGTCCAAAGTAGACGTTTTCTCTTGGTATATTGAGTTTATAGTCGAAACCGGCGTCCCGCGGAAACACGAAAGACTCAGGTATAAATGCACCGCCGCTAGCGTCCGGTTGCTGTTGTTGCAGCTCGGCAATACGATCCTTGACGATTAAGGCAAAGAGATCTGCCCTGGATGGCTCGAGTGACAAGTTGCGCAGCTTTTGCGGCGCTTGCGCGGTAGAAACGGCAGGCACCAAAAGCGCGAATAACAGTGTCGCGAGTCCGAAGTTGAAAATGTTAGTGGCCCTGGCAACGAGGTACATCTAACCATCTCCCGTCCCGGATATTCGCATGATGCGCGTCAAGACGACAATGATCAGACTTACCATGTGGAGCGCGGCAGTGCAACGGTCCGCGGACAAGAACGCCGCCATCCCGCAGTTAACGTCATCGCCGTCCACTCACTGATTGTCATTCCAATTGTCGCCCGTTTTGAGTTTTACTGCCCTGACCTTTGCGTTAGGCCAGCCTCGCCGCAAACGGCCATTGATTAGTGTACGAAGGCTGATGCATCGCGGAGCCGTCCACCAACGATCAGGAACACAAGGCCTTTTCGCTGACGCTGTCACGCGTTTTGAGTATGAGCCCCGGGACCTTGGACTGCGTGTCAAGGTAAAACCGTTGACAAATTAATCACAAGAATATTCTGAAGTCATAAGTCTATGTTTTTTAACATAATTTAGAGGCCCCAGTTCTCGAAGCGAAAGCCGGAAGTTGGGAATACATTTTGCACCCTGAAATTCTTGCAGGCGCTGCGGCAGCACGGGATTATCCCCGAGTAGTCGGGAAGGGCGCCACGCAATGTGATCCCTTCCGCCGCAAAAGAAGAGCCGACAGGTCACGCAATTATGGGCAGAGGCGATGAGCAGGGAATTGAGTAAGAGCGCGGTGGTGGTGATTGCCGTCTTGACTGGAGGCTCCGCCTCGTTAGCGCAATCTGACGGATCGCTCAGGGGGAAGATCACTTCCTATGAGTGCGGCGACAACTGCTACCTGACTATTACGGATGAGTTTGGGGCGTAGCACTCGGGTCTATGTGTGGCTGACGCATGCCGCCCTTGGAACAAGGCCGCGCAGATGCCGAGGCGGTATCTAGGTAAGGTCGTTGTAGTACACGTGGCCATGGGCACGCAGCTTGACGGCGGCGGGAACGCTGCTGGCCGGATGATGGCTTTTCGTACCCTGCGTTTTCGTTAGCGGGCGCCTCGCTCCGGTCGGTGGCGAGCGGAGACGGTCCGCAGGGTGATAGCCCTTGAGCATGTAGGAGGGGGAGGGGCTACCTAGTGGTGAAAGTCTGACGCTTGATACCCGCCACGAATGGCAAGAGCTGTCCGCCGTCAGCACCTATGGCCCAGATCTGAGGTTGTGAACTGAGGAGAATTTGGGTCTCGTCGTAGTGACGAAGGAACGAAGATGAGACCCAAATCCTCCAGCGTCAAAAAGCCCGCCGAGCAGGTGGTGAAGGATATCCGGCGGGCGACGCGTCGGCATTTCTCGGCCGAAGACAAGATCCGGATTGTGCTCGGCGGCCTGCGCGGCGAGGACAGCATCGCCGAACTGTGCCGGAAGGAGGGCATCGCCCAGAGCCTGTATTACACCTGGTCGGAGGAGTTCATGGAGGCGGGCAAGCGCCGTCTGGCCGGTGACACCGCGCGTGCCGCCACGACCGATGAGGTCAAGGATTTGCGCCGTGAAGCCAGCGCCGTGAAGGAGTGTGTCGCCGATCTGACGCTGGAGAATCGCCTGCTCAAAAAAAGCATGATCGCGGATGGGGGCGACGAAGAATGTGGTATCCCGGATCCGCGAAGCTCGAGATCATTAGGATCGTCGAGCAGTCGCACCGGCCAGCCAAGCGGACCCTGGATCAGCTGGGTATTGCGCGCCGGACCTTCTATCGCTGGTACGACCGCTACATCGAGGGCGGCCCGGAGGCGCTGGAGGACCGGCCATCGGTACCAAGTCGGGTGTGGAACAGGATCCCGACGGACATCCACGACCAGATTATCGAACTGGCGCTGGAGCGATCCGAACTCAGTCCTCGGGAACTGGCGGTACGCTTCACCGATGAGCGGCGGTACTTCGTGTCGGAAGCTACCGTCTACCGGTTGCTCAAGGCGCATGATCTGATCACCAGTCCGGCCTATATCGTGATCAAGGCCGCCGATGCGTTCCACACCAAGACCACCCGGCCAAACGAGATGTGGCAGACCGACTTCACCTACTTCAAGATCGTCGCGTGGGGCTGGATGTATCTGTCGACCGTGCTCGGCGACTTCTCGCGCTACATCATCGCCTGGAAGTTGTGCAGCACAATGCGCGCCGAGGATGTCACCGACACGCTGGATATGGCGCTGGCGGCCTCGGGCTGTGACCAAGCCCATGTTCACCACAGGCCCCGGCTGCTCAGCGACAACGGCCCCAGCTACATCGCTGGCGAGCTGGCCGAATATATCGAAACCCAGCGCATGAGCCATGTGCGCGGAGCTCCCTGTCATCCCCAGACCCAGGGCAAGATCGAGCGCTGGCACCAGACGCTCAAAAACCGCGTCCTGCTGGAAAACTACTCCCTACCTGGCGATCTCGAAGCTCAGATCGAGGCGTTCGTCGAGCACTACAACCACCAGCGCTACCACGAGAGCCTGAACAACGTGACCCCCGCCGATGCCTACCTCGGAAGGGCAGAGGCCATCATCAAACAGCGCGAAAGGATCAAACGACAGACCATCGAGCATCGGCGCTTGAAGCACCGCAAGCTCGCCGCATAACATCAACCTCCAGACGAGGCCGACACTCCGCTAATTTACGCCGCGAGTTGCGCCAAATATTCTGACGACGGACATTCGACGCAGTTCGAAATGTTTCAGAATGTTTCAAAATGCCTCGCAAGTTTTAGTCAATTGTTTGCACACCTGTGCACCCATGGTGCTGCGATGGAGGGCCATCTCAAATTTTTCGGGACTATGTCGTTCGATCACCAGGGCGGCTTCGCACGCTTGTCCCGAATGCGCGCAACGCGCGAACACCTCGCAGGCGTCCAGTCTCGATTTACATGGCTTGCGCGGCAAGCTACTGCTGCGAAAGCGTAGGGTCGGAAAAAAGCTTATCGCAAGCCGCCTTGGCTCGTCACAAGCGTGAATAGCGACCGCAGGCAAGTAACGCCGCGGCCGGAATTTATGCTGCTATATTTTTTTGAGCGGCCGAAGAAATCAGTCCATCACTTGCTGGCCGCCATCCACGCCGACGACCTGTGCGGTCACATAGCCGTTGCACATCAAGTAGAGCGCTGCCATTGCGCCTTCCTCGGAATAGCCGATGCGCCCGACAGGAAGCCGATCGGCCATCTGCTTGATGCGTTCGGCTTTATCGTGGGAATGCAGAACATCGTTAAGCGGCGTATCCATCAGCCCGCAGGCGATCGTGTTGACGCGCACGCCCTGCGGCGCGAATTCGAGCGCAAGCGACCGGGTTGCCGCATTCAGGGCGCCGTTGATGCTGGCGCCCATCAGATAGCCCTTGACCGGGCGCACCGCAGCGACCCCGCTAAAGAAGACGATGCTTCCGCCTGTCCGTATGAAGGGGCGGCTATCGAAGGCTGCCCAGAAAGGCCCCCAAAACTTGCTGTCGAAAGCCTCTCTTGCCGTCTCTTCGGTCAGGTCATCGTATAGGATCGGCTTGACCGTAGAGCCCGGCATCACAAGATGGTCGAAATCCGCATTGTCCTGCATGAACTGCTTTACCGAAGCGCGGTCTTCTATGCTGAAAGCGGAATAGGGCACGCGCCTGCCATATGTCTCTTCGAGAGACGCGGCTGCTTTTTGAAGCTTTTCCGTGTTCCGAGCCGCGATCGCGACATCCCCGCCGGCGGCAAGGACAGCCTCCGCAGTCGAGAAGCCCATTCCGTAGGACCCGCCGATAATGAGGACTTTTTTGTTCTCTAGTGTAAACAGCATTATAAACCTCCCAGTTTCATTGGTTTATTGTCGTCTTAGGAGTGTTTCTTTCGACCCGCCGATCCAGCAATAGACGCGGCGCCATGTCCGGACGTTCGTCAGGTGAGATACACTTCACGTCCCGGACAGTCCTGGCGCCGATTGCCGTCTAACGCGGCCGGCTCAGATTAGGCCTCCATTGACGTGCACGACCTGTCCGGTGACGTAGGAAGCGTCGCGCGAAGCCAGGAACGCGATCACCGCCCCCACTTCATCCGCCTCTCCGATACGCCCCATCGGGATCACACGCGGCAGCTCGGCCCACTCTTCCTGGCTCAGGAACTGTTCGCCATGCTCCTTCCGGACGAGCCCCGGAACGACGACATTCGCGGTCACGCCCTGCGACGCGAGATCGACCGCCAGGGTGCGCACAAGCGTTTCCAGGGCCGATTTCGCGGCTCCGGAGATCGGGTAGATCGGATAGTCCGACCGGAAAACATGCGCATTATGCGTGCTGACGGCAACGACTCGGCCTGCCAGAGACTGCTTCAGATGGGGGAGTGCCGCCGTCACCATTTCGAAGAAGCTGATCGCGACAGCCTGCATTGCATGTTCGAAATCCGTCGTCGTTGCCGTCCCGTACTGCGCCCTGACAGGAAAGCCGGCAGCGTGGATCAGGACATCGAGCGCGCCGAACGTCGCGACCGTATAGGCGACGAGTTCGGTCCCGGCGCCGGGCTGCGACAGGTCCTTCAGGACCGTAGCGGTGGCCGCGCCGAGCTTCGCCAGTTCCGCCGCCATCGCCGCGACGCCCTCAGCATTGGACCGGGCGTGGATCATGACCTTGTCGCCAGGCTTGACGAGCCGCCGCAGCGCTGCCGCACCAATTCCGCTGCCGGAACCTGTGCAAAGTATCGTCGCCATATCCTATGTCCTCCCTGCTGGCTGATCTGAAAATTGAAGCGCTGCCCGGCTGCGGTTACACAGCGGCGGGCAGGCTGGACTCGCGGGCGCGCGCGACAGGCTGCAGCGACGGGACGGGCCGCCGGCCAGCCGTGCACGGCGCCAATGATTGAGAGAAGTTGAACGATGGATGCGAGCCCGACCGACAGCATTCTCATGCAAGGCCGTCCGATCCATCTGACATGGCGCGTACCGCGGCGCGCCCCGAGCGATCAGGTCATCGTCCTGCTGCATCAGGGCCTGGGCTCGGTCACGCAATGGCGCGGTTTTCCCGAGGCGCTCGGCGCCGCCACCGGCTGCGCTGTTCTGGCCTATGACCGCCTCGGCTATGGTCGCTCCGCGAGACTCGACGGCCCGCGCGCTCCGGACTTCCTCGATCAAGAGGCCCACCACGTCCTGCCGCATCTGCTCGATGCGCTGCAGATCGAGCGCCCGGTGCTGTACGGGCACAGCGATGGCGGCACGATCGCGCTGAGCTTTGCCGCCGCGTTCCCGACGCGACCGGCGGCCGTCATCAGCGAGGCCGCCCATGTTTTCAGCGAGGTCGACGCGACCGGCGGGATCGCCGCCCTGGCGGACGATTTTCGGACCGGAACGCTGCGCGAAAAACTGGCGCGGCACCATGGCGACAATCTCGACACCATGTTTAACGCTTGGGTCGAGATCTGGACTTCGCCCGAAATGCGCGACTGGTCGATCGTCGATCGGCTTAGCCGCATCACCTGCCCCCTGCTGCTGATCCAGGGCGAAGCCGACGAACACGGGACGATCGCCCAGATCGAGGCGATCGCGTCGCGCGCACGGGGGGCGACCGAAACCTGGCTGATTCCAGGCTGCGGACACATGCCCCACCTCGCTCAACCCGACGCCGTCGCCCGCAGGGTTTCCGATTTCCTGCAGTCTCTCGGCCAGGCCCGCTAGGCCGCGTCGCCATACCGGCGCGCGCGCCCTGCCCGGACGGCATGGCCTGGCGCCAGCCATGAGAGCCGAGCCCGCAGAGCAGGCGCGGCCTCGGCGGGCAGCAGCCCGAAGGTTCAGGTCGGACCGCACCAAGCCGTCATCCCGCCATCCACTGTGAAGATCGCGCCGGTGGCGTAGGAGGCCTCGCTGGAGGCGAGCCACAGGATCGTCGAGGCGATTTCCTCGGGCGTCCCCATCCGCTCCATCGGAGCCCGGCCGGCGAGCCGGCGCTTGAACGCATCAGCGTCGGGAACCGTCGTCAGCATCTTCTCGTAATAGCTCGACCAGATGACGCCGGGCGCCACCGCATTGACGCGGATCTTGTCCTTCACATGGTCCAGGGCCATGGCGCGCGTCAGCGCGGCAACGCCGCCCTTGGCTGCGACATAGGCGGCGCGCCCCATGATGCCGATCGTCGCCACGTTTGAGGCCGTGTTGACGATCGCGCCGCCGCCACCGCTGCGCATGACAGGAATCGCATGTTTCGAGCAGAGGAAAACGCTCTTCAGATTGACCGCGACGAGATTGTCCCAATCAGCCTCGTCGGTGTCCTCGACCGTCCCGATCAGGCCGCTGCCGGCATTGTTGACCAGAATGTCGAGCCGGCCGAAGGCCTTGACGGCAGCCGCAACCATCTCGCGCGCATCCGCCTCCTGGCGAACATCGACGCGCACGGCGATGGCGGCCGCACCGATCTCACTTGCGACGGCCTGTGCATTCTCGAGATTCCAGTCTGCGAGGACGATTTTCGCGCCCTCCCGCGCAAACATCCGCGCGGTCTCGGCTCCGATGCCTGCTCCGGCCCCCGTGATGATCGCTACCTTGTCTTGCAGGCGCATGAGTAGATGACTCCGTTATCTCTGTCGTTCGAGGCCGACCCCGAAGGGGCCGGCTGGGTTGGGCATCGGCAGGCCAGCAGGCCCTAGACCGCGCGATAGACGTTCTCTGCGCTCAAACCGGCCTTATCGAGCCAGTGACGCAGGCGCTCAGGGTCGGTGATCTGGTGAAGCGGCGGGCGGACATGCGCGGCCGGCATCTTGCCGAACAGCACCAGCGCCGCCTTCATCCGAGCCTGCCAATCGATATAGGGCTCGGCGTAGAAGGCCTGCACGGCCGCATAGACGCGCTCGCCGACCTGTTCGAAGGCGGGGATGTCATGGCGCTGATAGGCGTCGAACAGCGCAACCTGGAGATCGGGTATCACACTGCCCGCACCGGACAGGATGCCGCGCACGCCCAGGGCCAGCGAACTCATCAGCCAGGACGAATGCGTGGTGATGACGCTGACCGGCCGGTCCAGTGCATGGAGCGTGCGGATGGTCTTCTCGTGCAGGATGGGATCGGAGCACAGATCCTTGATCGCGACGATCGACGGGACCTGTTCGCAGATCTTGACGAGCGTGTTCAAGGAGAGCTGCAGGCCGGTCCATTTGGGAAACTGGAACAGGATGATCGGCAGCCCCGATGCCTCCGCCAGCGACTTGTAGTAGTCGACGAAAAGCTCGGGCCGGTCCTCGCCGCGGAACATCAGGACATTCGGCGGGAAGGCGAGCAGGCAGGCGGCGCCGCCAGCCTCTGCCATCCTGGCGATGCGGCGGGCCTCAAGGGTGCTTTCCGTGTAGACCCCGCAAATGATCGGCGTCCCCGGCACGGCATCGACACTGAGGCCCAACGCGTGGGTCTGCTCCTCGAACGACATGGCATGGACTTCGGCAGCGTGGCCGTTGACCGTGATCGCCGTGACGCCCTTGACACCTGCGAGGTCGCGCAGGTGGCTCTGATAGGCCGGCCCATCGATCGCATAGTCGGCAGTGAACGGCATCAGGGCCGCTGGCATGACGCCGTGCGGCAGGAACTGCGTGGTGTTGAGGGTCATCGGGGCTTTCCCGCCAGTCCACACCTGCGCTGAGGCGGGCGTCTGGCATTGTCATTGCTGGAAATGTGGCGAAGGGCTCACCGACAGCGCGGCTGGGGACGCATGGGCGTCGAAGGAGTGGATCGCTTGCCCGGGCGCATCTGAGGTGCTGGGCGCTGCGGGAAGCGCAATCGCTCCCCGCAGCAGGTCTTGCTGACGCAGCTTTACTTGGCGGCCTTCGCGGCTTCGACACGCTTGAAGTTCGCCTCGCCTTCTGGCGTCTCCTTGATCAGCTTCTGGGCAACGGCGCGGGTCGCCTTGACCAGTTCGCTGGTGTCCGTCTCGATGATCTGGACGTTCGCCGCCTTGATCTTGACCATGCTGTCGTCATAGGTGCGCTTATACGCGTCGATGGCAGCCGGCATGGCGTCGCGCGCGGTGTCCTTGACGAGCTTCTGCTGGTCCGGGGTCAGGGCGTCCAGGCGCGCCTTCGACATCACGACGAGGGCCGGCATGTAGTGGACCTTCGTCATATTGAAGTATTTGCTGACCTCGACGAAGCGATCCATGATCATGGTGTCGGGCGAATTCTCGGCGCCATCGACCACACCGTTCTGCATCGAGATATAGACTTCCGAATACCCCATCGGAGTCGGCTGCGCGCCCAGCGCCTGATAGGCGTCGACATAGGCCGGGCTCTGGATCACGCGCAGCTTCTGGTTGGCGAAATCCGCGAGCGTCTTGATCGGGCGCTTCGAGGTATAGACATTGCGCTCGATCGCCGAGACGAAACCGAGGCCGATCAGGCCGCGCGCGGGAAGATAGTTCAGGAAGTGCTGGCCAACCTCGCCCTGCAGGATCTTGTTTGCTTCCGTCAGGTCCTTGAACAGATAGGGCGTCGAGAGAACCGCATATTCGGGCACGGTGTTCTCAAGCGGTGCACTGGCCGTGACGACCATGGCAAGCGCACCGCTGCGGGCCGACTGTAGCATGCGCACTTCACCGCCGAGCTGGCCCTGGCCAAAGATCGCAACCTTGATCTTGCCATCCGAACGCTGCTCGATCAGCTCTTTGAACTTCATCGCGAACGCGTTGTAGTGGCTATCGGGGTTGAGCGTGTGCCCGATATTCAGTTCGATCTGCGCCTGAGCCTGGCCGGCGTTAAGTCCGGCGAAGATCGCCGCAATACCGAGTATTTTCCTGATAGCACTCATGGTCTTCTCCCTTTGTTATCGGATCAAAATTGTAGAAAGCGCGGGAACATAGGTAATGATCATGATATTCACGATCAGAACCGAGAGGAAAATCAGCAACGGCCGCATTAACTGATCGATCCTGAGCTTTGCGACCTCGCACACCACGAAGAGGTTGACGCCCACGGGTGGTGTGACCATTCCGGTTGCCAGATTGACGATCATGATCAGGCCGAAATGCACGGGATCGATGCCGAACTTGATGGCAACGGGCGCAAGGATCGGCGCGAGAATGATGATCGCCGCCAGCGTCTCCATGAACATGCCGACGATGAAGAGCAGCAGGTTGACGAGCAGCAGGAAGGTGAAGGCCGAACCCGCGATCGTCGCGATCCAGGCGCCGACATGGTGGGGGACCTGCAGGATCGTCAGGAAGAAGCCGAACGCGGAGGCAAACGCCACGATCAACAGCAGGCCCGACGAGGTCAGCGCGCTCTTGATGAGCACCTGCATGATGCCGGCGAGATCGAGCTGCTTGTAGATAAAGACGCTGACCAGGAGCCCGTAGACCGCAGCCACGACAGCCGCTTCGGTCGGTGTAAACAGGCCCGAATAGATCCCGCCGAGGATGATCACCGGCATTGCCAGCGCGGGTCCTGCGCCCCGCATGGCCGCGGCGATGCCCGCCAGCCATTCCGAGACGCTCAGCCGCTCGATCGTGTCGAAGCCCTTCAGATTGGCGACCACCATGATGGTGAGCATCAGCGAGACGCCGATCATGATGCCGGGGATGATGCCGGCGATGAACAGGTCGGCCACCGAGACGTTTGTCACGAGGGCGTAGATGATCATCGGCAACGATGGCGGAATGATCGCGCCCAGCTCACCCGCCGAGGCAACGGCGGCTGCGGCGAAGTTCTTCGGGTAGCCCTTGCGGACCATGGCCGGGATGGTGATCGAGCCGATTGCGGCGGCGGTCGCCGAGGACGAGCCGGATATCGTCGCGAAGAACATGCTCGTGAGCACGGCTGCCGCGCCGAGACCGCCCCGGACCCAGCCGATCAGGGCATTGGCGAGCGCAACGAGACGTGTCGAAATCCCGCCCGCCTGCATCACGTTGCCTGCCAGGATGTAGAACGGCACCGCCATCAGCGAGAAACTGTCCAGGCTCTCAAATGAGGACTGGAGAGCCGCCATCAACGGAATGCCGGAACTGAGAAGACCCAGGAAGGCCAGGATTCCGAGCGTAACAGCAATCGGAACCGAGAAAGTCAGGAGAAGAAGAAAGCCGCTTGCAACTGATGTCATAACGGACCCTCAATCTACTACGAGTTCTGGATCAGATTCGAGAAGATCTTTTGAATAAAAAGCTCCCTCTACAAAAAGGATGCTCAAATTTACGACCGCCATTAGGGCGCCAAACGGGAGCGCCGAATAAACATAGGACATTTTAATTCTGAGGACGGGGGAGGTTTCGAAGGACCCATCCAGCGCAAAATGGAAGCCGACATAGAAGAGGATCACAAAGAACGCGATCGTAACGGCAATCGCGCCGAGCTTCACAATTTTTCCGAATGGGGCCGGCAGCAGCTGGGGCAGCATCTCGACAGCGATCAGGCCGGCTGCGCGCGAGATCACCCCGACGCCAATGAAGATGGCCCAAATGAAGGAATAGCGTGCAATCTCTTCAGTCCAGGGAGCCGAGATATTCATCCCGATGACGTCGAGCACGAACCGGACGAGGACTTGACAGGAGACTGCCAGCGTCGCGACCGCCAGCAGGAGCCCGCAGATAATTTTCGCAGCTGCGTTGAAACTATCAACCGCCGCTATCACGCGCCCCACCGGCGACCACGGCCGAGCCGTGACGTCTTCACTCACCTTTTTCATGATTCCTCCCAGTAAAAAGGCCAATAGAATTGGCGCTTATATTATTTCTTTTGAAGTATAAAATTTATCGACCGCGATAGATCGGGGCCCTCTTTTCGAGGAAAGCCTGCATACCTTCGGCGCGGTCTTCGGTCTTGAAGGTTTCCCGAACCATCTCGCGTTCGAAGAGCAGGCCTTCCTCCAGCGGAAGAGAGAAGGCGGCCAAGGCAGCGCGCTTCGCTAAACGGACCGAACCAGGCGCCCGCGTCGCGATCAAAGCCGCCAGTTCCACCGCCCTGGCGACAAGCCTGTCGGCCGGCACGACCTCCGAGACGAGCCCGGACATCATGGCCCGTTCGGCCGTGATCCGTTCGCCGCTCAGGATCATCTGCATCGCCAGGGATTTGCCGACGACGCGCGGAAGCCGTTGCGTGCCGCCATCGCCGGGAATGGTGCCGATATTGATCTCGCCCTGCGCGAAGAACGCCGTATCGGCAGCGATGATGATGTCGCACAGCATGGCGAGTTCACATCCGCCCCCGATCGCGCCGCCATTGACAGCCGCGATGATCGGCTTGGGAAAATTCTGGATCTCGAACCAGCGCCGCAACCGGCCTTCGTCGAGATACCAGTCGACGCCGCGCTGAACCATGCCGCTGATATCGGAACCGGCCGAAAAGACCTTACCCGCTGCGGTGATAACCACGCTTGAGATCTGCGGATCGTTCTGCGCCCGGCCAAGTTCGTTAGCCAGCTGTTCAACCAGCTCCTCGCTCAGGGAGTTGGCTTTCTGAGGCCGATTGATTGTCAGGAGCAGGACGCCCGGAGCTGGCCGCTGGGCGAGCAGAGGCGGTTGCGGTGCGTCGAGAGTGTCCATGCTGGCCACGAAATGCATCCTCGAGGAGTGATCGATTTTCGGGCGAATTACTTCTGGACCCACTTCAGGATGTGCTGAGCAATACAAACCAGCTCGCCACTCTGATTGGTGACAGTGACCTCGGACCGCGACCGACGCTTCTCATTGTCAATCTCGACGATCTTGTAGAGAACCGTCACGGTATCGCCGATGAACACAGGTTTCAGGAACCTGATCTTGTCGTAACCCAGCGAAACCGGAACCTCGCCCGCGCTTGCAGCAGTCTTGTCCTTGACGATGATGCTCGAGGTCGTGGACATAAAGCCGACGAGCAGGACGCCATGGGCGATCCTGCGGCCATAGGTCGAATCCTGCATATACTGCTCATTGACATGGACGGGCGCGAGATCGCCCGTAATGCCAGCGAACATGTAGACATCGCTTTCGCCGACGGTCTTGCTGAACTCCGCGGTCTCACCGATTTTGACCTGCAGGTCCCCGAGCGCATTCCCCATGTCGATCTCCCAGCTCTATGTGAATTGATGTCGAGAAAGTCGTCCTGTTCGTCGCGGCCGGCCGGTCATTCCGCCGGCGTCAGCTCCGGAGCCGGAGCCGCAACGGTACCCGCCTCGATAAGTGCGGCGATCTCTTCGGCGGAATAGCCGAGGTCCTGCAGAATCTGCTGGCCGTCCTGCCCTGCCTTCAGGGGATAGCGCCGGCGCTGCGGAGTCTTACCATCATAGCGGATGGGATGATTGACCAGCACGGCAGCCTGGCCGTCTATATCGATCTCATCGAAGATGTCGCACGCTGCCACCTGCGGATCGTCGCGCAGATCGTCGAAGTCGTTGACGGGAGCAAACCACAGCTTGTGGCGCGCCAGCCCTTCGGCCGCCTCGTCATAGGTTCTTTTCGCGAAGGCGGCAGCGACAGCCCTGGCGATCTCATCGCGATGCTCATAGCGATGCAGGCCGGCGACCTTGCGGATGCCCTCATCGGCAAGCGCGTCCGCAAGCTCGTCCATCATGGTCAGCGAAGCGCTGTTGGACAGCACGATGAAGCGGCCATCGGCCAGCTTGTAGACCCCATAGGGAGCTTCGTGAAACCAGGTGCCGAGATGCTCGTCGCGGCGATAGACGCTCCGATCGGCGTTCTTGTTGTAATATGTCGTCATCGCCTCGGCCTGAAGATCCAGGCCGGCCGTAAACAGGCTTGATTCAACCCGGCCGCCGATGCCGGTCTTCTGCATGCGGATATAGGCCGCGAGCACGCCAAGCGCGAGCAAGGCGCCGCCATGCTGGTCGACCACGGCCGCACCAACGGCTTTCGGCCCGCCGAAGCGATCGCCATTTCCCGCGATCAGGCCGCAACGCGCCTGCACCAGCAAATCCTGGCCTGGGCTGGTGGCCAAAGGCCCTTCCGAACCAAAACCGCTGGCGGAGGCATAGATCAGGGCCGGATGCTTGGCGCGCAAGGCCTCATAGCCGAAACCAAGCCGATCGAGCACGCCGGTCCGGAAGTTTTCCATCACGACATCGGCCGAAGCGATCAGCTTCTCGACGATGGCCCGCCCCTCGGGAGATTTCAAGTCGACAGCCAGGCTGCGCTTGTTGCGATTGGCGGTGAGGAAGAGGCTGCTGACGCCGTTGACGTAGGAATTCGCCCCCGCCCATTTCCGCTCGAACGCGCCGGTCACCGGCTCGATCTTGACGACGTCAGCTCCCATATCGGCCAGATACTGGGAGGCTGCGGGCCCCTGCAGATAATGGCAAAAGCTGACGACGCGGACGCCCGACAACAACATCTAACTTCCCCCATAGCGTGGTCGGCGCTGCCTGCGCCGATTGACGACACTTCGCCCGGTGGAACCGGGGGCGCCCGTTTGTTACCGGAATGTCGTATGAAAACGTTTCCATTGTCAAGCGCCCCTGATTGGGCCACTGGATGATTATCGAGCCCTTCGCTTGAAGGGCTTTCATGTCGTCGAGGCCACGCCATGCAGGCACGAGCACAGGACAAGGCTCGCGACTGCGACGGGCAACGGCCTGGAACTGATTTTCAGCCCGGCGGAAACATATCCGCAGGCGCTGCGCCTATCGCCGAAGGGGGCGGCTGTAGCCATCCGGCAATCGGTCCGCTAACCCTTTGACGTCAACTGGAAAGATGCGATGTCAGTCGAAAAGCCCCCCAAGCACGGCGTGGTGCGCGTAGCAGCCGATGCGGGGGTCTCGATCGCCACCGTCTCGCGCGCCTTCAACGAGCCGGGGCTCGTCCGCGAAGACGTCCGCAATCGGATCATCAAGGCCGCCGCCGCCATCGGCTATATCCCGAACTCGGCTGCGAAGGCCCTGCGGCTGCAGCGGACCCGTCTCGTCGGCGCGGTGATTCCGTCGCTGGATCACGCGATCTATTCCAAGCTCGTCAATTCGTTCCAGCAGCAGCTCGCCGCGACGGGCTATACCGTCGTCGTCCTGACCGTGGGGTTCGACAGCGCGGCCGTCTTCCCCGGCATTCGGCAGATCGTCGAGCGGGGTGCAGAAGCCCTGATGATCGTCGGCACCATCGAGGACAAGGACCTGCGCAACTTCCTGTTGATGAGCGGGATGCCCTGGGTCCAGACCTATTCGGTCGCCTCCGACAGGGCCGACCCGGCGATCGGCTTCGACAATTTCGCAGCGATGAGGGAGGTCATCGAACACCTGCTGGCGCTCGGCCATCGCGACCTCGCCATGATCTGCGGCGTACTCAACGGAAACGACCGGCAGCAGGCCCGCGCAGCGGCCTTCCGCTCGGCATTGCAGCAGGCCGGCCTCCCCCCGGACATGCCCGTGCTTGAAAGACCTTACTCGCTGCAAAACGGCATCACCGCGATGCGCGAGATTCTATCCGTATACCCGCAGACCACTGCGGTCGCCTGCAGCAGCGACATCCTTGCCTTCGGCGCGCTTCATGCCTGCAAGGAAGCCGGCAGAGCGGTGCCCCGCGATATCTCCGTGTCAGGGTTCGACGACCTGGAATTTGCGACCCTCACCGACCCGTCGCTGACGACCGTGGCGATCGGCGCCGATGAAATGGGCAGGCTGGCGGGGGAGCGGATCGCCGCCGCCCTTGAGGCGCGCCTGCCGATCGAAGGCCAGTGCCTGCCAACCAAGCTGCTGATCCGCGGCTCGACCGGCTCGGCTCCTAAGGCCAGCGGCGCGAACGGCCCAATGTAGCCGTACGGTGTCAAACGTTGCGGCAACCTACAATGAAAAGCTTTACATAGCGCCTGCGATGAGTAGCATCGGGCCCCAATGTCGTCCTGACGAGCGGAACGGTTTGGTCAGGTACGTCGAATCCGAACCTCGTTTTTCCCATCCATCATCGCCGGGACGCATTCTATGCCCGTATTTACCAAGCCTGACTCCAACGGCGGAGCCACGCTGATCCTGCAGCCAGCGGAAGGCGACAATTACTGGCAGCCGGTCCCTGCAAACGGCCACATCTCGGTGCGCGTGGCGCCCCGCTCGGTGCCGATGGAACACCCACTCGGGCTGGGGACGCAAACCCTGCCTCCGGGTGGCTTCGTGCGCGAGCACGCCCATGACAAGAACGAGGAAGTCCTGCACTTCATTTCTGGAACCGGGACCGCAATCGTGGAAGGCGTCGAGCATCGCGTCGGCCCCGGCACAACGATCTTCGTCGGCAAGAATCGGCGCCACAAATTCGTCAATGACGGCGAAACCGAGCTGCACTGGATGTGGTTGATCGTGCCGAACGGGCTGGAGGATTTCTTCGAGGCGCTCGGTCGGCCGAAGACGGCCGCGGGCGAGGACCCGACACCGTTCGAGCGTCCCAAGGACAGCATCGAAATCGAGCGTCGGACGGTGTTTGCCGCCGGCAGCGAAGAAATCTGAGCCGCAAGACAGCGCCAGCGGCAGGATGGCCGGCACCGTCGAGCCGTCAATGGCTGCGCCGGTGCCGTGCAGTTGCGCTCATCCAGAGCGCGCAGCGGCTCGCCATCGCGAACAAAAAACCAGTTTCAGGGGGAAAGACATGCGTTTCAGCAGAATGATCAACGTCGTCGGCGTCCATACCGAGGGCGAGCTCAATGAGGTCATAACCGGCGGCGTGCTCGACGTGCCGGGCACCACGCTCTTCGAGAAAGCACGCTATCTGGAGACTCATGGCGACGATCTCCGCCAATTTCTCCTGCACGAGCCGCGGGGCAAGGTGACGCAATGCGTCAATCTGGTCCTGCCGTCCTCGAACCCGGAGGCCGTCGCCGGCTTCGTCATCATGGAATCGGCCTCCTATCCGCCAATGTCCGGCTCGAACACGATCTGCACCGTGACCGCCCTGCTGGAGACCGGGATGGTGCCGATGCAGGAGCCGGTCACCGAACTGACGCTCGAAGCGCCGGGCGGCCTGATCCGGGTGAAGGCCGAATGCGCGGATGGCCGCTGCAAGCGCGTCACCTTCACCAACGTGCCCAGCTTCGTCTTTGGGCTCGACCTGAATGTCGAGGTGCCCGGCCTCGGCACCATGCGCGTCGACGTCGCCTATGGCGGCATGATCTATGCGCTGGTTGACGCGCGCGCGGCCGGTTTTTCGGTCGACCCGTCCGAGGCGTCGGAGATGGTTTCTGTCGGCGAGAGGATCAAGGCGGCAGCAGCCGAACAGATTCCGGCGGTCCACCCGTTGAACCCCGAGATTCACACCATCAACCAGACCCTGTTCGCCGGGCCGCTCGAACGGCGTGACGACGGCGTCCTCACCGCCCAGAATACCGTCATCGTCTCGCCAGGCCGGGTCGATCGTTCGCCATGCGGCACCGGCACCAGCGCCCGTCTCGCGGTGATGCATGCGCGCGGCCAGATTGCGGTTGGCGAAACTTTCGTGCACCGCTCGATCCTCGACACGGAGTTCCACGGGCGGGTCGAGGCGGTGGTGGATGTGGACGGACGCCCGGGCGTGATCCCCAGCGTCAGCGGCAGGGCTTGGATCACGGCCTTCCACCAATATGTGCTCGATCCGTCCGATCCGTTCCCCAACGGCTATCGCCTTGGCGATACGTGGCCTACCGATGAGTGAGAGGCGCCCGTGACGGTTGCTGAGACACAGCAACGCGCCCCTTGGCTTACCGCAAAAGAGCTGTCAGCATCATGCATTCGTGATCCAGAAGCTAATCCCGTTTCATCTGCGCTTCCACTAGGAGCCCGTCCGAGTAATCCTCTTAACGGGGTGGTTTCGGGGTGATTCACTTGCCTCATGGCCAAAGTGTTTCGCTCTTGGGATGTCGATCAGTTCTGGCTTTTGCCGCCCTCGCTGGATGAGTTCGTGCCGCCCGGTCACCTGGCGCATTTCGTCCTTGACACGGTGCGCGAAGGGCTCGACCTTTCGGCTGTTATCGACAGCTACACCGAGGAGCGCGGCTAGGGTCCCGCGCTGTTTCATACGAGGTCAGGTTCAATTCCTTGTCACCCGCCACGAGAACGCGGTCATCGCCTACCAGTTTTCAGTATATGCCAGTAGCTCTGACCGTCTGGTCGTCGGGTGGAATTCATCCTGTCGACCAAGGGGTTCAATGATCGCGTCGTTCCCTGGAAAGCGTCACTGGGTCTCCGAGTTCCTTCGACCAGGCTACAGGCGAATTGCTGGATTCGTAAATGACCGTCAGGCCTAGCGCTCTCCGCGCGGCCTGCGCCAAAATCGAGCCCGCCCAGCGCTCCGGATGCCAGCTAGCAGTTGGCCGCCATTGGCGAGTTTACCAGCCTTAATACGATAATCGCGTTCTTCGTAGATCATGGCCCCTCACTTCACCTTGTCGAAACGGGAATCGACCCAGCCGAATACCGTTCTGCGCTCGATCTCGGCGATATTGTCCGGCCGCGGGAAAGGCGCGGGGGCGGACTCTCCGGGGCGCTTGGGCCGGCCGATTTCCGCGAAGAACTCGTCGAGCCCGCCGGGCATCAGCAAGAAGGTGAAGCTCAGCGGCTCATCGTTGGGGTTGAGGAAATGGTGCTTCAGCCCTGGTCCGATATAGGCGCAGGATCCCGGTTCAATCGGATGATCGGTGCCATCGATGCGGGCGATGCCACGGCCTTCGTAGACGAAGATAATCTCCTCCTGGGTGTCGTGAACATGCTCGCGGATGGCGCATTGCGGCGCGACAGTCTGCGTGCCCATGGAAAATCGACTGGTGCCGCCTGTCTTGATGGTGTTGAGCAGGTTTCGAACATAGCCGTTAGCCGGAACCGGCTGCCAGAAGCTTTCGCCATCATCGGGGCCGAGCACCAGTGCCCGCGCTTTCGTCTCGCTTGTTGCCATTGCAATCTCCGTCGCGTGAGCGCCCTGCATGCCGCAGCATAGGCCGTCGCAAGTCCGGTTCTCTCGGCGCCGATGATGCCGAACCGCGTGTGGGCACGGCTGCTGACGTCTATGTCAGTATGCTTGGCGCGAGAAGACCGTCAACACGCATCGGCGGATGACGCATGAGCAATGCCGGCGGCCTTCCTTCGATCGAGGCGATATGCGAGGTCGGTCTGCGAGTTGGTCGCTAACCACGTTTCCTGGCGCTATCGGGTGAGACGATGAACGTATTCGAGCATGAGACGCAGGCGATGGAGGCCTGGCGCGACGGCGTGATGACGCTGATGCGGGTCTCTGCCCTGGTTCAATCCGCGCAGCTTTGCATCTTCGAGCAGTTCTGCGAGCCGGGCTCGGTGCTCCGATCCATCTTCACGCCGTCGAGGAGGTTCTCGAGGTGATGGAGGGGAGGCCGAGATCTACCTCAGGGATGAGAGCCGGATCGTGAAGCCGAACCAGTCGGTGCTGATACCGCCCGGCGCGAAGCATGGCTTCAAGAACGTCGGGACGGGGATCTTGAAGGTTCGGGCCACCCTGGCGGCCCCGATCTTCGAGGCCTCCTACGACAATCGCGACGAGCTTTCGCGCCGATACGTCCGCTGATCCCGGCCCTGCGCCTGATCTAAGCCTCTACAAGCCTTCTACGAAGATTAGGCGCCTGGTCAGGGCCCGCTTCGCAACCTCCAAGGCTTTGCCGTACTCCGGCGACGCATACCATTGCCGCGCCCGCTCCATGCTCGGGAACTCAAGAATCACGAGTCCCGTCGACGTGAAGTCGCCCTCCATCGCCTCTATGGCGCCGCCACGGGCAATGTATCTGCCTCCATAGGCCTCCACGCTGGGGACTGCGAGAGCCCGATATTCCCCGATCATTTCCTGATCGACCTTGCTGCTCTCGGATAGGACATAGGCTGCTATCGCGCTCTCCTGCTTCTTGAATGACGCTGCGGTGATAGACGATCTGGCACGGCTTGAGCCGTCGCAGTCTCTCTTTCGGCGGGGCCGTTCCAGCGCCAGCCTGACGGCCCAGTCTCACTCTTTGGACTGTTCCCGGGAACCGTTGCCGCGGGTCACAAGGCGAAGTTCGGGAACTCCGAAGGCCGCGGCAAAGGCATCCCTGATCGCGGCAACGCTCTTGCCGGCACTGGATGCGTCTCCGATGATGGTCACGAAGCCAGGGGCTATGCCGCCCAGTTGCGGCGGGGCGGGCCGCCGGGCCTTGTAGTAGAACCATTTCCTGAGGTCTGGCCGGATGGCCAGATCACGGATGATCGGCAGTTTGGCGACGCCTGCCGCCAGCAGCCCGGGTATCAGGCCGAGGCCCAGCCGATAACGAGCACCGGTGGCGACCACGACTCGATCGAAACGCGAGGACAGTGCCTGGATATCGTCGATCCTGGTGTTGAGCTCGAACGCCACACCATTGGCGCGGCAGCGCTGTTCCACGGCTGCGATGTAGCGATCGAGCACGCGCTGGTCTGCCGAAACCTCCTGAAATTTCGGAGCCAGCCCGGCAAGTTTCAGCGCGCCGCCCACGGTCGGTGATTTCTCGAAGACCGTGACGGCATTGCGGTGCGCCACCGCGCTTGCATAGGAAAGGCCGGCCGGGCCGGCCCCGATCACAGCGATCCGCAGCCCTTCGGGCAGCAGCTTTTCGCGAACCTGCGCGCTCCCGACCGATGCCTCCCGACCGGTGATCGGGTTGACGAGGCAGTGCAGGCGAAACCCCTGTCGCATGCCGTTGATGCAACTATTGCAGGCGATACACATGCGGACCGCCTCACCGCGCTGGACCCGCAACGGCCATTCCGGATCGGCGAGCAGCGGCCTGCCGAGGGCGACGAAATCGGCATGGCCCTCTTCGATCGCGCGCTTGGCATCGATCGGGTCGCCCAGCCTCCCGACTGTAATCACCGGAACCGAAACATGCGGGCGGATTCTGGAGGCGAAGGAGAGGAAGGTTGCGTCCGGCATGTTCATGGGGGGCGCCATCACCGCGCCGGTGGGGAGAGACCGATAATGCCCGCCAGCGACATGAATGGCGTCCGCTCCCGCCTCGGCTGCCCAGATCGCGACCTGCCTGGCTTCCTCAAACTGCATGCCCTCGGGAAAGAGATCGTCGCCGCTCATCCGGAAGATGGTCGGAAGATCTGCCTCTCTCTGTTTGATGCGGCGGATGATCGAAAGCGCCAGGCGCGCCCGATTCTCGAGGCTTCCACCATATTCGTCGGTCCGCAGGTTTTCGGCGGGGCACAGGAACTGCGAAATCAGGTAGCCATGCGCGCCGTGAATTTCGACGATGTCGAACCCTGCGCGCCGTGCGCGCGCGGCGGCATCGGCGAAGGCCTCTATGCAAGCTTCGATCCTGGCCTTGTCCATGGCCTGTGGGATAACGGTCTCGGTTGTGCCCTCTTCGACGATATGTGGGATCGCGGAAGGAGCCACCGGCGGCTCGCCGCCATTGATGTCGAGACGGGTATGCCCGCCGCCATGTCCGAGCTGGATGCTGACTTTCGCGCCTCGCTGATGCAGAGCATCGACAAGCCTTCGCAGCCCCGGGACGAAGCGATCGTCGTAGATGCCGAGTTCGAAGTTGCGATGCTTGCCGGCCTTCTCGGGGGAGGCCATCTCGACGGTGATGAGGCCGACGCCTCCCTCCGCCCGGGCACAGTAATAGGCGATGGAGTCCTCGGTCACGAAACCTTCGGCATCGGCGCCGCGCGTCGTCATCGGCGGCATTACGATCCTGTTCTTGATTTCGACCCCGCCGATCCAGCCGGGCATGAACAGCGGGTGATGCGACGCCTGGTCGGATGAAGGCGCTGTCTCGGTCATCGAAGGCACGGGCTCCTCCAGAGCATTTAGCGGGAAACTGACTTATCTGTAGGTCAGTCTAGTGGTCGTATTGTTGGCGCTCGGGTTCTGTCGCAGGACATCGTCGTGCTCTGAGGCCGCGGGTTACCTTCGCAAGCGCCGGCCAGGGCAAGTGTTGGCGGACATGGCCTGGGATCGCGATCGCGTCCTGGCGCATAAGCGCGCTGGGATGGGACGGTGTGCATGATCATCCCGCGATGCCACGCGTCGAGCCGCGGCGCTTATTGACATAGGCATGCGTGATGACGCGCATATGCGCCATGTAGAGATGCTCGAGCCGCGCGAAAGAGCCTGCATCCTGCGTAATGGGCGCCGCGCTCTCGATGATGCTGACGATCTGGACGGCGATGTCCGCGACCGGGGCGTGGCGGGCGATTTCGCCGTTATCCTGTGCCTTGGCGATCGCATTCGCCACATAGCTCTCTATGGCCCGCGAGAACGAGACCATGCAGGCTCTGCCCTCAGCGCCGATCTGGTCAGCCTCTAGGCGCATGCGCGAGATCAAGCTCCAGGCAGCGCCACCCTCGTCGTTGCTCTTGTTGAAAAGCAGATACTGCTTCCGGTTGAGCTCCATCGTTGCGATGACTTTGTCGTCATAGGAAATGTCCGCACACCAGACGCTCGCCATCTTTTCGGTCGTGCGCGCGACGTATTCGGTCAACACTTCCTTCACGAGCCCGTTCTTCGTGCCAAAATGATAGTGGATATTCGCTCGGGTGATGTCGAGTTGCTGCGCGATGTCAGCAAAGCGTAGGCCGCGATAGCCGTGCCTGATCAGCAGTTCGGTCGCTGCCGCCTTGATCTTGTCACGCATCTGCAATGATCCTCGCCTTCGGTTCAATTTTCCTTGGCCCAGGCGGGAAGAAGGCAGGGCCAGATGTCAAGATGCACCGTTGGCATGTCCTGTCGGGCGCCAAGAGGCTGCCGAAGATGAGCTCGGCAGCCTTCCAGCCGGCACGCCGAGCCTTAGTGCATCCACAATCCGCCGGTCACATTGATCGCCTGTCCGGTCATATATGACGACTCGTCTGACGCCAGGAAGGCGACGACGCGCGCAATGTCGTCGGGCAGGCCCACACGGCCTACCGGTATCAGGTTTTCGCGCTGTCTGGCGGTGGGCACGCCCTGCTCGACCGAGCGCTTATCGGCCTCGTCGCGCATTCCAGTCTCGACGATCGTGCCCGGGCAGATGGCGTTGACCGTGATGCCGCACGGCGCGAGTTCCATCGCCAGCGCTTGGGTCAGGCCGATCACGGCGAATTTCGAGGCGCAGTATGCGCTGTAGTGAGGTTTGCCCACCTTGCCGTACCAGGACGCCGTGTTGATGATTCTGCCGGCCTTCAGCGCGCGCAGGTGCGGCACCAGCACTTTGCACATGTTGAAGACGCCATCGACATTGACGGCGAAGGTGCGGCGCCAATCCGCAATATCGACTTCCTCGAGCTTGCCGAGGGTGATAATGCCGGCGTTGTTGGCGAGGATGTCGACCCTGCCGTGATCCCTGAGAAAGGCTTCTGCGGCCGCCGCGGCGCTGTCATAATCCGCGACATTGGCCTTGTAGACGGTGCAGCGGCGACCAGCCTTGACCACCATCTGTGCAGTGGTCTCGGCCTCCTGCGTATTGATGTCGACGATGCCGATGTCGCAGCCTTCTTCAGCAAGGCGCGTGGCAATGCGTCGGCCGATACCGGTTGCGCCGCCCGTGAGCAGAAGCTTGCGTCCTTCCAAACCGTACATGATCTCGATTCCTCTTTCGTGTTTCAAACTGTTGCGGATACGGCTGCGTGCCGCCCCGCGATGCGTCCCGACGTGAAGGCCCAGGCGAGATGGTGACCGTGTCCTTCGAGGATAACGCCGCCCTGGCCGGTCGAACCTGCTGCGTAGAGCCCGGCAATCGGTGCTCCCGCTTGATCGAGGACCCGCAGGTTGAGATCGACGGCGAGGCCGCCCTCCGCGATTGGAATCCAGCTCTTGGCCGGACCGAGCGCATAAAACGGCCCTGCCGACAGCGTGGGCTTTCCGGCCGCCTGGGCGGCGGCATTAAGGGTCGTGACGCTGTCCGTCAGTGCGGCCGGTGTCATACCGAGCTTGACGGCGAGCTCCTGAAGCGTCGGAGCCGACACGAAGATGTCGCGCCGGTTCTTCCGATAATCATCCAGATAGGCGTAGGCCAGTCCGGGAGCTGTCGAGATGAAATTGGGCCACTGCGTGTATTTTTTGGCGACGTTCTCATCGAAAACGATGAAGGCGATCCGATCCGGCTGGGAGGGGATCGCGTATTGTGGCCTGTCGTTCTCATCCACGAATCGCCGCCCCAGTGTGTTCACCAAGATCGCGCCCTGTTGAAACAGGCTGTGCGAGGGCGCGAGATTCGTGGTCACGAACATCATGAAGAAGGGGCGCAGGATCACGGACGGCACGAATCGCATCGCCTGCTTCATGATCGTGGCGAGCAGCCGCGTGGGCGGGATCCGCTCGATGATCTTTTTGGCCGGGGGCGCGACGAAGCGGATCTCTGGACCGTAGACGATGTCGCCGTTCACCATGCAGCCGCCGACCGCCATGCCGAGGCGCTGGCCGTCACCGGTGCTAGCGATGTTGATGCCTTCGATGTCGCGAATGTTCTCCGGCAGATATTTTTGCTTGAGTTCATGGCCGGAGCTCATGTCGCCAGAGGCGAGGATCACCGCCCGCCGGGCTCGCAACGTCTGGCGCTTGCCTGACACAAGCGCTTCCACCCCAGTCACGCGGCCGGCCTGCTGCGTGAGCGCTTCGGCCTGCGCCTGGAGAACAATCTCGACACCGAGGCGACGCGCCTCCTTCTCGAGATAATGAATGTAGGACTTCGAGCTCGGCAGAATGTTGTGCATTCTGGGCACGCGATGGGGCGGCTCCGGCATCGGTCCGAAGAAGACCACGCCCAGACGCTCTAGCCAGACCAAGACGTCGGGAACGTTGTCGACCAGCAGGCGACGCAGTTCCAGGTTGTCGCGATCGGCCAGATGCGGCGCGAAGAGCGGCATGTCTTCGAAATGTGCCTGCGTGCTGTCGACGACGCCTGCGCTCTTCTGCAGCCTTGTGCAACTGGCGGTGATCGAGCCCACCGAGCGACCGGTGGTGCCACCCAGGATCGGTTCTTTCTCCAGTAAGATGACCTTGGACCCGGCCGCCGCCGCTTCGATGGCTGCAGCCAATCCTGCGCCGCCACCACCGACGATGACGATGTCCGTCTCCCGGACAGCTTGAAAAGACGTGCTCATAGGGGGGCTCACTGCGCCGTCATGCCGCCGTCGACCATCATGACCGACCCGGTCACGAAGGACGCCTCGTCGGATGCGAGGAAGAGGATGGCGTTGGCGATCTCCTCGGGCTGGCCGAGGCGGTTCATCGCCTGCCGGGCCTCGAGTTCGCGTCGCATTTCCGCCGCGCGCGGAGATTTGGCGAACATCTCCTGGAAATAGGGAGAGTCGATCGTGCCGGGTGCGACCGCGTTGATCCTGATCTTGTCTTCGACATGGTCGAGCGCCATCGCTCGCGTTAGCGCGGCGACCGCACCCTTCGAGGCGCAATAGGCCGCGCGGTCGCGAATGCCGACATTGGAGACGATGGAGGCCGTATTGACGATGGCGCCGCCGCCCTGCTTGCGCATCTGCGGGATCGCGTATTTGCAGCCGAAAAACACGCCGTTGACGTTCACCGCCATCAGCGCATTCCAGTCATCCTCGCAGGTCGAGACGACATCGCCGGGAATTCCATAGCCGGCATTGTTAACGAGTACGTCGATGCGCCCGCAACGCGCGACCACAGCATCGACCATGCGCCCGACGTCGGCGCTTTTGGAGACATCGACGGCGAGCGCGAAGGCGCCGCCGCCGGCCTGCGCCGCGACAGCGCGGGCTGCATCCTCGGACCGGTCAGCGACCAGGACTGTCGCACCTTCGCGCGCAAATATCAGCGAGGTCGCCCGCCCAATTCCTGACGCGCCGCCTGTCACGATGCAGATCTTGTCACGCAACCTCATGAATTTCCTCCAGAATTCTTAGTTCGACCTTTTGGTCGTTGACGGCAGCCTCGGTGTTCCGAAGAGCCGATAACTGACTTACATGTAAATCAGTAGATCGGGGATATCGGTTTGACAAGTGGGCTCCGGCCAATTCGGTGGCATGCGAAAATCAGCGCTTGACGGCCTCTGGACAGGTCTGCTTACTTGCATGTCAGGAAGCGCATTCAACGACGCTCCGCACATGTCTGGAGGAGATGCTCGTGGCCTATGAGCTGCTTGAGTTGACGATCCGAGGTCTGTTCCTCGGCGTCACGATTGGTCTGTTAGCCCTGCCCATCAGTCTGTTGTTTCTGACAACCGACTCGGTCGATCTGGCTGTGGGACCCTATGCCGTGCTGGCGGCCGCCGTCGCCCTGATCGTGGGCGGTCCGATCGGCATGATCGGTGGTGTGCTCGCCGCCGTGCTAGCCTCAATCGTGGTTGGTTTTGTCTCCCTGAGGCTCAATCAGCCCGGGAAGCAGGACCCAATCACCGTCGTGCTCGCGACCTTCGGCGCAGCGACCTTCCTGGAATCCTTCATTCTGACGTTCTACGGCAAGAACCCGATCGTCCGGCGCCCCTTCGAGACTCTCTGGGAGGGGTTCGGCATTCGGGTGAGCCCGCAGATCGCGATCAATCTGGTGGTGGGCTGCGGCATTCTCGCGGCGCTGACCGCTGTGCTCTATGCGACCCCGTTCGGCCGGGCGATGCGGGCCTCGGCGGTCAACCCGTTGGGCGCGACGCTGGCGGGCATCCCCGTGCGCGGTATCTGGTTCTCGACCTATGTGATCGGCGGGCTCCTGGCCGGGATCGGCGGCCTGCTGATCCTCAACACCGCCGGCATGGACTATTCCAACGGCCTGCAGTTCACGCTCGGTGCGTTCGGCGCGGCGATCTTGTTCGGGCTGAAGAGCCCGTTGCGGGCCTTTCTAGGTGGGATCGGCATGGGTCTGGTTCAGGCCTGGAGCGCAGGCTATCTGCCCGGTGCCTGGGCTACCGCCGTCCCGCTCGCCTTCACCTTCATCGTGCTTTCCACCGGTCGCATGAGCCGGGCCACCGTTGCGGGAGGCCGCGCATGACCAATCGCATTCTGCAGACCCAGATGCCCACGCTCATCCTGATCGGCGTAGTTGCGATTATCACGCCTCTGATCGCCGGAGACGCGTTCTGGATCGATAATTCGGCCCTGTTCGCCATCTTCTCGCTCTTCGCATTGTCAGTCGGCATGAGCTATGGCCAGGCCGGTATCCTCTCGATCGCGACCGGGTCCTTTGCGGCGCTGGGCGGTTTCGGTTCGGCGATCGCCACCACGCGCTACGGGGTGTCTCCGTATATCGGGTTGGTTCTGGCGCTGGTCCTGCCGGTCATCCTGGCCTACCCGCTGGCGCGCGTCGTCACCCGGCTCTCGCCGCTGCCGCTGTCGATTGCGACGCTCGTGCTTGGGTCGATCATCGAGATCGCCATCCGCGAGGGCGGAGATTTCACAGGCGGCTACGTTGGCCTACCCGGGATACCGCCGATCAGCATCGCCGACACGCCGCTTTCGATGCATATCTTCGCCTGGGCCTGCGTCGCTGTCGTCGTCTACATCTATTGCAATCTGATCAACTCGGCCTTCGGGCGGGCGGTCTCGACTGTGCGTCATGACAGCCTGCGTGCTGTCGCCGACGGGGTTAGGGTTTCGAATGTGCTGGCGCTTTTCTTTGCCATCTCGTCCAGCGTGGCGGGTCTCGGCGGCTGGCTCTACGCCCATAATCTCAGCTATCTCGGGCCCGACTCCGTGAGCATCGTCGTTTCGATGCAGGTCCTGCTGATGGCGATCGTCGGCGGTGTGCGTACGCCGCTCGGTCCGGTCATCGGCGCCACGCTGCTGCTGCTCATCGTGACGCAGCTTCCTGCCGCCGAGACGCAGGGAATGGTCTTCGGCGGCGCGCTGGTCGTCATCCTCCTGCTGGCCCCGCAGGGTCTGATCGGAACGCCTTGGTGGCGTCTGGCCTCTAAGAACTCACGAAGCAAGCAGGCGACAGAGAAGGCGGTCCAGCACATGCCCGCGAGCCAGGCCGCCACCGCCGGAGAAGGGTCATGAGCATCAGCATTCAAGGTGTCTCGGTTCACTTCGGCGGCGTGGTCGCGGTCAACAAGGTGTCGCTCGAGGTCGAAGCCGGTCGCGTGACGTCTGTGGTCGGCCCCAACGGGTCCGGCAAGAGCACACTGTTCAACTCGATCTCCGGCCTGGTCGATCTGGCCGAGGGCAGCGTCTTCATAGACGGACAACCGATGGCGGCGTTGAGCGCGGCGGAGCGGGTGGCGCGCGGGATCGCGCGCACCTTCCAGACTCCACGCTTCGACCCGAAGGAAAGCGTCGAGCACGCGGTCCTGTGCGGGTTCTATCCGCGCGCCAAGGCCGGCCTGCTTGCCACCATGCTGCGACTACCATCTTCGGTTCGAGAAGAGCAGGAGCTGATGCGGGGCTGCGAACGCATTCTGCGCGACCTGAACCTGATCGAGCTGCGGAACGTGCCGCTCGGCGAGCTCTCGATGGGGCAGGTCCGCCTCGTCGAAGTGGCGCGCGCGATCGCCAACGAGCCGCGCTATCTTCTGCTCGACGAGCCCGCCGCCGGGTTGAGCCGCACGGAGCAACGCGTGCTGGCGGGAGAGATCCGGCGGCTCGTCGAGCGAGGGCTCGGCGTCCTGCTTGTCGAGCACAACTTCAACATGGTGCGCGATCTCTCGGAGCACGTCCTCGTTCTGGATCGGGGCAAGGCGATCCTGGAAGGATTGCCTCACGACATCGAGGCGAACCCGGATTTCGCCAGCCTCTATCTCGGCAGCGCCGCCAAGACGGCCAAATCCGCAACAAAGCATTGAGGCGTGTGAGATGGCCATTCCCGATCCCCATTCCATCAGCACCTCCGCGATGCCTCCATCCGGGATCGAGCCTCGCGGCCGGGCCCTAGTCTGCGACGCGGTGTCGGCCTTCTACGGCCGCATCCAGGTGGTGTTCGACATCTCCCTTTCGGTCGCTCCCGGAGAATGCCTTGCGGTGCTCGGAGCCAATGGCGCTGGCAAGACCAGCCTGCAGGGCGCGATCGCCGGGACGGTGCGCGGAACCGGACGGGTGACCTTCGACGGCAAGGACGTCTCGGGCCTTTCGGCCCATCGTCGCGCCAGCGTTGGCCTATCCTATGTCCCGGAGGCGCGTCGCAACCTGTTCTCGAGCATGACAGTCCGGGAGAATCTCGATCTCGGTCTCAGTCTCTCGCCGATCTCGGCTCGCGACGAGATCCTGGCCTTCCTGCTCAGCATGTTCCCGATCCTGAAGGAGCGCATGCCGACGGCCGCCGGCATGCTCAGTGGCGGCGAGCAGCAGATGCTCGCGATCGCGGTGGCGCTCGGTAGGCGGCCCGCGGCCCTGGTCCTCGACGAGCCGTCGCAGGGGCTGGCGCCGGCGATCTTCGACATTCTCGAGCGTGCCTTCACGGAACTGAAGAAGCGCAAGATCGCGATTTTGCTGGCAGAGCAAAACCTCGCCTTCGCAGCACAGGTGGCCGACCGATATGTCGTGATCTCACACGGCCACAAGACGCAGGAAGGAAATAAGGACGATATCGGCGACCACGAGAAGATATTCGCAGCCTATATGGGCGGCAGATCGAGCTGAATGACTGGCCGTCTGTACGACAACAACGATAATCGACGGGAGAGAAACATGCTTCAACGACGCGTAGTTCTGAAGTCCGCCGCCGCGCTCGCCCTCTCGGCGACGCTGTTCGCCAGCTCGGGGCAAGCCGCCGAGCCGATCAAGGTCGGCGTCCTGCTCAGCCTCAGCGGGCCGGCAGCCCCCTTCGGCATTCCCGAGCGTGACATCATCAAGATTTTGATCGACAAGGCCAACGCCGAAGGCGGGATCAACGGCCACAAGCTCGAGGCCGTGTATCACGATGACCAGAGCAATCCGACCGAAGCAGCGCGGGGCGCCACCCGCCTGATCCGCCAGGAGAAGGTTCAGGTTATTCTCGGCCCGTCCACCGGCTCCTCGACCTTGGCGATCGGCCCGATCGCCGCCCAGGCAAAGGTGCCCATCCTGGCGCCTGTCGCGACCCAGTCGGTCACGAACCCCTCGCATTCGTTCTTCCCCTGGCTGTTCCGCGTCGCACCAGCGAGCGCGGTGACGATGCAGGCGATGATGGAGAAAATTGTCTTCAAGCCGAACGTCAAGAAGGTCGCGATCATGCACCAAGAGGACGCCTACGGTAAGGACGAGTCCGACCTCGCGCATAAGCTGATCAAGGAGAAGGGCGGCATCGAGATTGTTACCACCGCCAGCGCGCCGCTGAGCGCCACCGACCTGACGCCTGCCGCAACCCGCATCCGCAACGCAGCCCCCGACATCGTGCTGCTGCTGACCGCCGCCCCGGCAATGGGCGGCGCCTTTGCCCGCGCCGCCGAACAGGCCCAGCTGAAGGCGCCGATCCTGGGCTCGCTCAGCATCAACCAGAAGCCGTTCCTGGACGCCGCCGGCAAGTCAGCTGAGGGAATGATGAGCGTTTCGCTTGGAAACTGGTTCGAGCCGTCGGCCAAGCAAAAGGCCCTGGGTCTCCTCCTAAAGGAAGCCGGCAAGGAACCGGCCGGCTATGCGGAGATCATCGGCAGCTCAGCCTTCGTGACGTTGGCCGAGGGCCTGCGGCGCGTGAACGGTCCGGTCACCGGCGAAAAGCTGCGCGGCGCGATCGAGAGCATCTGCGATTACGACGGAACCTATTCCGACGGGAAGCTCTGCTACTCCAAGGACCAGCATGACGGTTTCGGCTCCGACACTGTGAACATCGTCAAGGTCCAGGACGGCAAGTGGAAGAACGTCACTGTCAACTGACGTCCCGGCGGCGGCTTCGAGCCGCCGCCGCTTTCGATATCTGATGACGAGGCTGGCAGGGCGAGGGCCTGCGCCGGACAGCGGAGCTCCGAAATGGTTCTTGAAGGTCTGAAAGTCGTGAGCTTCTGCCATTTCCTGCAGGGGCCGGCGGCCATGCAGTATCTATCGGATATGGGCGCGCAGATCATCAAGATCGAGCCGCCACAAGGCGCCTTCGAGCGCCATTGGGGCGGGGCCGATTGCGCCAGGATCGGCGGCGTGACCTCCTTCTTCCTGAGCGCCAATCGTAACGCGTTGAGCCTTGCCATCGACCTCAAGAAGCCCGATGCGCAAGCAGTTGTGTTGCGGCTGATCGAGAACTCTCACGTCGTGGCCGAGAACTTCCGGCCCGGTACGCTGGACCGGCTCGGCTTCGGCTACGAACAGGTCAAAGCGCACAAGCCGGACATCATCTATGCCTCAGCCTCGGGGTTCGGCAGCACCGGCCCTTATGCCGATCGTCCCGGCCAAGATCTCCTGATCCAGGCAATGTCGGGATTGGCTGCGGCGACGGGCAAGGGCGATGTCGGCCCGACGCCGGCCGGCTGCGCTGCGGCCGACCAGCATGGGGCTGCGCTGTTTGCGATGGGCATCGCCGGGGCTTATGCCCGCTGGCTGAAGACAGGCGAGGGTACGCGCGTCGAGAGCACGTTGCTCGGCGCCGGCGTCGACCTGCAGATGGAGTCGCTCGTCGCGTATTACGCGAGCGGGGCGACGCGCGAGAATTTGCGCCGCAACCCGCGCCTCGGCAGCTGGTTCCACGAAGCGCCTTACGGGATCTACGGCCTGCAGGACGCCCATGTCGCGATCTCGATGGCCAAAGTGGCACGCCTCGCGGAGGTGCTGGAAAGCCCGGCATTGGCCGCCCTGGCCGACCGGAACGCGTATAACCACCGCGACGAGATCGCGGCGACGCTCTCCGGGATCTTGCTGGACTATAGCTTCGCGCAGCTGCACGACCTCTTCGCAAAACATGCCATCTGGCACACGCGCGTCGAGGATTTCGACGACCTGCTGGAAAACCCGCAGCTCAAGCACAACAATACCTTTTCCGATGCCGAAGTGAACGGTGAAACGGTCAAGCTGGTGAACCATCCGGTGCGCTATGACGGCGCGACGCAGCCCGAAGCCCGCTTCGCGCTCTCGCCCGGTGCTCATACGCGCGACGTGCTCGCCGATTCCGGCTTCTCCGACAGCGAGATTAACGGGCTGCTGCGCGACGCCGTCGTCTTCGCGGCGCCGTGATCGCCTTTCCCCCGCAAGGAACCCCGACCATGAGCGATTTCCATGTGAAGCCAGGCCAGTCGGTCAGTTTTTCGAAGACCGTCGGCGAGAGCGACATCTACCTCTTCGCCGGACTTACCGGCGATTTCGCTCCGAACCATTGCAATGAAGATGTGATGAGCCGGTCGAAATATGGCCGCCGCATAGCCCATGGCGCGATGATGGTCGGCTTCATGTCGACGGCATCCTCGATGATGGTCGACAAGCATGTCGGCTTCAACGAGGCGGAGACGCCGGTCTCGCTCGGCTATGATCGTGTCCGCTTCCTGGATGCGGTCTTCATCGGTGACACCATCACGGTGACCTACACGATCGCCGAGGTCGAGCCCGAGCGCAGGCGCTCCCGCTCCAAGGTCGCCGTCACCAACCAGGCCGGGAAGCTCGTCGCCGTGGCCGAGCACATCCTCAAATGGGTCTCCAATACGTGACCGCGCAGGAGGGCTCCTGTCATGGTTGAGTTCATCGATGCATCCCGTGCCGCGAGCCTGATCCGCGATGGCGACAGCGTCTATATCGGCGGTTCCGGCGGCGGGCATGCCGTGCCGGAGGCGATCATAGACGCGCTGCGCGATCGGCATGTGGCGACCGGGCATCCCACGGGGTTGACCCTGGCCAGCACGGTTTCGATCGGCGACTGGGACACAACCGGCTTCAGCAAGCTTGCGGATCCGCGCCTGCTGAAGCGCGTAATCAGCGGTGGCTTCAACAACTGCCCCGCGATCGCGGAGCTGGCGATCGCCGATCAGATCGAGGCCTATACGCTGCCGCAGGGCGTGCTCTCGCAATTGTCGCGCGACATGGCCGCCGGTCGGCCAGGGCTGCTCACCAAGACGGGGCTCCACACCTTCATCGATCCCCGCTACGGCGGCGGCAAGCAGAGCGCCCGCAGCAAGGACGATCTGGTTCGGCTCATCGAGATCGATGGCGAGGAGTACCTGCTCTACCGATCATTCCCCATCGACGTCACGATCATCCGGGGGTCGATCGCCGACGAACGCGGCAATATCTCGATGGTCGACGAGGCTTTCCTCGGCGAGAATTTCTCGCTGGCGGCGGCGGCGAAGCTGCGAGGCGGCATCGTGATCGTCCAGGTCCAGCGTATCGCGGCCGCAGGCGCCTTGAGCGGTCGCGACGTCAAGGTGCCGGCAGCGCTGGTCGACTATGTCGTGGTCGAGGCGAATCAGCGCCAGAGCTACCAGACGCATTATGATCCCGCCTTCGCGGGCCATCTGCGTGTTCCCGACAGCGCCATCGCGACCTTGCCCTTCGACATTCGCAAGGTGATCGCCCGTCGCGGCGCGATGGAGCTCAGGCCGGGAGACGTGGTCAATCTCGGGTTCGGCGTGTCTAACGGCATCTCGGCTGTCGCCGCCGAGGAAGGCTTCTATCGCGAACTCACGCTGACGGTCGAACAGGGCATCATAGGCGGCGTGCCTTCGGCGGGGAAGAACGCGGGATCCGGCATCAATTTCGACATGATGGCGGCTCAGCCCGACCAGTTCGACTTCTACGACGGCGGCGGGCTCGACATTGCCTTCTTGTCCTTCGCCGAGGTCGACCGAGCCGGAAACGTCAATGTGAGCCGCTACGGCAAGAGCGTGAATGGGCCGGGCGGCTTCATCAATATCAGCCAGGGCGCTCACAAGGTGATTTTCTCGGGAACGCTGACCACCTCCGGCCTTTCGATCCGTCCCAATGGCAGCGACGGCGTGATCTTGGAACGTGATGGCTCGGTGTCGAAGTGGCTGGAGCAGGTACAGCAGATCACCTTCAACGGTAGCTTCGCCAGCGCGCGCGGCCAGGGGGTTCTGTTCATCACGGACCGTGCCGTCTTCCGCCTCACGCCTTCGGGGTTGTTGCTTACGGAGACGGCGCCTGGAGTCTCCGTCGAGCGCGACATTCTCGCGCGCATCGCCTTTCCCGTCGAGGTCTCCCCCGATCTCGTTGCGATGGATGCAAGGCTGTTCCGCCCGGAACCCATGGGGCTCGCCGCAGATTTCCGTGCTCGTCCCGCCGCCGGCAGGGGCCGGCGCTCCGCCAAAACCAATCAGGAGACATGATGAGCCAACAGCCCGTACTCTGCAGCATCGAGGGCGGCGTCGCCACCGTGACCCTCAACAACGCACCGCTGAACATCGTGACACTCGCGATGACGGATATGCTCGGCGAGACCCTGGATCGACTCGCGGCGGATCCCCAGGTCAGGGTACTGATCCTCACCGGTGCGGGCGACCGGGCCTTTTGCGCGGGCTCGGACCTCAGCGAGTTCCCGTCCATGATGAGCCCAGGCGAGGTCCTCGAGCGCAAGCTGCGCAAGGAGAACGAGACCTACAGCAAGGTCGACGATTTCCCGAAGCCGACCATCGCCGCAATCTCGGGCCTGGCCTATGGCGGCGGGCTGGAACTGGCCGTCTGTTGCGACCTGCTGGTCGTGGAGGAGGGCGCGCGGCTTTGCCTGCCCGAGATCAAGATCGGCGTCTTCCCGGGCAGTGGCGGCAGCGTGCGCGTGACCCGGCGGGTCGGGGAAGGTCGCGCCAAGGACATGATGTATTTCGGGGAGCCGATCGATGCCGCGACGGCGCTCGGCTGGGGTCTGGTCAACCGCGTGGTGCCGCACGGTCAGTCCCTCGCCACGGCGCGCGAGATGGCGGGCCGCCTGGCCAAGGGGCCGGGCAAGGCGCTCGAATACTGCAAGCGTGCGGTCGACATGTCCTTCGATACGAATGAGGACAAGGCGATCGCCGACATGCTCGAACTGATCGGCGAGGCTTTCGTCACCGATGATTGCCGCGAGGGCGTGCGAGCCTTCTTCGCCAAGGAACAACCGCACTTCACCCATCGCTGACAGGACGGCAAAATGACGAAGATACTGCTCCTCCAGGGAGCCAACATGGAATGGCTGGGATTCCGCGAGCCGCATCTCTACGGCAGCACCACGGCCGCCGAACTCGATGCGCTGATGCACAGCTATGCCCGGGAGCGCCAGGTCGAGCTCGAGATCGCCTATTCGAACCAGGAAGGGGCGGCGATCGACCTGATCTATGCGCATGCCCGCGCCAAGGACCTCGATGCGATCGTCCTGAATCCCGGCGGCTTCTCCTATTCGGGCTACGCGCTGCGCGACTGCATCAAGGCGGTCGGCATCCCGGTCGTGGAACTGCACATGACCAATCACTATCAGCGCGACATTCATTCGGTGGTGGCCAGCGCATCCGTCGGCGTCGTCATGGGCTTCGGCATCGACACCTACCTCCTTGCGCTCGACGCGGCCATGCGCGTTGCGCGCAAGGCTCGCTCAGCCGCAGTGCCGGCGGCGTCTGCCGCCTGACGTTTTCTCCGCCTTTCCCCAACTCGAGGAGGTCTCCATGGCCCGTTTCGCGAATTATCAACCTGCCGGCGTGATCCCGGCCACATTACTGGCCTTCAATGACGATCTTTCCATCAATGAGCGGGAGAGCCGGCGCCATCTCGCCCATGTTGCGGGCACGCGTGGTCTGTCGGCCATCACCGTCAATGGGCATGCCTCCGAAGTACATGCCTGCAGCTTCGAGGAGCAGCAGCGGCTGCTTGACATCTCGCTGGAGGAGGTCGGCGACAAGATCCCGCTGATCAACGGCGTCTACACGGCGAGTTCTCTCGAGGCCGCGCGCATCGCGAAGATGGCCGACAAGGCCGGCGCCTCCTGCCTGCTGGTGTTCCCGCCCGAGAGCATGAGCATGGGCGGCCAGCTCCGTCCGGAGATGGCGCTTGCGCATTACAAGCACATTGCCGATGCAACCGACCTGCCGCTGATTCTGTTCCAGTATCCGCTGTCGACCGGCCTCGGTTACCCCTACGAGACCCTGCTGCGCCTGTTCGAGGAGGTGCCTTCAATCAAAGCCATCAAGGACTGGGCGGGCGATCCGCAGCTGCATGAGCGGCATACGCGCGACTTCCAGTCGCTGAGCCGCCCGGTGACGGTGCTGACAACGCACAGCGCCTGGTTAATGGGTTCGCTGGTGATGGGCGCGCAGGGCCTGCTCTCGGGCGCAGGCAGCGTCATTCCCGATCTTCAGGTGGAGCTCTTCGAGGCCGTCCAGGCCAAGGATCTGGCGCGCGCCCAGCAGATCAACGATCGAATCCGGCCTCTGGCGCAGGCATTCTATTCCGCCCCTTTCCTCGACATGCACAACCGCATGAAGGAATGCCTGGTCATGCTCGGCCGGCTCGACAAGGCGGTGGTCCGGCCGCCTCTCTGCAAGCTGAGCGACGCCGAACTCAGGCGGCTGGCGGCGGCGCTCGAACAGGCACAGATCTCCCCGGAAGGCGGCGCGCGACTAGCGGCGGAATAACCTAGCGTCCTGATTCCGAAGTGGTTTTGATTTTGTTTGTTCTGAGGCAGGATCCGTTGACGGCTGCGAGAATGTTGTCGGCGGATTTTGTCCATCGGAACGGCTTTGGTTGCGGTTCTGGATTGCGATGAAGTCGGTGATGGCCGTTTCCATCTTGGCGGTTGAGCGGTGAACGCCGCGCTGGATCTGCTGTTCGGTGAGCAGGGCGAAGAAGTCTCGACCTAGTTTATCCCGGATGCGCTGGGGAGCGTGAAGCGCACGTGCCAGTGCGGCCGCTTAACGCGCTAGTCGCGGATGAGCCCGGTCTTGTGCGTATCGTAGTTGTCCATGACGAGATGAATGTCGCGGTCTTTGGGCACGGCCGCTTTGATCTGGTCGAGGAACTTGCGGAACTCAATGGCCCGATGCCTCGGGAAGCAGTGCCCGATCACCGAGCCGGTCGCGACATCGAGCGTCGCGAACAGGATCTGGCTCTTCTCATCGACGCCCAGCACCAGGGCACCGGCGGGGCCAGATAAAGGCCGACGATGTCGCGCACCTTGGCGACGAACAGCGGATCGCTCGACAGCTTGAATCTCTCGCTGCGATGCGGCTGAAGCCTGAATGCGCACCAGATCCGAAGGATGTCATGCCGAGGCGTAGCCCGACAATGTCAAACACCTGCCGCAATTCCTGAGCTTTGGGAGTGAGGGGACCTTGCTGTGGTGAAACAGGCTGCGCCGAGGCCGTTGCGCCCTTGTCAGTCTTTTCCGACGGGGGCGGTGCGGGTGAAACGGCCGGAGGGACAATGTCGGCGGTGACCACACGATCGGCGGGGCCGCTCAGGGCTGACTGTGATTGGCGGCGATACTGCCTTACCCTGCCGAGCCGGAACAGGTGTTACAGCCGAAGCTGCTGGGAAAAAGTTAGACCTGCGGCCAGCCTGGGCCATGTGCCGCATCCCCAACCGAACTGCCGGAAAGCAGACGTTGCCAGCGTCTGGAAGGGGGCCGCCAAGTCCGGATGCAAGCTGAATCGTGGTGGGGCCTTCATGTGGACTTTAGAAATTATAACGGTATTTCAATAAGATAAGTGTTCGCAGTTCTATCCTGAATGGTGCGCCATTTCCCTGACTTAAGCCGCTGATATCCTTATGATTTTGGCGCCTTGAACCTTTACCCCAAGGAGTACCCCAACAGTGACCGCGGGTTGATCCGGACGAATATGGATCGAAGTCCGGATTCCGGAGGTGGTCACGCCACCCTGTGCCTATGCACTGGCTTGCGGACCATTGGACAAATGCGCTTGGATCCCCCTGTGCGTGAGCAATCAGAGAGCCTCGCTACGCGGCCCTAGTTCGACGCGGACCTCAACAGTCGGCACGTTGAGGAGTGAACGGGGCAATGAGCCGGGCTCCCACCAGCTCGACCAACAAGTTCCGCGTAGGGATCGCCGACGCGCAGAGCAAGCACATCGTAGGTAAGCCAATCAGCAAGCCGAAGCCATGCCGGAAGATCTGCGGGCTGCACACGAACGCAACGATGAGGTCCTCGAGCGGATCTATATCGGCCGGCGGTTCAAGAACGATACCGAACGGCTGGAAAAGCTCTTTGAGATGTACACCAAGATGACGGCTGCCCAGGGCGCCAAAACCAAAAATCTAAAGCCGGGGGGCACGCATGACATCGCCAAAAGGACCAATTCCGACCGTTTCCGTCAGCTATTCGCAGTCGGGTAGCTCGACCAAGGCCAACGAGATGGGCATGCGGCCCATGCAGGAACGCGCCTACCAGAAGCGCGGAGAGCAGTGCCTGCTGATCAAATCGCCGCCCGCATCAGGCAAAAGCCGAGCCCTGATGTTCATAGCGCTCGACAAGCTGCACAATCAGGGGCTGAAAAAGGCGATCATCGTTGTGCCCGAGAAATCCATCGGGTCCAGCTTCGCCGACGAGCCGCTCAGCAAGCACGGGTTTTGGGCCGACTGGACCGTCGTGCCGAAATGGAATCTTTGCAACGCACCTGGCGAGGACGGCGCCGGCAAGGTCAACTCGGTGAAGGCCTTCCTGGACGGCACCGACTCGGCGTTGGTCTGCACCCACGCCACCTTCCGGTTCGCGATCGACAAGTTCGGAGCGGAAGCGTTCGACGACTGTCTCATCGCCGTAGACGAGTTCCACCACGTTTCGTCCAATCCCGACAACAAGCTCGGCCTGCACCTGGCCGCCTTCATGGCGCGCAACCGCGCGCACCTCGTCGCTATGACCGGGTCCTATTTCCGGGGGGATGCCGAGGCGGTTCTTTCGCCGGCGGACGAGGAGAAGTTCGATACTGACACCTACACCTACTACGAGCAGCTCAACGGCTATGAGCACCTGAAGAAGCTCGATATCGGGTACTTTTTCTATGCCGGCTCCTATATCGACGACATCCTGAAGGTTGTCGAGCAGCTGCCGCGCCTCGTCCGGTGCCAGAACCGGGGTCTTCCCCTTCTTCATCGAATGCCACGGTCCCCGCACGGCCGTTGCCGGATTGAATTCCAAGACGCCGCCGGTGGCCAGAAGATCGATTACAAGGTTGCCAAAGTGAAGCAAAATTCGCCCAATCGATTTCCCTCGCGCTGAAAAATCGCTCTTAAGCGGGCTGTGAACTCGTCCAGGTGGAAAAGACTTGGTCAGATACTCATCTGCACCGGAACCGAGGGCCCGGACTAAATGTTCGATGCCATCATAGCCCGATAGGACCATGACCTGAGTGTTAGTCGCCGATTGTCGAAGCGCTTTTAGGACCTCAATGCCGTTCATGTCAGGCAAGCCAATGTACAAAACTTTCAGATCAAATGTGGCATTCTACGCTTGATCAAGGCCGTCTGAACCAAGTTCGGCGGTCGTCAGGTCAAAGCCGTTGTACAGCAGTGATATCGATCCTAAAACCGCGGGGGCATCCTCAACGAGCAAAATGCGCATTCTGGCTCCGATTCAAACGTCGATAGGGGGGATATGGTTTCGCTAACCTTAATCGGCCGGATCGGCGTGAGATCCATACACTCTCAAAGACATCCAACTCCGTGCGGCCAAACAGCTAGGGATCAGGTACGTGAGGCATACGCATCCCAAAAAAATTGTCGCAAGAGTAATATTCGACATAACACAAGAATAGGTATTGTAAAAAAGCAGATACCATGATACTATACTGGTCATAGAGCTAGATGGCAGAGAGGAAAACGAGCTTGATAAAGCTGGTTGTGAAATCGGGGGATGAAAAAATTTACGAATTCCGTCCGGGTTAGGCTAAGGTTTCGGTCTCCATGGCGGAATGCCATGCCGCACATCAGATTTTGGTATCGGCATTGACGGCAATCGAGAATTTCGTCGCCATTTCGAGTGCGGGCCTGCTTCAGCCGCCGAACCGTTAGGCCGAGATGACTAACCAATTTTTGAAGTAAAACTTCAGAAAAAGTTTGAATATATCCGATTTTTAGAGTATTATTCAGATAAATAATTACAGTTCCTAAAATGTATTGACACGCTAAGTGAAGCGTCGTATTATATACGTTAATTTTATTATGAGAAGCTCGATGAGCGTCCTCAGCGGTGTGAACAGCAAGAAGCTGAGGATAGCGCTCCACATATGGCCTGTATTGCGGCGCCAGATAGTGGCTCGGTCATCAACGGTTCAGAAGAAAAAACACGTTTTCGAACAATCGAAATTGATGCTTCTGGAACCGAGTGCGTAGCTATGTCTATATCATGAAAATGTTCAATAATCCAATTCAGAGATAAATGAAAATAAATTTTGGGAAAAGGAAATAAACTAAAAGAAATGGGACGAAAGAAAGCTGACGCGTTGATGCGCGATATGATTCGTGCATACGAAGGTAATGCGCCGGTGCTGTCATCTGACATTAACTTAAGAAAAACACTCGGTCAAATTATTTCCAAAAAATATGAACGAAAATTAAATTCAAAAAAATCAAAGAAATCAAATAATAATTTCAGAGGATTGATAGTAAAATATATCGACGAAAGACCTATCTGGTCGGATTTATTAAATAAGTGCAAAATCGATTATCTTCTGACTCTCAACAGCCCTGATCCCTATGGGCCTGAAAAGAAAATTTATGATAGACATCATAATTGTGCCAAATTATATCACAGGACCGCATTGCTTTTAAAAAGAATCCTGTCTTGTGGAGGAAAATATAAAAATTGGAAAAGCGACAATTCGATGTGCTTCGGCTTCATGGAGCATTATAACAAGCTTTCCAATGTGACGTTTCCCCACATGCACATTGCTTTATCGCTCAACCCCCAGCAGGTCGAATGGCTGAATGAAAATATAGGTTCAATAAAAATGGAATGGCTTGAGACATGGAATATGATCGGAGACAATAAATTGTTCAATATCGAACCTCTCCGGGGAACTAAAGAAGATGTCAGCTGGGTTTCGTCTTATATCACAAAGCAAGCTCATTTGACCGGGACGTTCGACGTTATCCTGGGTGACGAGCGTTTCGTGGAAAAATATATCGGCAATCAGGCACTACTATTCGGGGTTTCAGTCACAACCGAATCGATGTGTTCTTACAAATGGGTCATTACAAAAGAAAATTTAGCGAAGGCGATTCGCTACCGCGATGAACATTATGGAAAAGTTTGCGAGGTTTCGAAAAGATTGGCTGCCGCCCAATTTCCGAAGCTCAAGACGTCGTCTCGGTTTAAATGCCTGTCATAAACATCCTGGCCAAAGTCGAGAATTTCAAAAATATCCCCATGAAGCTTTCGGTCGGACGCCAGGCCGACATCCGCTGAGCGGATCAGCTGATTTCGTGCAACTTATGGTGCCGAGTACAACGGAAAATTTCTATGTCCGCTTATTATCGCAGGAGTAGGGGAGGTTAGACCGGTGTTCAATGATACTTATAAAGTCTACATAGAATAATTGATCGGCGCAGCGTTTCCGCGACCCATAAACACGGCTGGACGTTGATCGCATGGCATGGTTTACTCGTGTTGGAGGGAAATTCGATGGGAACGACGTCAGATTATCGCGCATTACCTTCCGGTATTGCATGGAATGGGCCTTCGATGACAGGGCAACCTATCGTTCTGACGTATTCGTTTGCATCCACTCCAGCATACTATGCCGAGGCTGAGCAGCCGGGTTGGATGACCAATTTCCAGCCCCATACCGAGTGGGAAAAGCAGGAAGTTCGACGTGCTCTAGGCGAATGGTCTAAAGTCAGCGGCATAACGTTCATCGAGGTCTCCAAGCACGTTGGAGATATGGTGTTCTCGTTCATCAATATGGCAGATAGCGGGGATGTGGCGGCGGCTGGCCGTGGTGGTCAACCATTCGTCTCCTATCTCCAGGACGCTGAGGGCAAAATCAGGCCCTACGCATCCGAACACAGAAGTGCCGGGGATATCGTCTTTGATAACGGATATCGAGCTCGATCCGAATTCCAAACCGACTTCTTTTTCGTTGCGCTCCATGAGATTGGTCATGCCATTGGGCTAAAGCATCCCCATGAGGCAAATTACCCCAACCCTTTGGTGCTTCAGCCTGATCCTCCGGGATCAACGGTGATGAGCTACCAATACCGACTTCAGGCGCTAGGAACGCTTGACGTACCCGCGGCTCAGTATCTGTACGGGACGGCAAAAGGGACCAACTGGTCATATGACGCTGCCAAAGAGGCGATGAGTATCAAATCAGCTGGAATGCCCTTTCTCAGAGGGACATCCGTCGATGATGTGATCACAGCTGGAACGACAGAGAAGATTATCAACTCATCGATGGGCAACGATATCGTCTACGTCGGATCAGCAGCGATTGTGGTCAAAGCTGGAGACGGTGTCGACATCGTTTATAGCGGGGCAACTCTGGGCGCCAGAAATTTGAATTCGAATGCAAGCTGGAGTTATTATCAAGATACTGGAGTGGTTCAAGAATTTGAAAATGTAGAATACATTCACTTTGCTGACGGCGTAATCAATACGGCGAATAAGTTTTTTGCTTCGAACCAGAAATTCCAGCAGTTCGAAGCTGCCTATCGCACGCTGGTAGCCACTCCAGCACCCTATGCCACATCAGAGAGCGCATCGACGAGCGGAAAAACGACTGCAGCTTACGTCACCGAGCTTCTGAATGGGCCTGCGAAAGATAGCACGATACCAGCGATCATGGCGTACAGCTCTATGCTCGGCAGAGCGCCTGACAAAGCAGCGCTCGACAATCTAGCGAAGTTTGTTAGTGAGCAGGTCAACTCGGTTGGGTATCAAGCCACAAGCGATCCTCGACTAGGAGGCTTCGAAGCGATGGGCTTAGCTCTCGCAGACTTGGCCCCAAGCGTTGCAAGCTCCTCGGGAAAAACGGATGCAGCTTTCGCTTCTGATACCTACCAGATGATATTCGGCAGAACAGCAAACGCCATGCAAGTCTCCCACTTTTCCTCGCAGATCGACTATTTTGAGGGGCTGTACACGGGCGTTGGCATCAACGGCGCTTCAGCAGCGATAAAGGCTCGCGGAGCAGTTTTCGGTCAGATGCTTGGCTATGCTGCGAAGGAAGACACAAATCAAATGCTGGTGTCAGCCCAGGACACACTCTCGTCATTCCTGAAGGCTGATGGATGGCTCACGTAGCAAAAAGCTGCTCTTATCATCCGCTCGAAATCGAGGCTTATCTGTCCAGTCCAAAATTTACCTATTAAAAAAGGTATGTGCTTGGTGGGGCGGGAGAGCGTGACATGCTCCCCGGATTCCTGCCATCGATAAGTTGGGTCCATCGCATAGTTGACGTTCGATCAGATAGTTAGTGGCATAGGCGAAGAAAGCATGGCCCTTCTGAGCTCCCGCCCATTGTGCCGGATCGGAGCGCGAGACGAACTTCGGCGTCTTCTCGCTGGCTGCGCCCCAGGCGGCCTCGTCGAGCATGTCGAGATACTCGCGCACCGAACGCCGTGTCCGAGCGAGATCGTCCCATTCGACGGGCTCGGACGTTGGCTTTGGCCTTGATCAGGCTGGCATCGACCGCGAAGCCTTCGCCGCCGACGAGCCCTTCCGCGATGCGGCGCCAAACCGTTGTCTCGAACAATTCGAGCCTCTCTCATGGCTTGGGCTGCTCGAATGCCGGGAGCAGGACCGTGGGTCAGCGGGGGGATCCGCAAAACGCCGCTCTTTGACCAGATGCTGTCCTTCGACGTGAAAATGACCGGCGCGGCAGAGGTGCGGCATTGAACGGACTGCACCGGCCGCGTTTTACTGGATGGCGTCTTTCTGCACGCTGTTTCACGCCGCCCGTATGAAGGGGAAGCGCCTCTGCGAACCCCGCCAGAGCGCTGTCTGATAAGCATGCAGGCAGAGCGTCAAGCGGTCGGTTTTGTCGCCCTCCCGGTGGCCGCGACGCCTCCCATCAAACTCCTGAAGGAGAAACATCATCAGGCGAAATTCATCAATCGCGCTGCTACGCGGTTTCGGCGGGCTCCAGTAAGGCAATGAAGCGCTCACACCGGCCTCCAGATTGACGAACTGCCATGGAGGTAAGCGGATTAAGCTGTCACAGGTTCCTTTCTTGGCGTTCTCGTAGTGCTGCTGCCTCTACGATCTGAGCCCAGCGGCGCGGATCGCCTCCCATAAATCCGACGGTGGAAGCACATCGATGGGGGAGGAAAAAGGAGCGTCTCTTTTAGCAGGCGTTACCGCGTCCAGCACGTGTTCGATGGCGTGGCGCAGCCGCTCTCCCTCTGGCATCCCTTTATCCAGGGAGAGAAACGCATTGAGCAGATACCTTCGGCATTGTCGGTAATTGCTCATGAGCCAAGCGTGGACTGCAACGAACAATCCACCGTTAGAAAACTGGTTTGCAATTTAGAGGCTGCGGCCCCGCCCGCAGGCCTAGCGGCGAATTAGGTGCCCGCTACTCGGCCGAGGCATCAAGAATTGACGAAATACCATGTGGTCAGGGCCGCCCCCACAATGATCACCGACCGCCGGATGACGCGGACAGGAACACGCTTCGCGACCACAACACCGAAATGACCGCCAATGATGCTTGAAACCGTTATGAGGACTGCCGCTGGCCAATGGACGAGGCCGGAAAATAAAAACAGAACAACAGCGAACCCCTGCATGAATACGGACAGAATGTTCTTAGCCGCATTGGCCTCGTGGAACCGATCACCAAATATTAGGGACAGCGACGCGAGCATCATGATGCCCATTCCTGCGCCAAAATAGCCGCCGTAGATTGCTACTAATCCTTGCAGGGCAACCGCACCAAACGATGTCGTGGTGGCTGACGCGCTTCTAGCCTTGTCCTTTTTCAACGAATTCATCAGTGGCAAGATTTTGGGCGATACCGCAAAGAGCGCCGTCGCAAAAAGCAGAAGCCACGGCACCAGCCCGCGAAACGTCGTGTTGTCTGTGTTGAGCAGGAGCCAGCCGCCCGCCAATCCGCCAGCAGCCGAGACCAGATAGAGAGGCACCAGCCTGCGCCCCAATTGGTAAATCTCGCGGCGATAGGCGAGTGTCGAGGCGATCGAGCCCGGCATCACGGACACGGCGCTTGTGGCATTTGCCGCGATCGGGGGGACGCCGACAGCCATCAAGGCGGCAAAGGTGAAAAACGTCCCACCGCCCGCGATTGCGTTCACGCCGCCTGCGAGGAGGCCCGCGTTGATCAGGACAACGGCTTCAAAAACGGACACGATCATAACCTTTGGCGATTGCGGCGGCTGGCGCTTCCTGGTCCACGGATCAAACCCTCAGAGTGGATCGCGTCGTGGCAGGCACGCTCCTGTTCCGATGAACGTCCTGGGGCATGTCTTTAGCCGGTCCTTCTCAGCGTCGCGTTCGTCTTCGAAGCCCGAGAGCCATCCAGCGAGCGGCCGGGCGCGTCAAGGCCGCCTTGATACCTGAGCGTCAATTCGGAGCTTCCTGCCCGTGGCGGTCCGCTGCGTCGCGGTCTTCGCCCTCGTAAGGAGGGCTATCAAAATGGCCCTGCCTGGGCGGTACGACCTACTTCTGAGCGGGTTTTAGCTCCCCAATCTTCGCATGCGGCGTCTTCACATCGATCGCGGGCGCGGTGGCTTCCGACTTCGCCTCAGACCCAAAGACGCCGGCAGCCCCGTCAAGAAGCTGGCTGCGCCATTGCGTGATGGGGGTGGACGTCGAACTGCTCCGCCAACTCGGCCAGCGTCTTCTCGCCCTTATCGCCGCCAGCGCGACCTTCGCCTTGAAAGCTTGGATGTGGTTCCGGCGCACGCGTCTCGTCATATCTGCTCCTGTTCACGGCGATCATGCCGCGTTCAGGCCGAAAATCCACCTAAGCCCGATGTCCAGATTTCCCGAACCAGCTCTCAGCGCGGGCTCAATCCATATGAAAACCGGAGAGATTCACTATGATTAAGACGCTCTTTCTGGCTGCGGGGGTTGCAGCAACCGCGCTCATTACGGCTCCCGCACAGTCTCAAGTCCGCCTGGAAACACGCATGGAACGCCCCGACCACAACGGCCCGCGCTACCGGGAACGGCGGGGGTATGAGGAACGCCGCGTCGTGCGGCCGGCAGACATTTCGACGCGCCGTCGATGGCATATTAGATGCCAACGTCAAAATACGATTTGACAAAAAATTAACTCAAGAAATTATGGTATCTAAACTCCTGTAACACAACGGCTTTTATAGATACTAGTTCTCGAAGCGCTGATCGTCTCACGCTTTCTGGCTATGCATCAGGGCGGCTCGCAAGAGCCGCCCTTTTCGTATTGTGTGGTTGTCCAGGCACAGGAGACAGCCGCATGACCGCCACTCGCCCCGTCCTTCTCGTCACCGGCGGCAGCCGCGGCATCGGCGCCGCGATCTGCATCATGGCCGCGCAGCGCGGCTACGACGTCGCGGTGAACTACCAAAGCCATGTGGAAGCCGCGGAGACGGTTGTGAAAGCCTGCCGGGACGCCGGCGCCAGGGCCGTCGCGCTCAAGGGCGACATGGCTGTCGACGCCGACATCGCCCGCGTCTTCGCGCAGGCAAAGGCCGAACTCGGGCCGCTGACGCATGTGGTCAACAATGCCGGGATCACGGGGCCGTCGAGCCGGCTCGCGGACGCTGATCCGCAGGTGATCCGCACCTGCATCGACGTCAACGTGACTGGCGCGATCCTGGTGGCACGCGAGGCCGCCCAGGCCTTGCTCGCCAACGCCGAGGCGCCCAACCGGACGATCGTCAACATCTCGTCCATCGCGGCTGGCCTCGGTGCGCCCGACGAGTTCGTCTGGTATGCCGCCTCGAAAGGCGCGATCGATTCCTTCACCATCGGCCTGGCGCGCGAGCTCGCCCCGCAAGGGATCCGGGTCAATGCGGTCGCGCCGGGCATGACCGAGACAGACATCCATGCCGTGTCATCGGGCGAGCCCGGCCGTGTCGCCCGGATCGCGCCGTCGATCCCGCTGCGACGCGCGGCCCAGCCGGAGGAAATCGCGGAGATGGTGCTGTTCGCCCTCTCCGATGCAGCCTCCTATGTGGTGGGCTCGATCCTGCGGGTAGGAGGCGGGCGCTAAGGGGTCCGCGAAACGACAGAATCGGCTGTCGAGCTGCTCGATCACGGCTGGAGCCTGACGCGAGGCGTGCTAAATCCCTAGCACACCTCCACCGCCACGGGTCTCCATGCGCGTCCTGCTCGTTCTCATCGCCTTCGGCATGATCGCCGTGCCGTCCCTGCTTGCATTGTCGCAAACCGGGCTAGGCACCGGGCGTCGCATCGGCAACGCGCTGGTGATCTTCCTGGCGCCGGCGATCGCGCTTGGCCTGATCCATGGCGTGCCGGAACTCGACGGGCGCGCGCTCCAGCATCCCGTCGTATGGACGACGCTGCGGCTTGTCCTCTCTGCCCTCGCGCTGATCCTGCCCTGGTGCCTCTATGTCTGGCTCACACGCCCGGGCCGCTGACTTCTTTGGACTGATCGATATGACCGAACCCGCCGACACCCCGACGATCGACCACGCCTTCACCGGCGACAGGCGCGGCCCCGCGCATGACCCGACCTATGCCGGCGCGCTGTCCTTCATGCGGCGTCGCTACAGCAAGGACGTGGCGGGCTGCGATCTCGTGATCTGGGGCGTTCCCTTCGATCTCGCGGTATCCAACCGTCCGGGCACGCGCTTTGGCCCCCAGGCCATGCGCCGCGTCAGTGCTATCTTTGACGGGGATGCCCAGTATCCCTCGCGCGTCGACCCGTTCGAGATTCTCAGTGCCGTCGACTATGGCGACTGCATGCTGCCACGCAGCGATCTGCAGGGCTGCGCGAAGGCGATCGAGACCGGCGCTGCAGGGATCATCGCCACCGGAGCCCATCTCGTGACGCTGGGCGGCGACCACTTCATCACGCTGCCGCTGCTGCGCGCCCATGTAGCCCGCCATGGGAAGCTCGCGCTCGTCCAGTTCGACGCTCATCAGGATACCTGGGACGACGGCGTCGGCGCGATCAGCCATGGCACCTTCGTGCTCGAGGCCGTGCGCGAGGGCCTCATCGACGTCGAGCGCTCGATCCAGATCGGGATCCGCACAGTAGCCCCGCGCGATTGCGGCATCACGGTCATCGACGGCTATGCCGCCCATGCAATGGGCGTCGACGCCGTCGCCGAGCGGATACGGCAGCGAGTCGGGAAGGGCCCGGCCTACCTCACCTTCGACATCGACGCGCTCGATCCGGCCTCGGCGCCGGGCACGGGCACGCCGGTCGCGGGCGGCTTCACCACGGAGGCCGCGTTGCGCATGGTCTGGGCGATCCGCGAACTCGATTTCCGCGGCATGGACATCGTCGAGGTGTCGCCGCCCTACGACCACGCGGACGCGACCGCGATCGCAGGCGCAGCCGTGGCGCAGCACTACATCCAGGCGCTCGCACTGAAAAAGGCGGGTTGAATCGACATCTGAGCTTGCGGAATCGGCTTGCGAAAAGCCGTCCGCAAGTCTCTCATCGGATTCAGGATTTCGTGGCGGGAACCGCGGGAGGTCGTGATGACGATGGCAGGTGCGACACCACATGCGCTCTTTCCTGCAGCGCTGGCGCAGCTCCGCGCAGCGCTGACTGCGGTTGCCAATGGCGACGTCTCGGCGATCAAGGCTCTTTACTCCCATGGCGACGACGCGACGAGCTTCTACGGCTGGGGCGGCTATGAGAAGGGCTGGGACGCTGTATCGCGGCGCTGGGACTGGGCCGCGCAGCAGTTCCGGGGCGGGACTGTCACCCACCAGAACCTGACCACAGTGATCGGCTCGGATCTCGCATTGGTGACCGATGTCGAGAGTTTCGAGGTCAGGATGGATCAGGCTGCCGAACCCGTTCGCTGGACCAATCGCGTCACGCATGTCTTCCGCTTCGAGGATGGTGGCTGGAGGCTCCTGCACAGGCATGCCAATCGGCTCGAGGATCGCTACGAGCCAGCCGACAGACTGAACCCACGGTGACGCCAGGGCGATTGACACCCCAGGCATCCGGCCACATATACGTGTCATGACAACGAACCTGTCACGACGTCGCCCTGCTCCGGCCGCCCTCGCGCGACCGCGATAACGCTCGGCTGATGTCCGACCGTTCGCGACCGCGCCCAGAGCGCGGTTTTTTTATGCCCTGAGCCAACCAAGCATCTCGTTTTCTGCCGACCGGAGACCCTGATGAGCCAGAACCTCAAGTCCATCTTCATCGACGGCGAAGCCGGCACGACGGGCCTCGGCATCCGCGACCGCCTCGCGGCTGTTCCCGAGGTCGTGGTCAAGAGCATAGCAGCCGACAAGCGCAAGGACCCTGCCGCGCGCAAGGAGATGATGGCTGGTGTCGATCTCGTCGTGCTCTGCCTGCCCGACGAGGCGGCAAAGGAATCGGTCGCGCTTGCCGACGAACTCGGTAGCGCGGCGCCAAAGATCGTCGATGCCGCGACCGCGCACCGGATTGCACCCGGCTGGGTCTACGGCTTTGCCGAGCTCGCGCCGGGCCATGCCGACAAGATCGCCAACGCCAACCGCGTCGCCAATCCCGGCTGCTATCCCACGGGCGCTATTGCGCTGCTGCGCCCTCTCGTCGATGCCGGCCTGCTGGCCCAGGATCATCCCGTCACCGTCAACGCGGTCTCCGGCTATTCGGGCGGCGGCAAGAGCATGATCGAGGATTACGAGGCGCAGCGCGCTCCGGCCTTCGAGCTCTATGGGCTGGGCCTCAAGCACAAGCACCTGCCGGAACTGCAGGAATATGGCCGGCTGGCCCGCCGTCCGATCTTCGTGCCCTCCGTCGGCAATTTCCGGCAGGGCATGCTGGTCTCGATTCCGCTGCATCTCGACATGCTTCCCGGCAAGCCGAAGATCGCCGATCTCGAGAGGGCGCTGAGCGAGCGCTATGCCGGCTCGACCTATGTCGGCGTCGTGCCGGCAGCGGCTGCCGGTGGCAAGCTCGAGCCCGAGGCGCTCAACGATACCAACAAGCTCGAACTGCGTGTTTTCGGCGACGATGCGCTGGGGCAGGCGGTGCTGGTCGCGCGTCTCGATAACCTCGGCAAGGGAGCGTCTGGAGCCGCGGTCCAGAACATCCGGCTGATGCTGGGGCTTGCGGAGGGCTGATCTCGTCGGTCACGAGATCGTGAGGGGGCCGTTTTGGCAGCCTCGCTTGTATCCTCTCGGTAGCGCGGCATTAAATCAGCTGAGCTGATAGTTGCGCTGGTCGAGAGGATATTGCCCTGTCGATGCCTGACGATGCCGAAAGCCTTCTGATAGACCGCATCTATGAAGCGGCGATCGTGACCGAGGGCTGGCCCGAGGTGCTGCGCACGACCGGGGAGGTCGCGCGGTGCCGCGAGGCGTTGTTCGCTACGATCCTGAACGATGATGCGCGGCTGGTCGCGTCGACGCCCGGCTTTGCCGACGATTACAACGCCCTTCTCGAACGCTATCCGATTTCGGTGAACTCCCGCGCCCAGCGGCTGCTGGCGAGCCGTCATTCGGGCTTCATCACCGATGCCGACATCTTCTCTCCCGAGGAGATCGCTGCCGATCCGATCTATCAGGATATCCTCATCCCCTCCGGCTACGGCTCGGGCGTGGCGACCACGATCGCTTCGCCATCGGGCGAGGTGATCGTCGTCCATTGCGAGCGCGATATCGCCGACGGTACCGTCGAGCCGGAGGCGATCGCTGCGCTCAATCGTCTACGGCCGCATTTCGCCCGCGCCGGCCTGCTCGGTCGACGCCTGGGGCTGGAGCGGGCGAGGGCGGCCTCGGAAGCGCTGGAGATCATGGGGCTGCCCGGCGCGGTGCTCGGCGCGAGTGGACGGATCATCAGCGCGAACAGTCTCCTCGTCGGCCTGATGCCGAGCGTCTTCCGCGACCGCCCGAACCGGCTCGGGATCGTCGATGCCGCTGCGGACGGGATGCTGCAGGCGGCTATGACGGCTGCCGCGCATGACAGCTACGACGCAGCCGTTCGCTCTATCGCCATCCCCGCCGGGGAGGGGCATCCGCCCATCATCGTCCATCTGTCACCCGTGAAGGGCAGGGCGCGTGACGTCTTTGCTCTCGCCTCCGCGATCCTCGTGGCGACGCCGGTGGTGCCGCGCCGTGTCCCGGGAGCCGACATCATCGAGGGGTTGTTCGACCTCACGCCGGCGGAAGCAAAGCTGGCAGCGACGATTGCCGCCGGCCATGCACCGCGAGAGGCGGCGCAGCGGCTGGGGGTGACAGAAGGTACGGCGCGCACGACCCTGAAGCGAGTGCTCGCGAAGACAGGCGCGCGACGCCAGTCCGATCTCGTGGGCATGCTGCAGGGTGCCGCGCGCTTCGCCTGAGATTTGGCAGACCGATTTAACGGCTTCGACGCGGCCTGCGAATTTTGTTCGTGATACCCCCCAAATGGGGGGCGCAGGCGGCGCGCGCGCGTGGTTTGAAGGCATTGTCGGCGGTCAACACTCAGGCCGCCTGCCTCTGGCGCGATCGCTGTTGCGTATGGATCCAGGTCGCGTCGAGGGATTTCTTGGTGCTGCTACGACCGGGTCAAGCGGCCGTAGCAGCACTTTTTTGTTACGCCGAGAACGGCACGAAGTTCTGCTTCTGCGTGCCCAGGCCTTCGATGCCGAGCGTGACGACCTCGCCACCCTTCAGGAAGCGCGGCGGCTTGAAGCCGAGGCCGACGCCGGGAGGCGTGCCGGTGGTGATGACGTCGCCCGGATCGAGGCGCATGAACTGGCTGATGTAGTGCACCAGATAGGTCACGCCGAAGATCATCGTCTTGGTCGAACCGTTCTGGACGCGCTCGCCATCGACTTCCAGCCACATGCCGAGGTTCTGGATATCGCCGACCTCGTCGGGGGTGACGAGCCAGGGGCCCAGCGGACCGAAGGTCGGGCAGCCCTTGCCCTTGGCCCACTGTCCACCACGCTCCTGCTGGAATGCGCGCTCGGAGACGTCGTTGCAGACGCAGAAGCCGGCGATCGCGGCCATGGCGTCCTTCTCCTCGATGTAGGAACCGCCGTCGCCGATCACGATCGCCAGTTCGACTTCCCAGTCGGTCTTGACGGAGGTCTTGGGGATCATGACGTCGTCATTGGGGCCGACGATGCAGTTCGGCGCCTTGTTGAACAGGATAGGTTCGGCGGGGATCGGGGATCCCGTCTCCGCAGCGTGGTCCGCGAAATTCAGCCCGACCGCGATGAAGTTGCGGACGTCGCCGACGCAGGCGCCGATTCGCGGCGAGCCCTGCACGAGCGGGAGGGATTCGGGGTCGATGGCCTTGAGAGCGGCCAGCGAGGCGGAGGTGAGGGCCTTGCCGGCGATGTCCGAAACCTTGCCTGACAGGTCGCGCAGCGCGCCCTTCGCATCCAGCAGGGCCGGCTTTTCTTGGCCGAACGCACCATAACGAACCAGTTTCACGTCGTTTCTCCCATTTTAATCGATTTTGTTCAGGCGGCGCGATCCTGTGCGGATGGTCTCGATGTGGCAAGTCCATCTTGGCGCATGGCTCGGATGCGCGGTCTGAGCCACGTCCTCGATAACGGAACGCGGCAAAGCGATCCAAACTTTTCTCGCCTGATTCATCGCCGGTTCGAGGGGCGATACTCGACATGTGCGACCGTGCAGCTGGCGAAAGCTGGTCTTACGTCAACAGTATTGTTGCGCGAATGCAACGCGGCTCCTCAAACAGGTGGTGTCCCGACGATATGCCGCTGCTGCGCGGTTTCGGCACTTCGCGGTAAAACGCGTGATAGTTCTTATATAAACGATCTTTTTGAGCGGGAGCTTTATGAATTCCGTCCGAAAGTGGTCGATTTTGGAGGCTTTTCGACAAGCCGACTTCAACAAGAGGCCGCTCAAGGGGGATTTCCGTCACGAAAGGCGGGATTGCGGCAACAAAAGGGTCGCGGCATGGTCAGGCATCGAACGGGCCGATTTGCCCGAAAGAATGACAACTCCGGGATGGGATCGATGAAGAGCCTGGTTCGCTACGCCTCTGCCGCCACAGTGTCGGTTGCCGCTCTCCTGGCGGCCAGCGCCGCTTCGGCGAGTTCTTTCGCCATCCGCAGCGGCCAGAGCGCCGAGGGCCTCGGCATGGCCTATGCCGGCGCCGCGTCGGGTGGCATTGGCCTGGGCTCGCTGGCCTGGAACCCCGCGACGATCACCATGTTCCCGGGCCGCAACAGCCAGTGGAACTACACCTATCTCTACGCGAACGGCGACTACGAGCCGACCTCCGTCACTCGCCTGGGCTCACCCATCGGCCCGGCAAGCCCAGTCCAGAATGGCACCGGCAATCTCGGTGGCGACGGCGCCCTGATCCCCGCATCCTACTCCGCGTGGCAGCTGACCGACCGGTTCTGGATCGGCCTCTCCACCGGCGCGCCTTACGGCCTGCGCTCGAAGCCGGAGAACCAGGTTCACGCGGCCCAGATCTATGGCCGCTCCGCCAAGGTCCAGACCATCAACGTCGCGCCTTCGATCGGCTACAAGGTCAATGACTGGCTCTCGGTCGGCGCCGCGCTTCAGGTCCAGTACTTCAACACCAGCATCAAGCAGGCCGCCGGCGTCGGTCCGACCGCGCCTCCGGTGATCATCAAGGGCGACACCGTCGATTTCGGCTATCGCTTCGGTATGACCCTGACACCCATGCAGGGCACCACCATCGGTCTCGCCTATCGCTCGGCGATCCGCCAGACGCTTGACGGCACGCTGCGGACGCCGCTGGCGGTCATCCCGGTCAAGGCCAGCCTCAACCTGCCCGATTCCGTCGTCCTCGGCGTCTCGCACACGATCAACGATCAGTGGCAGGTCCATGGCGAGGTCGAGTGGACGAACTGGAGCCGCTTCCGCAACATCCCGATCGTCAGCAAGCTCAATGGCCTGGCCGCGACGAGCCTGAACTTCCAGTACAACGATGCCTGGTTCTTCTCGGCCGGCGTCGAGTACAAGTACAACAACGCGCTGACGCTGCGCGCTGGTGCCGGCTACGAGTTGTCGGCTGTCGATGATCGCAATCGCACGATCTACATCTCGGACAATGACCGCCTCTGGCTGAGCGCGGGCGCGAGCTACCAGGTCACCGACAAGCTCAAGCTCGACCTCGGCTACACCTATATCAACGTGCAGAAGGCTTCGGTGAACTACACCGGCGCGCATCCGCAGCAGGGCGCCGTGTTCTACTCCGCGGAAGCCAAGCCCTACATCCACATCGTCTCGGCCGGCCTGACCTATCGCTGGGACAACCCCGCGGAAGCGATCCCGGCGGCAGTCGTCCGCAAGTACTGAGCGGATCAAACCCATCGCGTAAAAAGCCGGCCTTCGGGCCGGCTTTTTTGTTGGTGGGCCGCAGTGCGATCCGGAATGACTGGCCCCAGATCTACGAGCGGCGCTCCGCCTGCGGCGAGGCGAAGCGAGATCTTCCGGCAGCGCACACCGCCATGGATCTAGGCTCGCCGGGCAGGGTGGCTACTCTTAGGCCTTGACCCTGACATAGCTGCCGGGAGCGTCCTCGAGCGGCTTGAGCTTGCCGGCGCCGGGTTCGCGCGCCGGCACGCGCTTGGGCGCCTGCGCCGTGATCCATGAGACCCAGTGCGGCCACCAGGAGCCGGGATGCTCGCTTGCCTGCGCGATCCAGTCCTCGTACGTGCCCTCCGGCTTGCCCCCGGTCCAGTACTGGTACTTCACCTTGGCTGGCGGATTGACGACGCCGGCGATGTGTCCGGAACCGGCGACGATGTAGTCGACCGGGCCGCCAAAGCATTTCGACCCCGTGAACACCGACTGCGCCGGGGCGATATGGTCCTCGCGCGTCGCGAGATTGTAGATCGGCATGGTGACCTTGCCGAGGTCGAGCGTCTTGCCGCCGATGCGCATCTCGCCCTTCGAGAGCTTGTTCTCGAGATAGCAGTTGCGCAGGTAGAACGAGTGGTTCGCCGCCGGCATCCGGGTCGAATCCGAATTCCAGTAGAGCAGGTCGAACGGTGTCGGGGCCTTGCCCTTGAGGTAGTTGTTGATCGCGTATGACCAGATCAGGTCGTTGGGGCGCAGCATGTTGAACGCGCCGGCCATGCGCGATCCGTCGAGATAGCCGACCTTCGCCATCTGGTCCTCGACCGAACGGATCTGTTCTTCGTCTACGAACACCGACAATTCGCCAGCCTTCGAGAAATCGACCTGCGTCGTGAAGAAGGTGGCGCTCGCGATGCGCTTGTCCCTGACGGCGGCCATATAGGCCAGCGTCACGCCCAGCAGCGTGCCCCCGACACAATAGCCGATGGCGCTGACCGCCTTCTCGCCGGTCGCCTGCTCGATCGCATCGAGCGCGGCAAACACGCCCTCGCGCATATAGCTCTCGAAATCCTTGGCGGCGTGGCGCTCGTCCGGATTGACCCAGGAAATGCAGAAGACCGTGAGCCCCTGGGAGACGCACCAGCGGATGAAGCTCTTCTCGGGGTTTAGATCGAGGATGTAGAACTTGTTGATCCAGGGCGGCACGATCAGCAGCGGGCGCTTGAGCACGTCCGGCGTCGACGGCGCGTACTGGATCAGCTCCATGATGTCGTTGCGGAAGACCACCTTGCCGGGCGTGGTGGCGATGTTGCGGCCGACCTCGAAAGCGCTGGCATCCGATTGTCGGATCTTGAGCTCGCCCTTGCCGGCCTCGATGTCCTCAGCGAGCATCTTCATGCCGCGCACGAGGTTCTCGCCATTCTGCTGGATGGTCTCGCGCAGCAGTTCCGGATTGGTCGCGATGAAGTTCGAAGGCGAGAGCGCGCCCGAAATCTGCTTCACATAGAAGCGCGCCTTCTCGCGTGTGTGGGGATCGAGATCGTCGGCGCGCTCGACCATGTCCTCGGCCCAGCGCGTGCCGATGAGATAGGCCTGCTTGACGAAGTCGAAGACCGGATGGGCGGACCAGTCGGGGTCGCTGAAGCGCGAATCACGCTTGTCGGGCTCTGCGACCGGCTTTGCCTCCTCGCCGCTCGCGCGCTTGAGCATCTCGCTCCACAGGCTGAAGAAGTCACCGGTGATCGAGGCCTGCGCCTCGATGATCTTGCGGGGGTCGCTGATCCAGCGCTCGGCGACGCGGCCAAGCGTCTTGACCATCTCGCTCGCCTCGTCGGCCTGGCCGCCCTTGGCCTCGCCGCGCTCGATCGGCTTCAGATAGGCCGCGGTGACCTTGCCGTACTCCTCGACGAGTCGGCCCATGTTCTGCGCGAACTGGTCAAAGTCGGGGGCGCGCGGCTCCGACGAGGCTCCGCCGGAGGCGCCGCGATCGTCCGGCTTGTCGTTCGCAGGCCGGCCCATGACGCGTCTCCCTCGCATTTTCTATGGGGCTGACTCTAAACCCCATTTTGGTCCTATTAAGGACGTAGCCGATATGGTCCACAACCGAAAATCTTCAACCTGCCGGAATCCGTCATGCCGATCCAAATTTCAGCGAAGAAAGCCTTTTTCGCGATGATCGTTCCGGTCGCGCTCGGCTTTGGCGGTTGCGCCGGGAACGGCTCGGTCAAGTCCGCCGCGGAAGTCGTCGGCTTGGCGACCACCGCGCAGGAATCGAAGAAGTTCGTCCAGGAGACCCGGCCCGCCAATCCCCAGTACATTCCGGTCGGCACGGTGGCCACGCGCACGGCCAAGCGCAAGACGGTCGACGAGTTCAAGGCGCTGGAGACGCAGCTCGAGGCCAAGCGCAGTGCCAATGATGCAGCCGGCGCTCAGGCGCGAACGCTGGGTACGACGCCGCCTCCCAAGCCCGCCCCGGCCTCGCCGACCAACTGAGGCAACTGTCGCTGATTTGTCTCATCGAACGATTCTTGCGTTTTTAAGGATGCCAAGACCGAAGATGCGGTGGTAAGGGCAGGCAACGCAACGATCGGACGCGTCGCTTCAGGGGCCGTCCGGTAGGGAACTTGTTCGACATGGCCGATTTTCATCGCATCAAGCGCTTGCCGCCTTATGTTTTCGAGCAGGTCAACAAGATCAAGGCAGCCGAGCGCGCCAAGGGCATCGACATCGTCGACCTCGGCATGGGCAATCCGGATCTGCCGGCGCCGCGTCATGTGATCGAGAAGCTGGTCGAGACCGCTGGCAAGCCGCGCACCGACCGCTACTCCGCCTCGAAAGGCATCGGCGGATTGCGCCGCGCTCAGGCGCATTATTACGATCGCCGTTTCGGCGTGAAGCTCAACCCCGATACCCAGGTTGTCGCCACCCTGGGCTCGAAGGAGGGCTTCGCCAATATGGCGCAGGCCATCACCGGCCCCGGCGATGTCGTGCTCGTGCCCAATCCGAGCTACCCGATCCACGCCTTCGGCTTCCTGATGGCGGGCGGCGTCATCCGCTCCGTCCCCGCCGAGCCGACTCCGGCGTTCTTCCCGGCGCTCGAGAGGGCGATGATCCATTCGGTGCCCAAGCCGATCGCGCTGGTCACCTGCTATCCGGCTAATCCGACCGCCTTCACCGCCTCGCTCGATTTCTATCGCGACCTCGTCGCGTTTGCGAAGAAGCACGAGCTCATCCTGCTGTCGGACCTTGCCTATGCAGAGGTGTATTTCGACGAGAACGACCCGCCGCCCTCGATGCTCCAGGTGCCGGGCGCGATGGACGTCACGGTCGAGTTCACGTCGATGTCGAAGACTTTTTCGATGGCCGGCTGGCGCATGGGCTTTGCGGTCGGCAACGAACGTCTTCTGGCCGCTCTGGCACGCGTAAAATCCTATCTCGACTATGGCGCCTATACGCCGATCCAGGTCGCGGCTGCGGCCGCGCTGAACGGCCCCGACGACTGCATTCGCGAGATGCGCGAGACCTACCGCAAGCGCCGCGACGCGCTGGTCGAGAGCTTTGGCAAGGCGGGCTGGGAATTTCCTGCACCCAACGCCTCGATGTTCGCCTGGGTGCCGATTCCCGAAAAGTTTCGGCATCTCGGCTCGCTGGAGTTCTCGAAGCTGCTCATCGAGAAGGCCGAGGTCGCGGTCGCGCCCGGCATCGGCTTTGGCGAGCACGGCGACGATTTCGTCCGCATCGCGATCGTCGAGAATGAGCAGCGCATCCGCCAGGCTGCCCGCAATATAGGTCGCTTCCTGAAGGGCGCCGACGCAACGCTGCACAACGTCATCCAGATGCCCAAGGCCGGGTGAGGGGGCTGGCTCGCAGCAGTCGCCCCGTCGCCCCGACGGGCCGGGGAGGCTGTGTCCTACCGGGATGGCGTGCGGATGTTGAAGGCAGGGCTGGACCGCGCCTGTAAAACATGTGAACCCCTTGGCCACGGACAGTGATCGTCCGGGTTGGGCTAGAGGCGCGCGAGATGTTCTCAAAAGGCCGTTTGATCGGTGCTGCGTTTAGCCTTTTTGCGCTGATCTGCCTGATTTCCACTTTCGATTTCTCGCGCGGCCGTGTGCCCGAGACCAACTCGCCCTTGGTCGCCGAGGTTCTGGCCGCGACGACGGCCCGCGAATGCGGTCGCGACGCGACGGAGATCGTCGGCCGCTACCTGCCGCTCGGCATGGCGCAGGCCGATGCCGAGGCTGTGCTGGCGACGATCTCGATCGTGCCGCCCAAGCCCTGGTTCTGGACGCCGATGGTCGAGAACGCCACGACCTGGACGGGCCAGACGCTCGAGGCGCTGCACACCATCAAGGCCATGGCCTTCGGCAACAACCTGCTGCGCACCCATCTGACATTCACCGATGGCAAGCTCCACAGGCTGGCGGCGGAGGTCGTCTGCCGCTTCGATTGAGTTGTGGCATGGCCGCCGCGCCGTTGACTCCCACCACGCCCCATGCGACCCCGCGCCACATGACGATCGCGACCCCCACGCCTCCATCCTCGCCCCTCAGGATCGGCCTTGCCGGCCTGGGAACAGTCGGAACCTCCGTCCTGCGCATCTTGCGCCGGCAGGAGAACATGCTCAGCGAGCGCTGCGGCCGCGCGATCCGCGTCACTGCCGTCTCTGCCCGCGACCGCTCGCGCGACCGTGGCATCGACCTCGACGGACTGACCTGGTTCGATGATCCCGTGGCGCTGGCCCGGTCCGCCGAGATCGACTGCCTTGTCGAGCTCGTCGGTGGCTCGGACGGGCCGGCCAAGGCTGCTGTCGAGGCTGCCCTGGCTGCCGGAAAGTCTGTCGTCACTGCCAACAAGGCTCTTCTGGCGCATCACGGCGTCGCGCTTGCCACACTCGCAGAGGAAATGGGCGTTGCCCTCGCTTTCGAGGCGTCCTCGGCCGGCGGCATTCCCGTGGTCAAGACGCTGCGGGAGGCGCTTTCGGGCAACAATGTCAGCCGGATCTACGGAATCCTGAACGGCACCTGCAACTACATCCTCTCGCGCATGGAGATGGAGGGGCTGACCTTCGAGGCCTGCCTTAAGGATGCCCAGCGCCTCGGCTACGCCGAAGCCGACCCGACCTTCGATGTCGAAGGGTTTGATACCGCCCACAAGCTCGCGATCCTGACCAGCCTCGCCTTCGGTACGAAGATCGACGCGGAAGCGATTCATGTGGAAGGCATTTCGTCGATCACGCCGCTCGACCTGAAGATGGCCGATGAACTCGGCTACCGGATCAAGCTGCTCGGCGTGGCCGAGCGCACCAAGACCGGGATCGAGCAGCGCGTGCACCCCACCATGGTGCCGAAATCATCCGCCATCGCGCAGGTCATGGGCGTGCTCAACGCCGTCTCGATCGATGCCGACGCGGTCCGCGAGATCACGCTGGTCGGCCCCGGCGCCGGCGGCGACCCGACGGCGTCCGCTGTCGTGGCCGATATCGCCGACATCGCGCGCGGCACGGCGGGGCTTCCTTTCGGCCTGCCGGTCGCGCGGCTGGAAGTGCCGACCCGCGCCCCGATGCAGCGCCACGAAGGCGGCTATTATGTCCGCCTCGCGGTGGCCGACCGTCCCGGCGCCGCAGCCGCCATCGCTACCCGCATGGCCGAGGCGGGCATCTCGCTCGAGAGCATCGTCCAGCGCCGCTCGCGGGACGCAGCCCAGCGCGATCCGTCGGGCCGCTCTGGCGAACCCGTTCCGGTCGTCCTGATCACCTACGCAACCAGCGAAAGCGCAATCCGCGCCGCGCTGGCGAAGGTCTCCGCCGACGGGCATGTCGCGGAACCGCCACAAGTCATTCGCATTGAACGGGAGTAGGACTGCCGCGCGCGGCGTGTAAGGTTCACCATCAGGAACCGCCGCGTTTGGACCTGCTTTCCAAGCACACCAACTGCCAATCGTCCAAGGGAACCCTCCACATGTCCGACGATCTCCGCATTTCGCCCTCGCAGATCATCGAGCGCTATCTCTCGATGGAGCTCGTCCGTGTCACCGAACGCGCGGCTGTGTCGGCGGCGCGCCTGCGCGGCCATGGCAACGAGAAGGCCGCGGACCAGGCGGCGGTCGACGCGATGCGCCGCGAGCTCAATCGCCTGCCGATCGATGGCGAGATCGTCATCGGCGAAGGCGAGCGCGACGAAGCGCCGATGCTGTTCATCGGCGAAAAGGTCGGCACCCGCCAGGGCCCGAAGGTCCATATCGCGGTCGATCCGCTTGAGGGCACGACGCTCTGCGCCAAGGACATGCCCGGCTCGATCGCCGTGATGGCGATGGCCGAGGCCGGCAAGCTGCTCTACGCACCCGACGTCTACATGGACAAGATCGCCTGCGGCCCGGGCTACGCCCATGGCGTGATCGATCTCGACGCCTCGCCGACCGACAACATCCATGCGTTGGCCAAGGCCAAGGGCGTCAAGCCGCATGAGATCTCGACGCTGATCATGGACCGCCCGCGCCATGCCAAGCTGATCGAGGAGGTCCGCAAGACCGGTTGCTCGATCCGCCTGATCACCGATGGCGACGTCGCCGGCGTGATCTTCTGCACCGAGCCGGAAAAGACCGGCATCGACCTCTATCTCGGCATCGGCGGCGCGCCCGAAGGCGTTCTGGCAGCGGCCGCGCTGCGCTGCGTCGGCGGCCAGATGCAAGGACGCCTGATCCTCGACACCGAGGAGAAGCGCGTTCGCGCCTATGGCATGGGCGTGCTCGACCCCAACAAGAAGTACGACATGTCCGAGATGGCCTCGGGCGACGTCATCGTCTGCGCCACCGGCGTCACCGATGGCGGCATGCTCTCGGGCGTGAAGTTCGGTCGCGACGTGATCGAGACCGAAACCATCGTCTATCGCTCGATCACCGGCACGACTCGTCGGATCTTCGGCGAGCATCGCCAGTTCGACAAGTTCAAGCTCGACTGAGACTTGGGGCCGGCATCGACACATCCGGGCAGGCCGCAGCGGCCTAAGCTCGCGATCGCTGGCCTCGCCATAGGCCTGCCGGGCCGCCCGAGGGCGCCCTGCGCGACATCGCCACGTTCAAAACTCCCTCGCCACGGTTGACGAAAGCGCCGCGGCGGGTGAGGCCATCACCATGACATCCATGCCTACGCGCGCCTTTCTGGGCGTCACCCGTTCCGCGCTCGGCCGCCCTTGGCGCGACAGGCTCGACGCCGCTGGGCTCGGCCGCGCCGAGGCCCTGTCGCAGCTCGAGGGCATTCCCGACATCCTCGCCAGGCTTCTGGCTGGACGCGGGGTCGAGCCCATGGAGGCGGCCGGCTTCCTCGAGCCCAGGCTGCGCGACCTCCTGCCCGATCCCGGGACCTTGACAGGGATGGCGCCCGCTGCGGAGCGCCTCGCCAGGGCAGCCACGGCGCGCGAGCATGTCGCGATCTTCGGCGACTACGACGTCGACGGCGCCTGCTCGGCGGCCCTGCTGGCGGGCTATCTCGCGCAGGCCGGGGCGCGCCCGCGCATTCATATTCCCGACCGCCTGATCGAAGGCTACGGCCCCAACAGCGAAGCCATCCGGATGTTGGCGGGCGAGGGCGCCACGCTCCTCGTCACGGTCGACTGCGGCACGACGAGCCACGAACCGCTCGCGGAGGCGATGCGTCTCGGCCTCGACGTCGTCGTGCTCGACCATCACCAGGCACCCGAGGAACTGCCGCCGGTCGCGGCCCTGGTCAACCCCAATCGCCAGGACGATCTCTCGGGATTGGGCCATCTCTGCGCCGCCGGTGTCGTCTTCATGACGCTGGTCGCGACCAGTCGCGAACTCCGCAACCAGGGCTTCTGGGCAAAGCAGGGCGGCGAGCCGAACCTGCTGGAGGCGCTCGACCTCGTCGCGCTGGCGACTGTGGCAGACGTCGTGCCGCTGCATGGCCTGAACCGTGCGTTCGTGCGGCAGGGGCTCGCGATCCTGCGCGGACGGGCCCGTCCCGGGCTTGCGGCGCTCATGGACGTCGCTGGGCTCGACGGGCCGGTCCAGCCCTGGCACCTCGGTTTCCTGCTGGGGCCGCGGATCAATGCCGGCGGCCGCATCGGCGATGCCGCGCTGGGCGCAAGGCTGCTGCTGACCGCCGACGAGATCGAGGCGCGCAGCATTGCGGCCGAACTCAACCGGCTGAACCAGGAGCGCCAGGAGATCGAGCGGCAGGCGGTTCTGGAGGCCGTCGCCGAGGCCGACCATGCCCTCATGGGGGATCCCGATCTCGCGGTGCTTCTGGCGGCTTCCACGGATTGGCATCCCGGCATCGTCGGGCTCGTCGCCGCCCGCTTGAAGGAACGCTTCCGTCGTCCGGCCTTCGCTCTGGCGCTGAACGGGGAGGGCGGCGCCACGGGCTCGGGCCGATCGGTGGCCGGGGTCGATCTCGGCCGCGCCGTGCGGGAGGCGGTCGAGGCAGGGTTGGCGGCCAAGGGCGGCGGTCACGCCATGGCGGCAGGAGTGACCTTGCTGGCGGGCCAGAGCGCACCCTTCCACAGCTTCCTGGCCCAGCGGCTGGGCGCCCAGGTGGCAGCCGCGGGGGAAGGCGAGGCTCTGCTGGTCGATGCCGCCCTGAGCGCTGCCGGAGCCAATCCACGCCTGCTCGCCGAGATCGACAAGGCCGGTCCCTTTGGTTCGGGCAGTCCCGAGCCGGTCTTCGTCTTCCCCTCGCACCGGCTCGTCGATGTCGTCGAGATCGGCAGCGGAGGCCATGTCAGGATCAAGCTGAAGAGCGGCGATGGTGCCACGGTCGGCGGCATCGCGTTCAGGGTGGCGCAGGAGCCGCTGGGCCGGGCCCTGTTTACGGCGCGCGGCGACCACGTCCATGTCGCTGCGACACTCACCCTGAATCGCTGGGGAGGGAACGAAAATGCGGAGCTGCGCCTGCTCGATCTCGCCCGTCCGGAGTGAAAGGTGCTCGCGGAAGGTGCCTATTTCGATATCTAAGGCTTTGATATTGAAGGGGTAATGCAAGAATTTGAATTGATCACAGCAAACTATCAAACTGGCGCTTGCGGAGGCGCAGCACTGCCACTATACCTCCGCTCACTTCGAAGCACCCACCACCGGCGCTGAAGCACGCGACCTTCGTCTATCGGTTAGGACACCAGCCTTTCACGCTGGGGAGACGGGTTCGACTCCCGTAGGTCGCGCCACTTTTCGTGGCTCATAAAATGCTAAATCATTTCAAGCGGTTACTCCATACAGAGTTTGATATGGACCCCAGTTTCATGTGCTGGATGGACCCCAAAATCGGCTGCTCTCAGCCGATGTTGAAACCGTCATCAAGCGCTGACAAAAGCTATGGACGATAGCGGCGGCACCGGGCACTCTTCGCAGCATGGGGGATGACCGGTGACAGCACCTCAAGGTGTTCTTTTTGATGAGCGGTTCCTGGATCGCTATGCCGGTGCCATCATCAGCGTTCCCGAGGTGGCTATTGTCGAGTTGGTCGCCAACGCTTGGGACGCGTGGGCAACGCGGGTTGAAATCGAGTGGCCCGAAAAGGGCAGCGGCCGTGTGTTTTCCATCACCGATAATGGGAAGGGGATGACACATACCGAGTTTCGGCGCCGCTGGGCTACATTCGACTACGACCGGCAATCCGAACAAGGCAGGCTCTCTCCGCCGCCCGAGGAACTGAAGTCGTATGGACCGCGTCGCCCGTATGGGCGCAACGGTAAGGGACGCCACGCGGCCTTCCTATTCGGAGACCCCTATCGCGTTCGCACATGGCGGGACGACGAAGAGGTAACATATGAGGTACGCCGGGGGCTGACAGCGCCCTTCGACCTGGAATTGGTGGCATCGCAGGAGCAGGTCCCTGGGCACGGGACCCAGATTTGTGCACCGTTCGGGGGTAGCGTGGGCACTACGGCCCAGCAGGTGCGAGAGGCCATAGGCACTCGCTTCTTGTCGGACCCGAGCTTCACGGTGTTGGTCGACGGCAAGGCAGTGACATTTCAAGACGTGCCCTCGGCCAAGCTGCGTGAGATCGACGTGCAGGTGCCGGGGCACGGCGTTGCGCACCTCACCATCATCGACACACTCAAGGCAGACAAGACGACACGTCAGCACGGCATTGCATGGTGGATCGACGCACGCCTTGTAGGTTCGCCCGGTTGGGCCGCCTTCGATCTCGATGGCAGGACAAGCGAGGCTAAGCGCTTCCTTTTCATCGTCCGAGCAGATTTCCTTGCGGATGCTGGCGCAACCTTGTCCGACTGGTCGGGCTTTGACGCTAGGAGCGAAGCATGGATTGCGGCTCAGGACGCTGTCCGCCTGACCGGAGCGACACTGATCATCGCCAAGCTCGACCGCCTGTCCCGAGATGCCCATTTTCTCTTGGGGCTGCAGAAGGCCGAGGTGGACTTCGTCGCCTGCGACATGCCTAGCGCCGACCGCTTCACCGTGGGGATCATGGCGATGCTGGCGCAGAAGGAGCGCGAGCTGATCTCGGAGCGCACCAAGGCCGCCCTGGCTGCCGCGAAGGCGCGAGGCCGCCAGCTTGGGAACCCCAAGGGAGCTGCCCATCTCCGCCATTACGGCAACGCCAGGGCCATCGAGGCGCTTCGTATGGACGCACAGGAACGGGCCGAACGGCTTCGGCGGATCATTGCCGAGCTGCGCTCATCCGGCGTGAACTCGGCCAATGGGCTTGCCAAGGCCCTGAACGAACGTCACGTGGCGACCGCCCGCGGCGGCGCCTGGACTGCCCGCAGCGTCCTCAACGTCATAGAGCGCCTCTGAAGTGACCGAACGACTTTTCCCGGCCACTCCCTTGCGTTGATCATCCGCTCCCCGGGGGAGCATCGGTGCAGTCACTGCACTTTTGGAGACGTCCGCGCCCTGTGAACCCCCAGGGGTACGGGGGGAATGCTGGCAGCGCTCGACAGATGATGGCCTCTCGGATTTTTTCTGGAAAAGTACCGGACCCATCAGCGGAGGCTCATTGCGCCGCGGCCGAACTCGCGCCTGCCTGATACCTGCTGAACACGAATTGCCAGACGGCATCGACCTTCTCGTTCCAGACCTCCTCCGGATAGGGCTCTTCGGGGAGTTCGTTCAGCGCGAAGCGGATTGTCGACTGCACCGCGGCTCGGGGTTGAGGCCGCAACTGCCATTGGCTCACCCGCAGCAGCTCCTGGAGTTTCTCCAGCAGCTCCCGTGCCACCCTCTTCACCTCGACCTCCTGGACCCTGGTGAGCTTCGGCTCGGGCTTGCTGAGGAGGTCGAAGATGGCGAGCTCATCCTCGCTCAGCCCCTCGCGAGCTGCTCGACGGTCCTCATCGTCCATCTCGGCGATGAGCTTCTTCAGCGCGGCGAAGAAGGTCTCGGCGTCGAGCGTGCCAAGGTTGTACTCGTCGACCAACTTCTCGAATTTCTCGACGAGGTGAACCCGGGTCGGGTTCTTCGCCGCCATGTCATGGGCCTTCCTCTCGGCCGCCGTCTTAAGCTGTTCGGCCGCCGTCTTGGGCTGGCTGGCGAACAGTGTCGCGAGCTTCTCGAAGTCGATGCTGGACAGGTCGACCCGCCCTGCAGCCTCGTCGCCCTCGATGATGGGCGCGGTGATCGCGACGCCCTGGACCCGCTCGTCCAGCAGAGCTTCGATCTTTGCCGAGATGGCGGCGATGTCCACCGGACCGAGCTTGCCCCGGACGGCCTCTGCGAGGACATGCGCGGCGGCCACGGGCTTGAGGTAGGGGGCAGCCCTCTCATCCGGCAGGAGCGCCTTGTAGGCCCGCGTGGTGGCCCCAGCGAGGCGGAAGAATTCCCGTCGCCGTTCATCAGGCGCGATGAGGGCCTCGACCCCCTTTCCGATCAGCACCAGCCGCGCCAGTTTGTCCACCGCGAGTATGGCGTCGATGTCGACATCCACGCTCGTGCAGAAGGTTCGCGCTCGCGCCAGCGCCTCGTCCAACACCGCGACCAGTTCGTCCTTGTTCCGGATCGGAGCACCACCGCCCTGCTGCCCCGCGTAGATCGCCAGCGCCTTCTGCAGGTTCAGGAAGACTCCGACGTAGTCGACGATGACGCCCGCGCTCTTGCCTGGCGCCCGCCTGTTCGCCCGGGCTATGGTCTGCATCAGTGTGTGGTCCTTCATCGGCTTGTCGAGGTAGTCCGAAGGTCAGACCGGCGGCAACGAGTTTGCGGGAGGGGGCGTCACGGTGGGTTGTGAGGGCTGGTTTCTCCTGCTGAGCATCTCGCCGCGCGTTCTGATGATGTGAGCGGTGACGACGTCTTGAACACGTTGCTCCGCGTTTCGCCGAACGAGGCCGCGATCCGCCGGCCGGTTGCTCTCGATCTCGACGAGCTCGATGGTCGATTGCACAAGCGCATCCACGTCCGACCTGCAAAACAGCATCGCAGCCTTGGCAACGACTTCCGCTTTCTCGTCCGTCAGGAGCATGGCCGCTCCCTCGCGGCCGATGCAGGAGAGCATTCGAGTCTGGACCAGGGTTCGCGCTCGTTCGAGCGTCGCCTTCCTGTCAGCAATCGCGCTGGCATCCGCAGCCGTGGTCGGCGGCGCTGTCGAGATCGGCCCCCGGACGTTTGCGCTGCCGCGTACGCAGTTCACCAGAACCGGCAGCATCTCCGAGGTCGATGTCAGTGCGAATGTGAGGCGCTTGTCGCGAGCGACCACTTCCAGGTATCGGCCCTGTCTAAATGCCCGGATCAAGGCGGATTCAGCCGGCATGGCGATGGTAATCAGCTTGGGGTTCCTGACCTGAGCACTGACAGAAATGCTTGTCTCTCGATCGAAGACTAGCCGGAGCGGCACGCTCGCGCCGACATTAAGGTTCCAATCGGGGTGGGCGATGCCCAGCAACCACTGAAACCCGCCCGTCACGGATGTGAGTAATCGCGTACCGTTTTTGTAGGCGGCGTTGACCGCGCAGTGCGAGAACTGGCCTGTCGCGTCGTTTGTATAGGCGCCACCAGACCAGTTGCCGACGACGACTTCCCCAAAAGGGCCTCCAGCATGGGCGGGCCCCATCAGCGCCAGGCTGATAGCAGCAACATGAAGTCTCAAGCGTCGACTCTCCTCAAGATGGACAAAAGGCCAGCAGAAGCAGTCTCCAAGGTCGTCTCAAAAATCCAGAACCGTGACACGGAAGACAAGCAGGCACGGCCAATCGGTCTGGAGGCTATCAGCCAGTTCCTTGGTCGCCAACAGCGTGTCGTCGAGCTGGCATGTGACAGCGGAAAGACCGCCATCGCGGACGCGCGCTAATCCTTCTGCAGCGCGCAACCTTTCGTGTCGGCTTCGAGTTGCCAAGCGGACGGAGGGTTCCTCGTGCGCAGCAAGCGTTTCCTGATCGATCTCGGTATGGCAGTTGCTCTCGGGCTCGGGGCGGCGCTGGTCGCGTCACGCCTGGCCCCGTCGGGCAAAAGCGCTCGTGACGAAGAGTACGAAGCCAAGGCCGCCCATCGCTCGAAGGCGGGAGCAGCGGCGGACAACCCAGCCAGGATCCCTGCTGCCGGCTGGCGGGACATAATTCGCCGCACCTACCATGAGGTCGACCGCGACCGGGTTCGTGCGGTCGCGGCGGGCGTCACGTTCTACGCTCTGCTGGCTCTGTTTCCCGCCTTGACCGCTGTCGTTTCCATCTATGGCCTGGTTTCCGATCCTGGTACGATCGGCGAGCAACTCAGCCTCGTCAATGGCTTCCTTCCGGCGGGCTCGACCGATTTCCTGCGCGAACAGATCACGCGGATCACGCAGGCGGGGGATACCAAGCTCGGATTTGCACTTCTCTTCAGCCTTGCGCTCGCAATCTGGAGCGCCAATGCGGGCGTGAAGGCGATCTTCGATGCCTTGAACGTCGCCTATGGCGAAGACGAGAAGCGCGGCTTCATCAAGCTGAACGCGGTTTCCCTTGGCTTTACGGTTGCAATACTGGCTTTCGTGACGATGGCGCTGGCGAGCATCGCGGTCGTTCCAGCTCTTCTCGACTATGTGGCATTTGGCGGAGCGACCGAGTGGTTGGTGTCGCTGGCGCGGTGGCCGCTGCTGATCCTGGTGCTGATGCTGGGTCTGTCCGCCCTCTATCGTTTCGGCCCGAGCCGGGATGACGCTCAGTGGGCCTGGGTCAGTCCGGGTGCCATTTTCGCGAGTGTCGGCTGGCTGGCCGCGTCCCTCGCATTGTCCTGGTACGTCGCGAATTTCGAGGATTACAACAAGACCTATGGCGCCATCGGAGCCGTCATCGGCCTCCTGACATGGATGTGGCTGTCAGCAACCATCGTGCTGATCGGCGCGGAGCTGAATTCCGAAGCAGAACGGCAAACGGACGAAGACACGACCGAAGGGCCAGCCATGCCGATAGGCATGAGAGGCGCGGACGCCGCAGATAGAAAGGGCTAGTGCGGGTCAATGTCAGATGGAGGGAATAATCGCAGCGGCCGTTGCAGCGGCAACCAGCGTCGCGGAAATCGCAAGGCGCAGTCGATACACAGAAGGCTGACTAAGTCACAATGATGCCGAAGTGTCTCTCCATAGGGTCCGCAGGACAACATGCAACGCCGCAGTTATGGAGATTTAAAGCCGTTGACGGAACGTAATAACACTGCGGTGGATCGCAATATATTCCCAAGAGAATTCGGGTGGGTTTGTATCAATATCACTGCGACCGGAGGTCGTTATTGCGTGATACGATCGCGCATGAACGGTCGTGATCCGATCATCGATCCTGCGTCACGGTAGATCTCGGAAAGCCGACTCGCCAGACCGCGCTTTTTCCGTGAATTGGTTGGCGGGAAGCCATGCCGCTTGATGCGGCAATGGGCGCGCTCGACCTGTCATCGCAACGAGCGACGCCCTAGGGCCCGCCTCGACCAAATCCCTAACAGATCAAGTCAAACGAGTTGCAGATCCCGCCGCCGGTCTCCGGTGCCGCGAGCGCTCGGCTTGTCGCCCCCGGAGTAGACCTCATGAAGCGCATCGCCCCTGCGGCGCTGCTCGCGGTCGCGGCTATTGTCGCGTTGCCAGCCCATTCCGCCCAGATTCCCTCTCAGATCGGCTCCGGCGCCGCCAGCGGTCTCGACAGCGACACGCCGCGCCCGGCCGCACTCCAGCAACGCGGAGACGGAGCGACCCCACTGACTGCGGCATCTTCGGCCTCGGTCACGCCGACGAGCGGACGCGCGGTCATCGCCGCCCTGACGCCGCCTGCCATGCCGGCGTCGCGCGCGAGCGAACCGGAGCAGCTGCCGGTCTATGCTGGACTGATCAAGTCCGAGAGCATGGCGGGTGAAAAGCGCTGCCTCGCGGAAGCGGTCTATTTCGAGGCCCGATCGGAGGGGGAGGAGGGGCGCGCGGCCGTCGCCCAGGTCGTGCTCAACCGTGTCAAAAGCGGGAAGTACCCCCGCTCGGTTTGCGGCGTCGTCTACCAGAACCGGCACCGCAAGCTCGCCTGCCAGTTTTCATTCGCGTGCGAGGGCAAATCGCTGCGCGTCACCGAGCCAGAGCCGTGGGAGGCGGCAGAGCGCATCGCGCATGACGTCTACGAGGGTAAGATCTACCTTGAGGAAGTCGGTGTCGCGACGCATTACCACGCCGATTATGTCCGGCCTCACTGGGCCAGGAAGCTCAAGAAGATGGACGTGATCGGCCGGCACGTCTTCTACAGTTGAGGTCTTGTGCGGTCCCGAGCGTATAGCGAGCTATTGCTGGCCGCCGGGCTCAGGGGCTGCTCCTGCCCTTTTTGTCGATCAGCATCGCCTGTTGCCACCGGCTTGGCACCTTGTCGGCACGGTGCGTACAGCCCGCCCAACAGCATGGCCGCTTTTTCCCGTCCAGCAGCTCCTCGCAAGTCCGCTTGATCCGGCGTTGACGCGTCGCCGGCTGCTTCGCGTCCTCGACCCAGCAGATGAACTCGTTTCGCCCGAGCGCTGTCAGCTTCGTCCAGAGTGCGGCGACGGTCGGATCCTCAAGCACCGCTGCCTGAAGATCTCCACCTGCCTCATGGACTGTGCCATTCGGAAATGTGTCCGCCACAAGAACCTCCAACGATCGTCGCGGCGACCACCCGGTCTCACGATCCCGGGGAATATCGCTTCAAATGACGAAGCTGGACATCCGGAATGGCGAGATTTTGGCGAGATCGCAGTCGTCGCCCTCGGGCCGGCGCGGCCGCGTCGATCACGAAACCGGCGGTCGCGCCGGTGCGGTGGGCTCGATGGAAGCCTACCGCCCGCCGGAGACCGGAAGGCGGTCGATGGGCGCATCAGCGCTTGGGGAAGGCCAGGGCCGGCGGTGTCATGGCGGCCGTCAGCGGGGCGCTGACCGGCGCCTTTGCGTCGAGGTCGAAGGTCCGGAGGTCGATCGCGCGCAGGACCGGATCCTCATAGCTCTTCACGTAATAGGTGCGGTTGGCGATGTCGGCGACGGTCGACCACTGCGTGTATTCGAGCGGCTCGCTGCCCTGGCTCTTGTCGCGCACCCAGCCCTTGGGGATATCGAAATTGTTGATGATGTGCTCGGCCAGGCGCACGCTCTCGGGCCCGGACGGCTTCTTCTCGATCGACTGGGTGTAGCCGAGGGCGCGCAGGAAGCGCGAGGGCGGCGTCGGGTCGCCGGGAATGCCGAGCATGCCCGAACCCTGGCCAAGCGGTGCGAAGGTTGCCGCCCCGAGCTTGAGCGGATCCGCGTTGACCGGCGAGAGCTTGATGTAGTTGCGCAGATTGGTGAGGTGCCAGTCGAAGGAGGGCGAGTTCGTCATCACGCCCACCGGGTTGTCATAGACCTTGAGCTTGCCGTCGACGGGCTCGATCACCAGCGAGGCGCCGGTCGCATCATGCAGAGTGTAGTGGACCGGCGGCGTGATCTTCATCGTCTCCTCGATAATGCCGACGATCGAGATGTCCCCCAGCGCGGCCTTGACCTCGGCCACAGTGGCAAAGCTGGTCAGCGCCCAGGTCAGGACCTCCCAGGGCGCCAGCGACTTGGCCGGGTCCGATTGGGCGGCATCGGCATAGCCGGCGAAGCCCGGGAAATAGAGGATGCCGCCGACAAGGCCTTTCTCGTTGATGCCGTCCACCAGGGCCGACGCGCCCATCGCATTCATGCCTACCGCGGCATATTTCGAGGTCCAGCCCATGGTGGGCGTCGCCCCGGTCCCGGCGGGCGCGATCTTGTAGTTGCGCGGGATGACCAGGACCTGCGACTCCATCGGGAAGCCGAACTCCATCGTCCGGGCGTAGACGGCGCTGTTGTCGGTCGTGGGGATCACGAAGCTGGTGCAGGCCTGTGCGGCCGGTACGGCGGCAAGTGAAGCCGCTAGTGCGGTAGCGATGATCCTGCGGTTCCAGCGCGCGAGTATATGAGAAGCGATGGTCTTCGGCATTTTATAGTACTTTCCAGAGATAGCTGCGACCGTGAGATCGTGGAGAGGTTGAGTTCTGCGCGAGGGCACTTCGCTCAGACGATGAGCCCAGATGCGGCAGCGCATGCGCTCAGAAGCGGTGGGACAGGCTGGCGGTTGCGCCGTGCTTCGTCGCCTCCTTCCCGAACTCGCCATCGTACTGGAGGCGCATGTCGAGCGCTCCGTCCTGATAGAGCTGGATGCCCGCGCTCACGCGCCCGGCGACCCGGTCGAGCGGGGACTGCAGCGCAAAGCCTTCGCCGGCGATCGCGCTGCTGAAATTGCCGAATCCGCGCCAGTTGGCGTTGGAGCGCAGGCTGACGCCGGCTGAGAGGAAGCTGCGCAGGATGCGGCCGTCCGAGAGTTCGTCGCGCCTGCCGACCTCCAGTGCAGGCGTCAGGATGGCGGTGAAGTAGCGGCTGCCGGAGATCGTCAGGCCGAGCCCGCCGAGTTCCCTCTCGGTGAAGGCGCTGCTGCGGGCTTGAACCAGGTCCAGGTTCAGATAGGGCCGCAGATAGAGATTGTCGGCCTCGAGCGTGTAGGCCGCTCGGGCCCGGATGCCTGCGCTGTAGAAGGTGCTGTCTGCATCTGCCACCGCCGCATAGCCCGGTGCCACGATCCTCCGCTTGAGGTCGTAGTCGCCATAGCTGCCGAAGATCGCGCCTGTCAGCAGCAGGGGACCGCTCTGGTACTTCAGGGTCACGGCGCCCTGGACGCTCGAGCCCTGGCCCGAGACGCCGTCGCGGCTGCTGAACGCGTCAGCCTGATAGGCGAGAGAGCCGCCGAGCAGCAGCCCGGGACGGATTTCGCTCTGCCCGCCCAGTTGCCACGCCGCTGCCTCCATGGTCGACCTGCCGCGATCGGCATCGCCCCTGAGCGAGGCGCGCTGTCCGCGCGTGGTGACGTAAAGGCAGGAGCCCTCGACCAGCATAGCCTGCTGGCCGTTCGCCTCGCTGCCGAACATCGGGCAGCTCATCGAGGCGTCGGCGATGCGCGAGGCATCCGCCGCGGTGCGGGCGAACAGCGTCGACATGCTGCGTGGCGAGAGCTGGGACAGGGACCGGCTGAACTGCCCGCGATCGGTGCCCGCGCTGGCGTCGAGCGCGGCGAAGAGCGGGCCGAGGCCGACATTGCTCGTGGCGAAGACATGCTCCAGCGCCTTCAGGACGGCGCTGTGGTGTTGGGTAAGGCCAAAGCGGGCCCGGTCGAAATGCGTGCCTGTGATGGCGACGTCATATTGGCCGGGGGTCTCGCGCAGCGTGTAGGAGAACAGCGCGCTGTCGGAGGTGGTGAGCGAGCCCGAGACGCTGCCGTTCACCGTCAGCGCCGGCAGGAAGATGTTGGGCAGCGCGCTGGCGAGGTTTGGCCGGATAGCGCCGTCCAGCACGGCGTTGCCGGTCACGACATAGGCGCCGCTGCGCAGGTTGCTGTAGTCGAGATGCGGCGCGATGTGGCCGTCTGCCGTCTGGACCAGATGGCCGGCAACGTAGGACGTCTCGCCCGGCGTTGCGGCCAGCCTCCCGTCATTGGTGAAATGCCCGATGGCATCCGATGACGAGGTCGAGACCGGCTTGGTACCGCCAAATGTTCCGCCGTTCAGGATGGCCGATCCCGTCACAGTGCCGTGGTTCACGACGTTGACGACGGAGCCGTCCACCGCCTTGATCGCGACGCCCGACTTCGCCTCCACCGAGCCGCCTTTGGCTATGGTCACGCTGTTGGTGGTGCTGTTGTCCTTGAAGAGGACATCGCCGCCTGAGACGACGATGCCCGCGCCCTGCGGCCCGCTGCCGCCGTTGATCTTGCCGTTGCCCTCGACCGAGATCACCACCGGGCTTGCCGTGAACCAGTTCGAGCTGCTGCCATTGCCCATGCTCTGGGCGAAGACGCCGATGCTGTTGCGGCCGGAGCTCGCCACGCTGCCCTGTACGGTGACGTTGACTGAGCCGCCGCTTCCGGAATCGAAGCCGGTGCTGCCGGCAAAGACGTCGCCGAAATTGGCAAAGAATCCGCCGCCGCTCCCGATGCTCTGGGCAAGAATGCCATAGGCGCCGGCGCCCGTGGTGGTGATGTCGGCGGCGCTTACGACGGTCACAGCACCGCCATTGCCGCTGGCCTGGGGCGTCTTGCCGTGCCAGGCCGAGGTGAGGGTCGGCACCTGGGACTCGGCATAGTTTGCAGCGTAGCCACCGCCCGAGCCGACGCTCTGGGCGACGATGCCGTGGGCGCCGACGCCCTGCGTGGAAATGGAGCCGTGCGGGTTCAGGAGCTGAACGTTGACAGAGCCGCCGTGGCCGGATTGTCCGGTCGAACCGAAACCGTCCATCTTCAGAAACACACCCGGGACCACGGACGCAAAGCCGCCGCCCGCCCCAACGCTCTGCGCGAAGACGCCGACCGCGCCGGAGCCGCTGGTCGCGATCGAGGGCGTGCTGGTTTCGTCGAGATTCAAGGTGACGTTGCCGCCATTGGCCTGCCCGACGGTGCCGCCGCCGCCGACGGATATGAAGCCCGCGCCCATCACGAGATTGACGGTGTTGTCGGAGTCCCCCTTCGCCATCGAGGAGATCCCGGCGCCGAAGACGCCGCCGCCGCCGCCAACCGACTGGAGCATGATCGCGTGCGCCGAGGCGCCATACGTCGTTATGGACGGGTTGCCAGCCACGCTGTTGGAAACGGATACGTCCCCGCCTTCGATGAAGCTTGGACCTGCACCGTTGGCCAGGTCGACCCGCTGGTACGCTGCTGCGCCCAGCCCGGCCGACGTATACGGGTCCGAGGTCCCGTCGATCGCAATGCCGCCGCCGCCGCCCACGCTCTGGGCCAGGATGCCGAACGACTGGAACCCGCTGTTGGAGCCCGCCCCCGGCGCAGGTGTCTTGTTGCCGGTCTGGATCGATCCACCGTTCAGGAAAACGCCTACGGTGCCTCCAGAGCCCCAGTTTCCGCCCTGCTGAAGCGTCGCGTCCTTCGCCGAGTATCCCAGGTACATCGTGGTGTTGGCGATGTAGTGCGCCAGATACTGGGTCAGCGCCGTGTTGTCCTGATAGCCGGCAATCGCGGTGCCGGCCCGGCCGCCACCGCCGCCGATGCTTTGGGCGATGATGCCCGCCGAATAATCACCGAGCGTGCTGATCTGCCCGTCATTCGTGACGGTCGCTGAGCCGCCGTCGCCGGAGGAGCCGGAGGCGCCGCCAACATTGACGGTGGTGCTCGCATTCACCGAAATGACTGGAAGCGCTTCGCCCAGAAGCGCCGTGGCCGACGTGCTCTGCGCACTGCTGGGCGACAGCGGCGCCGCCGCGGAGCCGACATTGCCGCCGCCGCCGCCCACCGACTGAACCACCATGGCAGGCGCATCGACGCCCGTCGTGCTGATCGAGCCGGAGTTGGTGGCGCTGGCATCCCCGCCCGATCCGCCCGCACCGCCTTGTCCGCCGAGGGTCAGCGTCGTGTTGTAGGCGTTCACGCTGAGGGGAATGTTCGGTTTGTTGGCGAGCGCCTCGACCCAGGCCTCGAGCCCGGAGAAATTCAGGCTGCCGCCGGAACCGACTCCGCCGCCGCCGCCGATCGATTGCACGACCAGGGCTTCCGCTCCCTGGCCCGTGGTGTTGATGGCACCAGTTGCTGAGAGCGTGGCGCTCGCCGTCCCGCCGGCGCCGCCCGAGCCGCCTGTGGCTCCGACGGTCTTGGCGTGTGTGAGACTGGTGTTGACAGCCCAGTTCTTCACGAGCGCGTTGCCGGTCCCGGAATTGCCGCCGCCACCGCCGATCGACTGGACGAGTGCGCCGATCGCCTCTTCCCCAGAGGTCGCTATCGATGAGGACGCCGCTGTGCCGGCACTGTCACCGAGAACCAGGCTGGCGGATCCGCCGACCCCGCCCGATCCGCCGGCGCCACCTGTGGCCGAGGTCACGTTGATGGCGTTGTCGGAGGGGGCGTATTGGGTCGTGTAGCCGGTCGGTATGCCGTAGCCGATCGTCGCGGCGAGCGTCGAACTGTCGCCACCCGTGCCGCCGCCGCCGCCGATCGACTGGACGATCGCGCCCAGGCTGCCGTCACCTGAGGTCGAAATGGTCGTGCCGCCGACAACCGTGGCCGTCGCCGTCCCGCCGTGGCCACCCGAACCGCCTGAACCACCCGTGCCGAATGCGCCGCTGAAGGTGACATTTGGGATTGGCGCTTCACCCGTCGGGACCGCGACTGCAAAGGATGCCGCCGAGCCCGCGCCGCCATGGCCGCCGCCGCCGCCAATCGACTGCGCCACGATGCCAAAAGCATCGGCTGCCGGCATTCCAGCCGATGACAGCCCGCCGCCGGTGACGATGCTGCTGTTGGTCACGGTCAGGGACGATGTGCCGGCGTCGCCGCCATTGCCGCCGGAGCCGCCGACAGCGACGGCGACGTCCACCAGCGCGCCGCCCGAGAGCGTGTAGGCGCCGCCGCCGCTGCCGCCGCCGCCGCCGATCGACTGGGTCAGCAGGCCGATGGAGGCGGTGCCTCGGGCCTGCAGGGACAGGTTCGTCGCATTGATGCTGGCAATTCCACCAGCGCCGCCTGTGCCGGCGCCCCCGCCAACGGCAGTGGCGACATTCGCCCCTGCCGCGGTGGCTATGCCGCCCATGCCGCCGCCGCCGCCGATCGACTGCGCCACAGCGCCGTGAGCAAGCTGGTTGGCCGTCGTTACGGTGCCACCGAGATTGATCCCGACCTGGCCGCCATTGCCGCCGGCCGCGCCGGAGCCGCCATTGACGCTGATCATGCCGCCGGCGTCACCACCCATGCCGCCGCCGCCGCCGAGCGACTGTGCGATCAGGGCGTGGGAATTGGCTCCACCGGTCTGAACCGAGCCTGTGCTGTTGATGACGACTGTTCCGCCATCAGAACTTGCAGTGGCCGAACCGCCGTCCGAGTAAAAAAGACCCGCGGCGCTTCCGCCGATGCCGCCGGCGCCGGACAGGGATTGCGCGAGAATGCCGGGCGCATAGTCGCCCCCCGTGGTGATGGCGCCGACATGCGTGACCCAGATCGGGCCTGCCGCCCCACCGGCTCCGGCCGCGCCGCCATCGCCGCCGAACGATGATTGAATAGACCCACCTGCGCCGCCCTGGCCGGTCAATGTCTGGGCGAGTACGCCCATGGCGCCCGTGCCGGTCGTCCTGATGACCCCGACCGTGCTCAGGGCGATGGAGCTTGTGCTCTGCGTGCCGGTGGCCCCGCCATTGCCGCCATTTCCGCCTGGACCGGTTACCGCGGCGCCGGCGGCACTGGTGCCATCTCCGCCATTGCCGCTGACGCTGCGCGCGACAACGCCGACCGCGTTCGCTCCCGTGGTCGAGACCGTCGTGCCGCCGCCCATGTAAACGGTGATTTCTCCGGCATCGCCACCATGGCGGCCGTCGGATTGCTGGCCGCCAGCCTGGATGAAGTTCGTGCCATTGCTGCCCGAATTGCCGGCGACAGAACTCGCCAGCACGCCAAAGGCATTCGCACCTGATGTGGCTATGAGGCCGGACGCGTTCGTGAAGTCGACGTTCACGGTTCCCGCAGAGCCGCCATAGCCGCCAGGGAAGCCCACGCCGGAGCCCTGGGACCCTGCAAAGCCGCCGCTGCCCCCGAGCGACATGGCCTGGACGCCGACCGCGTTGTCGCCCGTCGTCGTGACATTGACGAGACCAGTCGCCTTGATGGCGATGGCCCCGCCCGCTCCGCCATTTCCGCCCCCGACGCCATCATCGCCCATCTCCGGTGTGCCGTTGGCGCCGTTGCCGCCATTGCTTGCGGCCGACACGCCCGGGGCATTGCCGGTGGAGATCGTGACGCCTATCGAGCTCCCCGTGAGGCCAACCGTGACGCCCGATGGCGAACCGCCATCGCTGCCGGTGTTCTGCGCTCCAGCTGAGCCCGTTTCGCTTCCGCCGGCTGTGGAGGACAGCGTCTGGTCTCCATAGTTGAGAGTGACCGGATCGCTTGCCGACACCGATGCGGCGACGGATCGCGTCAGCGCCAGGGGTGCGACGGGCTGCGGATAAGAATAGGGCAGGGTGCTCGATGTCGCCGCCAGGCCGTAAGCATAAAAACCGCTCGACCACGCGCTGTTCTGCGAATCAGGGCTCCGGGCAATCGCGTTGCTCGCGCCGAAACCGGGAACTGCAGTAAAAAAGAAGGAGATGATCAAGGGCTTGGAAATCAGATGCACTAGTAGCTCCTCGTTGCGCGGGCGCATCTCATCGCGACGGCAATATAGAAAGGGACTGTCTGACTGGGGGGCGTCTCTCGCCGAGGGGACCGCGACGCCCGAGGAGCCGCAATGCTCACTCCAGGCGTGGTTGCAGCGTGGCTATACGCAGTTCGATCTGAAACTCGGCCACACTGGTCATCCGTCTTCCCCGCGTCGGTGCCGTCGATCGGCGCTGCCCGCACCATCGGGTTACGCTCGATTTCGGAGCGTTGTCCAGAAACCGTCATGTCCGCGAAGGGCTCGCGGGTGTTTGCCGGACCTGAATTGCAATGGAGACTAGGGTCCCAAGTTCGCCTACGCTTAACCCTTGGGGGTTAGTCATGCTCGATAAGGGAGAATCGAGCTGCGAGGGACTTGATAGCGTGGTGAAATCCTTTGAGAAAACGGAAGAATTAATTGAATTAATCTATGCAGTTCTGCTTGGCGAGGCGTCTTGGCAGCAGTTTCTTGATATGCTTGTTGTGGGGGTGCCGCATGGGAGGGCGGTGATGGTGATGCATGGCATCATGAATCCCGACGAGGGTTACGTCCCCCTTCAAGCGGGCTTCGAGGATAAAGCCATCGAGACATACAACGCCCACTTCGCGTCCTTGAATGTCTGGCAGCCGCCATTGACGAGGCAAAGATCTGGGATCGGGTTTATTGATGAGGAGTTGCTCCCGCCGAGCGATCTCGTCACAAGTGAATTCTTCAACGACTATTTGATCCCCAACGAAATCCGCGCGATGGCCTGTGCCAAGATTGGCGATGACGATCGTCACTCGTTCTCGATCGCCACGCTGAGCGATCACGCCGACAGCAAGCTCAAGAAGGTCATGGCGGACCGCCTCACAGCTCTCGGCCCTCATCTCAGGCGCGCCTTCGACTACTACAGGAAGCAGCCTTCCAATCGGGCCGCGACCGAAATAGGGGCGGCGCTGTTCGACACGATCGACATCGGACTGGCCGTCATCGGCGATGGCGCCAGCCTCAAGACGATCTCCGCCGCAGGCCAGGCGATGCTGGCCGGGGATTCGCCCGCTCGGATTTCTCCCCTCGGCCGCTTCGGCTTCCGGGACGCGAGCCACCAGGCCACGCTGAACCTCATGCTGGAACGCAAATACGAGGGGCCCAAGGTCACCAGCCTGTTCTCGCACGGCACCAAGCTGACCCTTATCCGCGTGAGCAAGGATCGCATCTCGCTGTATTTCGAGGGCCCGACGGTGATCGTGCTGATGGAGCGGCTGGGCCATGGCGCGACGGCGTTCGATCCGCAACTCGTGGCGCTCGTCTACGGGCTGACCAAGGCCGAAACGCGCGCCGTTTCCGGAATCGTCGCCGGCAAATCGGTCGACCAGATCGCACAGGAAGCATCGCTCTCGCGTGAGACGATCCGGGTCCAGATGAAGAGCCTCTACGCAAAAACCGGCGCATCGAGCGAAGCCGACATTCTGCGGCTGCTTCGGTTCAACCCCGCGCACTGACGACGAGATGCGGCGGCGGGGTGAGAAGCCGGATCGGCGCCGCCGACGTCATGACTGAGTTTTCGCTGCAGGCAGCGGCTTTGCGCCTATAGATCTCGCTACTTAAAATCGTTCGGGCGAGAGGGGCTATCCGCCGGGCCGCTTTCCCTTCGTCCAGCCCATCTCTCGATCGAATGGTCGACGGCTAGCAGCAGGATCGCCAGCGCCGTCGCGGTCAGGACGATCGCCCAATCACCCCGGCCAGCCGCGCAGCCGAGCGCGGCCGTGACCCAGATTGCTGCAGCAGTGGTCAGGCCCGTCGGCGATTGCTGGGTCTTGGAGAAGGTTATCACCCCCGCGCCGAGGAAGCCGATCCCGGTAAGTACGCCCTGCACCACGCGGCTGGCTGCGTCGACCTCTCCCGCTTGCGTGAAAATGGCGGCCGCGGCCGCCGTCCCGAGACCGACCAGGCCGAAGGTGCGTATGCCGGCGCTCTTCTGCTTGAGCGTCCGTTCCCACCCGACAACGACCCCCGCAGCCATGCCGCCCAACAGCCGCAGGATCAGGTCGATCTCATCCCAGAATGACGTGTCCATTGCGGTTCAACGATCGACGCCCTGATCGGTTCAACGCAGGCCGGAGACGCCGCACAGCCGCGCTAGGCGAAAGCTTCCGGCGGCGTTTCGAACACCGTCATTGCGCCACCTCATCATCGCACCCGCTCATCCTGGAAATCGTAGAGAGCCGCAGGATTGTCTACGAAGACGGCCTTCCGCCGGTCGATGTCGGGAATTGCTTTCATCACGGAGGCGAGAGCCGCGGTGTCATCAACTGTCGCGAACGGCTCGATCCCATCGCGGGATCGCATGCCGCGTCCACCGCCGGTGTGAGGCCAGTCCGACCCCCACACGAGCGCAGCCGGGTTCGCATCCACAAGTGCCTGGATGAACGGGTGGGCCCGTTCCAGGCTGCCATGCCCGGCAAGCCGCGCGATGGCCGAGATCTTGATGGTCGCGTTACCGGAGCGAGCGAGGTGAAGCACCGACGCAAAGCCAGGTTGCTCCGGCCCCAGGGCCATGTCGGGCAGGCCGAAATGGTCGATCACAAGGCGGGTTTCGAGGTCGAGCAGGCGAGTGGCCAGCGCCTCGATCACGGCAGGCCGGGCCAGGACCTGGACATGCCAGCCAAGCCGCGCCACCTGCCGGGCATGGGATTGGATCATCTGCCAGGCCTGCTCGGGATCGTTCATGCTGGCAGTGGCAACGTTGACGCGGACGCCGCGGACACCCTCCTCGTGCAAGCGATCCAGCGTTTCGCCCGGCGTGGCGAGATCGACGACCGCGATCCCGCGGGCTGCTGCGCCCAGCTGTCGGAGGCCGGCCACCATGCGGCTGTTGTCGGTCCCGTAAGGGCTCGGCTGTACCAGGACCACGCGCGCAATTCCGAGCTGCCCATGCAGCGCCTCCAGCCCGCTCTCATCGGCGTCGCCCGGCGTGTAGGCTCGCTCCGGCGCGAAGGGATACTTCTCCGAGGATCCGAAGAGATGGACGTGAGTATCGCAGCTTCCGCTCGGCAGCATCCTCATGCGGCACCTCTTTTCGGGGTCTCGGGGGCCCCCACAAGCCTGCTCAGGACATGGGGGATGATGCCGCCGGCCTTGAGGAGTTCGATCTCGAGCGACGTTTCGATGGCCGCCGTCAGCTGGAGCATCTCGGGCTCTCCCTGTTCCCGCAGGATCGCGACGCTCACCGCGCAGCGGGGGCTCAGCCTGCCAAAATCCCAGTCGAGCTCGAAGCGATCGCCGGCGGAGATACGCAGGTGGGCGGGGTCCACGCCCAGGGGCAGCAGGAGAGGGAGGATTCCCATGCCTATCAGGTTGGAGCGATGGATCCTCTCCATGCTGACCGCGAGGACTGCCCGCACGCCGAGGAGAGCCACGGCCTTCGCGGCCCAGTCGCGCGACGACCCCATGCCGTAGCGCTCGCCTGCGACGATGACGAGCGGTATCGCCTCGCGCGCGTACCGGGTGGCCGCGTCTGAGAGCGGCATGATCTCGCCCGTCGGCATGTGGCGGGTCAAACCTGCCGGCGAGCCCGGCAACAGCTGGTTCAGCGCCAGCCGGTTGGTGAATGCACCCCGCACCATGACCTCGAAATTGCCCCGGCGCGACGCGAACACGTTGAGGTCCTCGGGGTCGCCGCCCTCGGCGATGATATACTGCCCGGCCTGGCTCTGGCCGCGGATCTGGTTGGCCGGCGAGATATGGTCGGTCGTGATGTCGTCGCCGAGCACCAGCAGCGGGCGTGCCGGCCCCAACGGCCGCGGCAGTCCAGCGGCGCGCACGAACGGCGGCCGGCGCAAATAGGTCGAGCCGGCATCCCACGGAAATCGCGGCCCTGACGGCGCTTCGAGATCGAGCCAGAGGGGGCGGGCTGCCGCCTCCCCATAGGCGGCGTCATAGTCGCGACTGTCGGTCCCAAGCGCGAGCGCTTCATCGATCTCGGCACCGCTTGGCCAGAGCTGCGCGAGACGGACAGACACTCCGTCGGGGCCGGTACCGATCATGTCGCGGGTGATGTCGATATCGACCGTGCCCGCCAAGGCAAACGCGACGACGAGCGGGGGCGACATCAGGAATCCGTATTCCAGGTCGGGATGGACGCGGCCGGGAAAATTCCGATTGCCCGACAAGGCAGCCACGGGACGAAAGCCCGTCCGGCCGAGCGCCCGTTGAACGTCTGGCAGCAACGCCCCGGAATTGCCGATGCAGGTCGTGCAGCCGTAGCCGACGATGCTGAAACCGACGGCCTCGAGGTCGTCCAGCAGTCCGGCACGGCGAAGCATCCGCTCTGCCGTGGGCGAGCCCGGCGCCAGCGATGTCTTGACCCATGATGGCGGCTTCAGGCCGAGGGCGACGGCTTTGCGTGCCACCAGCCCTGCCGCCACGATCAGGCGCGGATCCGAGGTGTTGGTGCAACTCGTGATCGCCGCTATTACGACCGCGCCGTCGGGAATCTGTCCCTCCACGGCGGCCTGGGAACCCGGGGTGAAGGCTGCGGCCGTCGCGCCTGCCGGCAGGCGATCCTGAGGCCTTTGCGGTCCCGCCACGCTGGTTTCGATCTGGTCCAGCGCGATATCGAGCGTCCGGGTGAACTTCGGTTCCGCCTCGGGTTCGAACCAGAGCCCGGCCGCAGATCCATAGCTTCGGATCAGTTGCAGCTGGGTCTCGCTCCGGCCGAGGCCGCGAAGATAGGTGCAGGCGGCCTCGTCGATCGGGAAATAGCCGGTGGAGGCTCCATATTCGGGGGCCATGTTGGCCACCGCTGCTCGCTCGCCAACTGTCAGCGTCGAGACACCGCGCCCGAAGAACTCGACGAAGGAGCCCGACACTCCGAGCCTGCGGAGGCGCTCCGTCACGGTCAGGGCGAGATCGGTAGCCGTGGCGCCTTCGCGTAGCCGTCCGGTCAGGCGCACGCCGACGACATCGGGTATGCGCAGGATCACGGGAACGCCGAACAGCGCGCCTTCGGCCTCGAGCCCCCCGACGCCCCACCCGAGCACACCCAGCCCGTTGATCATCGGCGTGTGGCTGTCTGTGCCCAGGAGCGTGTCGGGATAGGCGAGCAGGCTGTCACCGTCCCCGTCCGTGACCACGACGCTGGACAGTCGCTCGAGGTTGATCGTGTGCATGATGCCCGAGCCGGGCGGGTGCACGCGGATCCCGGGCATGGTGAGCGAAGCCCATTTCATCAAGCGATAACGCTCGGCATTGCGCTCGAACTCCTTCGCCAGGTTGAGCTCGAGCGCGTCGCTGCGCGCGTGGTAGTCGACGCCTGACGAATGATCCGTCGACACGTCCACGCCGATCCGCGGCATCAGGAGATCCGGATCGCGGCCGTTCTCCGCCAGCACGTCGCGCATCGCGGCGATGTCGACCAGTGCCGGCCCGCAGGTGGTGTCGTGCATCATCAGGCGGTTAGGAAGGAACGGGGTTTCCTCAAGGCTCGATCCGGCCTCCAGCCAGGCCCGGAACGCCGGAACGAGACGCTCCTCGTCGGCGCCCGAATTTCTCAAGGCGTTCTCCAGCAGGATGCGGAGCACATGCGGGAGGCGGGCGAGGTCCGGCCCGAGAATGCGCCGGAGGTCGACGAGGCGGTAGGATTTCCCGTCGACCTCGAGCGTACGCTGCGGGACGGTGAGTGTAGCGGCTGGATCTGCGATCATCGTCAATCTGGTCTGAAGCCTGCCTTGGCGAGGATAGTTGCCCACTGGTCGACCGCCTTTTCGACAAGCGATTGCATGGTGGAGCCGCCGCGCTGTTCCGATCGCGATCAGACGTCGATCAGGCGTCGAACCTTTCGGACGGCGGCCTCGGGTGACGTCAGCACGGGCAGGGCGGTTGCCTCGCGGCACGCCTTGAGCGCGCGTGACGTGGAGAACTGCGCAAGCATCAGCGCATCGACCTCTGCGAACGATGCCGCCTGTTGCGCGACGAGAGCATTGTGAGTGGCGGCATCGCCCGAACGAAGCGCGCTCATTGCGTCGCTTGCCAGGCGTGTCGAGAGCGTTGCGCCGGGCCGGGTGCGGCGGGCTTCCTCGTCGAATTCTGCCTCCATCGTCGCAATCGATGGGGCGAAGGTGGCGATCATGCCGATCCGGCTGCCATATCCGAGCGCCTCCTCGAACATGGCTTCGTTTGGCTTCAGGACGGGAACCGACACGGCGCGACCGGCCGCTTCGATCGAGGTGCCGAATGCCGAGCAGGTGAACAGGATCGCCCTGGCGCCGAGCGTGCAGGCATATTCGGCGAGACTGATGATGCGCCGATCGATCGCGGGGGAGATTTCGACGCTTTTGGCCCTGTCGACCGACAGGGAATCATCGAGGATGCTCACGGGCTCGGCGGCAGGCCAGAGCTCCTTGAACGCCTGGAGGATCGGGTCGATCGCGACCGGCGTCGCATGGATGAGGGCGATACGCGGGCCATCGCTCATCGTTCCGGTACGCTCCGCGTGAGCATCGCAATCCTCTGGATCAAATTCGTAAGGGGTGAACGCTAATCCGCAATAATGGCTTTGGCAATATATAAAACCAAAATCGAAACTGGCGTTGCGTGCCCGTTACAGGGCTCGGAAGGCCCCCTTTCAGCCCTTAGGATGCACGACGGGTGACTTCACTGCGAGTGCGCCGCTGAGGTGGCGGCGCATGAAATGCGCGGCCTCCAGATTGTCGCCGCGCTCGAGCAGATCGAGTATCGCGAGGTGTTCGGTGCTCTGGGTGATGATCCGCTCGGGGTTCACCTTGAGCCGATACTCGACGAGACGGCGGAGCTGGTTCGCGCGCTCGAGAGCGAACAGGAACATCGGGTTCTCCGACATTTTGATCAACTCCTCGTGGAAAGCCGCTCCGGCGCTGGTCATGGCTTCGGGAGAGAAACCGGAGAGCTGACCCGCTGCCAGACGCTCTTGCGTCCGGCGAAGGGTGGATGCTGTCGCCTTGTCGAAGCGGAACGTCGGCTCCAGGATCGCGGCCGGCTCGATGGTCGCCCTGAAGCGATAGATCTGCTCGAACGCCTCGGATGTTTTCGCAACCGAGCGCAGGCGCCAGCCATAGCCAGGTTTTGGCTCGGCCCAGCCCTCGCGGGCTGCCCGCGCGAGCAGGTCATGGGTCTGGGTTCGCGTCAGTCCGTATCGGTCGCGGACCGCTTGCTCCGTCAGTTCCCCCTCGATCCGATCTTGCAGCCAGTCCTCCGCGAACGTGAAGTAGGGGTCGCTGTCTTCGGCCCGCGCCGCGAGGGCCGGAATTGCCGTCGTGTCGGTACCGGAGCGCACGAAGAAGCCGCGGTTAGGGCGCCTTTCGATGACCCCGTCGTTTGAAAGCGCGCCCAGTGCCTCGCGCACGGGCGAGCGCGAAACCTTGTAATGCCCCGCCAGCGCCTCCGTTGCGAGGCGAGCGCCGGGGGGCAGGTCTCCCGAGTTGATCCGGGTGACGATGTCGCCGGCGATACGCAGTGCGAGCGGGCTGGTAGACATTTTGGGTCTCATGGTCTCGGCGGGCTTCGGAAGCGAGGGATACCACCGCCGGCCCTGAGCCTTGGCAAGGAAGCGCTCTTGACCCTGATTTGGCTTTATATGATCTAATAACCAGAATTTCAAATGGCTTTGGCCCTGCTGCCGGGACCTCGGGAGACACGTCATGAAATTGCTTGTCCTGCCTTGCGATGGCATTGGCCCCGAGATCGTCGCGGCCTCAATCGAGGTCCTCGAGGCCGCCAGTAGCCGGTTCGGTCTCGATCTCTCCTTCGACTATGACGATGTCGGGTTCGTCAGCCTGGAAAAGCATGGCACGACGCTGCGGGACAGCGTCCTGGACAGGGCGAGGCAGGACTATGACGGGATCATTCTCGGAACGCAGTCCCATGCGGACTATCCGGCGCCCGAGAAGGGGGGACGGAACGTCTCGGCAGGGTTTCGCATCGGCCTCGACCTCTATGCGAATGTTCGCCCCGCCCGCACGCGGCCCTTCATCCCCTCGAACATGAAGCCCGGCAAGACCATGGATCTCGTGATCATGCGAGAGGCGACGGAGGGGTTCTATCCGGACCGGAACATGCATCTGGGCTGGGCCGAGCTGATGCCCTCGCCGGACATGGCGATTTCGCTGCGAAAGATCACCGCTCACTGCTCCAACCGCATTGCGCGCCGGGCCTTCGAACTGGCCATGAAGCGCCGCAGGAAGGTCACGGCGGTTCACAAGGTCAACAGCTTCCATCAGACGGACGGGTTGTTCCTTCGTGAAGTCAGGAAGGTCGCTGCGGAATTCCCGGAGGTGGTTCTGGATGATCTGCTGATCGATGCCTCGACCGCACATCTTGTCCGCAATCCCGAGCGCTTCGACGTGATCTGCGCAACGAATTTCTACGGCGACATCATCTCCGACCTCGCCAGCGAGCTGTCGGGCAGCCTCGGCCTGGCCGGCTCGATGATGGCGAGCGATACGCATTGCTGCGCCCAGGCGCAGCACGGATCGGCGCCGGACCTTCAAAAGCTCGACAAGGCGAACCCCGTGTCGATGATCCTGTCCTGTGGCATGCTGCTCCACTGGATCGGCGAGAACCGCGGACTCCCGAAGTTCGAGGCCGCGTTCAGCGCCATCGATTCAGCGATCGACACCGTGCTGACGGACCCTGCGTCCCGGACGCAGGATCTGGGCGGAAAAGTCGGGACCAGGAAGTTCGGCTCGCTGGTTGCCGAGGTGCTCGGCCGGGCGTGAAACGACCCGGAGCAGCGGGCGCGGGCTTCACAAAACCGGCTGGCTGAAGGTTCGGGCGACCCTGAAGAATTCACGGATGGTGCGCGTATGCATCCGACTTTTCAGGCAGGCGACGAATTCCGTGATCTTCAGGTCGGGGTCGTCGATCGCCATGGTCACGAACCGGTCGTCGCCACTGGGAAACTCGAGTTCGCTCATCACCGAGATGCCCATGCCGAGGGCGACAGCCTCGCGGCTGGCCTCGCGGCTGTCCATCTCGATAATGTGTGCCGGGACCACGCCGGCGCGATCGAGAGCCTTCATCAGCAGGCGTCGCGTCAGCGACGTTGGCTCGCGGATGATCAAGCGCTCCGCGCGGAAATCGCTGAGCTCCATCAAGGGCTTCACGGCCAGCTTGTGGTCGCGCGGCACGAAGGCGACGAGCGTGTATCGCGTCAGCGGCTCGAGATGCAGCTGCGCATGCGCCAGGCCTTCGGTTGCGACCAATGCGACGTCTGTCTCGTAGTTCAGGAGATCGTGCGCGACCTTTTTTGCATTGCCGCTGCTCAGCGTCACATTGATCCCGGGGTGCAGGTCCATGAACTGCTTGAGGATCGGCAGGACATGCTTGGGACCATCCGCGCCGATCTTCAGGCGGCCCGCCCGCAGCTTCTGGCTCTGGCTCAGCAGGCCGTCGATATCCTCATGCTGGCGGAAGAGCTCGCGGCATTGGGCCAGCAGGGCCTCGCCGATATCGGTCGGGACCATGTCCCTCCCACGACGATCCAGCAACCGCACATCATAGGCTTCCTCAAGCGCCTTCACCTGGCTCGACAGCGTCGATTGTGTGACGTTCAGCACCTGCGCGGCCCGTGTGAAGCTGCGCTCGCTTGCGACGGCATGGAAGGCGCGGAGGTAGAGATGGTTCATGACCGCTCTGTCTTCGATTCTATCAATAATCAAGTTTGATACTATAGATTGGACAGATAGTTTGTGCTTTGCAACCTTCGTCGTCAGCCCGCCGGCCGTCAGGTCGAGCGGGAGAGGCAAAAATGAGGGGACAGGGCGATGGATAAGAAGTGGTTCAGTGGACTCGTTTGCGGTGCGTCGCTGGCGCTAGCCGCCTCGGTCGTAGGCGCGAACGCCCAGACGCAGCTCTCGGTCTACACCGCATATGAGAGCGACGATCTCGCGCCCTACAAGAAGGCGTTCGAGACCAAGCATCCCGACATCAAGATCAACTGGATCCGCGATTCCACCGGCGTCGTGGCCGCCAAGCTGCTTGCCGAGAAGGAAAATCCGCGCGCCGACGTCGTCTGGGGTCTCGCGGTAACCAATGTCGACTATCTGAAGTCGCAGGGCGTGCTCGAGAACTACATGCCCGAGAACGCCAAGAAGATCGATCCGAAGTTCAAGGACCCGGTCGCGCCGGCGGCCTGGTTCGGAAACTCCGGCTGGACCTCGGCGATGATCTACAACACCGTCGAGGGCAAGAAGAAGGGCATTCCACAGCCCACCACCTGGCTGGACCTCGCCGATCCCAAGTACAAGAACCAGATTGTGATGCCGCACCCGGCATCTTCCGGCACCGGCTTCATGTTCGTCTCGGCCTGGATTCAGACCTACGGCGAGGAGAAGGCCTGGGCCTTCATGGACAAGCTCCATGAGAACATCAGCCGCTACACCCATTCGGGCAGTGCGCCGGCCGTGCTCGCCGGCCGTGGCGAGAGCGTCGTCGGCATGGCCTTCGAGCTGCGCGGCTCACGCCTCCAGGAGGAGGGCGCTCCGATCGAGATCGTGATGCCGAAGGAAGCGCTGGGCTGGGAGCTCAACGTCTTCTCCGTCATCAAGGGCGCCAAGAACCAGCAGGCCGCCAAGGTCCTCGCGGAGTGGGCCGCGTCCGAGGACGCCATGAAGATCTACGGCCAGACCCGCTCCATGGTGGCGATGCCGCAGTTCGCGGCGAAGCTCCCCGGCGTCCCTGCCGACCTGACCGAGCGCGTGATGAAGCAGGACTTCGCCTGGGCCTCCCAGAACCGTGACCGCATCCTGAAGGAGTGGGAGAAGCGGTACGGCGGCAAGGCCGAGCCGAAGAAATAAGGCCTCTCCTTCGAGACGCACAGGGCGTCGGCCGGGCCTCATAGAGCGGCCGGCGCCCCTTCAAACCCCAGGCGGACCAGGCGATCCAATGGCGATTATTGACGGGCTCAACGCGCCGACCGGCGGAGCTGTGCCGCTGAAGACCAGGCTAGGGGGACGGTTCCAGGGGGCATCGCTCATCCTGGCCGGCCTGATCGTCTTCCTGCTGGCTTTCTCGGTGCTGCCGCTCATCGGAATCTTCTTGAAGAGCCTGCAAGCGTCGTCGGGCGACTATGTCGGCCTCCAGAACTACCGGCAGTATTTCACCGAGAACGCAGCCGGGCCCGTCATCCTGAACACGCTGACCATCGCCGTGATCAGCACGGTCGCCACCGTCGGTCTCGCCTATCTCTACGCTCTGTGCCTCTCGCATAGTTGCATGCGGTTCAAGGGCTTCTTCCGCAGCGCGGCGCTGCTGCCCCTACTGACACCCTCCCTGCTCTCGGCCATGGCGCTGACGCAGCTCTTCGGGACCAAAGGCTATCTCAACGACGTGATGATGGGATACTCGATCTACGGGCCCATCGGCATCGTCATCGGCATGACGATCGCGCATTTCCCGCACACCTTCCTGATCATCAGCACGGCCATCGCGCTCTCGGACAACCGGCTCTACGAGGCGGCGACCGCGCTCAAGGCCGGCCGGCTCAAGACCTTCCTGGCGGTCACGCTTCCGGGCACGAAATACGGCCTGGTCAGCGCGATCATCGTCTCCTTCACGCTCTGCGTCACCGATTTCGGCATCCCGAAGGTGATCGGCGGGCAGTACCCGATGCTGGCGACCGAGATCTACAAGCAGGTCATCGGCCAGCAGAACTTCCAGATCGGCGCCGTGGTCAGCATCCTGATGCTCGCCCCCGCGGTCGCGGCCTTCATCATCGACAGGCGCGTGCGTCGTCGTCAGTCAGCGGCACTCACCGCCAAGTCGGTGCCCTTCGTGCCGAAACCGCAGACACTGCGCGACTGGCTGGCGCTGAGCTTCTGCCTCGTCATCGCGCTCGTCATCATCGGCATGATCGCGATCCCGGCCTATGCCTCCTTCATCCGGTTCTGGCCGTACAACATGAGCTTCACGCTGCGGAACTACGAGTTCCATCGCTTTGGCGGCGGCGGCTGGGAGAGCTATTTCAACTCGCTGCGGCTGGCGGTTCTGGTGGCGAGCTGCGGCACGGTCCTTGTCTTCAGCGGCGCCTATCTCGCGGAGAAGTCGCGAGCCCCGAAGTGGCTGCGCGACGGCTACCAGTCGGCGGCGTTGCTGCCGCTGGCGGTGCCGGGGCTCGTGCTCGGCCTGGCGACGCTCATCTACATCAACAGCCCGTCGAACCCGCTGCAGTTCCTCTATGGCACGATGACGCTCCTCGTCATCACCACCATCATCCACTACTACACGGTCAGCCATTTCACCGCGGTCACCGCGCTGCGCCAGCTCGACGGCGAGTTCGAGATGGTCTCGGATTCGCTGAAGGCGCCGCGCTCCAAGATCCTGATGAACGTGACGCTGCCGCTCTGCGTGCCGGCGCTGCTCGACATCTGGATCTACCTGTTCCTCAGCGCGATGAACACGGTCTCGGCCGCCGTCTTCCTCTACAGCCACAACACCTCGCTGGCCGCCATCACCATCATCAACATGGACGATGCCGGCGAATACGCGCCTGCGGCGGCCATGGCGGTGGTGATCGTCGCCACCTGCATCCTCGCCCGCATGATCCATCTCGCAGTCAGCAGGGTCATCGCCCGGCGAACCCAGAAATGGCGCGCGGCCTGAGGCCGGAGTCAGGATTCACAATGTCCAAGTCCCAGATCCAGACGGCGCCGATCGTCGTCATCGGTGCAGGTATCGTCGGCGCCTGCGCCGCGGTGAGCCTGCTGCGCGACGGTCACCGCGTCGTGATCGTCGACCAGGAGGGCCCGGCGGCGGGCGCCTCCTTCGGCAATGCCGGCGCGATCAGCCCCGGCAGTTGCGTGCCGCTGGCATCGCCCGGCATCCTGAAGGACGTGCCGAAATGGCTGCTCGACAAGGATGGCCCGCTCGTCGTCCGCACGAACTACATGCTGCAGGCGATGCCCTGGCTGCTGCGCTTCCTCGCATCGAGCAAGCCGGAGCGCTTCGAGCAGATCTGCGACGGGCTGTTCGCGCTGCATTCCGTGACGCATGCCTGCTACGCGCCGATCCTCGAATTCGCGAACGCGACCCATCTCATCCAGAAGTCCGGCGCCATCACGGTCTATGAATCGGAAGCCGGCTTCGCCAAGGCGCGCGCCGGCTGGGAGGCGCGCGGGCGGCGCGGCATCCAGTACCAGTTCCTCGACACCGACGATGTGCAGATCCTGGTGCCGGCACTTGGCCGGCGCATCCCACACGCCGTCCTCCAGGCGGACCATGGCTATGTCGTGGACCCCAAAAAACTGGTCGAGGCGCTGGTCGAGGCGGCCTGCACACAGGGCGCCACCTTCCAGCGCGGCAAGGTCGTGGGGATCGAGGACGGCGCGGGCTCCCTGCGGGTCAGGCTGGAGTCGCAGCATGAGATCATGGCGAGCCAGGTCGTGGTCGCTGCCGGCGTTTCCTCAAAGCCGCTGGCGCGGATGCTCGGATTGTCGCTGCCGCTGGAGCGCCAGCGCGGTTACCATCTGCATCTGCCGACGCCCGGCATCAGCCTGCCGTTGCCCGTCTCCTTCGCGGCCGGGAAGTTCTACGCGACACCGATGGAGAGCGGCATCCGGCTTGCCGGCACGGTCGAATTCGCCCGCCCCGACGCGCCACCCGATTTCAGCCGCGCGCAGCGACTGGGGCAGATCGCCTCGCGCTGGCTCGACGGCGTGCAGCTCGAAGGGGCGACGCAGTGGATGGGCAACCGCCCCTGCATGCCCGACACCCTGCCGGTGATCGACCGGATGCAGAAGCATCCCAAGGTGATCCTCGCCTTCGGCCACGGCCATAACGGCATGACGAGCGCGTCAGCCACCGGACGGATCGTCTCCGACCTCGTGGCTGGCCGTACCCCCTTCATGAACATCGCCCCCTATCGCTCCACGCGCTTCTCCTAAGGTTTCGACATGCAGGCTCCCATCGACAGTGCAGATGTCGTCATCATCGGAGGTGGCCTCATCGGCACCTCCGCCGCTTACCATCTGACCAAGGCCGGCATCGGCGACGTTCTGGTGCTGGAGCGCAACGAGATCGCCAGTGGTGCCTCGGCTCGGTCGGCCGGCTGCTTCAACCACACCCGCTCCGACGCCAGCACGATCCGCATGATCAGCCGCACCCGCGAGGCGATCAGCGAAGTCGAGAACCTCCTCGGCGAATCCATCGACTTCCACAATGACGGCAGCGTCCGCGCCGTCTTCAGCGAGCCGCGCCGGCTGGAAATGCTGGCGATGGAAGAGGTCATGTGCGGCGCGGGGCTCGCCGTGCGCGAGATCGACCGCAAGGAAGCCAATGAGCGCGTGCCCTGGCTCAATGTCGACGCCTCGCTGCGCACCATCTTCGTGCCCGAGGACGGCTATGCCGATGGCGCACTGCTCGCCAGCGCCTATTCGAGGGCAGCGCGCATGGCCGGCGCCCGCGTCAAGCGCGGCGTCGAGGTCATCGGGCTTGTCGAAACCGATGGCGAGGTTATCGGCGTCAACACCGCTGCGGGGTTCATACGCGCGCGCTGGGTGGTCTGCGCCGCCGGTGTCTGGGGCGCGGCCATGGCCGCGACGCTGAATTTCGGCTTCGCCGGCGCGCCGACGCGCAGCCATTACTGGATCACGGCACCGGACGGCACCGGCTTCAAGGGCCAGCCGAATGTCCAGCTGCCGGACATGCGCGCCTATCTGCGGCCGGAGGTCGGGGGCCTGCTCGTCGGGCTGCAGGAGCCGGAATCGAAGACCTATCATCCGATGCAGCTCGAGGGCGACATGGCCCATATGAACCTGCTCGAGGAGGAATACGATCTCGACCTGCTGTTCGACCAGGCCAGTGCCCTGCGGCCGGTGGTGCCCTCGATCGACAATTGGGGCTTCGCGCACCACATCGCGGGGCTCTCCATGTACACGCCGGACGGAAAATTCGTGCTCGGCCAGCCCGAGGGAATCTCGGGTCTCGTGATCGCGGGCGGCTGCTGCGGCTCGGGGCTCGCGGCCTCCGGCGGCTTCGGCGAGGTCATCGCGAATATCATCGCGGGTTCACCGACCGAGATCGACCCGGCGATCTACAACCCCAACCGCTTTGGACCCGTCGACCCGTCGAGCCAGGCCTTCCGCGACCGCTGCGCCGCCGCCCGTTCGGGCAAGAGCCGCGGCAACCTCGCCCTGCAACACTAGGGCGGGGCCAGGCACGCGATGATGGATAGCTCGATGCGACAGGCCTTCGAACCCTGCACGCCGCTCGCCCGGAAACGGCGCGACAGCGGCCCGGACTTCACAGTACCCAGCGCCAGCGACAGGACAGACCGATGAGCATCTCTGACAGCCGTCCAGGACAGCCGGCGCCGCGCGACTATCTCGAGATCGCGGGCATTTCCAAAAGCTTCGGCAATTTCCAGGCGCTCAAGAACATCGACCTGAAGATCAGGGAAGGCGAGTTCGTCTGCTTTCTCGGCCCCTCGGGTTGCGGCAAGACGACCCTGCTGCGCGCCATCGCCGGTCTCGACCTGCAGAGTTCCGGAGCAATCCGTCAGGCGGGCAGGGACATCTCCTTCCTGCCTCCTGCACAGCGAGACTACGGCATCGTCTTCCAGTCCTACGCGCTGTTCCCGAACCTGACGATTGCCAAGAACGTGGCGTTCGGCCTCGAAAGCCTGAAGAAGCCGCAGGCGGAGGTGAAGCGTCGGGTCGAGGAGTTGCTCAATCTGGTCGGGCTCAGAGACCAGGCTGACAAGTTCCCGGCGCAGCTGTCAGGCGGCCAGCAGCAGCGCATTGCGCTTGCCCGCGCCATCGCGATCTCGCCGGGGCTTCTCCTGCTCGACGAGCCGCTTTCGGCCTTGGACGCCAAGGTTCGCGTCCATCTTCGCCATGAGATCAAGGAGTTGCAGCGTAAACTCGGGGTCACCACCGTAATGGTGACGCATGATCAGGAAGAGGCCCTGACCATGGCCGACCGGATCGTCGTGATGAACAACGGGACGATCGAGCAGGTCGGCACGCCGCTCGAGGTCTACCGCCAGCCCCGCAGCCTGTTCGTGGCCGACTTCATCGGCGAGACCAACAAGTTTCCGGTCTCGATTGCCGCCGACGGTTCAGCCCGGCTGGGGGAACTGGCGTTGCGCTGCCAGCACCACGCGCTCGCCGCCGGCAGCAAGGCGACGATCGTCGTTCGTCCCAACGACATCGCCCCGCACGGGGCGGCGAGCGAGGATGCGCGACCGGCCGATGGCGAGAATCTCATCGATGTCCGCATCGAGGCGATGGAGTTCCTGGGTTCGTTCTGGCGCACGCATCTGCGGGGTTCGCAGATCGACAGCTTGATCGCCGACTTCTCGATCAATGCCGAGCGCAGGTTGAACCTTGCGCCGGGCATGATGCTGCGCGTCGAATTGCCGAAGAACCGGATGCTGGTCTTCCCGAACTGAACGAGGGGGGCGATCCCCAGGCCTACGCCGCGAGTTCGGGCTCGCCTAGCGTGAGCATCAGGCGGTTGGCCCAGTTGAAGAACGAAGCCGAATGGATGAGGTCGGCGATGGCGAGGTCGTCGAGCCCCTGGGCGCGCAAGCTCGCTACATGCTGCGGGCCAAAGGCGATCGGCGTTGCCGTCAGCGCAACCGACGCCTCCACGATCGCATTCCAAAGCGAGCCGAGATCGGCGCCGACGCCCTCGTCGAGCAGGCGCTGGACGTCGTCATGGCGCTTCGAGAAGGTGGTGGCGAAGCGGGCATGCACCGAGGCGCAATAGATGCAGCCATTGCTGCGCGAGACCGCCGCAGCGGCCAGTTCGCGCTCGGCCCGGGGCAGCCCGCTCTTTGTGTTGTAGAAGATGTCCTTGTCGGCCAGCGTGCGCGTACGCAGGATGTCGGGATCATGCGCCAGCAGCCGGAAATAAGGGCTCTTGGCGCGGGCGATGTCGACCAATCCCTCTTTCTGGCGTTCTGTCAGCGCAGCCTCTGCCACCGGCTCGATCCAGGCGGTCCAGTCGAGATGGGCCTGGGTGAAGGCTGTGGGGGTGGTCGCGGCGGGGCGGTCGAGCGTGGTCGTGGTCATCTGCATGTCTCCGAAGCGAGCGGTTCAGGCGCTGAGCAGGCGCAGGCCATGGGCGGCGCGGATCTGGAAGGAGAGGTAGGCCACGATCTGTGAGACGGTCACGATCGCAGGCGTGCTCCAGCCCGCTGACTGCAGCGCCGCAAGCGCGGCCGCATCGGCGTCGCGTGGGTGGAAGATGAGGAGATGGGCATGGGCCAGAAGCGCTGTGAGCCGGGCTCCCAGCACGCCGATGTCGGTGCCCTCGACGGCGAAACGCGGACCGGCCACGTCCTCGCGGGACAGAGGCCCTTTGGGATAGGCGCCATAGGGCCCCGTCGTCGCGGCGAGCTCCGCTTGGCGCGCGATGACCTGCGAGAGTTGCGAGCCCTCCGGCTGCTGGCTGAGCAACCCATCGTAGTGCGCGGTCGTGGCGGCGTCGCTGTGCAGCCGGGCAATGAACGCCGCCAGCGCCAGCCGCTCGCTCTGGCTCACGCCGCCGCTGTCGCCGACGGCGAAGAGGGCCTCATAGCTCGCCTGGATGTTGAGCCGCGTGACCGGTCTCTCCTGGCGGATCTGGTCCAGCCGCGAGCCGGGGACGGTCCCGGCCAGCGTGTCGAGCACATCGGAATTGGTTTCGAGGGTCATGGGTTCAGCCTGTGCGTGAGTTACAGATCAGCGCGCGTTGGCCGCGAGCTTTATGGCGGGGGCCGCCGGGCCGCCGGCCCAGCCGAGCGCCGGCGCAACGTAGCGAGCGGTCAGCTCCAGCGAACGCAGGATCAATTCATGGGGCGGGTCGACGGAGTGGACCTGGAAAACGAGATCGGTGACGCGCTCCAGCACGCTGTCGGCCGATAGCGAGGCGATCACGTCGTCGGGCGTGCCGACATGGACATCGAAGGATTTGATCAGCTCGGGCAGGCTGTCGTCGGGCACATGATGGCCGCTGGCGATGAAGCGGTCGAGCTGGCGCCTGAGGCCGATCTCGGCATATCTCAGCGCCTCCTCGCGGTTCTCGGCGACGAACAGCGTACGCGAGCCCAGAATGCGGGGTGCGACGCCCGTCGGCAGGTTGGCAAGATAGGCGTCGACGATCGGGTGCTGGATGTCGGGCAAGGTCTGCCAGGGGCCCGAGGCGCTGCGCGGCTGGGTCCGCGACAGCATCAGCCCCGATGCGGCCTGTCCGATCCGTTCGGCACCGGCGGCCGAGAAGGTCGCCTGCCAGATGCGCTGCTCCAGCGTGCCAGCCTCGGGATAGAGCCGGTTGTTGGGGTGGCCCAGAGCCTCGCCGCGCCAGGCCGCCAGCAGCTGATCGTAGTTGCGGTTGAAGACGGCGTTGCGCTGCTCCTTGTCGATCCCGAAGGCGCGGAATGTGTCGGGAGTCGCGCCGGTGCCGAAGCCCAGTTCGAGCCGGCCCTCCGACAAGAGGTCGAGCACGGCGGTGTCCTCCGCCAAGCGGATCGGGTCCTCCATCGGCAGGATGATGATCCCCGTGCCGAGGCGAATGCGCGAGGTGCGCGCGGCGACATAGGAGAGGAAGGGCAGGGGCGAAGGCAGGCCACCCTCGTCGCGATGGAAATGGTGCTGCGCCACCCAGGCGCTGTCGAAACCGTGTCGCTCGGCATGGACGATCTGCGCCGTCGCCAGCCGATAGCGTTCGGCGGCGGGGACATCGTCGAGGATACGGCTGAAAAATCCGAGTCTTTTGGTGCTCATGCTGCTTCCGCTCCGCCGAGATAGGCGTCTCTGATTCTGGGATCGACGAGGAGTTCTGCCGCCGTCGCCTCGATCACCACACGCCCTGTCTGCAGAACATAACCACGATCGGCGATCTGCAAGGCGAGGTTTGCGTTCTGCTCGACCATGAAAATGCTGACGCCCTGGCCGTTGATGTCGCGGATCAGCGCGAGCACGCGATCCACCCAAAGCGGGGAGAGCCCCATCGTCGGCTCGTCCATGATGATGATGCGCGGCCTGGACATCAGCGCGCGCGCCATCGCCACCATCTGCTGTTCGCCGCCCGACAAGGTTCCAGCCTGCTGCTCGCTGCGCTGGGCGACGCGGGGAAACAGAGTCAGCACCCGGTCGAGGTCCTGTGCGACGCCGGCCCGGTCGTTGCGGGAGAACGCGCCCATCAGCACGTTCTCCCGCACGCTCATCGCGCCGAACAGGCGACGCGCCTCCGGCACGGTGCCGACGCCGAGACGCACGATCTGTGGCGTCGACAGGCCAAGTACCGAAGTGCCGTCGATCAGCACGTCGCCGGCCTTGGGCTTCACCAGGCCCAGTATGATCTTCATCGTCGTCGACTTGCCGCTGGCATTGCCGCCGAGCAAGCAGACGATCTCGCCGCGCTCGACCTTCAGGGATAGCCCGAAATGCGCCTGGACCGGTCCGTAGAACGTGTCGATGTCGCGCAATTCGAGGATCGGTGGGATCTGCGTCATGATGCGTCTCAGGCTGTCACGGGGAGGCGCAGCTCGGCCGGCGCGACGGGGGTGGGCGTCGGCTGAGCTGCACCGATCGTGCCGTTGCCGAGATAGGCGGCAATCACGGCGGGGTCGTTGCGCACGGCCAGGGGCTTGCCCTCGGCGATCTTCAGGCCGTCGTCGAGCACGATGACGCGGTCGGAGAGGCGCATCACCATGTCGAGCTTGTGCTCGATCAGCAGGATGGTTTGCCCGCGCGCCTTCAGTCCCGCGATGATCTCGAGCATCTCGGCGGTTTCGGTCGGGTTCATGCCGGCGGTCGGTTCGTCGAGCAGCAGCAGGCGCGGCCGGGCCGCCAGAGCGCGGGCGATCTCGACGCGCCTGCGATTGGCGTAGGACAGGCTGTGCGCGGGTTGGTCGAGGCGCGGCAGCAGCCGGTCACCAAACAGCGCGAGGATCTCGTGGACCTCGTCACGCAGCGCGGACTCCTCGGCCTTCACGCTCGGCGGACGCACCAGCGCCAGCGCCAACTCTGCCAGCGGTCCGATGATCGGCCAGCGCGGGCGCACCGCGCGCAAGCGGCCATGCGCGCCGACTAGCACATTGTCGGCGATGCTGAGATTGGCGAAGACGCGGCCGTGCTGGAAGGTTCTCGCGATGCCGGCGGCTGCGACCGCTTCGGGCGAGCGCCCGGCGATCTCCTGTCCCGCGAACGAAATCGAGCCGGCATCGGGCTTGTCGAGCGCGCTGATCAGGTTGAAAGCGGTCGTCTTGCCGGCGCCGTTGGGGCCGATGACGCTGACAAGCTCGCCCTCGAAGACCGAGAGGTCAACGCCCCCGACCGCCGTCACGCCGCCGAAGCGGCGCACGAGATTTTTGACGTCGAGCAGGGGAGCGGCGGTCAGGGGTGAGGTGTTCAGGAGCGTGGCCATCAGACGGTCCCCAACAGGCCCTGCGGCCGGAAACGTACGAGGAGGAGCAAGGCGATGCCGTAGAGCAGGATGCGGTATTCGGCAGCGACGCGGAACACTTCCGGCAACCCGATCAGGGCTACCGCCCCCAGGATGGCGCCACCGACATTGCCCATGCCGCCGAGGATCGCGATCGTCAGCGCCAGCACAGAGATCTGCGTGTTGAAGGTCTCGTGGTTGATGAAGGAGTACATATGCGCGGTGAAGGCGCCGCTGATCCCCGCGAAGAAGCCGCCGAAGGCGAAGGCCAGCCCCTTGTAGCGGTTGAGGCTGATGCCGAAAGACCGCGCCGCGATATCGTCATCGCGCATGGCGCGCATGGTCCGGCCCAGATGCGAGCTCAAGAGCCTGACCTGCAGCAAAGCGAGCGACGCCATGATCGCGAAGGCGAACCAGTAGATCGCGTTGGTGTCGTAGAGCGCATAGCCGAACAGTTCGAGCGGCGGGATGCCCGCCACCCCGATCGGCCCATGCGTCACGCTCTCCCAGTTCAGGATCACCAGCGCGACGATCTCGCCGATGCCGAGCGTGGCAATGGACACGTAATGCCCGCGCAGCCGGAAGGCGGGCGAGACCAGCAGCGTGCCGAGTCCCGCCGCCATCAGCCCGCCGGCGATGATGGTGAGCCAGACCGGAAAGCCGAAATCGGTCGCCAGCAGCGCCGAGGTGTAGCCGCCGATCGCCAGCAGCGCGGCATGGCCCAGCGAGACCTGCCCGCTGGTTCCCGCCACCAGCGTCAGGCTCAGCCCGAGCAGCGCATAGAGCCAGGCATTGGTCAGAGTCTGGATCAGATAGCCGTTGTCGATCAGCAGGGGCAGGGCGATGGCCAGCGCTGCGGCCGCAGCCAGCAGCGGTACGGGCAAGCGTATCGGTTTGCTGGGGGCGACGAAGGTGCCGGTCATCGGCTCGGGCGGAAGCTGGCGGCGGCTGGCGAAGAGACCGTTGGGCCGCAGCACAAGGATCGCGATCAGCAGCAGGAAGGCGAACAGGTTGCGATAGCTGGTGCCCAGCAACGCGACGCCATAGCTCTCGATGATCCCCAGCAGCAACGAGCCGACGATCGCGCCCGGCACATTGCCGACGCCGCCCACGACCTCCGCGACAATGCCCTTCAGCGTCGCCTCGAAGCCCATCGTCGGGGTGATGACGTTGTAATACATGCCCACCAGCACGCCGCCGACGCCGCCCAGCGCTGCCGCGATGGCAAAGACGATGCGGTTGACCTGGTCGACATCGACGCCGACGAAGCGCGCTGCGTCACGGTCGAGCGCCGTGGCGCGGATCGCCCAGCCCCATTTCGTCAGCTTCAGGAAGGCGAACAGCGAGGTGGCCGCGGTGATGCCGATGCCGCCGATTAGCAGGTCGAGCAGGCCGATGCTGCCGCCGCCGATCTCGAAGCGCCAGTTCGGCAACTGCATCGGCACGGCGCGCGGATCGGGGCTGAACAGGATCTGCACGGTCTGGTCGAGCACGAAGCTCAGGCCGATGGTCGCCAGCAGCGGCGCGATACGCGGCGCGCCCGACAAGGGCCGGATGCCGAAGCGCTCGATGGCGATGCCGAGCGCCGCGCTCAGCACAACAACCAGCGCGAGCGTCACCGGAAACGGCGTGTGCAGCACGGACACCGCAACCCAGCCGACATAGGCGCCGACCACATAGACCGAGCCATGGGCAAAGTTGATCAAGCGGCTGACACCGAAGATCAGCGCCAGACCCACCGCCAGCAGGCCGTAGATATTGCCGATGATCAAGCCGTTGATGGTGTGGTCGAACCAGGAGGTCATCGGTGTGTCTGTCTTGTCAAAAGGCGATGGTGCGAGATCGAAGCGCCGCAGCTGCGAGTTGCGGCGCTTTCAATGGGCGCTCATCCCGGACGCAGTGGAGCGGGACTCAGGCGTCCACTACGAGCCCGTCAGTTCGTCCTGACGCCGTCCCACAAGGTGAAGCGGCCATTGCGGACCACGAGCTGGACGCTCTGGGCGCCCAGGACGCGGCGCGTCTCGGGGCTAAACGTAGCCTTGCCGTAGACCACGCTGGGCACGTCCTTCACCTTGGCGAGGGTGTCGCGGATGGTGGTTCGGTCGAGGTTGGGCGCCTCGCGCAGGACCTGGCCGAAAAGCACGACGGTGTCATAGGCATAGGCGTTGAAGGCGTCGGGCTCGCGGCCGTATTTCGCCGTGAAGGCGGTCACGAAGCTCTGCACCTCGGGGCGCGGATCCTCCGGGAAGAAGCGCGCATTGGTGAACACGCCCTCCGACGCTTCGGCTCCGAGTTCGACGAACTTCGGCGAATAGATCGAGCTTGAAGCGGCAATCGGAACCGCGACGCCGGTCTGGCGCGCCTGCCGCACGATCAGGGCGCCGTCGGCATAATAGGAAACCAGAAACAGCCCGTCGGGCTTGGCGTCGCGGACCCGGACCAGGGTCGAGCGAAAATCCTTCTCGTCGGGCTGGTAACCCTCGGCGACCACGACCTCCGCGCCCAGCGACTTGGCTGTCTCGGCAAAATGATCCTTGCTGGTCCGGCCCCAGTCGGTGTTGAGGAACAGTACCGCGATGCGCTTGAAACCGAGTTTCTTGACCACGTAATTGGCGTTCAGCGGCTGCTCGTCGGCCTGGCTGACAGAGTTGCTCCAGATGAAGTCGCCGGTCTTGGTGAAGTTCGGATGCGAGTTCGTCAGGCCGAACTGGACCAGCCCGGCGCGCTGGTAGATCGGCGAGGCCGCCATGGAGGCGGGGCTGGCGAAGTCACCGAGCTCGGCGACGATGCGCTTGTCGGCCACGAATTTCTGCGCGACCGCCACCGTCTGCTTGGGGTCGCTCTGGGTGTCCTCGAAGAGGTATTTCAGCGGCCGGCCCTTGATACCGCCGGAGCCGTTGATCTGGTCGAGCGCGAGGTCAAAACCCTGTTTCCACTGCGCGCCATATTGTGCGTTGGGGCCTGTCAGCGGGCCGCTGACGCCGAGAAAGATCGGCTCGCCGGTCGGTTCCGCAGCGCTGGCTGGCAGGAGGGAGCCCAGCAGGAGGGCTGCTGTGCCAGACTGAAGTAGCGTACGACGGCTGATCATGGTGCTGCTCCACAAGGGTCGAACACGCCGCGTCGGGGCGACGAAAACCGTTCGAATTCGAAGAAATTCTGCGCCAGAGCTGGCCATGGCGTCAATGAAACGTTCTGTTAAAAGAACGATCACGCGGGGAGGATCTCTCTACGGGGCAATGCCCTCAGAAGAGGATTCCTTTCACTCCCTCCATATTGGCCGCTTCAGTTAGAAGTTTTGGTGTCGAGCGTCACGACGTGAGCGGGTAAGGCGTGGGCTGTTCGTTTTAAAAAACGGAGACCAGTTATCGATTTGAAAGCGACCTTCGCCGTGCCCCGGCCTGCCTGTTCACAGGTCGCGTCCATCCAACTCGGTTGCACCCAGTTGCATACATTGGTACGCAATTATTGGGCGTGCTGTTCTTGCTTGTTGTTGGCAGCGGCGGCGGTCCGAGGCGCAAAAAGCGCTTCCATATCAGATGCATACCTGGCTGCGAGCCGACGGCAGAACGGCAGAACGGCCGCACAGCGAGCCAGAAAAGGGGAGGTGTCATGAAAACCTTAGCAGCACTGATCATCGGCGGGAGCCTTGCGCTCGGTTCCGCAGCCGTGGCCGAGCCGAAGCTTTACGCCGGCGAAACAGCGACGACAGCGGCCGGGTTTCCCGCCGTCGCCTATTTCAGAAAGGGCGATGCCGACAAGCCGTTGGTGGTGTTCGCCGGGCGGCCACCATATGGCGCGGATAAGTTATGGCGGTCATTCCGGCGCCAAGCCTGAGGATTTCCTCGCTCATTGGCTCGGTGCGAAGGGGTACAGCTTCCTCGGCCTCTCATATCCAATCGATACGGCCGCATTCGAGGCCAAGAGCCCCGAATTCACCGCCCAGGACTGGGGCAAGCAGGTTGCCGAGGTGGCTGCGGCGAAGATCAAGGAAAACGGTCTCACGAACAAGATCGTGCTCGTCGCCTGGAGCATGGGTGGCAAGGTCGTACAGCCTGCCTATCAGGCCGCGAAGGCAGCGGGGCTTGATGTCGAGGCCGCCGTTTCGTTCGCCGCGACTCCGGGCACGCCGGGCCTGATCGCGCTCGTCTCCAAGATGAAGATGGCGCCGTCGGGATATGCCGATCGCAAGAACATCTACCCCGGCTGGCTCAAGCAGCTTGCGAAGAACAACGCCGACAATGGCGGTCGCGCGATCATCCCCGATGAGGTCTTCAAGTCAGACTATATCGGCGACATCCCGATCGGCCTGCAGGGATACGGGGAGGTTTATCGCAACGGAAAGTTCGAGGTCGATCTGCTCGCACAGACCAACGACTACGGCGCGTTTGCCTATGAGGCTTACCCGTTGGTGGTGACGTTGGAGGGCGACGACGTCGCCGATGCCCGTCACGCCATCGCAGACCGCGCCAACTGGGCCTTGTTCAACGCCAATACGATCATCGGGCGCTATGTCGCTGCCAGCAAGGTCAAGCTTGGCGATCTCAGCGAGGAAAAATGGAAGCGGCTATTGGCGTTGACGCGCGGGCTCGACGACCGCTTGTCCCTTCCGGTCGGCGGCAATCATTTCTTCTTCGTAGGCGAGGCTGGCGCGAAGACGGCTGCCGACGCCGTCGACAAGGGGGTTGCGAGAGTTCGCGAGGTCAAGGCCGAACTGGCTGATATTCTGGGTGGCAAGGTCGACTGACCGACACGAGAGGCGGCCAATCATCGAGGGCAGGCGAGACCCTAAGGTCGCCTGCCCGATCCCTGCCTGAACGCCACGGCATCACCGGGATGCAGATCCCGATATCCGAGCAGCTTCGTCGATGACGTCGGAGACCACCTGGGGCTGCGTCATGAAGACCGCATGGCTGGCTGCAACCGTGGTCACCTTGGCGCCGATGCGCTTCGCCATGGCGTGCAGCATGCGCTGGTCGAAGGCCTTGTCGTCTGTCGCGATGACCGCCCAGCTCGGACGCGACCGCCAGGCGGCCTGGGTGAGCTTCGTCTCGAAGACCGACATGTTGATAGGCACCTGCGAGTCTCGCAGGAAGGCGGCGTCAGCATCGCTGGTGTCGCCCGCAAAGCCGGCTTTGAACTTGTCCGCATTCACGTAACCGAAGCCGTCGGGCTGAACGTCGATGACGAATTCCGGGGGCGTCTGGAAGCCCGCATATTGCTGGCCGGTCGTCTCGCCGACGTCGGGCGAGAGCGCGGAGACATAGACCAGCCCCGCAACCTTCGGATTGACGCCCGCCTCCGTGATGACCGTTCCGCCCCAGGAGTGGCCCACGAGAATGGTCGGGCCGTCCTGGCGGTCCAGCGCGCGCTTGGTCGCGGCAACGTCGTCTGCGAGCGACGTCAGAGGGTTCTGGACGATCGTGACCTTGTAGCCGCGAGCCGTGAGGTTGGTGTAGACGCCGCGCCATCCGGCGCCATCGGCGAAGGCGCCATGCACCAGCACGACGTTCCGCACAGGCTGGTTCTGGGGGATCCGCTCTGCGGAGTTAGCCATGAAGGCGGCTGTGATGCCGATGGCGGCCGTCGCAGCCAGAAGGGACTTGGCGTTCATCTCGTATCTCCTTTGATATCGCGCAATTAGTTATTGCGATATGTGATTGGTAGACGCGGGCGATGCCTCTTGTCGAGCATGATATTTATCGCGATATACAATATCGCGGTTTCGTGAATGCGCCGCCTTGAGAGGAGTTGGCCGTGACAGCTGACGACACAGGCAATCCGCCGCCCCTGGACGACCAGCTCTGCTACGCGGTCTATTCGGCCGGCCTTGCGATCCAGCGGATCTACAAGCCCCTGCTCGATGAGCTGGCGCTGACCTATCCGCAGTATCTCGTGCTCAATGTCCTGTGGCGCGAGGATGGGCAGACGGTCGGCGGGATCGCCGAGCAGCTCGCCCTGGAATCGAGCACCTTGACCCCGCTCCTCAAGCGGCTCGAGGCGGCGAAGGTGATCCGGCGCTCGCGCAACCCGGACAACGAACGGCAGGTGCTGGTCACGCTCACGGACGAGGGGCACGCGCTCAGGTCCAGGGCGGGCTGTCTTGGCGTCTCGCTGCTGGCGGCCTCGGGGCAGGGGCCCGGCGAACTCGGCCAGCTCAACCATGATGTCAGGCGGTTGCGCGACGCAATCTATACCCAGATCGCCGGCTGGCGCGCGCCGGTTTGAACGTGCATCTGCGCGCCGGTCTCGCGGCGGTCGGACAGGCCGCTCAAGCTCTCCAGCGGATCGCTCGACCCCCAGGTTAGCGCTCGCCTTCATCGGCCCCTCCCGTAACGGCAGGGAGAGTTCTACCGAGGGCCGGCAAGGCCGGCCAATCATACGCGGGTATGCCGTGCCCGAACGTTAGGATGATGCCGCGATTGCGCTTCACACGTGCACGCGACAGCGAGCACGCAGGATGCCGCACAGCATTGGACCCGGGCTGTCGCTCCGCTGCTCGGGGGCGAGCGCTGCGATCAGCCCTTGCTGTAGAGGAACGGCGCCGCCGCCTCTTCGCGCAGGCCCATGCGCTGCACGCGATAGAGGTGCTTGGTGAAGGCCAGCGCATCGTTGCGCGAGAGCTCGCGCCCGCGCGCATAGGCCTCCATCTCGACGCGGACGGCGGCTGGCGGGTGGCGCGTGATCTTTTCGGCGATGCGATGTGCTTCAGTCATCAATTCGTCGGGAGCGACCACCTTGTTGACCAGCCGGTGAGACAAGGCTTCCTCGGCATCGATGGCCTCGCCCGTCAGCAGCATCCACAGGGCGACCGTATGCGGCAGTTGCAGGCCGAGCCGCGACGTACCGCCGGCCCCACCCATGCCATAGGCGATCTCGGGGAAGCCGAATTTCGCCTTGGTCGAGGCGATGCGGATATCTGTCAACGAGAGCAGGTAGATCATGCCCTGGCCGAGGCACCAGCCATTCACGGCGCCGATGATCGGCTTGAAGCGCTCGAGCGCCAGGACATCGCGGGACCAGGAAAAGTCGACCGGCTCCTCGCTCTCGTCGTGATGCGGCCAGAGATGGTCGGTCAGTTCGTCCTTGGGCGACAGACCGCTCCGGTAGGGCGTCTTGATGTCGTCGCCGGCGCAAAAGCCGCGCTCGCCCGTGCCGGTCAGGATGCCGCAACGGATCGAGGTGTCGGCGAGGAAATCCTTCAGCGCGAGGAACAGCTCCTTGTGCATCGAGGGCGTCGTTGGATTCACCGCTCCGTTGTCGATGGTGAAGACCGCGACATGGCCGTCCTTGTGATAATGCAGGGGCACGATGGCTCTTCCTTAGGCTTTGTCGGGAAATGGGTCGGCGTGTGGCTCAGGCCGGCTGCCAGGCATGCGCGAGTCGGTCATAGGCGCCGGCCCGCAGATCGGCGCGCTCGGCGACGATCATGTGCTTGGCGACCTTTTCCGAGGGCGTCTTGGGCAGGCTGTCGCGGATCTCGACGAAGCGCGGCACCTTGAACGGCGCGAGATGGCCAGCGCAGTGCTCGAGGAAGGCCGCGACAGGGAAGGACTCGCGGGCGACGCCGGGCTTGAGCACGAGGCAGGCCTTGACCTCCTGGCCGCGGTCGATGTCGGGCACCGGGATGGCCGCCGCCTCGAGGATGTCGGGCCAGCTCAGCATCACGGCCTCGACCTCGCGCGCCGCGATGTTCTCGCCCGAGCGGCGGATCATGTCCTTGATCCGGCCGACGATGTAGTGGAAGCCGCGTTCGTCGCGCCGGAACAGGTCGCCGGTGCGGAACCAGCCGCCCTCGCGAAAACTGTCGGCATTGGCCTCTGGCTTGTTCCAGTAGCCCTGCAGGATGCCGGGGCCGCGGATCCAGAGCTCGCCGATCTCCCCATCGGGAACCTCGTCGCCGTTCTCGTCGCGGATCGTCGCCTCGCGGAAGGGCGAGGGAATGCCGCAGGTGCCGCTGCCGACCATCGAGGTCGCCCCATAGGGCGTAAACAGCGCCGAGCCGACCTCGGTCATGCCAAAACTCTCGCGCGCCACGAGGTTGAAGCGCTTCTCCAGCGTGGCGTGCATCTCCCTCCGATGCCCAAAGATCGAGACCATCTTGAGCGGCAGATCGGCGTCGTCGGGCCGCTCGGGCTGCTTCATCAGGATCTGCGGGAAGATGCAGTATTCGAGCTGGTACCGCCGGACCCAGTCGAGGAAGTTGGTTCCGGACGCCTTGGCGGCGACGAACAGCGTGCCGCGCAAGCGCATCGCCATCAGCAGCAGCCATTGCGGGTCCATGTAGTAGAAGGGCTGGGCCGCGAGCACGTTCTTGACGATGCCGTTGGCCCGCATCGCTGCGACGCGAGACAGCGTCAGCCAGTAGCGGTGGCTGAGCATGCAGCCCTTTGGGAAGCCGGTGGTCCCCGAGGTGTACTGGATGTTGATGAGGTCATCGAGTTCGGGCTCGCGCTCCGGTGCAAAGCCGGACGCATCGGTTTCCGAAAGGCGCTGCCAGGATCGCGCGGGGTCGTCGGAGCCCACCACGACCGGGTTCCTGAGCGCGACGAGCCCTGCAAGCTCGGGCGCGTCGGCGATCTCCGCCAGGATCTCCGTGTCGGTGACCAGCGTCTCGGCACCGCTGTCGTTCAGGACATAGGCGACCTCGCGCGGCGTATAGCGCGCGTTGATCGGGGCCATGATCGCGCCGATACGGGCAAGCGCCAGCCAGGTCAGCGGAAAGGCCGGGATATTGGGCAGCATGACGCCGACACGGTCGCCGAAGCGGATGCCGCGGGCGGTGAAGCCGGCGGCGAGCGCCCGGGTCTTCTCCGCGATCTCGCGGTAGCTGAGCACGACACCGGCATCGAAGAAGTTGGCGGCGGGGGCATCGCCCATTTCCTGCGCGAGCCCGTCGAGATACGCGCCGAGATTGCGCACGAATGGCTCCGCCTCGATCTCGGCCCGCAGCCGCGCGGCGTCCTGCAATTCCCTATCCATGGTCCGGTTCCGTCTTGAGCCTGCGCAGATTGGCGGTGCGGGCGAATTCGGCGATGCCGAGCCCGACCATCGACATCACCACCATCACGCAGGCGGCGGCGGCGACAGTGGGGTCAAGCCTGAGGTTGAGGTCGTTCCAGATGCGCAAGGGCAGCGTCTCGAGCGCGCCGGAGACGAACAGCGTGATGATCAGGTCGTCGAAGGAGGCGAAGAAGGCGAACATCCCGCCGGCGAGTATCGAAGACCGCAGCGCCGGCACCGTCACCAGGTAGAAGGTGCGCCAGGGTCCCGCGCCAAGCACGCGCGCGGCCCGCTCGACGGTCTCGTCGAGATTGCGCAGGGCGGCGCTGACCACGACGACGACATAGGGCACCGCGACGACACTGTGTGCGAGCACAAGTACCGGCAGGCTCTCGAGCCATTTCAGCCGTGCGAACAGCATGAACATGCCGAGTGCGATGACGATGCTCGGCACGATCAACGGCGCGATCGACAGCCCGTAGAGCACCGACGAACCCGGGACGCGATGGCGCACGATCGCCAGCGCCGCAGCGGTGCCGACCGCCACGGAGATCACGGTGACCAGTGCCGCGACCTTGAAGCTGAGCCAGAGCGCGCCGCTCCACGAGGGGTCGGTGAACAGCGCACGATACCAGCGTAGCGACCATTGCTGCGGCGGGAAGCTCAGGATCTCGGACTCGTTGAGCGAGAGCGGGCCGAGAAACAGCAGCGGAAACAGCAGGAAGACGATGATCAGACCGAACCAGACGGCCAGCCCGATCTGCGTGAGGCGGCTTGTCATCTGCCGCTCCCGTAGAGGCTGCGATCCGGCACGAGCCAGCGCAGGATGGCAACCGCCGCGATCGTCGTCACGAGCAGAACCAGCGCGAGTGCCGAGGCGTTGGTCCAGTCGTTCATCTGGTGGACCTGGAGATCGATCAGGTTGGCGATGGTGCGGTTGCGGGGCCCGCCGAGCAGCGCGGGGGTGATGTAGAAGCCAAGGGACAAGATGAAGAGCAGCATCGCGGCCGCCACCAGCCCGGGTTTCGTCATCGGCAGGAAGACATGCCAGAACGCCCGCAGCGGCGAGGCCCCGAGCACGCGCGCGGCGCGCACCAAGCCGGGGTCGAGCTCGGTCATGACACCGACGAGCGTCAGGATCGCGACCGGCAGCAGGATCTGGACCATGCCCAGATGCACCGCCAGCGGCGTGAACATGAAGCGCTGCGGTCCGTCGGTCAGCCCGAGCCAGATCAGCGAGGCGTTGAGGATGCCCTCGCGCCCGAGCACCAGCGACCATGTGTAGGTTCGCACCAGCACGCTGGTCCAGAACGGCAGCAGGATCATCGCCAGCAGGATGCCCCGCCGCGACGAAGGCTGGAGCGCGATGAAGCAGGCTGCGGGATAACCCAGCACCAGACAGATCAACGTCACCGAGAGTGCCAGCTTCAGCGTGTTGAAGAAGACGATGCCGACGACCGGCGAGGTCCACAGCCAGGTCAGCCCCGCCGTGAGCCCGCCCGTGCCCGAGAACGACACCCGCATGATCTCGATGAACGGGACCACGAAGAAAATCGCAAACAGCAGGATCAGAGGCGCCGCGAGCAGCGGCGCTATCCATTGTTTCCGGATCACAGGCAGGCTCCGCTCGGCGCGATCAGGCCAACAGCCAGGCGGCCCAGCGCTCGGTCAGCTTGGGGCGGTGCTCGCTCCAGTATTCCGGGCTGAAGGTGAACTGCAGCTTGACGTTGTCGGGATGGATCGGGAGCAGCCTGGCGACATCCTCCGGCAGCTTCTCGATCAGGCCCGGCGCGAAACCGGGATAGGGCGAGTCCTTCACCAGTTCTGCGCCCTTCTCGGGGTCGAGGCGGGTCGCCATGTAGCGCATCGCCTCCTTCGGGTTCTTCGCGCCCTTCGGCACGGCCCAGTAGGAGAGCTGCAGAGCGCCGCCGTTCCAGATGATATCGACCGGCTTGCCTTCCTTCTTCAGTGGCGGAACACGGCCGTTCCAGACGGTCCCCATCACGGCCTCGCCATCGACCAGGAGCTGGACCTGCTGCGCGCCGGTCGACCACCAGGTCACGACGCTGCGCTTGATCTGGTCGAGCTTCTTGAAGGCGCGCTCGACATCGAGCGGGTAAAGCTTGTCGGCGGGCACGCCGTCGGCGAGCAGCGCGAATTCGAGGTTCTGGACTGGACTGTCCTGCAAGGCGCGGGGGCCGGGGAACGCCTTGGTGTCCCAGAAATCGGCCCAGGATTTGGGTCCCTTGCCGCCGAACTTGTCGGTGCGGTAGGCGATCACCGTCGAGAAGGTCGAGGTCACCATGCCGTATGTCTGGCGGGCGATGGGTGGCAGCTTCGAGCCGGGGTCGACGATCGACCAGTCGATCTCTGTCAGCCAGTTGTTCTTGACGCCCTCGATCATGTCGGCCCCACCCATCTCGGTGAGATCCCATTCCATGTTTCCGGTCTCGACCATGGCCTTGAGCTTCGCCAGCGAGACGGGCGCCGTCGCGCGCACGCCAATGCCGGTCTGCGCCGTGAACGGCTTCTCGTAGATGCGCTCGAGCGACTTCGCGAGGCTCCCGCCCGAGCCATTGACCGTGATCGTGACGGCTTGGGCCGAGGCCTTGCCTGCCACGCCGGGAAGCAGCAGGGCGCTGCCGCCCAGCGCGAGTTTCGTCAGGTCGCGCCGTGAAATGCCCGTCATATCCGCTCTCCCTCTTTATGTGCCCTCAGCGGGGCCTTGCTTATGCGTTCAGGAAAACCGCCTGCTCGATGCCGAAACTCAGGCTGGCGCGCTGGCCTAGCCGCAGCGGTTCACGATCGGGGCGGCGCTGTTCCTGCACCACGAGGCGACCATAGCCCTCGGCCTCGGCGACATAGCGGAAGCTGCCGCCATGGAAGGCGACATCCGTGATAGTGCAGGCGATCGCCGGGCCGTTGGGCCTGTCCGCAGCGCGCTCGAAATGCTCCGGCCGCAGGGCGACGCGGCCCGCCCAGTCGTGGCCCAGCCGCGCCGGAGGGGCCGCCGCGACAGGGTTTCCGCCGAGGCTCAGCCGTCCCGCGCTGATGCTGCCCGGCAGGAAGTTGGTCTCGCCGACAAACTGGGCCACGAAGGCATTGCGCGGATCGTCATAGATTGCGGCCGGCGTGCCGATCTGCTCGATGCGGCCATCGCTCATCACCACGATCCGGTCCGACATGGCCAGCGCCTCGTTCTGATCATGCGTGACATAGATTACCGTGCAGCCGATCCGGCGCTGGACCAGCCGGATCTCGTCCTGCATCGCCTCGCGCAGCTTGAGATCGAGCGCGCCCAGCGGCTCATCCATCAGCAGCACGCGCGGCTCGAACACCACGGCGCGCGCGAAGGCGACGCGCTGGCGCTGGCCGCCCGACAATTCATGGGGCTTGCGGCTGCCGAAGCCGCCCAGCCGGACCATCGCCAATGCCGCTTCCGCCCGTGCCCGGCGCTCGGCCTGCCCGACCCCGCGCATGCGCAGGGGAAAGGCGACATTGTCGCGCACATCCATATGCGGAAAGAGCGAGTAGCTCTGGAAGACCATGCCGACATTGCGCTTTTCGGTCGGCAACCGCGTGATCGAGACGCCGTCGATCAGCACGTCGCCCTCGCTAGCCTCGACGAAGCCCGCCAGGATGTTGAGGGCTGTCGTCTTGCCCGAGCCCGACGGGCCAAGAAACGTCACGAACTCGCCTGCCGCGATGTCGAGCGAGAACTCCCGCAGCGCATCGACTTCGCCATAGCGCTTGGCGATACCCCGGAACGCGATCGGAGCGCCTGACGGAGCGGTGGTCTGATCGCTGTGTGATATGAGTGGGTGCATGGCGTTTCTGAAACTGATATCAACGTCAGTATTGATTTGGAGCATGAGCGTGTCAAGCACGGTTCGGGAGATCGGCGAGGTTGCTTTGGAAGCGGTCGGCGCTGTCCGCGATGGGGGAGGGTTCAGCCTGCCCGAGGTCCTGAGCGCGGAACTGGAAAGCGGCCCCAAGTTGGCACGCTCGGAGGCGACGCGCCGGCGTTTCCTGATCGCGGCCGCAGAGCTGATCCAGGAATCGGGGTTCAACGACCTTAAGGTCGCCGACATCTGCAAGCGCGCCGGATTTGCTCACGGCACCTTCTATCTGCACTGGCAGGACAGACGCGGCATCGCCCATGATGTGCTCACGGCCTTCATGGAAGCCATCCGCCAGCACCGCCCTCCTCGCCAGCCAGGCCAGGACTTCTATGGCCGGCTCGTCGCGGGCCATCTCTACTATATCGATGTCTACCGCCGGAATGTCGGCCTGATGCGTTGCCAGGGCCAGCTCGCCGACCAGCTCGCCGATTTTGCCCAGATCGGCCTCCAGGCGAATGTGGCGCTTGCCCGTCGCGTCGTACGCTCCGTCGATCGCGAACTGGCGGGCGACGTCCGCGAACCCGAGCCGCAACGCCTGGCCACGGCGCTCAGCTGCATCGCGATGGTCGACAAGCTGCTTCACGAGGTTTTCGCGCGGGGCCTCGACCTGGGGCTGGACGATCGCGGCCTCGCCGAAAACCTTTCCCGGAGCTGGTACCGCGCGCTGACTGGAGGCGATGTCTCCTGCGGTTGAGGCTGCCCATGCTTCGCCGCTGGGAACATAAAAAATCCCACTGGCGTTGAGGGATCGCAGGGGACGATCCGTGACAGGCAAGCTCCAGAGCTATCGCGCCAAGCGCGACTTCAAAAAGACCAGCGAGCCGACCGACGCGGTCGCCGTGGCGGCCTCGGATCGGCTGCGCTTCGTCATCCAGAAGCACGATGCGACGCGGCTGCATTACGATCTGCGGCTCGAGCTCGACGGCGTCTTCAAATCCTGGGCCGTGACCAGGGGACCGTCGCTGGATCCGAGTGACAAGCGGCTTGCGGTCGAGGTCGAGGATCATCCGCTGGCCTATGGCGACTTCGAGGGAACGATCCCCAAGGGTGAATATGGCGGCGGTACCGTGCTGCTGTGGGACCGTGGGTTCTGGGAGCCCGAAGGCAAGCTCAGCCCGCAGCGCCAGCTCGAGAAGGGCGACCTTAAGTTCACGCTCGAGGGCGAGCGCCTGCACGGCAGCTTCGTCCTGGTGCGCATGCAGCGCGACCGGAACGGCGGCAAGCGCACCAACTGGCTCCTGATCAAGCATCGTGACGATCATTCGACCGAGGACGATGGCGAAGCGGTTCTGGAGGCAGACAGATCTGTCGCCTCGGGCCGCTCGATGGCGGCAATAGCGGCTGGGGAAGGCCGCTCGCCAAAGCCATTCATGCTGGCCCGGGACGTCCTGACGCCGGACGCAGAGTGGGATAGTCGCAAGGGCCTGGCTGCGCGGCAACGCCAGCAGCCGGCCAAGTCGACCTCAGCGCGCACCACGATGGCGACTGCGATGCCGGCTTTCGTCGAGCCGCAATTGTGCAAGAGCGTGGAACGCCCGGCCAACGGTGCCGGATGGGTGCATGAGATCAAGTTCGACGGTTACCGCATCCAGATGCGGATCGAGGCCGGCGAGGTCACGCTGAAGACCCGCAAGGGGCTGGACTGGACTGAGAAGTTCGGCGCGATCGCCAAGGCTGCGAAAGGCCTGCCCGATGCGATCATCGATGGCGAAATCGTCGCGCTCGACAGCCACGGCTCGCCCGATTTCGCGGCGCTTCAGGCTGCGCTGTCCGAGGACAGGACCGAGGATCTCGTCTTCTTTGCGTTCGACATGCTGTTCGACGCGACGACGGACCTGCGCGAGATGCCGTTGCTGCCGCGCAAGGAGCGCCTCAAGGCTTATCTCGATGAGCACGCCGACGGCGTCATCCTGCGCTATGTCGAGCATTTCGAGACCGGCGGCGATGCCGTGCTGAAATCCGCGTGCAGGATGTCCCTCGAGGGCATCGTATCGAAGGCCGTCGACGCGCCCTATGTCTCGGGACGCAGCGACAGCTGGAGGAAGGCCAAGTGCCGCGCCGGCCACGAGGTCGTCGTCGGCGGCTGGTCCACCACGGATGGCAAGTTTCGGTCGCTGCTCGTCGGCGTCAACCGCGGCTCGCATTTCGTTTATATCGGCCGCGTTGGTACCGGCTATGGCGCAGCCAAGGTCAAGGCGCTGCTGCCGCGGCTGGAAGCTGCCGCCGCGAAAGCATCGCCGTTCACAGGTGTCGGCGCTCCAAAGCGCGCGCCGGGCGTGACCTGGGTCCGGCCGGAACTGGTCGCCGAGATCGAGTTCGCGGGCTGGACAGGCGATGGCATGGTCCGCCAGGCCGCCTTCAAGGGCCTGCGCGAGGACAAGCCGGCCGAGGAGGTCGAGACGGAGCTTCCGGCCGACCCGGAGACGACCGAGACACCGCAGCCCAATCTCAAGCCCAACCCGAGGCCACAGCCGGCCCGAGCTCGGGGCCGTGCGGGGAGGGCGGAGGTCATGGGGGTCAGCATCAGCCACCTCGACAAGGCGCTCTGGCCAGATGCCGAGGATGACCGGCCCGTCACCAAGCAGGACCTCGCCGCGTATTTCGAGTCGGTCGGAGAATGGATGCTGCCGCATATCAAGGGGCGGCCCTGCTCCCTCGTTCGCGCCCCGGACGGCATCGGTGGCGAGACGTTCTTCCAGCGCCATGCGGGCATGGGTACTTCCAACCTGTTCGAGTTGGTCCGCGTGTTCGGCGACAAGAAGCCCTACCTGCAGATCGATCGCGTCGAGGCGCTGGCGGCTGCGGCCCAGGTCGGCGGCATCGAGCTCCACCCGTGGAATTGCGTTCCCGGCGATCCCGAGACGCCCGGGCGCCTGGTCTTCGATCTCGATCCCGGCCCCGGCCTGGACTTCGACGACGTGATCGCTGCCGCGACCACGATGCGCGACAGGCTCGATGCGCTGGGGCTGGCCAGCTTCTGCAAGACGACGGGAGGCAAGGGCCTGCATGTGGTCGCCCCGCTGGCCTCGGCCAAGCGTGCGACTGTCGAGTGGCCAGCAGCCAAGGATTTCGCCCGTCGCGTCTGCGCTGAATTGGCCAGCGACGAACCATCGCGCTATGTCGTCAACATGGCCAAGCGCCTGCGCAACGGGAAGATTTTCCTCGACTATCTCCGCAATGATCGCATGGCGACGGCTGTCGCACCGCTATCGCCACGAGTGCGTCCTGGCGCCCACGCGTCGATGCCGCTGACCTGGTCGCAGGTGAAGCCGGGTCTCGATCCCGCGCGCTTCACGGTCAGGACTGTCCCCGGCCTGCTCAGGAAGACCAAGGCCTGGGAGGGGTATGACGAGGCCGCCGGATCGATTGTCGATGCAATCAAGAAGCTAGGCCAGCGCAGTGAGGCGGCCTGACGGGTTGCCGCAATCTCCGGCATTGGAACGAACTGTCCTGGCGCCGCGTTCACCGGGACTGTCGGGAGGGATCTGAGCATGGCGCCGCGGACGTTCTGGAAGGGCTATCTGAAGCTGTCGCTGGTGACCTGCCCGGTGGCCATGATGCCCGCCCATTCCGAAAGCGAGAAGGTCCGCTTCCATACGCTGAACCGCCAGACCGGCAATCGAATCCAGAGCCGTTTCGTCGATGCGGTCACCGGCAAGCCGGTTGCCGACGATGACGAGGTCAAGGGCTACCCGAAGGGCGACGACGAATACGTCATGCTCGAGGATGACGAGCTTGATGCCGTCGCGCTTGAGAGCACCCGGACGATCGACATCCAGACCTTCGCCCCACGCTCCTCGGTCGGCTGGATCTGGTACGATACCCCGCACTACCTCGTGCCCGACTCCAAGGTCGGCGAGGAAGCCTTCTCGGTCATCCGGGAGGCGATGAAGCGCACCAAGACCGTCGGGATCTCCCGGGTTGTGCTGTACCGGCGCGAGCGGGCCGTGCTGCTCGATGCGCGGGACAATGGCATCGTCCTGTGGACGCTGCGCTACGGCGACGAGGTGCGGCCAGAGAAGGATTATTTCGCCGGGATCAAGGACGCCGAGCCCGACGCCGATCTGCGCCCGCTGATGGACAAGTTGATTACGACCCGCACCCGGGACTGGTCTCCCGACCTCGCCAGGGACCCCGTCCAGGACGAGCTGCTCTCGATCATCAAGGCCAAGCAGAAGGGCCGCAAGGTTACGAAGGCCACGGCAGCTCAGCCTGCCGACAGCAATGTCGTCAGCATCATGGACGCGCTGAAGAAAAGCCTCGAACCCCGTCGGAAATGATCAACTCGCCTTCTTGCGTTGCGTCGGCTTCGCGGTGACAGGCGGCTTTTGCGCGGTCTTGGCCGCGCCGCCCTTGGCGCTCTCGCGCAGCGCGTCGAGAAGGCTGACGACCTTGGTCGGTTCAGGCCGCTTCTGCGGCTTGATCTTGCGACCCTCGATCTTCGCCTGGACGAGTTCGGCGAGGGCGCTTTCATAGCGATCGTCGAATTCCCGGGGATCGAAGCTGCCGGCCTTGGTCTTGATGATGTGCTCGGCAAGCTCGAGCATCTCGTCGTCGATCTTGATCTTCGGAATATCGCTGAACGCATCCTCGGCGGAGCGAACCTCGTAATCGAAGTTGAGCGTCGTCGCGATCAGGCCAGCGCCCTGCGGCCGGATCAGGATGGATCGCATCCGGCGGAAGATCACGGTCCTGGCCAGTGCGGCGGATGACTGCTTTTTCATGCCCTCGCGGATCAGCGCGAAAGCCTCAGACGCGACGGGCGTGCTGGGCGCGACGTAATACGGCTTGTCGAAGAAGATGTCGTCGATCTCGTCGCAGGGCAGGAAGGTTTCGACGGTGAGCGTCTTGTCGCTTTCGGGAATGGCAGCTGCGATCTCCTCGGGCTCGAGGATGACGTATTCGCCATTGCCCTTGTCGTAGCCCTTCACCTGGTCGGCGCTCTCGACCGGCTTGCCGGAGGCCTCGTCGATGAACTGACGCTGGACGCGATTTCCGGTCTTGCGGTTGAGGGTGTGGAAGGAGATCCGCTCGGACGTGGATGCGGCGGTATAGAGCGACACCGGGCATGTCACCTCGGCTATCTTGAGAACGCCCTTCCAGACAGCACGTGGAGCCATGGCCGTTCCCCCTCGGACACGCCCACGCGGGCGCAGGCGGGAAACGAGCAGGCGACGCCAATGGTTCCCTGCTCAGGGGCTGGTAGCCTGGCGTGCCATCCGACGCGCAAGGGCGATCTCGCTGCGTCGGACGCTCTTCGGTGAGCCCGCTTACTCGATCGCCTTGAACAGGTTGAGATAGCGCTCGCGTTCCTTGCTCGGCATGGCGGCGGGCAGGGGCGGAAGCTGGAAGCTCCAGGTCTCCGTCAGCTTGCGCCCGTCGAGTTCGAGAGCGGCCGTCAGATCGGACGCCACGGTCGAATCCTTGACCCTGACCCGGTAGGTCAGGCGCCAGCCCTTGATCGCGGGGTTGGGCCGAAGCTCAGTGCCCACGATATCGACATTGTCGTTGGCGCCCACGCGAGCGACGAGTGCGGCGTCGGGCTTGAGCTCGCTCAGTGCCGGTCCCTTGAAGTCGACCAGGAAGGCGAGGGTGCCGTCATAGGCGCGGATCAGGTTGGGCTGATAGACCTCGCCCGAACTGCGCATGGTCTGCCAGACATAGGATGGCCCGTCTTTCAGGATCGCGGGCTCGTCCATGGTCCAGTGGACGCGATAGTCGAACTGCATGGGCTGGCCCGGAGGCGGCAGGGTATCGGGCGCCCAGAGGCTCACGATATTGTCGTTGGTCTCGTCGGCCGTGGGGATCTCGACGAGGCGGACATGGCCCTTGCCCCAGTCATTCGTCGGCTCGATCCAGGCGCTCGGGCGCAGATCGTAGCGATCCTTCAGGTCCTCGTAGCGCGAGAAGTCGCGGCCGCGCTGGAGCAGGCCGAAGCCCTTGGGATTCTCGACGGCATAGTTGCTGATCGCGACCTTGCCGACAGGGTTGTTGAGCGGACGCCAGATCCACTCTCCTGAACCGGTGCGGATCGCAAGACCGTTGGAATCGTGGATGGCAGGCCGGAAATTATGGGCCAGTGCCGGCTGGTTCGGCCCGTGCAGGAACATGCTGGTCAGCGGTGCGATGCCGAGGGTGCCCGGCGCGACGTCCGCACGCAGGAAGACCCGCGCCTTGACGCCGAGCACGGAGTCGGACCCCGGCGTCAGGGTGAATTCATACGCGCCGGTCGCGCGCGGGGAGTCGAGCAGGCCGTAGAAGGTCACGGACTGGTCCTGCTTGGCGGGGCGGCGGATCCAGAATTCGCGGAAAGCGGGAAACTCCTCCGGGATCGGCAGGCCCGTGTCGATGGCCAGGCCGCGCCCTGAAAGCCCGTAGATCTGGTCCTTTCCGATGACGCGGAAATAGCTCGCGCCCAGCACGCTCATGATCTCGTCATGCTTGCCGGGCTGGTTGATCGGATAGGTCACCCGGAACCCGGCCCAGCCGAGTTTGCTGGTCTGCTCGCGGTCGAAATGCAGGTCGCCGAAATCGAAGCGGTCGGGATCGTAGGGGATCTCCTTCGCGGCGCCGTCGATGATCTCGTTGATCTTCACCGGCGTGTTGAAGTGCATGCCCTGGTGGTAGAAGGCGAGCTGGAACGGGGAGTCGATCTCTGCCCAGGCGAAGCGTTCGCGCCGCGGCTGCAGCTTCAGATAGTCGGAAAACTGCATCTTGCTGAAGACTTCGGGCAGGTTGCTGACCGGCGCCACATAGGGCGCATCCGCCAGCGCCTTGGCGCGGGCCGTGACCTGCTCCAGGCCGAAGCCGGCGCGCCGGTCCTGCGCGAATGCAGGGCTGCCGAAGGCCAGCGCGCCCAGGGCCAGCCAGCCCAGGGCCGCGCCTGCGAAACAGGGCTTGCTACGGGACAATCTGGACCAGACCGAAGTCAAGCTGCGCCGGATCGGGAGGCGAGGGCCCTGATCGCAGAGCCCCGCCGCGGGACGGGTCGACAAGTTCACAGAAGCTCCTTTAAGAAGGCCCTACGGCAGGACGGCGCGCCCGTACTGCATTGGCCGCAGCGCGCAGAGCACAAATGCCTATCATCGAGACAAGGGTCAAGGAATGAGCGCCAGACAGCTTGACCCGCGCCCGCGATGTCTCCTGCCTCCACAATCGAAGTGAACAAGCACGACATGGATGAAGCAAACGGTGTGCCCCCAGCCCACGGGCGGGTGGCCGACTCTGTCGCGGATGCAAACATGCAGGGCCTCTCGCGGCGCCAGGCCCTCGGGGCCATCGCCTCGGCCATGGCGGCAGGAATGGCCGCAAACCTCGGTGTGAGCGGGCCGGTCCTGGCCAAGACGCCGGCCGTTCAGGCCGCCAAGAAGGCGCTCGTCGATGATTTGATCGCGCGCATGACGGTCGAGGAAAAGGTCGGCCAGCTCCGCCTGATCAGCATCGGGCCGGAGATGACGCACGCCCAGCTGATGGACGAAATCGCGGCCGGGCGCATCGGCGCGTCGTTCAATACCGTCATCAGGCGCGACAACCGGCCGCTGCAGGAAGCGGCGATCAAGCGCAGCCGTCTCAAGATCCCGCTGTTCTTTGCCTATGACGTCGTGCACGGCCATCGCACGACCTTCCCGATCCCGCTCGGGCTCGCTTCGAGCTTCGACATGGCTGTGATCGAGCGCATGGCGCGCGTTTCCGCCGTCGAGGCCTGCAATGACGGCGTCGACATGACCTTCGCGCCGATGGTCGACATCAGCCACGATCCGCGCTGGGGCCGCACCTCGGAAGGGTTCGGCGAGGACCCCTATCTCGTCAGCGAGGCGGCGCGCGCCGCTGTTCGCGGCTTCCAGGGCGAGGCTGTGGACCGCTCCGACAGCATCATGGCTGCCGTGAAGCACTTCGCTCTCTACGGCGCCGTCGAGGGCGGCCGCGACTACAACACGGTCGATATGAGCCCGCTGCGCATGCATCAGGTCTATCTGCCGCCTTATCGCGCTGCGATCGACGCCGGTTCGGGCGGGGTCATGGTCGCGCTGAACTCGGTCAACGGCGTGCCGGCTACCGCCGATACCTGGCTGCTGCAGGACCTGCTGCGCGATCAGTGGGGCTTTGCCGGCATCACGATCAGCGATCACGGTGCGATCACCGAACTGATGAAGCACGGCATTGCGCGCGATGCGCGTGAAGCCGCCAAGCTCGCGATCAAGGCCGGCGTCGACCTCAGCATGGCCGACCAGGTCTATCTGGCGGAGCTGCCTGGCCTGCTCACTGCGGGCGAGATCTCCATGGCAGAGCTCGATGCGCGCGTCCGCGCGGTCCTGGGCGTAAAGTACGATCTCGGCCTCTTCGCCGATCCGTTCCTGCGCATGGGCAAGCCGGAGGATGACCCGGTCAACGAGAAGGCGGACAGCCGCCTGCATCGCCAGCCGGCGCGCGAGATCGCCCGCGACACCATCGTGCTGCTCGAAAACCGCAACCAGACCCTTCCGCTGAAGAAGGCCGGGACGGTCGCGCTCGTCGGCCCGCTGGCAGATTCAGGCCTCGATATCCTGGGCAGCTGGTCGGCCCAGGGCGTGGCCACGCAGGCCGTGACCGTGCGTGCCGGCTTCGAGACCGCGCTCGCCGGCAAGGCGCAGATCCTGCATGCGCGCGGCTGCAACATCACCGACGATCCCAAGATCGTGGAGTACCTGAACTACCTGAACTGGGACACGCCTGAGGTCATCCAGGACCCGCGCACGCCGGAGGCGATGATCGCCGAGGCCGTGGCGCAGGCGCAGAAGGCGGATGTCGTCGTTGCCGTGATCGGCGAAGTGCGCGGCATGTCGCATGAATCCTCCAGCCGCGTCAGCCTCGAGCTGCCGGGCTCGCAGCGGGCGCTGCTCAAGGCGCTGAAGGCGACGGGCAAGCCGCTGGTCGTGGTTTTGATGAATGGCAGGCCGCTCGCGGTCACCTGGGAAAAGGACAACGCCGACGCGTTGCTGGAGACCTGGTACACCGGAACGGAGGGCGGCAACGCCATCGCGGACGTTCTGTTCGGCGATCACAATCCGTCGGCCAAGCTGCCGATCAGCTTCCCGCGCTCGGTCGGCCAGATCCCGACCTACTACAACCACCTGCGCATCGGCCGCCCGCTAACCGAAGGCAAGCCCGGCAACTACACCTCGCAGTATTTCGAGGAGGCGAACGGGCCGCTCTATCACTTCGGCTATGGCCTCAGCTTCAGCCGCTTCAAGCTGTCGGGCCTCAAGCTGTCGGCGACGCGGATCTCGCGCGGCCAGACGCTGACCGCCGAGGCGACGCTGACCAATGAGGGCGCCTATGCGGGCGCCAACGTCGTGCAGCTCTACATCTCCGACACCTACGCCTCGATCGCGCGGCCGGTGAAGGAGCTGAAGGGCTTCCAGAAGGTCATGCTTAAGCCGGGCGAGAGCCGCGTCGTGCGCTTCGAGATCGGCGAGGAGCAGCTGAAGTTCGTCAACGGCAAGCTGGTCGAAGTCGTCGAGAGCGGGCACTTCAACGTGCAGCTTGGCCTCGACTCGCGCGATGTGCTCGAGCAGGGCTTCGACCTCGCCTGATCGCGCCATAGGCCGCGACAGCTTGGCCTGACCTCTGAGGCGCCTGTCATGCAGGCGTCATCGAGGCGCGTCATGGCCCATCCCCCTGCGGCTCCGCCGCAGGCGACGGGAGCGGGCCATGGCTATTCACATCACCGGCGGGCGCGTCCTGCTCGACGATCTCGAGCAGGTCGACATCGCGACCGACGGCGCATCCATCTCTGCGATCGACGGCGTCGAGCCCAGGCGTGGCCTGCGCCTCGATGCGACCGGGCTGCTCGTGCTGCCGGGCCTCGTCGACTGCCATGGCGATGCCTTCGAGCGTCATATCATGCCGCGTCCCAAGGTCGGCTTCGACATCGATCTCGCGCTGCGCGATACCGACCGGGCGCTGGTTTCCAGCGGCATCACCACAGCCTTCCATGGCGTGACCTGGTCGTGGGAGCCGGGGCTCCGCGGCGCCGGTAATGCCAGGCGCCTGTTCGAGCGCATCGACGCGCTTACGTCCGATCTCGCCGTGGATACGCGCTTTCACCTGCGCCACGAGACCTTCAATCTCGACGCCGAGGACGAGATCATAGCGTGGCTCGCGACGGGGCGCGTCGGCCTGCTCGCCTTCAACGACCACACAGAAGGCACGCTGCAAAGCCGGCATCGCGCGGACAAGGTCGGCAAGATGGCGGAGCGCTCCGGCCTCGGCGCCGATGACTTCGCCGCACTCGTCGAGCGAGTCTATGCCCGAAAGGGCGAGGTCGCGGCCTCGGTGACGCGGCTCGCCGCGGCCGCCCGCGCCCATGGCGTGCCGATGCTCTCGCATGACGACATGACCCCACAGATGCGGCGCTGGTATCGCGGGCTCGGCGTCGGGGTCGCCGAGTTTCCGATCGACGAGGCGACGGCACGCGAGGCTGCCGACCATGGCGAGGCGATCGTCTTCGGCGCCCCCAATGTCGTGCGCGGGGGCTCGCATCTCGGCTGCCCCGGCGCCGAGGATATGGTGCGCGCCCGCCTCTGCACGATCCTCGCCTCGGACTATTATTACCCGGCCCTGCTGCATGCGCCCTTCATCCTCGCCCGCAACGGCTCGGCCGGCTTCGCCGATGCGTGGGCGCTTGCCTCGAAAGCGCCGGCCCAGGCTTTCGGGCTGGACGATCGCGGCGTGATAGCACCCGGAAAGCGTGCCGATCTCGTGCTGGTCGACGATAACGATCAGCCGCGCGTCGTCGCGGTGGTCGCGGCCGGCAGGCTGGTTCACCTGACCGATCAGGCCGTGCTGGACTGAGCCGGGCCGCGACGTCGGATCTGCCCTTCCGGCAGCGTGGCCCGTGCGCCGCTCTCCCCTGCAATCTGCGAATTGAGCGGTCCGGTTTATCGAGCCTTAACCCTGTCACCATACGCATCGAAGGCAGGTTAACAGAATGCAGTGCTCGCGAATCCGATGCGTAAATTCCAGATCCTACCCGCCGCCAATGACCGCACTTCCGACGAGCTCCTGCCGGCGCGCGGGACGCGCAATCCGGGCGCGGCTTCGTCCGGCAGGGCTGAACTGAACGATGCCGTCGGGCAGTCATCCATCCCGCCGAGTGTCCGCTTTACCCGGACGCCCGACAGGCTCCGTCCTGGCCGGGCCGAAGTGCCGGCGATGCCGGTCGTCGACGCCGCTCCCGTTCCGGCAGAGCCCCAGCCTCAGCAACAGCCCCAGGCGCAAGCGCAGTCCGCCATTCCGACTGGCCGCGTCCTGTTCGGACGTACGCCGGATCGGTTCCTTCGGCAGACCTGGGTCGAGCCGGCCGTGGTCGAGCCGATGCAGCCTGAGGAGTATGTCGCGGAGGTCGAACCTCAGGAGTTCGGCGGGCACGAAGACGACGCAGCGTACGCGAGCGCCGAGCCCGTAGCCGAGGTTCACAGGCCCGCCGAGGCGCCCCGCGCGCCCGTCACGCCATTCAGCTTCCTGTCGGATTCGGCGTTCTGGGAATTCGTCCCGGGCGCGGAGCAGGGCGACGACGAGCCCGAATGCGATACCCTCGAGATTGAGCCTGTATCGGCGAGCGCCGAGCCCGAGATCTACGACGAGCCGCAGGTGGATGAACCCGCGCCGCTCGCTCGGGCGAAGCCTGTTCCAGTCCCCGCGGCCCCGGCCGTGGCCCGGCAGGCGGATGCCGGCCGCTTCACCTGGCAGCAGCCCTACAGCGTCAACCTCAGTGCATTTGCGCGCCTCGCACCCACGGTCGTTCAGGCAGCCAAGCAGCCCGTCGAGCCGGTTGCCGCGGTCGCAGTCCCGGTGGCGGGCAGGGGAGTTGTCGTGTCCCGAACGGCGCGCGCGAAGACCGCGCCACTTGCCGGCTTGCCCGTCGCTCCCGCGGTCGAGCCGGCTGCGCCTGTATCGCAGTTCGCCGGGTTCGAGCTGCCGCCGATCACGCTTCTGGCCGAGCCGAAGATCTCGTCCGAGCCGGTGATGCCCATCGAGATGCTTCAGCAGAACGCCGGTGTGCTCGAGGGCGTGCTGGAGGATTTCAACGTCAAGGGCGAGATCGTCCAGGCCTGTCCCGGCCCGGTCGTGACCTTGTACGAACTCGAGCCCGCGCCAGGCATCAAATCCTCGCGGGTCATCGCGCTGGCCGACGACATCGCGCGCTCGATGAGCGCGATTGCGGCCCGCGTCGCGGTCATCCCCGGCAAGAACGCGATCGGCATCGAGCTGCCCAATGCCAAGCGCGAGACGGTTTTCCTGCGCGAATTGCTCTCCAGCCCCGAATTCGAGAGCTCCAAGCACAAGCTGGCGCTCGGGCTGGGCAAGACGATCGGCGGCGAGCCGATGATCGTCGACCTCGCCCGGATGCCGCATCTGCTCGTCGCCGGCACCACCGGCTCGGGCAAGTCGGTCGCGATCAACACCATGATCCTGTCGCTGCTCTATCGGCTCACGCCCGAGCAGTGCCGCCTGATCATGGTCGACCCCAAGATGCTGGAACTGTCGGTCTATGACGGCATCCCGCATCTCCTCACCCCCGTCGTGACCGACCCGAAGAAGGCCGTCGTCGCGCTCAAATGGGCGGTGCGCGAGATGGAGGAGCGCTACAAGAAGATGTCGAAGCTCGCCGTGCGCAACATCGACGGCTTCAACGCCCGTGTCGGCGAGGCCAAGGCTGCCGGCGAGATCATCACCCGCACGGTGCAGACCGGCTTCGACAAGCACAGTGGCGAGGCGATCTACGAGGAAGAGGTCATGGACCTCGAGCCCTTGCCCTACATCGTCGTCATCGTCGACGAGATGGCCGATCTGATGATGGTCGCCGGCAAGGAGATCGAAGGCACGATCCAGCGCCTCGCCCAGATGGCGCGCGCGGCCGGCATCCACGTCGTGCTCGCCACCCAGCGCCCCTCGGTCGATGTCATCACCGGCACGATCAAGGCGAACTTCCCGACCCGGATCTCCTTCCAGGTGACCTCGAAGATCGACTCGCGCACCATCCTGGGCGAGCAGGGCGCCGAGCAGCTCTTGGGCCAGGGCGACATGCTCTACATGGCCGGCGGCGGCCGGATCACCCGCGTGCACGGCCCCTTCGTCTCGGACGCCGAGGTCGAGAAGGTGGTGGCCCATCTCAAGACCCAAGGCCGGCCGCAATATCTCGAGGCCGTCACCTCCGAGGAGGAGCCGGCGGGCGAGGGCGAGGACGGCGCCGTCTTCGACAAGAGCGCGATGGGCCAGGCCGAGAGCGACGACCCCTACGAGCAAGCGGTGGCGGTCGTGCTGCGCGACAAGAAGGCCTCGACCTCCTACATCCAGCGCCGCCTCCAGATCGGCTACAACCGCGCCGCCTCGATCATGGAGCGGATGGAGAACGAGGGCATCGTCGGCCCCGCCAACCATGCCGGCAAGCGCGAGATCATGGTTGAAGCCGCCCAGCCTCGCGTCGAGGAGGACTGAGCGGTGATGCAGGCTGCTGCCGCGGCTCTCGTGGCAGCGGATATCGCGATTTTACGATGGACTTCGCTGCGCCAGTTCGCGCATGGGAGGTCATGGAATTCGACGACCCGGCCACCGGCAGTATCTGGCATATCGTGATCCCCGTGGTCATCGCCGTGCTGATGAACGTCTTTGCAGTATTTCTCCTGGCAAAGGCGTTCCCGCCGCAGCGCCATGCCGCGCAACAGGAAAGCCCGGCCCCGGTGTCGAAGCCCGCGCTCTGACCCGCGCATCCTGTCCCGGGACCTGATCCGGAGTTCAGCTGTTCAAGTGACGAAGGGGCAGTTGCCGTGTTAGCAGGCAGTGCGATGCGAACCCTGCCAGCGAGTTGCCCATGACTGTGCCGTTCAACGATCTCAAGCGCCGCCACGCGCCGCTGCGTACCGAGATCCTGGCGGACGTCGGCGCCTTGCTCGACAGTGGCTGGCTGATCGGCGGCAAGCCCGTCACGGATTTCGAGCAGGCCTTTGCGAGATGGTGCGGCGTAGCCCATGCTGTCGGGGTCGCCAATGGCACCGACGCTCTTGAGTTCGCCCTGCGAGCGGTCGGCGTCGGCGCGGGCGACGAGGTCATTTGCGTGGCCAATGCCGGGGGCTACGCCACCGTCGCCTGCCAGACCATCGGCGCGCGACCGGTCTACATCGATGTCGATCCGGAGACGCTCCAGCTCGACTTCGGCCAGATCGGCGCGACCCTGTCTGCCAGCAGCCGGGCGATCATCGTCACGCATCTCTACGGCCTGATGAACGATGTCGCGGCCATTCGCGCGGAGCTCGTCCGGCTCGGCCGCGGCGATGTCCGGATCGTCGAGGACTGCGCGCAGGCTCATGGCGCGATGCGCTGCAGCGCACGCGCCGGCTCGCTCGGCGACATCGCGGCCTTCAGTTTCTATCCCACCAAGAATCTCGGCGCGATCGGGGACGCCGGCTGCGTGGTTTGCCAGGAACAGGACCTGGCGACCGCCGTCTCGGAACTGCGCCAATATGGCTGGCGCGGCAAATACCATGTCGCTCGTCCGCATGGACGCAACAGCCGGCTCGATCCGATCCAGGCGCTCGGCCTGCTGCGGCAATTGCCTTTGGTCGATGAGGACAATCGCCGGCGCCGAGCCCTGTGCAGCTTCTACCGCGAGAACCTGCCGCCTGGCTGGCGCTTAATCGGGAACGATGATCCGAGCTTCGTCGGGCATCTCGCGGTGCTGGTTGCGCCCGACGAGCCCAGCCGCGAGGCGATGCGGGCGGCGCTCACCCAGAGCGCCATCGGTACGGACATTCACTACCCCGTCCTCGATTGCGACCAGGCCGCGTGGCAGGGGCTTGGCCGCGTTGTCGGATCGCTCGATGTCAGCCGCTCCGCGACGAAGCGCATCCTGAGCCTTCCCTGTTTTCCCGAACTGAGCCGGGCCGAGCAGGCCGAGGTCGTCCAGGCCGTCAGCAAGGGCGGTTCGCGCGCATGACGACAGATGCCCCTGTCCTGGCGAGCCGGATAGCGCACAGCCTGGTGATCCCCGTCTATCGCAACGAGTGCAACATCCCGGCCCTGCTGGCGGCGCTTGAAGCTCTGTCCCGCGAGATCGCCGATTTCGAGGTCGTCTTCGTCGTCGACGGCTCGCCTGACCATTCGGCGCAACTGCTGCAGGCCGGCCTGAAGGCCGCGCCCTATGCCTGGCAGCTGGCGGAGCTTTCGCGCAATTTCGGGTCCTTTGCCGCGATCCGGCAAGGTCTCGGTTTGGCGCGCGGCAAGTTCGTGGCCGTGATGGCGGCCGATCTGCAGGAGCCGCCGGAACTGATCACACGCTTCTTCGCGGAACTTGCGAGCGGGGAGGTGGATGTCGTCGTCGGCAGCCGCAGCGCCCGCAGCGACCCGGTCCTGTCCTCCTTGTCCTCGCGCATTTTCTGGGCGCTCTATCGCCGCCTCATCATGCCGCAGGTGCCGGAGGGCGGCGTCGATGTCTTCGCGTGCAACACCGTGTTCAAGCGCGCCCTGCTGTCGCTCGAGGAGCGCGAGAGCTTTCTGATCGGGCAGTTGTTCTGGGTCGGTTTCCGCCGGCGGGAGGTCACGTACGAGCGGCGCGAGCGCGAGGTCGGCACGAGCGCCTGGACCTTCCGGAAGAAGCTCTCCTACATGCTCGACGGCATCTTCGCCTTTTCCTCGCTGCCGATCAGCCTGCTGCTCTGGATCGGCGTGCTGGGCACGCTGGTCTCGACGATCTCGATCGCCGCCGTGTTCGGTTCGTGGTTGGCTGGCGCGATCCGCGTTCCCGGCTATGCACCGATCATGCTGGCAATCATGTTCTTCGGTTCGCTAACGACATTGGGGCTGGGTACGCTCGGCGGCTATGTCTGGCGCATCGCCGAGAACGGCCGGCGCCGGCCGCTCTCGCTGATCATGAGCCATCGCAGCGCCGATGCGCCGCCGCATGGAGACGACCGGATCGGCGATCGCCCGTAATCCGGACGATCTCGGCTTCGCCAGCGCTACAGCAGCGTCGCGACGCGCGTCAGGGCTTCCTCGGTCGAGGCGAGGTCGGAGACCAGCGCGATGCGGATATAGGCCTGCATCGGGTTGGGACCCTCGGGATGCTTGGTGAGATAGGCGCCCGGCAGGACCTTTACGCCCCCCTCGGCCCAGAGCTTGCGCGCCGCGACCTCGCCGTCGCCGACATCGAGCCAGAGGTAGAAGCCGCCCTCGGGGCGATAGAAGCCGAATCGGCCGGCGAGCAGGCGCTCGGCGATATCGAATTTGGCGCGGTAGAGCGCGCGTGCCTCGACGACATGGGTCTCGTCGCTCCACAGCGCGGTCGCGGCCTCCATCGTCGCGAACGGCGTCGCGGCGCAGCTATAGTTGCGCAGGCGGGTCAGCAGGTCGATCGCGTGCGGCGAGCCCACCGTGAAGCCCGACCGCAGCCCGGGCGCGCTCGAGCGCTTCGAGAGCGTGTGGCACACCATCAGATTGTCGAGCGAGCCGCCCAGCGCCGCCGCGACTTCGAGCGCGCCCGTCGGTGGCAGGTCGGTGGAGTAGATCTCCGAATAGCACTCGTCGGAAACCAGCAGGAAGTCGTGCTTGCGCGCGAGTTTGAGGGCCCGCTCGATATAGGCGAAATCGGCGACAGCGCCCTGTGGGTTGGCGGGCGTGCACAGATACATGATCTGCGTGCGGTCGAGCATCTCGGGCGTCAGGGAGTCCAGATCTGGCAGGAAGCCGGTTTCCTTGGTGGCGGTCAGGAACACCGGCTCCGCGCCGGCAATAACCGATGCGCCGACATAGGCCTGGTAGAAAGGGTTCGGCATCAAGGCGAGCGGCTTTGGGCCGCCTTCGGTCGCGTTGATCGCCACCGTCGCGGCCATGTACAGCGATTCGCGGGAGCCGGCGCAGGGTGCGATCATCGTCTCGGGATCGATCATGCCGGCCGGTAGCGTGTAGCGCCGGGTCAGCCAGGCCGCGCAAGCGGCACGGAAATCAGGCGTGCCGTTGATCGGCGGATAGCGGTTCCAGCTGTCGCTGCGCGAATTGATGATCTCGCCGACGAAGGCTGGCGGCTGATGCCGGGGCTCGCCGACCGAGAGATCGATGGGCGGTCGGTTGGAGGCAGGCGTCGCCCCGGCGATGAGTGCGGCCAGCCGGCGGAACGGGTAGTCGCGCAGGCCCTCGATACGCTGGTTCAGCATGGTCTCGTCGTTCCTCCCACGATATCGGCGCTTCTCGATAGCGACGCGCAGAGCCTGCGTCGTCGGGCGCCGGAGACGCGTAGCGAAGCTCCGGCCCAGGGCATAGCCCTCTCGATGGCATGGTGGGGTTGATCAGGCCGCGGCCGCCCTGGTGAGCGCGCGCTGGGTTTCCACCAGTTCGACGGTGGCCTTCAGCGGAAGATGATCGGAGGCGAGCCGGGAAAGCGGCGTGTCATGCGCGGCCAGTTCGGTAATCAAACCCTGCGGCCAGCCCAAGATCCTGTCCAGCGCAAGCATCGGGCGCCGCGACGGAAAGCTCGCCGGCGGCTTTTGGCCGCTGAAATAAGGCTCCAGCACGTCGAGCGCGGATCTGCGGCGGCGGCGCCATTCGTTGAAATCGCCGAGCAGGATCGTCGGCATCGGCGCGAGTTCCAGGAAGGCATGCAGCAGCGTCGCGGCCTGGTCGACCCGCGAACGTCGCAGCAAGCCCAGATGCGCGGCGATTACGCGGAACCGGCCCTCTCCGAGATCGAGCTCGGCCACGACCGCGCCGCGTGGCTCGATGCCGGGCAGCGTCAGGCGGAAACGCCGGTAGAAGGAGGGCTCGCCGCGCACCAGCAGGGCGTTGCCATGCCAGCCATGGCCGTCGACGACGTCCGACTGGACGAGCAGGTGCAGGCCGGTCTCGCGCTGGAGCAGATCGGGATCAAGCAGGCCGGTGCGCTTGCCGAAACGGCGGTCGACCTCCTGCAGGGCGACGAGATCGGCGCCGATCTCGCCGAGTACGTCGATGATCCGGCCGGGCCGTACCAGCCGGTCCATGCCGCGGCATTTGTGGATGTTGTAGGAAGCGACCTTCAAGAGAACCTCGGACGTCCAGACGGAGAGGGCAGGCTAGAGATAAGGCATCAGCAGCCGCGCGGCGGCGTCGCGGATCTTCACGAGACCCCAGCGCGCGTCGATCTCGGCCAGCGTGATCGGCTCGATGCACTTGGCGTCGATGATCCGACTGAGCGTTTGCGCGAGATCGCCATCATGAAACTCCACGGTCAGCTCGAAGTTCAGCCGAAGGCTGCGCGCATCCCAGTTGGCGCTTCCGATCAGGCACCATGAATCGTCCACCGTCATCAGCTTCGAGTGGTCGAAGGGCGGCGGCGAACGCCAGAGCCGGCAGCCTGTCTTCAGCAGCGGCCTGACATGAGCCCGCGCCGCCCACCCCATCAGCCGGTGATTGTTGATCGCCGGCATGACGAGGTTGACGCAGACTCCGCGCAACGCTGCAAGTTGCAATGCCGTGATCACCTGCTCGTCGGGCAGGAAATAGGGTGTGGCGATCCGGATGGTCGACTTGGCCCCGTTGATCGCCGAGAGCAGCACCAATACGAGCTGGTCGACGCTCTGGTCGGGCCCCGAGCCGATAGCGCGCGCGGGAGCGCCCTTGCGGTCGACCGCATCCTTGAACCAGGTCGGGCCTGCCAGCACTTCCGACGTCGTGAAGCTCCAGTCGTCCTGGAAGCTCTCGGTGATCTGCGTGACGACGGGGCCCTCGACCCGGAAGTGGATGTCGCGCACCGGCTCCTTCGGCTGCGTCGCCAGCAGGTTCTCGGCCCCGATGTTCAGGCCTCCCACAAAGGCGGTCTCCGCGTCGATCACGAGGATCTTCTTGTGCAGCCTCAGGTCCAGCAGCGGCATTTTCCACGGCACGATGGAATGCAAATACCGCGCCGCCGGTACGCCGGCCAGCCGCAGGCGGTGATACGCCGCCGATCGCAGGAAGCCGCCGCCGAAGCCGTCGATCAGCACGCGCACCGCGACCCCACGCTGATGCGCCCGCGTAAAAGCGTCGATGAACTGTTCGCCGAGATGGTCGGTACGGAAGATGAAGGTCGCGAAGGCGATGCTGGTCTGCGCGGCCTCGATCGCGGCCAGCATCTCCGGATAGGCTTCGTCGCCGCTGTCGAAGATCGCGGTGACCCGGCCGGGCTCGCTGGGCGTCCCCGTGATTTTCTCGACTGCGACGAGCAGGCTGTGCCCCGCCGCGCTCGTACGCCTGCCGGACGAGGAACGGGGCGTTCCTGAATCCGGACCGCGCAGCCGTTGGGCCCGGCGCTTTACGCGGTTGATCCCGAAGGCGAAGTAGAGCAACGCGCCGAAGAAGGGGGACAGCCAGGCCAGCCCGATCCAGCCGATGGCGGCGGGCACGTCGCGCTTGCGCATCAGCGCATGGATCGTCACCGCGCCCGCGCTGGCGAAATGGAGGATCGTGAGGGCGAGGGTCCCGTTTGAAAGCAGGATCGACGATAGCGCTGCGGTATCCATGTAACGCTTGCGTACTACGAATTCGGGCGCTCAGGAACTGCAGCCTGACACGCCGCGCCCGGCTCCGCAGTGCGACGCGTCAGGTCCCGCAGAAGGTCTGGAGGACGCGCTCTTGCTGCGTCGGCGGTTTCGCATAATGCGACAGGCCCGGCCGGTCCTCGAAGGGAGCGGAGAGGACAGCGAGCAATTCCTCGAAGGGCGCGAAATCGTCACGCTCGACGGCAGCCTCGATCACGGCTTCGATGCGATGATTGCGCGGGATGAACAGCGGGTTGACCGCGCGCATCGACGCCGCGCGTTCGCCGTCGAATTGGGGCTCGAGCGTCAGGCGCTGCCGCCAGTCGACAAGCCAGGTGTCTAGCCCGGCAGGGTCGGCGTAGAGGGTACGCAACAGGGTCGCGTCGCAGAGGGGATCGGAGGCCTCCGCGAGATGGCGCATGGTTAGGGTATAGTCGGCGCCACCCTGCTGCATCACCGACATCAGCTTGCCGATCAGCACGACGTCGTCAGGCTGCTGCGTGAACAGCCCGAGCTTGCGTCGCATTCCGGCGAGGAACGCGGCTTCGAAAGCGCCCGCAAAGCCCGCCAGCGCAGCCTCCGCCAGCGTGATGGCCTGGTTCTGGTCGTCAGGGAGCAAAGGCAGCAGTGCCTCCGCCAGCCGAGTTAGGTTCCAGCGCGCGATCGGCGGCTGGTTGGCGAAGGCATAGCGGCCGCGCTCGTCGATCGCGCTGAACACGGTGGCGGGGTCGTAGGCGTCCATGAAGGCGCAGGGGCCGTAGTCGATGGTCTCGCCGGAGATCGACATGTTGTCGGTGTTCATCACGCCATGGATGAAGCCCACCAGCATCCATTGCGCCACCAAGCTGGCCTGCGCGGCGATGACCGCTTCCAGCAAGGCGAGGTAGGGCATCTCGCGCGTCGCGACCTCGGGATAGTGCCGGGCGATGACGTGGTCGGCGAGAAGCCGCAACGCCTCGGCGTCTCCACGCGCGGCGAAGAACTGGAACGTGCCGACACGGATATGGCTCGAGGCGACACGGGTCAGGATCGCGCCCGGCAGGGGCTCCTCGCGCATCACGGTTTCGCCGGTCAACGCTGCGGCAAGCGCCCGGGTCGTGGGAATGCCGAGCACAGCCATCGCTTCGCTGACGAGATATTCGCGCAGAACAGGCCCCAGCGCTGCGCGCCCGTCGCCGCGCCGCGAGAAGGGCGTGCGGCCGGGGCCCTTGAGCTGGATGTCGCGACGCCGGCCCTGGCGGTCGATCACCTCGCCCAGCAGGATCGCGCGGCCGTCGCCGAGCTGCGGGCTGAACTGGCCGAACTGATGCCCGGAATAGGCGGTCGCGATCGGCTCCGCGCCGTCTGGAATGCGATTTCCGGTCAGGACCTCAACGCCTTCCGGGCTGCCCAGCCAGGCGGGGTCGAGCCCCAGCTCCTCGGCCAGCGCATGGTTCAGGCGGATCAGCCGCGGCGCGCGCACTTCGCTCGGCAGCGTGCGCGCGAAAAAGCGCTCCGGCAGGCGCGCATAGCTGTTCTCGAATGCGATGACCGTCATAACCGACCCAATATCCTGACAGGCGCGCGCTGCGCGACGCGGCGCGCATGTCCGCTCCGCTCAAGATGTGACGGCAATCGCCGTGATCAAGGGGCGGCCCTGCATTGCACCCCGGCGCCAATCATGCTCGCTAGGCTGCAGCTCCCGCACCGGATTCTCCATGACGCGCTTCACATTTCTGCACGCCGCAGACCTTCATCTTGGCAGCCCGCTCACCGGGCTGGCAATGAAGGACGAGGATGTCGCGCGGCGCTTCGCAGCTGCCAGCCGCGGCGCCTTCACTGATCTGGTGTCTCAAGCCATCTCGGAGCAGGTCGCCTTCGTGCTCGTTGCCGGCGACATCTATGACGGCGACTGGAAGGACACCGCCATCGGTCTGTTCTTCAACCGCGAGGTGGCGCGGCTCGCTCGCGCCGGCATTCCGCTCTTCATGATCCGCGGCAACCACGACGCCGAAAGCGAGATCACCAAGGCGGTGACGCTACCCGACAATGTCGTCGAATTCTCCAGCCGCAAGGCTGAGACGCAGCGGCTCGAGGCGCTGAAGGTCGCAATCCACGGCCGCAGCTTCGCCGATCGCGCCGCGACCGAAAACTACGCGCTGGCCTATCCCGCGCCTGTCCCGGGTTGGCTGAACATCGGCATGCTGCATACCTCCTGCGAGGGCAATGCGGCCCATGCCGTCTACGCGCCGTGCAGCATCGCCGAGCTCGTCGGGCGCGGTTACGACTACTGGGCGCTGGGCCACATCCACGAGCAGGCGGTGCTGCATCGCGATCCCTGGATCGTTTATTCGGGTAATCTGCAGGGGCGCAGCGTGCGCGAATGCGGACCCAAGGGCGCCATGCTGGTCGATGTCGCCGATGGGCGCATCGCCGGCACGAGACCTCTGGTGGTCGATCGCGCCCGCTGGCTGCACCTCACCATTCCTGTTGAGGGCATCGTGGACGAGGCGGCAGTGTTGCACACCCTGCGCGAAGCCATGCAGGCGCCGCTCGGCGAGAGCGCAGGGCGGATGACGGCGCTGCGCGTCACGCTGACCGGAGCGACTGCCTTGCATGGCGCCTTGCGCGCGCGCCGCAACGACCTGCGCGACGAAGTGCAGGCGCTGGCAAACCATGTCCATGAGGATGCGTGGCTGGAGGCGTTCAAGCTCGCCACGACGGAACTGCCGGCGGTGCGAGACGTCGCGGCCGATACCAGTGGGCAGGACCCTGCCGCGCTGCTGCTCGGCCTTGAGCATGACGACGAGTTGCGCCAGCGAGCTGGAGAACTGGTTGCCCTGGTGCGCGGAAAACTGCCCGGAGGGCTCAGCGAAACCGCACTCGACGATCTCGACGCGATCCTGGCCGAAGCGCGCTCGCTCGCCGCCGCGCGCGTGCTCGGGAGCGTGGCCTGAACCATGCGGCTGCTCTCGCTCGATCTGGAACGCTATGGTCCCTTCACGGGCAAGCGCCTCGAATTCCGCCCCGACGCCCGGCTGCATGTCGTGTTCGGCCCCAATGAGGCCGGCAAGAGTTCCTCGCTTGCCGCCGTCACTGATCTCCTGTTCGGCGTCAAGCGGCAAACGCCCGACGACTTCCTGCGACCCGGCAAGGAAATGCGCCTGGGCGCGACGATCCGCGACCGCAACGGCAATGATGTCTTCTTCTGGCGGCGCAAGCTCAAGCCGCTGCTCAGCGATGCCGCCAATGTGCCCTTGTCGGATGACGCGCTGGCGCCGTTCCTGGGCGGGCTCTCGCGCGAAATCTTCCGGCGCGCCTTCGGGCTCGACGCGGAGGCCTTGCGTCGCAGCGGCGACGAGTTGAAGGCGAGCGACGGCGAACTCGGCGCCGCCCTGTTCTCGGCGGCTTCCGGCCTGCGCGGCGTGAGCGAAATCAAGAACGCGATGGAGCGCGAGGCGGATGGCATTTTTGCGAAGACCAAATCGCAAAACAGGGTCTTCTATCAGGCGTTGGATCGCTTCGAAGCTGCGCGCAAAGCGCTGCGGCAACATGAGACCCGCACCGGTGATCTGAAGGCGCTGCGCGAGGAGCTCGGTACGCAGGCGGAGCGCGGCAGCCAGATCACCCGCCGCCGCGCCGAGATCGCGGTCGAGCGTGCACGGCTCGAGAGCCTTCGCCGCGCCGCTCCGATCCTGCGCGCCATCGACGCCGACGAGGCGCTTCTGGCCGGGCTTGGCGCCTTGCCCGCCGCGCCAGAGGGGGCAGGGGGCCGGCTGGTCGATGCCGTCGGCAAGGCCGGCCTCAGCGAGGCTGCACGGCAGGACGCGGAGCGTCTCGCTCAACGCCTCCGCGAAGAGCATGACGCGATCCGGTTCGACCAGCGCCTGCTTGAGCGAGCGGCCGAGATCGAACGGCTTCAGACGGATCTCGGCGCCTACCAAAAGGGCCTGATCGACCTGCCGGCGGTCGAGCGCGAGGAGGAGGCCGCCGCGCGCCAACTCGCCGAGATCGCCTTGCGGCTCGGCCTGCCCGATGTCGAGACATTGGTCGGACGGCGGCCCGACGATGCCGGTTTTGCCCGGCTGTCCGATCTCGTCGAAGCAGGGCTGCGGCTCGATCAGGCGCGCGTGGCAAGGGTCGCAGACCTCCAGCGCGAACGGGGTCTCCTCGAAGAGCGGCGACGCGACCATGGTCAGCGCGCCATCCTCGGCGATCCCCGTCCGCTCCGCGAACGCCTCTCGGCGTTGGCGGATCTGCGCCGCCTTGCCGAAATCGCCCATGATCACGCCGCCGCCAACGCAAGCGAGACTGCGGTGCTGGAGAAGGAGGCCGCCCGGCTTTCGCCTCCCGTCGCGGATCTCGCGGCGCTCGCCTCGACCTCGCTGCCGTCGCGCGAGACCGTCGCCGGCTTCGCAACGCGCCTTGCTGTGCTCGACGATGAAATGCGGGCTCAGCGGCAGGATTTGCAGGCGGTACGCCGCGAGGCGGCCGGCTTCGCCGAGCGCCTTGCCAATCTCGCAGCCGGCGCGCCGCTTCCGACACCGGAGCGCATTTTGGAGGCACGCGCGCGGCGCGACCAGCATTGGCAGTCTGCGCGCGCAGCATTGTTTGGTGAGTCCGTCTCAGGTTCTGCGCTGGCGCAGGCTGCCGCCGGTTTCGAGACGGCGCGCGCGGAGGCCGACGCGCTCGCCGACGCTGCGATCAGCGATGCACAACGTCTGGCCGCCCATGAAGAGGCCAGCCGGGGGCGCCTGCGTAGCGATGCGCTTGTCGCGAGCCACGTCGAGCAGCTTGCGGTCGTCGAAGGGCAGCGTGAGCTCATTCTGGCAGAATGGGTGAAACTCTGGGAGCCCACGCACATCGCGCCGCTGTCGCCAATCGAGATGGCGGCCTGGCTCCAGGTTGCGTCAGGACTGCTCGAACGCCACGGCCGCTTGCTTGGGCGTCGCGAGCAGGAGCGTGGCATCGTCGCGCAGCTCGATGCGGCGCGGCCGGCGCTCACGGAGCTGCTTGCCGATCTCGGCTTGCCCCTGATGCCGGGCCTGCCGGTCGCGGCGGAGCTGAAGCGAGCCGCCGCCGAAATCGACAGGATGGCGCAAGGCTGGGAGGCGGTGCGCACCGCGCAGACGCTGCTGGATGACATCGAGTTCCGCATTCGCCACGCCGAGGCCGATGCAAAGACCCTCGACGCGGAACTGGAAACCTGGAGACAGGCCTTCCGCACAGCCTTGCCGCTGATCGGTCTCGCCGAGACCGCGACGATACCCGAGGCGCAGGCGAGCCTCGCGGCCTGGCGGGAGGTTCCGGCCCTGGCCAGCGAACGCGACCGGCTGAAGCGACGTGTCAGCGGCATCAGGCGGGACGCGGCCCGCTTTTCCGCCGATGTCGGCGGGCTTGCTAGCGAACTCGCACCGGACGTCGCGGGGAGCCCCGACCAGATCCTGCGCCATGTCGGCCAGCAACTGACCCTGACGCGCGAGGCCCGGGTCAAGAGCGAGGCGATGGCGCGCCGCATCACTGAGGCCCATTCCGCCGCGCAGACCGCGCAGGCGCTTCGCGATTCTGCACAGCAGGCGCTAGCCGCCCTCGCGAGCGGGCTCGGCCTGGGGGCCGATGCCGCACTGTCAGAGATAGGCGCTGCGCTGGCGCAACGCGACGCGATCGTAACCGCGCTGCGGCAGCGCCGCAACGAACTGGCCAATGCCACGGACGGCCGCGACGAGGCCGAATTGCGCAGTGCGCTCCTCGATTGCGATCCGGCGCTGGCCGCAGCCGAGATCGAGCGGCTCGAGCAGGAACGGCTCCGCCTTGAAGCGGAAGGGCAGGAGGCTTTTGCTGCCGCAAAGCAGGTCGGCGCGAAAATCGAGGGGCTTGGAGGCGTCGTGGCTGCCGAACTCGCCATGCAGCAGCGCCGGGGCGCCGAGAGCGAGATGCTCGAGGCGGCGCGCGAATGGGCTGTACTCAGCATCGGCGCCCTGATGATCGGCACCGCCATCGCGCGCCAGCGCCAGAGCCGGCAGGAACCGTTGATGACGCGCGCCGGTGCATTCTTCGCTACGTTGACCGGTGGCGCATTTGCAGGCCTGGGCCAGTCCTTCGACGAGGCGGACATTCCCCATCTCGTCGGACGCCGGGCCGGCGACGCGGAACTGCATGTCGGCGCCATGAGCGAAGGCACGCGCGACCAGCTCTACCTTGCCCTACGCCTGGCCTATCTCGAGGATTATGCTGCCCGCGCCGAGCCGCCGCCGTTTCTCGCCGACGACCTCTTTGCCTCCTTCGACGATGCCCGCACCGCCAATGGCCTGAGGGCCCTGGCCGAGATCGGCGGTACGGTCCAGCCGATCCTGTTCACGCATCACCGCTTCGTGGCCGACACTGCGACGCGCGAACTTGGAAGCGAGGTGGACATCATCGATCTCCGCTAGCGCCAGCCCAAACCCGCGCTAGCGCCGCCAGAAGCCCGCTAGCGCGTTGCTCCGAGCGGGTTGGGCAGGGGCGCGTTGATCGCATCGCCGGTCGAGCGAGCGGTTTCGCCGATCGAGCGCCCGACGGCCTCGACATTGTCGCCGAGGTTCTGCCGCGTCTTCGGGTCGATGATCGCGATGGGCGCCGAGAGCGCCAGCCCGGCCGCCGTGCCGACAGTGACGGCGGCGCCGGTCGTGACCTGCATCAGCCTGTCGCCCAGCCCGACATGGGAATCCGTGATCGGCTGGCCGGTGATCAGGCGGCTGCCGATTAGGCGCACCACATCCGGGGTTTCGGCGAACTTGCCATGGTTCAGCCGGTCGTCGGATTTGAAACTGGTCAGGTTCACAACGGTGATCTTGTCGGCGGCGAGTTCGCTGCGATAGGGCTCGGCCTCGGGGTCGATGGCGCCTAGCCGCGCGGTGCTCTCCCAGATGCGCCGCGACATCGCCAGCGCCCGGTCGTCCTGCGAGACAAACAGCGTGAATCGGGTCTGGCTCTTGCCGATATCGGCGACCTGGGTGCGGAACACGTCGACATCGACATCGGGCGAGGCGAGCATGACATTGGCGATCTTGGGCGCTATCTTGCCGTTGCGGATCGCCATTTGGCGCAGCGATTCCAGCGCCAGCCAGTTGCCCATGGAATGCGCCAGTACCGAGACCTCGCCGACGGACGGGTCGCGCGCCAACGCCTGCAACAGGTCCTCCAGCGCGTTGCGAGAGTAATTCGCGCTCTCGCGATCATAGCCATAGGCAAGCAGCGAGCCGCGCGAGGGCCAGGTGAACAGCACCGGCACGACGCCAGCGCCCGAATCATGGACGATCTGCGCGAAGCGGTAGACCGCATCCTCGAAACGGTTGTTGAAGCCGTGGATGAAAACGAGGACGCGGCGCTTGGGAGCCTTGGCGGCGGCACGGTTCAGGCGGGCAAGCGCCGCGGCGCGGTCGAGCCGATCGACTTTGAGCGTGACGAATTCCTTCTCGGGATTGCCCGGCAACCTGCTCGGCCACTGGACCTCGCCGACCTTGCGGGCGCTGTCCGGCGGGATCGAAACGGTGATCTCCGCGAAATCGGGCTTCATACCGCGCTCGCCTGAGAACAACACGCCGTTGTCCGGGTCGCGCGAGCGTGTGGTCGCCACGAGCATCGTGACCTTGCTGGTATCCGTGGCGACGGATGTAACGGGTCCGAGCACGCCGCGCACATCGCCGGCGCATCCGCCGAGCAGCAGCGAGAGGGCCGCGCCAAAAAGTCCACCTGCTGCCCGCACCATCACGCACCCAACCCGGCCAAGTCATTCGTTCGACAAAGCATAAACGGCGCACGCCGCGGAGTCCGGGGCTTTCGTCGGATGAGCCGAATTTCCTGTGGCGAGCCGAGCCCCGTAACATCTCGGTGCATTGTGGTTCGGCCGGACGAAAATCGCCTGAGCTGCATGCAGCAGCGGCCCGGGGAGGCCGAGTATGTTCATCGCGACGCTGCTGGACGGCAGGTTTGACCGAGTATCCGCAGTCTTTGCAATAAACGAGCCGCCGTGACTTGGACGATAGTCGAATACTATGCCGCAAATATAGCCGCCTTAGCTCTTTTTGGACGCGGTCGGGTGCGAATGCCCATCTCGGAACGCCTTTTTGATCGATGGAATGCTGTTGACACTCGCAGTCGCGGCGGTGCAGCATCCGCCCAAGGGAAACGGTCAAGAAGAATGATAACGATGCTGTATTGTGATGTTGGCCATGGCTGACGACGTTATTCTTTCGACGTCTGGGTTAACCAAGGATTTCGGCGGCTTTACCGCCGTGAATGGCGTCGATCTCAAGGTCAAGCGTGGAACGATACACGCCTTGATCGGCCCCAATGGGGCAGGCAAGACGACCTGCTTCAACCTGCTGACCAAGTTCCTCGCGCCCAGCAAGGGCTCGATCGTCTTCAATGGCCGCGACATCACGCGCCAGCAGCCCGCCGAGATCGCGCGGCTCGGTCTTGTGCGCTCGTTCCAGATCTCGGCTGTTTTCCCTCAGCTTTCGGTCCTGACCAATGTCCGCGTCGCGTTGCAGCGCAAGCGTGGCGACAGCTTCGATTTCTGGCGCTCCGAGGCGGTGCTCACCGCGCTCGAGGACGAGGCGATACGGCTGCTCGATTCCGTCGGCTTGGCTTCCTACGCCAACCTCACGGCCGGCGAATTGTCCTATGGCCGCAAGCGCGCGCTGGAGATCGCCACGACGCTGGCGCTCGATCCCGAGATGCTGCTGCTCGACGAACCCATGGCCGGGATGGGTCGTGAGGATGTCGAGCGCATCGCCACGCTGATCAAGAAGGTCTCGGCCAATCGCACCATCCTGATGGTCGAGCACAATCTCTCCGTCGTCGCCTCGCTGTCGGACCGCATCACCGTGCTGGCCCGCGGGCAGGTGCTCGCGGAGGGGGACTACGCTGCGGTCTCGAAGGACCCGCGCGTGATCGAGGCCTATATCGGCTCGGGAGGCGACCATGCTCACTGAGGCCACTGCGCGGGCGCCGGCGACCACTGCCGAGCCGCTGCTCAAAGTGCGGGGGCTCGAGGCCTGGTATGGCGAAAGCCATGTCYTGCACGGCATCGATTTCGACGTCGCGCCGGGCGAGGTGGTTACGCTGCTCGGCCGCAACGGCGCCGGCAAGACCACGACGCTGAAGTCGATCATCGGCATCATGGCGAAGCGCAAGGGCTCGATCACCCTTGAGGGCCAGGAGACGATCGGGCTGCCGTCCCGCACGATCGCGCGCATGGGCATCGGCTTCGTGCCGGAGGAGCGCGGCATCTACGCCTCGTTGAACGTCGAGGAGAACCTGATGCTGCCGCCTCAGGTGAAGCCGGGCGGGCTTTCGGTGGAGCAGATATTCACCCTGTTTCCCAACCTCAAGGAGCGCCTGAAGAGCCAGGGCACCAAGCTTTCGGGCGGCGAGCAGCAGATGCTGGCGATTGGCCGCATCCTGCGCACCGGTGCCAACCTGCTGCTCCTGGACGAGCCGACCGAGGGGCTTGCGCCGGTCATCATCGAGCAGATCGGCCGCACCATCGCGAAGTTGAAGCAGGACGGGTTCACCATCATCCTGGTCGAGCAGAATTTCCGCTTCGCCGCGACGGTCGCCGACCGCCACTACGTCGTCGAACAGGGCAGGGTCGTCGACATGATCCCCAATGCCGAGCTCGACGCCAATATCGACAAGCTCCACGGCTATCTCGGGGTGTGACCGGTCAAAGCCGCGCGAAACAAAACCAAGACAAAGTCGAAAACGACATCATCTCAGGGAGGTACAACATGAAGCTCAAGTCTATCCTCACGACGACGGCGCTGATGGGTCTTATGGCCAGCCCCGCCCTTGCACAGCAGATCACAGTCAAGGCCGGCGTCCTAAACGACCGTTCGGGCCTCTATGCCGACCTCTCGGGCGAGGGCTCCGTCCTTGCGGCACGCATGGCGGTCGAGGACTTCAAGGCCGCCGACAAGGGCATCAAGGTCGAGATCGTCTCGGCCGATCACCAGAACAAGCCGGACGTCGGCTCGACCATTGCCCGGCAGTGGTACGATCAGGATGGCGTGGACGTGATCCTCGACGTTCCTACCTCCTCGGTTGCGCTGGCCGTGCACCAGATCACCAAAGAAAAGAACAAGATCCACATCAATTCAGGCGCGGCCTCGTCCGACATCACCGGCAAGGCCTGCACGCCCAACACGATCCACTGGACCTATGACACCTACGCTCTGGCGCAGGGCACGGGCGGCGCGATGGTGAAGGCCGGCGGCGACACCTGGTTCTTCCTGACCGCCGACTATGCCTTCGGCCACGCGCTCGAGCGCGACACCGGCGCGATCGTCACCAAGAACGGAGGCAAGGTTCTGGGCGCCGTGCGCACACCGTTCCCGGGCACGGACTTCTCGTCCTTCCTGCTGCAGGCTCAGGCCTCCAAGGCCAAGGTCATCGGCCTCGCCAATGCCGGCGGCGACACCATCAACTCGATCAAGCAGGCGGGCGAGTTCGGCATCGTCGCTGGCGGCCAGAAACTCGCGGGCCTGCTGGTCTTCATCACGGACGTGCACTCGCTCGGCCTGCAGACCGCGCAGGGGCTGGTTCTGACGGAATCCTTCTACTGGGACACCAACGACCAGACCCGTACCTGGTCCGACCGGTTCGCCAAGGCCAACGGCGGCAAGAAGCCGAGCATGGTGCAGGCCGGCGTCTATTCCGGCATGCTGCACTACCTGAAGGCCGTCGAGGCCGCGAAGTCGAAGGACACCACCGCGGTGATGGCCAAGATGAAGGAACTGCCGACCGACGATCCGCTGTTCGGCAAGGGCTCCGTGCGCGCCGACGGCCGCAAGATGCACGACATGTATCTCTTCGAGGTCAAGAAGCCCTCTGAATCGAAGGGTCCGTGGGACTACTACAAGCAGATCGCCGTGCTGCCGGCCGAGCAGGCGTTCCGCCCGCTCGCCGAGAGCGAATGCCCACTCGTCAAGAAGTGAGCGTCGACCGGGCCCCCCTGCCGGGCGTCAAACCCCCAGGCGTCATCCTCGGGCTTGCCCCGAGGATCTCATGACCAGAGATTGCTGGTTTTCGAGATGGTCAAGTCAGGCCCGACCATGACGCATCGGACCATGGTCCCGGGCTCTTTGGCCCGGGATGTCGCAGGCATCCCAGTCGCATTTTTAGACGCAACGATCTGAGCCCCGCATGTTCGAGCTTCTCGGAATTCCGCCCCAAGCGCTGTTCGGCCAGGTCCTTCTCGGGCTGATCAACGGCTCGTTCTACGCAATCCTGAGCCTGGGGCTCGCGATCATCTTCGGCCTGCTGAACATCATTAATTTCAGCCATGGCGCCCAATACATGATGGGCGCCTTCGTGGCCTGGATGTGCCTGAACTATCTCGGCATCAACTATTGGGTCGCGCTTCTGCTGGCGCCTCTGCTGGTCGGCGCGACAGGCGTCGCGATCGAACGATTGCTGCTCAAGCGCATCGCCCATGTCGACCACCTATACGGCCTGCTGCTGACCTTCGGGCTGGCCCTGATCATCCAGGGCCTGTTCCGCAACAACTACGGCTCGTCGGGCCTCCCGTACCAGATCCCGGCCGAACTGCGGGGCGGGCAGAACCTCGGCTTCATGTTCCTGCCCTATTATCGCGGCTGGGTCGTGGTCGCTTCGCTCACGGTTTGCCTCGCGACATGGTTCCTGATCGAGAAGACCAGGCTTGGCGCCTATCTCAGGGCTGCCACCGAGAACCCGACCCTGACACAGGCTTTCGGCATCAACGTGCCGCTGATGGTGACGCTGACCTATGGGTTCGGCGTCGCGCTGGCTGCTTTTGCGGGCGTCCTGGCTGCGCCGATCTACTCGGTGAACCCGAATATGGGCGCCGACCTCATCATCGTCGTCTTCGCCGTGGTCGTCATCGGCGGCATGGGCTCGATCCTGGGCGCCATCGTCACCGGCTTCGGGCTCGGGCTGATAGAGGGCCTGACCAAGGTGTTCTATCCGGAAGCCTCCGCGACGGTTATCTTCATCATCATGGTGCTGGTGCTGCTGGTGAAACCGGCCGGCCTGTTCGGGCGGGCGACGTGATGCGGATGTCGTCATCGCGCGCGCAGCGAAGCACGCCAGCCTCGCGCGCCACGTCTCCAGGATTGCTTCGCTGCGCTCGCACTGACGGCTCGAGGATCTGACCATGGCCGATATCGCCACCATCGACGCCGCCGCCGGATCGCTCGTTCCGGCTGAGACCACCAAGGGCACGCAGCGCCTGCATCGCGGCATCCTGATCGGGCTTGCGGTGCTGCTCGCCATCGCGCCCTTCGTTCTGTACCCCGTCTTCGTGATGAAGGTGCTGTGCTTCGCGCTGTTTGCGCTCGCCTTCAACCTTCTGCTTGGCTATGGCGGCCTGCTCTCCTTCGGCCACGCCGCCTATTTTGGCATGTCGAGCTATGTCTGCGCCTATGCGGCCAAGTATTTCGGCCTGACGCCGGAGCTGTCCATCCTGCTCGGCGTGGCGGTGGCGGCCGCGCTCGGTGCACTCTTCGGCGCTCTGGCTATCCGCAGGCAGGGCATCTATTTCGCCATGATCACCCTGGCTCTGGCGCAGATGGCCTACTTCTTCTCGCTGCAGACGCCGCGCTTCACCGGCGGCGAGGATGGCATCCAGGCCGTGCCCCGCGGAAAGCTGTTCGGGATGATCGATCTCGCCGACGACCGCGCGCTCTACTGGCTCGTGGCAGCGATCTTCATGGGCGGGTTGCTGCTGATCTACCGGATCATCCATTCGCCCTTTGGCCAGGTCTGCAAGGCGATCCGGGACAACGAGCCGCGCGCGATCTCGCTCGGCTACCGCGCCAACCAGTATAAGCTCGCGGTCTTCGTGCTCTCGGCGACGCTGGCGGGCCTCGCCGGTGCGACCAAGGCGATCGTCTTCCAGCTCGCCTCGCTGACCGACGTGCACTGGTCGATGTCGGGCGAGGTCGTGCTGATGACGCTGGTGGGCGGCCTCGGCACCGTGTTCGGGCCGATCGTCGGTGCGCTGGTCATCGTCTCGATGCAGAACTACCTGGCATCGCTGGGCGCCTGGGTCACGGTTGTTCAGGGCGTGATTTTCGTGATCTGCGTGCTGACCTTCCGCGAAGGCATTGTCGGCCTCATCGCCAAGCGCATCGGCCGCCCGCTCTGAGAGCGCTGGGGCGGCTGTTGGACCTCAGCAGAGGCTGGCTTGCAAGGTTTTGTTCCTGACAGAAAATACGCCGTCATCCCGGGCCTCCCTTTGGTCGTCCGGGATGACGGCGCGCTTCGATCTTTCAGCTCTGACCGACTGAGATGGGACGTTCCGCCACGACGGGCGTGGCCCCTGTCAGATTTCCTTGGCGTCCAGCCGCCGATAGAGCGGCAGCGCGAAGGGCGCGATCTTTCGCACGATGTCCCGGAAGGGCTGCGGCTTAGGCTCTGAGAGCGGCAGGCCGAGCGTCTCGATGGCGGTGCCTTGCGTTGCCTTGGCGAGTTCGCGCCCAAGTGAAATCGACAGCGCGACAGCCCGCCCGTTGCAGCCGACCCAAGCGAAACCGTTGGGGCCGAGCTGGTGGACGCGCGGATAGCCCGGCACCTGCGGCTGCAGCAGATTGTCGGGCGTCATGCCGACATAGCCGGACCAGACATAGTCGAACGTGACCTCGCCGAGCTGGGGCCAGAGCCGCTTCAGCCGCGCGGCGACAGGCGTGCGAAGGTTTGCTCCGCCAGCGCCGGGGAAGACCGCCGCCCCGCCAGTCACCAGCCGGTTGCGGGCATCCCAGCGCGCGAAATAGAGTTCGCGATGCGTGTCGGAGACGGCCTGCCGGCCGGGGATGATGGTCTTGGCTATGTTATCGCTGATTGGCGTCGTCGCCATCTGCCAGGACAGGACGGGTACGACCTCGTTGGCCACGGCAGGCGCCAGTTCGCGCGCGAACTCACCGGTATAGGCATTGGTCGCCAGCACCAGCGCGCGTGCGGTCACCGAGCCGTTGGCGGTCTTCACGATCCAGCGGTCGTTCTCGCGTGCCATCGAAAGCGCGGGCGTGCGTGAATGGATCACCGCGCCGAGCTTCAGCGCCACCTCTGCCAGCCCCCGCGCCAGCGCCAACGGATTGATATGGCCGCCGGTACGGTTCCAGAACCCGCCGAACCACGCCTCCGAACCCAGCATGGCGGAAGCCGCCTGCCTGTCCAGCAATTCGACCGGCGCGCCGATCGCCGACCATTCGCGGACGCGCTTCTCGGCCAGCTTGAAGCGGCCGGGCGAATGCACAGGCTGAACCCAGCCCGCCTGCTCGGCTTCGGCGGGGATCGCATATTTGCGGACGAGATCGAACAGGTATTGCGCGCTGTCGCGCAGCACGGCGTTGAAGCGCTCGCCGGCTTCGCCATGGCGCCTGACCATCGCGGAAGGGTCATGGCCCGCCAGCGTGGGAATCACCTGCCCGTTGTTGCGGCCGGACGCGCCCCAGCCGGGTTCGGCTGCCTCCAGCACGACGACGTCGATGCCGGCCTCGCGCAGATGGATCGCCGTCGAGAGGCCCGTGAAGCCCGCGCCGATGATGACGACATCAGCGGCGACATCGCCCGCCAGCGCCGTGAGCGCAGGGCCCGCCGGAGTCGCAGCAGCCCAGAGGGAGGGCGGCCAGGGGGGAGAAGTCTCGGTCATTGGTCTTGCTTTCGGTCGGGGCGCACAAACTGGCCTGCGTATCGGATAGACCGATGCGGGCTGCAATCCCATGCTGCTTGGCCAAGCGAGCCATGACAAGGCAGGCTCTATCTGCGCAACGCCTGTCTCGGGGAACTGTTTGCTATCGTAAATGACAAAAATAGAAGAATATTCTTTTCAAATCATTGTTTCTCCTTATTCTTGAATTTTCCTTCTCTGCGTGACTAGTTGAGGAGGGGTTGGCGATACCGGCCAGCGACTGCGGGGCGCGATGCCTGGGCGGGCGTCGGTGTCTGGCGACCCCTTTTGGGTTCTGCTTGGGGAGTTGGCTTCATGCCGCTGAAACATGTTCATGGCGTCGATCACGCCGTCATCACGGTGCGCGATCTCGACGCCTCGGCGCAGCTCTGGCGCGATTTGGGCTTCACGGTTTCGCCGCGCGGCACGCACTCGGCTATTCTCGGCACCGGCAACTACACGATCATGTTCGGCGAGGACTATCTCGAGCTGCTCGGCATCCTGACCGATACCGAGCACAACCGTCCGACCCAGGAATATCTCAAGAAGGGCGAGGGCATCGAGCGCGTCGCCTTCACGACCGACGATGCTGCTGCCGGCGCCGAGGAGCTCAAGGCGCGCGGCCTGGCGCCGCTTGGCCCGGTCCATTTCGGCCGTCCCGTCGACCTGCCCAATGGCGGCACCGGCGAGGCCAAGTTCAATGTCTATCGCTGGCCGCTGGACCAGGCGCCGGGCGGAATGCGCATCTTCGCCTGCCAGCACCTGACCCGCGACACCGTCTGGATCCCGGAGCTGCAGAGCCACGCCAATGGCGCAAAGCGCCTCGTGCGCATCGAGGTCCTGTCGGCGGATGCGAAGGCCGCTGCCTCGCAGCTAGCTGGCCTGATCGACCAGCCGGCCGCGCACGAGGGCGACGCCTGGCGCGTGCGCTCGGGCAATGGCCGCGCCGACTTCCTGTTCTACGACGCTGCCGGGTTCGCCAGCCGTTATCCGGAGGCCGCGCGCAAGGGCGGCACCAGCGGTGGCGTCTCTGCGATCGTGATCGAGACGAGCGACGTTGCCGCCGCGACCAAGACGCTTGGCGCCAACGCCGTCGCGCATGACGGTGCCGTCAGCGCTCCGGCCAACGCCGCCAACGGCATCGTCGTCAGTTTCGTCGCGGCCTAACACCCGCGCCGACCGAAGCCTTAGCCTGCCTCACATCAGCTGACCGGCCCTTGAGTCCGCCATTCGGCGCCGAGGGCCATTTCAGGAGATCTGCCATGGATATGACCCGCCGCGCCGCGCTGCTGACCAGCGCCGCCATCGCCTCGAACGTTCTCTTCCCGATGCGGTCCTTCGCGCAGGAAACGCCGCGCAAGGGCGGCGTCTTCACGGTGCATTACGGCGCCGAGCAGCGCCAGCTGAACCCCAGCCTCCAGGCATCGACCGGCGTCTACATCATCGGCGGCAAGATCCAGGAACAGCTCGTCGATCTCGACGCAAACGGCAATCCGGTCGGCGTGCTCGCCGAGAGCTGGGAGACCACCCCCGACGGCAAGACCATCACCTTCAAGCTGCGCCCCGGTGTGAAGTGGCATGACGGCAAGCCCTTCACCTCGGCGGACGTGCAGTTCACCGCGATGGAGATGTGGAAGAAGATCCTGAACTACGGCACCACGCTGCAGCTCTTCCTCACCGCCGTCGATACGCCCGATCCGCTGACCGCCGTGTTCCGCTACGAGCGCCCGATGCCGCTCAACCTGCTGCTGCGCGCGTTGCCAGACCTCGGCTACGTCTCGCCGCGCCACATCTATGAGGGCAAGGGCGACATCCGACAGAACCCGGCCAACCTCGCCCCGATCGGCACCGGCCCGTTCAAGTTCGTCTCCTATGAGCGCGGCCAGCACGTCATCGCCGATCGCAATGCCGATTACTGGCGGCCGAACGCGCCCTATCTCGACCGCATCGTCTGGCGCGTCGTCACCGACCGCGCCGCGGCTGCGGCGCAGATGGAAGCCGGCCAAATCAACTACAGCCCGTTCTCGGGCCTGACGATCTCGGACTCCGCGCGCCTGTCGAAGGATCCGCGCTTCATCGTCTCGACCAAGGGCAATGAGGGCAACGCCCGCACCAACACGATCGAGTTCAACTTCCGCCGCAAGGAGCTGGCCGATATCCGCGTGCGCCGCGCCATCGCCCATGCGCTGAACATCCCGTTCTTCATCGAGAACTTCCTGGGCGACTTCGCCAAGCTCGGCACCGGCCCGGTGCCGTCGGTCTCGACCGACTTCTACCCGGCCGACAACGGCCCGCAGTACCCCTATGACAAGGCGCTCGCCGCCAAGCTGCTCGACGAGGCCGGCTTCAAGGCCGGCGCCGGCGGGACGCGCTTCTCGGTGCGGCTGCTGCCTGCGCCCTGGGGCGAGGACATCACCCTGTTTGCCACCTTCATCCAGCAATCGCTGGCCGAGGTCGGCATCAAGGTCGAGGTCGTGCGCACCGATGGCGGCGGCTTCCTGAAGCAGGTCTATGATGACCACGCCTTCGACCTCGCCACCGGCTGGCACCAGTACCGCAATGACCCGGCGGTCTCGACGACGGTCTGGTATCGCTCGGGCCAGCCCAAGGGCGCGCCCTGGACCAACCAGTGGGACTGGACCGACCCGACGATCGACAAGATCATCGACGACGCCGCCACCGAGGTCGACGTCGCCAAGCGCAAGGCGCTCTATGGCGACTTCGTGCGCCGCGCCAACACCGAGCTGCCGATCTGGACGCCGATCGAGCAGATCTTCCAGACGGTGATCACCGCCAAGGCCCGCAACCATTCCAACAATCCGCGTTGGGGCTCGAGCTCCTGGCACGACCTCTGGCTGGCCGAGTAAGCCGCCGACTCCACCTGAAGGCGGCAACGTCCGCGCTGTCATCCAGGATCTCCGCTTCGCTGCGTCACGCTGCGTCCGGGATGACGGCGTCGGCCGCTTGGCAGCGCACTCTCCTTGGGAGCCCTCGCTGGATGAGGGCTCCCATCTCAGCTTGAACACGACTAGTTTGGACTTCAACGTGCCGATCCGATTTCCCACACGGTGCATGACATGCGTGTGCTGAGCCTCGCGGGGCGGCGCCTCGCCGCCTCGATCCCGACCCTGTTCCTGATCCTGATCGGGGTGTTCCTGCTATTGCAGCTCGCACCGGGCGATACCGTCGATGCGCTGATGGCGCAGATGGGCGGGGGCGATGCCGCGACCGCCAAGCAATTGCGCGAGTTCTACGGGCTCGACCTCTCGGTCGGCGCGCAACTCGTGAATTACCTCTGGCGTCTCGTGCGGCTCGATCTCGGCTTTTCGGCGATCTACGGCAAGCCGGTTTCAACTGTCATCGCCGAGCGTCTGCCTGCAACGCTCCTGCTGATGATCGCATCGCTTTCGATTGCCTTCTTCTTCGGCATCATCCTGGGCGTTGTCGCGGCGCGCGGCGTCAACCGCTGGCCCGACACGCTGATCTCGACGCTAGGACTGGTCTTCTACGCCATGCCGACCTTCTGGTTCGGGCTGATGTCGATCGTCGTCTTCGCGATCTACCTGCAATGGTTGCCGGCCGGCGGCTTCGAGGACATCACGGTGGGCCTCACCGGCCTCGCGCGCACGCTCGACATCGCCCGGCATCTCGTGTTGCCGACGCTGACGCTCGCGCTGTTCTACATGGCGATCTATCTGCGGATCATGCGTGGCTCGATGCTCGAGGTCCTGAACCTCGATTTCGTCCGCACCGCCCGCGCCAAGGGCATGGACGAGACCCGCGTGGTGGTGAAGCACGTGCTGCGCAACGCGCTCCTCCCAATGGTGACGCTGATCGGCCTGCAGGCCGGCACGATGCTCGGCGGCTCGGTGGTGGTCGAAAGCGTCTTCTCGCTGCCGGGGCTCGGCCGTCTGGCCTATGAATCCGTCATCCAGCGCGACCTGAACACGTTGCTCGGCATCGTCTTCGTGTCGGCCCTTCTGGTCATCGCCGTGAACTTCATCGTCGATCTTCTCTATGCCCGGCTCGACCCGCGCATCACGACGGGGGCCTGAGCATGGCTGTCCTCAAGCTCTATTTCCGTAGCCCGCCGGCGATTATCGGCCTGTTCCTGCTGCTTTGCGTGCTCGCCATGGCGGCGTCGGCGAGCTGGCTTTACCCGCGCGACCCGCTGGCGCTCGCAGGGCGGCCGCTGGTCTGGCCCTTCGCCAATCCGCGCTTCCTGCTCGGTACGGACAACTCCGGCCGCGACATCGCTGCGCAGATTTTCCACGGCGCCCGCATTTCGCTGCTGATCGGCCTGGTCGCCACCGCGATCTCGATCCTGATCGGCATCACCGTGGGCGCGCTGGCCGGCTATTATGGCGGCTGGGTCGACACCGCGCTGATGCGCGTCACGGAAGCGTTCCAGACCCTGCCGAACTTCCTCCTTCTGCTGGTGCTGGTCGCGGTCTTCGGCTCGACGATCACGACGGTGACGGTGGCGATCGGCATCGTCTCCTGGCCGGCCTCGGCCCGTCTGACCCGCGCCGAGTTCCTGTCGCTGCGCAACCGCGAATTCGTCCAGGCCGGCCGCACGCTCGGCCTGCGCGATGCAAAGCTGATCTTCGGCGAGATCCTGCCCAACGCATTGCCGCCGGTCATCGTCTACGCCTCGGTCGTGATGGCTATCGCCATCCTGCTCGAAAGCGCGCTCGCCTTCCTGAAGCTGTCGGACCCCAACGTTGCCTCCTGGGGCAATCTGATCGGCGCCGGCCGCGATGTGCTGCGGGTGCAGTGGTATGTATCGGCCATTCCCGGCGTCGCCATCCTCGTCACGGTGCTGGCGGTCTCGCTGGTCGGGCAGGGCCTCAATGACGCCCTCAATCCAAGGCTGAAGGGCCGATGAACGCCATTCTTCAACTCGACGCCGTCAGCGTCAGGCTGCCCAAGGGCGCCGATCGCTCGCATGCCATGCAGGAGGTCTCGCTCACAGTCGCGGCCAACGAGATCCTCTGCGTCGTCGGCGAGTCCGGCTCGGGCAAGTCGATGACCGCCAATGCGATCATGCGGCTGCTGCCGGGCAATGTCGAAATCGACGCCGGCCGCATCCAGTTCGAGGGGCGCGATCTCGCCAAGATCGGCGAAGCCGAGATGCGCAAGGTCCGCGGCGCCGGCATCGCCATGATCTTCCAGGAGCCGATGACGGCGCTGAATCCGCTGCGCAGCATCGGCGACCAGATCGGCGAGATGTTCGAACTTCACACCGATCTCTCGAAGAAGGAGATCGCCGCCCGCGTGCTCGAACTGCTGGAGGAGGTCCGGATACCGGATCCCGCCCAGGCGGCGAAGGCCTATCCGCACGAACTCTCCGGCGGCCAGCGCCAGCGCGCCATGATCGCCATGGCACTGGCGCTCGACCCCAAGGTACTGATCGCCGACGAGCCCACCACTGCGCTGGACGTCACGACGCAGGCGCAGATCCTCGAACTCATCCGCGACATGCAGCGCCGCAAAGGCACGGCCGTGTTGTTCATCACCCATGATTTCGGCGTTGTCGCCGAGATCGCCGACCGCGTCGTCGTGATGCGGCAGGGCCGGGTGGTGGAGCAGGGCACCACGAGCGCCGTGCTCGACAACCCGCAGCACGCCTACACCAGGCAGTTGATCGCGGCCGTGCCGCCGCTGAAGGCGCCGCCGCCGCGTCCGCTGTCGTCCGAACCGATCCTGACGATCGAACATGTCTCCAAGACCTATCGGACGGGTGGTTTCCTGGGACGCGGACAGCGCGTCACGCATGCGGTCAAGGACGTCTCGCTGCTGCTGCCGAGAGGCGGCACGCTCGGCATCGTCGGCGAGTCCGGTTCCGGCAAGTCGACGCTGGCACGTTGCTTGGTGCGCCTGATAGATCCCGAGAGTGGCGAGATACGCCTCAACGGCCGCGATCTCGCAAAGCTGACCCGCGAGGAGATGCGGGCCGAGACGCGCCATATCCAGATGGTCTTCCAGGATCCCTTCGCCTCGCTGAACCCGCGTCGCAAGGTCGGCGAACTCGTCGCGCAGGGCCTGATCGTCCATGGCACGCCACGCGCAGAGGCGCTGGCGAAGGCGCGCGAGTTGTTCGCGCTCGTCGGCCTCGATCCGGCCTCCACCGATCGCTATCCGCACGAGTTCTCGGGGGGGCAGCGCCAGCGTGTCGGGCTTGCCCGTGCCTTGGCGCTGGAGCCGGACGTGCTGGTCGCCGACGAGCCGGTCTCGGCACTCGATGTCTCCGTGCAGGCGCAGGTGCTGAAGCTTCTGGCAGATTTGCGCGAGAGGCTCGGCCTTTCAATCGTGTTCATCACCCATGACCTGCGCGTCGCGGCGCAGGTTTGCGATCTCGTGGCGGTGATGCGCCGTGGCGAAGTCGTCGAGGCCGGGCCTATCGGCGAGGTTTTCGGCAATCCGCAGCATGCCTATACGCAGGCGCTGCTGGCCTCGATCCCAGGCCGTGAATTCGGCCTTAATCGACGCGCCGAGCCGGTGCCCGCCTGAGCCCACGCAAAAGCAAGGCTGCTTCTCGTCAAAGCCTGTTCCGTATCCGGCGCGCGCTGCTAAGGTCGCGCCGCATCTAAAACGGTTAAGCCAAAAAACGACGAGGATACGCATGTCTGGGCACAACAAGGTCGCCATCATCACCGGTGCGGGTTCGGGCGTCGGCCGCGCCGTCGCGATCGCATTCCTGAAGGACGGCTACCGCACCGTCCTGGCCGGCCGCAGGGCCGACGCGCTGCAGGAGACGATCACGCTCTCCGGCGCTCCGGCGGAGCAGGTTCTTGCTGTCCCGACGGATGTCACCGACCAGGCCTCGGTGCAGAACCTCTTTGCCAAGACCAAAGAGGCGTTCGGCCGTCTCGACGTGCTGTTCAACAATGCCGGCGTCAATGCGCCCGGCGGGATCATGCTGGAAGACCTGACGCTCGCGCAGTGGCAGGCGGTGGTCGATACCAATCTGACGGGGCCTTTCCTGTGCACGCAGGAGGCCTTCAAGCTGATGAAGGCGCAATCGCCCATGGGCGGCCGGATCATCAATAACGGCTCGATCTCGGCCCATGCGCCGAGGCCGAATTCGGTGGCCTACACGGCGACCAAGCATGCGATCACCGGCCTGACCAAGACCGCCGCGCTCGACGGGCGCAAATACGACATCGCGGTGGGCCAGGTCGATATCGGCAACGCGCTGACCGAGATGGCCAAGCGCATGACCACCGGCGTTCCGCAGGCCGACGGCACCAACAAGGTCGAGGCGGTGATGGACGTCGACAATGTCGCGACCACAGTACTGCACATGGCCAACCTCCCGCCGGAGGCGAACGTGCTGTTCGTCACGGTGATGGCTACCAAGGCGCCCTTCGTCGGCCGCGGCTGAAGCGTCACGCGTCATTGCGAGCGCAGCGAAGCAATCCAGATCTGCTGTGTTCCGCGGTCCCTGGATTGCTTCGTCGCTGCGCTCCTCGCAATGACGAACCCGCAATGCGGAGGACCTGGAGATGGCGGATCAACGCGCCGACCCCTGGGTTGCCCGCGCCTACACGCTCACCATCTGGGGCATCGCGCTCGGCATTCTCGTCTTTGCGATCGGCGTGGTCGCCTGGGCGCTTGCGATCGGCAATACGCAGCTGTTCAAGGACGGCGTCGACTGGGTCTATGACATCGCGCTCTATGGGATTGCGGCCATCGTCTTCGGTCGCGATGCGCGCGCCGAGCGGGTGGCGGCGCTTATCATCGGCGCCGTCATGGCGATTGCCGGGCTGCACACGCTCTACGACCTCCGGGACAAGATCGTCAGCCCGCGCCCGATCGAGATCTGGACGCTGGGCTTCTCGGCCGGCAGCGCCATCGCGATCGCTCTCATCATCGTGGGCGTGCTCTGGCGCTTCCGGGGCGAGACGAATCCGGTCATCAAGGCGACCTGGCTTTCAAGTCGCAACGACGCGGTCTCGACCGCTGGCTTCGCGCTGGTCGGGCTGGTCGCGCGGGCCGCGCCGGTGCGGTGGCCGGAATATCTGTTCGATATCGTCATCGCCGCGATCTGTTTCCAGGCGAGCTGGGCGATCTGGCGCTCTGTCCGCGACTCCGCTGCCGGCGCCGCCGCCCAGCCGGATTTGCGCAACAAGGCGCAGACAGAGCCCTTCGGCGGGCTATAAAGGCACAGACGTCTCGTCAGGATGCCGCTCATGTCGATCGCCCAGAAACTGCCTTCCATCCTGATCGCCAATCGCGGCGAGATAGCCTGCCGGGTGATCCGTACGGCCAGGCGGCTGGGCCTGCGCACCATCGCCGTCTACTCCGACGCCGACGAGGAGGCGCTCTTCGTCGAGATGGCCGACGAGGCCTATCGCATCGGCCCGGCCCCGGCGCGCGAGAGCTATCTCGACGCCGACAAAATCCTGGCCGTGGCGAAGCAGGCCGGCGCCGCCTGCATCCACCCAGGCTACGGATTTCTCTCCGAGAACGCCGATTTCGCCGATGCCTGCGCGGCTGCGGGCATCGTCTTCGTCGGGCCGCCGGCCTCCGCCATCCGCGCCATGGGGCTCAAGGACGCCGCCAAGGCGCTGGTCGAGAAGGCGGCCGTACCCGTGGTGCCGGGCTATCACGGTGCCGAGCAGCATGTCGCGTTCCTCGCCAAGGAGGCCGAGCGCATCGGCTACCCCGTGCTGATCAAGGCGGTCGCGGGCGGCGGCGGCAAGGGCATGAAAAAGGTCGATCGCCCCGGGGATTTCGCCGACGCGCTGACCAGCGCCCAGCGCGAGGGCCAGAACGCCTTTGGCGATGCTCGTGTACTCGTCGAAAAATACGTGCTCTCGCCGCGCCATGTCGAAATCCAGATCTTTGGCGACAGCTTAGGCAATGTTGTCCACCTCTACGAGCGCGACTGCTCGCTGCAGCGCCGCCACCAGAAGGTGATCGAGGAGGCGCCGGCACCCGGAATGACCGACGAGGTCCGCGCCGCCATGGGCAAGGCCGCGACGGAAGCGGCGAGGGCGGTCGGCTATGTCGGCGCCGGCACCGTCGAGTTCATCGCCGACGGGCGCGAGGGTCTGCGCGCCGACCGCTTCTACTTCATGGAGATGAACACCCGGCTCCAGGTCGAGCATCCCGTCACCGAGGCGATCACGGGGCTCGATCTCGTCGAGCTTCAGCTCAGGGTCGCTGCCGGCGAACCGCTTGGATTTACCCAGGCGGATGTGACGGCGACAGGCCACGCCGTCGAGGCCCGGCTCTATGCCGAAGATCCGGAAAAGGGTTTTCTGCCGTCCACCGGCAAGCTCTGGGCGCTCCAGTTCCCCGAGGGCGAGGGGATCCGCATCGACACCGGCGTCGAGGCCGGCGACACCGTCACGCCGTTCTACGACCCGATGATCGCGAAGGTGATCGCCCATGGCGCAACGCGCGACGAGGCGCTCGACCGGCTCGGCGCGGCGCTGGGCGAAACCATCGTCGCCGGCCCCCGTACCAACCTCGCTTTCCTCAAGAAGCTGACCGAGGCCAAAGGCTTTCGCGAGGGGCCCTTCGATACCGGCTTCATCGAGCGCAACATCTCCGCGTTGGGCGCCGAGCCCCAGCCGCTCGATGCCGCGGCGGTCGCGGCGGCTGCGCTGCATCTCGAGGAGGAACGGGAACTCGCCGGCATCCTCCAGGCAGCGGAGCGCACCGATGGCGAGGCGCGATCGCCCTGGCTGGTGGCGGATGCCTTCTCGCTGATGCCGCGCCCGGTGCTCGGCCTGCCGCTGCTGGTCGATGGCGAGCGCGTCGAGGCGCAGATCGAATGGCATGAGGAGGGCGCTCGCGTCAGCCTGCCCGGCCACGAGATCGACGAGGGCGAGCACGAGATCGCGCTGGCCGAGGCCGAGCGCGGCGTTTTCCTCGCGTTGCATAATGGCCGGCAGACGGCGGTTTCGTTGTTCGATCCGTTCAGCGTCGATCTCGATGCGGCGGGCGGCTCCGGCGGCGTCATCAAGGCGCCGATGCATGGCAAGCTGATCGCGCTTTTCGTTGCCGTCGGCGAGACCGTGCTGAAGGGCCAGCGCCTGGCCATCGTCGAGGCCATGAAGATGGAACACGTCCTGACCGCCCCGCGCGACGGCACCGTCACGGAGGTCGTGGGCGAGCCCGGCGCTCAGGTGGCCGAGGGCGCGAAGGTCGTGGTGCTGGGCGAGTAGTATCAGCCTGAGCAAACACCGTCATTGCGAGCAAAGCGAAGCAATCCAGGGGACGTAGCGCCCTGCACTCCTGGATTGCTTCGTCGCTGCGCTCCTCGCAATGACGGCGAGGGCTCAATCCCGGCCGATGATCGGGAACTGCTCGACCTCGTAGATCTGCCCTGAGACCGGCGCGCTTTCCTCCGAGAGCCAGAATGCGGTGTGCGACGCGACCTCTTCCGGCTGCATGATCTGGCCCGACGGCGCGTTGCGCAGCGGCACCGCGTTCTGCCAGCCGGGCTTGCGGCCCTCGCGCTGCTGCGTGGCGTCCTCGTTGGCGGTGAAGGTCCAGCCGACATTGAGCTGGTTGACGCGGATGAGTTCGGGCCCGAGCGTGTTGGCGAGGTTGCGCGTCATCGTCATCAGCGCTCCCTTCGACATCGAATAGACCGTCAGGTTCGAGAGCCCGCAATAGGCATTGATCGAGCCGACCGTGACGATGGCGCCGGGCGATTTCTGCAGGCGGAAGGCGCGGATCGCGGCCTCCGCGCAGAGCAGGGGGGCCCGCGTGTTGATCGCGAACATGTGGTCGAAGAAGACGGCCGTCGTCTCGCCGAGCACGCCGCGGGGATAGATGCCGGCATTGTTGACGAGCCCGTCGATGCGCCCGAAGGCTTTCACCGTGGCGTCAACGATCGCCTGGGCGGTTGCGGGGTCGGCGAGGTCTCCCGTGACGCCGTGCGTAGCCGCGCCGAGGTGGCGACAGGCTGCATCGACCTCTGCCTGCTCGCGCCCGTGGATGACAACCTTGGCTCCCTCGGAGACGAGGCGCTCGGCCATCGCGTAGCCGATCCCACTCGTCGCGCCGGTGACGAGAATGGCCTTGCCTGAAAGTCCGCGCATCGGTCCAGATCTCCTCATGGATTTGAGTACAGCCGCACTGAGCGGCCGTCACGTCTGTGGAGAAACGTCGCAGGTGCTGGCCGGGTTGCCCAGCCCGCAGTAAGTTGGCGGCCATGTCGCTTCATATGCTCAAGCTCTGCGTCGGCGCCGAATCGATCAGCGATCTCGAGGAATGGATCGAGGAACAGCAATTGCTGCGCCGCCGCTCCGGCCGCGCCGAGGAGCAGACGCACACAACCCGGATGGTGCCCAAGCGCGTCGAGGAGCTCGTCGACGACGGTTCGCTGTATTGGGTGATCAAGGGCCAGATATCGGCCCGGCAGCGCCTGCTGGAAATCAGGCCGTTCACGGACAGCGACGGCATCGGCCGCTGCCATCTCGTGCTCGAGCCGGTCGTGGTCGCGGTCGAGCCGCGTCCCTGCCGCCCGTTCCAGGGCTGGCGCTATCTCGCCGACAAGGACAAGCCGCGGGACATCTCCAGCCGCAGCGGCGACCTCGGCATCATGCCCGAGGAGATGCGGCGGGAACTGGCCGAGCTGGGATTGTTGTGAGCCAAACCGTCATTGCGAGCGAAACGAGGCAATCCAGGAGCGGCAGCGCTCTACGTACCCTGGATTGCTTCCGCTTCGCTCGCAATGACGATGAGCTGGCCTAGGAGGCGCGTTACACGCCGATATTGTCGATCAGTCGGGTCCCGCCGATCCGCGCCGCCACCAGAATGCGGATTGGCCCATCGGCGAGCGAGGTGATCGGCGCCAGCGTCTCGGCGTGCCGCGCCTCGAGATAGTCCAGCTCGAAGCCGGCCGAGATGATCGCGCCCTGCGCGTCGGTGACCGCCTTGAAGAGATCGTCTCGGTTGCGCAGCCGCGCCGCCAGCGTCTGCATGACCTCGTGCAGCAGTGGCGCCAGCGCGCGATGCTCGGCCGAAAGGTAGCGGTTGCGCGAGGACATCGCTAACCCATCGGCCTCGCGGAAGGTCGGCAGCGGCACGATCTCGATTCCGAGATCGAGGTCGGCGGCCATGCGGGTCACCACCTTGAGCTGCTGGTAGTCCTTCTCGCCAAACACCGCGAAATCGGCGCGGCTCTGCGTGAACAGCTTTGCGCAAACCGTTGCCACGCCTTCGAAATGAGTTGGCCGGAACCGGTCGTCCAGCCCCACCGCAGCCGGGCCCAGCAGCAGGATGCGGGTCGCGAAGCCGGCGGGATACATCTCCTCGACGGGCGGGAAGAACACCGCGTCGCCGCCGGATTCGGCGAGCATGGCGCAGTCACTGTCGAAGGTGCGCGGGTACTTCTTGAAATCCTCATGCGGCGCGAACTGCGTCGGGTTGACGAAGATCGAGGTGATCACCCGCCTTGCATGCTTCTGCGCCTCCTTCACCAGCGCGATATGACCGGCATGGAGCGCGCCCATGGTCGGCACCAGCGCAACCTTGTCCCCGGACGCGTGCCAGCCGGCGACCGCCTCGCGCATGGCAGCAACCGTTTCGAAAACCGCGATACCGGACATGGCGCTTCTTTCGTGTGAGCTCTCAGCCGGGCTGAGTTCGATGTTGGGCGTTCGCGGGGACGGGTAGCAAATGCGCCGCCGATGGCCAATATCAGAGATGCCGCGCCGGCCGCTGTTCTACTCACGAAGGCTCCATGACCGACAAGACCAACCGCTCCCTCGACAAGGCCGCCGCAACGGGCGTAGCGGGCCGCTCCGCGCCTGGCGAGATCGATCGCTTTCTGGGTGCCGCGCGCCAGCTCGCGCCGCTGGCGACAGGCGAGGCCGGGCGACTTGTCTTCGCGCTGGACGCCACGATGAGTCGCCAGCCGAGTTGGGACCTCGCCTGCTCTCTGCAGGGCCGCATGTTCGAGGTCGCGGCGGCAACCGGCGGGCTGGCCGTGCAACTGGTCTATTTTCGCGGTCTGGCGGAATGCCGGGCCTCGGGCTGGGTCGGCGAGCCCCAGCGACTGAAGGGCATGATGCAGAAGATCCAGTGCGTAGGCGGCCAGACCCAGATCGCGCGGGTGCTCAAGCACGTCCGTGACGAGGCCAACGCGGTGCCCCTGCGCGCTTTCGTGCTGGTCGGCGACGCCATGGAGGAGGATGCCGATGCGCTCGCGGCGCTTGCCGGTGAACTGGGCCTGCGCGGCATCCGTGGCTTCCTGTTCCAGGAGGGGCACGATCCCGCCGCGAGCGCTGCTTTCGCGATGATGGCACGGCTGACCGGCGGGGCTCATGCCCGCTTCGACGTCAATGCGCCGGGCTCGCTGCTGGATCTGCTGCGCGGCGCTGCGGCCTACGCCAGCGGCGGGCGCGAGGCATTGTTTAAACTCGCCGGCGCAAGCCCCGCCGTCAAAGGCCTGCTCGGTTCGATCGACGGCGCCGGGAGGGCTTCACGGTGACGTTGCTCTTCGGTGTCGCCGTCGTCATCGTGATCTGGTGGGCGTCGAAAATCTTCGCCAGCGCCAATCCGAAACTGCTGGCCAAGGCTGTGAAGACGGGCGGCGGCATCGTCGCGCTCGGCGTGGCCGGGCTCCTGATGCTGCGCGGCCGCCTCGACATGGCGATCTTCGTCGGCGGCGTCGGCGCCTGGCTGCTGGGCTGGAGCGCCTATGGTCCAGGTGGCATCCGGTTTCCGTGGGGCAATGACAAGATCGAGACAGCAGGCAAACGCTCGAAGGTCGCCTCCGCGATGTTGGCCATGGAACTCGACCATGACAGCGGCGGGATGACCGGACAGGTCACTGGCGGTGCCTATGCCGGACGCGACCTCGACAGTCTTAGCCTGCCAGAGATCGCGACGCTGATGCGCGAATGCCTGGCGCGTGATCCAGAGGGTTCGCGCCTGCTAGAGGCATATCTCGACCGCCGGACGCCCGGCTGGCGTGAAGACGCAGACCGTCACGCTCACGCGGGGCAGGGCGGCGCGTCGAGCGCGGGCGCGATGTCGCAGCAGGAGGCCTACGAGATCCTGGGGCTTCAGCCGGGGGCGGGCGAGGCCGCGATCCGCGATGCCCATCGGAGCCTGATGAAGCGGATTCATCCGGATGCCGGCGGCTCCAGCGGCCTGGCCGCTCGCGTCAATCAGGCCAAGGACGTCCTTCTGAAGTGACGTGAAGGGCTGGGAGAGGGGGTGTATCATGGGGACGTTCCGACCTTTCCCGTGAGGCTCAGCCGCGCGTCGCGAAGCAGGCGAAACCGTCGCGCTTCAGTTTGGCGCAGGCGATGTTGGCGTCCTTGGAGTCGTCGAAGCCGGCGAAGCGTGCACGGAAGAGCGTGGCGCCACCCTTCTCGACCTTCTCGGTGAAGCCGGAGGCGACAGCGAGCGGGCCGGAGGCCTTGGAGCGGGCGCGGGCCAGGATGTCCTTGGCCTTGGCCTCGTCATCGGTCGCGCCGAGCTGGATGATCCACTTGCCGGAAGCCACGGCCGGGGCCGAGCGAACCTCTGTGGCCTTGGGCTCTGCGGCGGCCTTGGCGAGGGCGGTGATGCCGCCGTCAAGCTTCTTCTCTGCGACCACGGGGGCGCTCTCGGGCTGGCGCAACTCGATTTTGCGCTGCTCGGGCTTGGCGTCCTGCGGCCTGGCCTCGGCCAGCTTCTGCGCGACCGGCTGATCCTCGGGCTCGGCGACCTTGGCGATCGACGAGGTCACGTCGACATTCGCCGGCGGGCGCAGGACCTTGCCGTCCACGGCAGGTGCGCCGATCGACCAGCGCATGGCGGACGGCGTCGTGGTTGCCGTGACGGTGCGCATGTTCGAGATCTGAAGCGGGGGAGCACCGGCATTGATCGGGCGCGGCGGCGCGATCGGCGTCGTGGTGGTGGCAGACAGCGCGGTGTAGGCGCGGGCTGCGGCCGGGATCTGCTGCTCGGGCTGCTGGACGCGCGGGCGCGGCACCGGCAACGGCGCGGGCTCTGCGGCGGCGGCCGTCACGACGGGCTGCGGCGCTGCGACAGCGACCGGGCGACGCGGCGGCTCGTCCTGCTCGATGGCTTCGGCGACCATGGTCGAGGCGCGGCCGGAGGTGGCGGCACGGGGCAGGTTGGCGACCACGAGGTCGGCCATGATCTTGTCGCGCGAGGCACCCGAACGGCCGCCGAGCACGATGGAGACGATCTGCCGGCCCTCGAGCTTCGCGGAGGTCATCAGGTTGAAGCCCGAGGCGCGGGTGTAACCGGTCTTGATGCCGTCGACGCCTTCGATCCGGCCGAGAAGCCGGTTATGGCCGCGCACCGTGCGCTGGCCGTACTGGAAGGAGCGGGTCTGGAACAGCGGGAAATAGCGCGGGAAGCGCTCCTGGATCGCGCGGGCCAGGATCGTCAGGTCGCGCGCAGTGGTCAGGTTCGGCGGCGAGTGCGGCAGGCCATGGGGGTTGTGGAAGCGGCTCGAGCTCATGCCGAGCGCGCGCGCCTTGCGCGTCATCATCTCGGCAAAGGCCTCTTCCGACCCGGCGATGGCCTCGGCGACGACCACGGAGGAATCGTTGGCCGACAGCGTGATCATGCTCTTGATGACGTCTTCGACCGCAATCGTGGAGCCGGGACGCAAGCCGAGCTTGGTCGGAGGCTGCGAGGCGGCGTAGCTCGACACCTTGAGCTCGGAATCCATCGTGAAGCGGCCGCGCTCCATCTGCTCGAAGAGCATGTAGAGCGTCATGACCTTCGTCAGCGAGGCGGGGATGCGCGGCGCGTCTTCGTTAACGGCGTGCATCGTGCGGCCGCTCTTCACGTCCACGACCATGGCGGCGTAGGGCGGCGTATAGCCCCCGCCAGCATTGTGGTGGCGACGCTTGCGAGCCTCGGCAGGAGAAGCGACCACGCTGGCCGCAACCGTGACGATGCCGATCAATCCGACGAGCGTGCGAAGACGCACGCGCCGGGAACCAACGCTACCAAAAACCATGCAACTCGCCTCAACAGAACTCACGTCCCGATCCTGCGCCGCGTCAACAAACGTGGCGCGAAGGACACAGTTAGGGAGGTTAGGACGATGCGGTTACGGAGCCGTTAAAACTCTAACGATCCGCAACTGAACGGTCGGCGATTTCTGCAATGCGGGAGCGTCTTGACATTTATGTTGCGGTGCACAATATGAGGGTAGTCCCGGTGATGAAGCTTCATCAGACCTTGAGGACGAGAAACCTGGGCCTTCGTGGCTCGTCAGCACAGGCGGCACGTTTCGTGTCGAGGGAACGCACATGATCCAGCAGTTCGACACCATCCAGAAGGCTTCCAAAGAGAACGTCGATGCGGCCCTGAAGGCCTTCGGCGTCACCTCCAAGGGCGTGCAGACCATCGCCACCGAAGCCACCGACTACGCCAAAAAGTCCTTCGAGGCCGGCACTGCCACGATCGAGAAGCTCTCCGGCGTGAAGACGCTGGATAAGGCCATCGAGATCCAGGCCGACTACATCAAGACCGCTTTCGAGGGCGCCGTCGCTCAGATGACCAAGATGGGCGAGCTCTACACCGCTCTCGCCAAGGACGCCTACAAGCCGTTCGAAGGCATCGTCGCCAAGGCCGTTCCGGCCACCAAGTGAACGGATCCGCGTGAGGCCGCACACCTTCGGGTGTTGCAGGCTCTGTGAGTTACGTTCGCGTTAGGGAAAGCCCGGCTTCGGCCGGGCTTTTTCTTTGCGTGCGACAGAGGCAATCCGGCTCCTCTGTTTCAACCGATTGAAAACTGGGCCGCGATGGCGCATTTGTTTGATGCTGCGGCTTCGCAGCGTCACCGAACCGATGGTCCCGCCGATGCTCGACAAAGCGATCCCGCCGCGCACCCTCAAGCTGAACGGCGCCGACAATGTCGCTGTCGCGGTCGATCCCGTCGATGTCGGCGTCACCGTCAATGGCGTGACCGCGCTCAAGCGCATTCCGCGTGGCCACAAGCTGGCTCTCAGCCTGATCGCCAAGGACCAGCCTATCCGTAAGTTCGGCCAGATCATCGGCTTCGCGACGCAGGACATCCTGCCTGGCGATTGGGTCCACGAGCACAACACCGGCTTCCATGCCTTCGAGCGCGACTATGACTATTGCGCCGAGGCCAAGCCCGAATTCGTGCTGCCCGTCGAGCAGCAGGCTACTTTCGAAGGCTTCCGCCGCAAGGACGGCAAGGCTGGAACCCGCAACTATGTCGGCATCCTGACGTCGGTGAACTGCTCGGCCTCGGCCGCGCGCTTCATGGCCGAGGAGGTCAAGCGCTCCGGCATCCTCGCCGACTATCCCAATGTCGACGGCGTCATCGCGCTGACGCACGGGACCGGCTGCGGTATCGACTACAATGGCGAGAGTTTTGAGGTGCTGAAGCGCACCACCTGGGGCTATGCCTGCAACCCGAACATGGCGGCGGTGCTCGTCGTCGGCCTCGGCTGTGAAGGGTTCCAGATCAAGCGCATGAAGGACGCCTATGGCGTCGAGGAGAGCGATGTCTTCCGCACCCTGACGATTCAGGAGACCGGTGGCACCAAGAAGGCGGTCGCGGCCGGCATCGATGCGCTGAAGATCATGCTGCCGATCGCCAACCGGGCCGTGCGCGAGACTGTGCCCGCCTCGGAACTGATGCTGGCCCTGCAATGCGGCGGCTCCGACGGTTATTCCGGCATTACCGCCAACCCGGCGCTCGGCGCCGCAGTCGACATCCTCGTCGAGCATGGCGGTACCGCGATCCTCTCCGAGACGCCGGAAATCTACGGCGCCGAGCACCTGCTGACCCGCCGCGCCGCGACCCGCGAGACCGGCGAAAAACTCGTCGGCATCATCAAGTGGTGGGAGGACTATACCGCCCGCGCCCGGATGGACATGAACAACAACCCGTCGCCCGGCAACAAGGCCGGCGGTCTCACCACGATCCTCGAGAAGTCGCTGGGCGCCGCCGCGAAGGGTGGCACCAAGACGCTGGCGGCGGTCTATCACTACGCCGAGCAGGTCAAGGACAAGGGCTTTGTCTACATGGACACGCCCGGCTACGACCCCGTCGCGGCGACAGGGCAGGTGGCGGGCGGCGCCAACATCCTCGCCTTCACCACCGGTCGCGGCTCGGCCTATGGCTGCAAGCCCACGCCTTCGGTGAAGCTCGCGACCAATACGCCGATCTACGAGAAGATGATCGACGACATGGACATCAACTGCGGCGACATCCTCGACGGCGTCACACTGGAGGCCAAGGGGCGCGAGATCTTCGAGACGCTGCTGAAGGTTGCCTCGGGCGAGCGCTCGAAATCCGAGCAGCTCGGTTATGGCGACGCCGAATTCGTGCCCTGGCAGATCGGCGCCACGATGTGAGGGCGTCAGCCCTGTAGCAGGCGCAGCTGGGTCCCCCACGGGTCCGCGCTCTCGAAGCCACCCGAAACCGGTCGCGTCGGCAGGCCAGCCGACGCCAGCCGCTGCTGTCGATCCGACAGCAGGTCACCATCTGCCGTCAGCAGCGAGAACCAGGACAGCCCGGTCTTGCTCATGTCGCGCGCGCCGGCTCCTGCGCTCTGCCAGGTGTTGAGGGCGAGGTGATGGTGATAGCCGCCTGACGACAGGAAGCTCGCCGTGTCGCGCCGGCTTGTTGGCGCCAGCCCGATCAGGTCGCGGTAGAAGCGGTCGCCGACATCGACATCCCCGACGCGCAAGTGGACATGGCCGATGCGAAGACCCTCGGGAGCACCGGCATAGTCGCTATTGCGGATATCGGTCAGCGCCAGCAGATCGTCGACGTCGAGCCGCTGCGTGCTCATGACGACGCGCCCGTCTTCCCAGCGCCAGCGTTCGGCGGGCCTGTCGGCATAGACCTCGATACCGTTCCCCTCCGGGTCCTGCAGATAGACCGCCTCGCTGACGCTGTGATCGGCAAAGCCGGTCAACGGTGTCTGGTTGCGGGCGATCATCACCAGCCAGCGCGCAAGATCCTTCCGGCTGGGCATCAGGAAGGCGATGTGGAAGAGGCCGGCGGAACTGGCCGGCTCGATTGCGGCATCGGGCTTGGGCTCCAACATCAGCAAGGCGCCCGCGCTCGTTCCCAGGGTGACGCCGGTGAGGCCGCTGGCAAGCACCGACAGGCCGATGACATCCCGGTAGTATGCGCTCATGCGTGCGAGATCGCGCACCCGAAGCGACGCGGCTCCGATCCTCAGCGGGCTGAGGCTGGCGAAGCCGGGGCCTGGAGCGGGCGCCGCGACTGGTCCGCCCTCAGCCCTCGCGGCGGACGCCGCTGCTGCGGCGAGGCATGTGGCGCCTGCCAGGCGCAACAGCGTGCGTCTTGTCGGTGCGGCGGTCATCTCGTCGAACTCCAGCGTCGCACCGCAAGGCCACAAATCCGGCAGCGATGCACGTCACGACGCCGTGAGTAGTGACGCGGACCACTCGCTCTCCGTTTCTGTCGTGACGTCATCCCGATTGACAGTTCCCAAGGCCTAGGCCCAGATTTACATCGATTTCAGCGCTCGGGGGAGTAAATCGATGCGAAGGATCCTGCTTGTAACCTTGCCGCGCATCTTGCTGGGCCTGATTTTCCTCGCCAGCGCGATCGACGGATTCTGGTGGCTCTCGACGGGGACGCGACTGATCAATCCACCGACCAGCGAGCAGGGCACGGTCTTCCAGCAGGCATTGATGACCTCGGGCTTCTTCTGGCCGCTGATGAAGGCCGTCGATCTCGTGGGCGCGCTGAGCCTCCTGCTCAATTTCGCACCGGCCTTTGGCCTGGCCCTGCTGTCGCCGATCATGGCCGTGATCGTTGCGTTCCACTTCGCCATCAACCCGGGCGGGATGCCGGTCGCGGTGATCCTGATCGTGCTCGGCAGCCTGCTGGTCTGGGCCTATCGCGACCGCTACGCGGCGCTGTTCCGCTGAAGAGCGCGGCCCTGCGTATGCTGCGCCGCTCTCCAAACCATGCGCGTTGCGTCCGTTCCTGGATGAAGCGGATCAGGAGGGCTGGATTGCCAGACTGCCGATCTCAATCCTGCCGGCATGGCGCTGTATCCACTCCCGGAGCGGGAGGGGGGGCCGCGTCATACGGCGCCAGCATTTCGGGACGGGCGGGATAGCCTACATCTGTAAGCCATCCGTGGGAGTGAGCCACACGCGGCGGCAGCCCCATCTCGACCGCCTGCTCGGCGGCGGCAGACGTCACCGTGACGGGCTTCCCCGTGACGTCCGCGAGCGTGGCGGCAATCTCCGCGTGAGAGAGGTAGGCGTCGGCGAGCTCGATCTCTGCGGCGTTGAACAGCTCCGGGGCGGCGAAGGCCGCAGCCGCCACCCGCCCGATCGTATCATAGTAGACGAACGACACCTTGTGCTCGGGTGCCATCGCGATGAGCAGGTCACCTTGCGCACTCAGGCGCGGATACAGAAACTGAGCACGCAGCACCATGTTGTCGATGATCAGCGACGGCCGAAGATAGGTGCGGTACCGGAACGGGGTGCCGCGGACGCCGCGCTCCTGGCCGACTTTCGAGCGCCAATAGTCCTGCTTCATGTCGCCCGCATCTGTGTCGAGCTTGGCTTCCTGCTGGCGCACACCCGAGACGGTGGAGTGGATATACTGTTCGACACCCGCGGCGACTGCGGCATCGAGCAGTCTCGAACTCCGAGGCCGGGGCGCCGTCCTGCTGCATCGAGAACACGGCGCGCACGCCGCTCAGCGCTGCCTCGAGAGAGCCCGGGTCAGAGAAGTCGCCCTTGACCAGTTCCGCGCCAGCCGCAGCCAGCGCGCGCCGCATCGCTGTCGGGGTTGCGAGCCAGCGCGCGGACGACGACGCCATTCTTCAGCGCAGCGATGGCCGCGCTGCCGCCCTGTCCGCCAGTTGCCCCGGTGAAAAGCACGGGCCTTTGATCGGTCGTCGTCATAGGCACTCTCACTGGTGGGGGCGGGAGCGTGACGACTGGGGGCAGCACCTGCCGGCCGCTGGGGCAAGCCGGCGCGACCGCCCGCGGTCTGTATTACAGCGAGAACCCCTGCAGCCGCTCGCTGAGCCCTGCGATGCGTTCGGCGCTGACATTGGCGATCGCGATCCGCAGATGCTGCTCCTGCTCGGGCCCGAAATAGGGGCCGGGCAAGGCGAGCACGCCGCGCTCCTGGGCGAGCTTCTGCGCCACCGCGGCCGCGGGTACGTCTGCGAACGGGTGTGCGACATAGGCGAAATAGGCCCCCGCCGAGAGCACACGCCAGTCGTTCACCGGCGCCATCGCCTCGCGGAACAACGCCGCTCGCGCATTGATCTCGACGCGGTTGGCATCGCGCCATTCGCGGATACCATCGATCGCCCAGCTCACGGCGGCCTGGCCGGCGCGCACCGGGTTGATCTGGATGCAGTCCAGAACCTTGCCGATCTCGGCGAGGACAGGTTCGCCCGCCGTGATCGCTCCCAGTCGCCAGCCCGGCACCGCATAGGCCTTCGAGAAGCTGTAGAGCCCGATCACGCTGCGCTGCCAGTCGCTGGCCGAGAACAACTCGTGGGGCCGCGCCATCTCGGCCGGCAGGAAATCGCGATAGGTCTCGTCGAGCACGAGCCAGATTCCCCGCCGCTCGCAGAGAGCGGCGAAGGCGGCGATGGTTTCGGGTGGGTAGACCGCGCCGGTTGGGTTGTTGGGCGTGACGAGCACAATGGCGCGCGTGCGTGCGTCGATCAGCCGTTCCGTATCGGCCACGTCGGGCACAAAGCCGTTGGCGGGGTCGCAGGGCAGGGGACGCGGCTCGACGCCGAGCATGGTCAGCGTCATCTCGTGATTGAAGTACCAGGGCGTGGGAAGCAGCACATTGTCGCCGGCGCGCGCCAGCGCCATCATCGTGATGACATAAGCCTGGTTGCAGCCGGAGGTAATCGCGATCTCGGAGCTCTGGAACGATGCGCCGTAGAAGCGCGCGATCTCGGCGGCGTAGGTTTCGCGAAGCCCGATGTCGCCGGTGATGGCGCCATAGCGCGTGTTGTCGGGCAGGCTTGCGGCCTCGCCCAGCCGCTGCAGCAGTTCCTGAGGCGGAGCCGAGCCCGGTACGGCCTGGGACAGGTTGATCAGCGGGCCGACGCTGCCATCATAGGCTTGGGCCCAGCCTTGCGCTTGCGGGATCGGCGGCGTGCCGGTGTCGAGAAGGTCGGGGTTCAGGGCGGCGTGCGGTGTCTTGAGCATGGCGTGCAGCTTTGGAATGCGCTGCGGCGTCCGTCAATCGAGCTTGCCCATCATTTGGCTTGGACGCAGGCCGGGCTGTGCCCATATCACTATGGCTGATCGAATTTTCCGCAGACGGATCCGAGACCGTGACCGACGACGAGACCAACGACGCGATCGAGGATCTCCACGCGATGCTGCGCGATGCGGACACTATCGTCACCTTCACGGGCGCCGGCATCTCGACGGAATCGGGCGTGCCGGATTTCCGCTCGCCGGGCTCGCCCTGGATGGTCAACAAGCCGATCCCGTTCCAGGCCTTCACCACAAGCCGCGAAGCCCGCATCGAGGCCTGGCGCCGCAAGTTTGCGATGGACGATCATTATCGCGACGCGGCGCCGAACCGGGGCCATGCCGCGCTCGCCCGCCTGATCGCCGAGGGCCGCTCGCCCGGCCTCATCACGCAAAACATCGACGGTTTGCATCAGGCCTCCGGCATCCCCGACGAGAAGATCGTCGAGTTGCATGGCAACGGCACCTACGCCACCTGCCTGACCTGCGGCTGGCGCCATGAACTCGCCGCGATCCGGCCCACCTTCGAGGCGACGGGTGAACCGCCCGCTTGCATGATGTGCGATGGCCCGGTCAAATCGGCCACGGTCTCGTTTGGCCAGACGATGCCACAGGCGCAGATGCGCCGCGCCTATGAACTCACGCTGGACGCCGATCTCTTCCTCGTCGTCGGCTCCTCGCTGGTGGTCTATCCGGCCGCGACCCTGCCGATGATTGCCAAGCGCAATGGCGCCGAACTCGTGATCCTCAATCGCGAGCCGACTGAACTCGACGAGATCGCCGACCTCGTGGTGAGGGCCGAGATCGGCCAGGCGCTGGGGCGCCTGGCTCGCTAGCCTGTCAATCGCTCGTCGAAAGCGCCAGCCTCAGGGCCAGCGCCCCGAAAACCGCTCCCATCAGCTTCTGCGGCAACCTTGCAAGATGCGGCCGTGTGGCCAGCGCATGGCCGAGACGGCTCGCCGACAGGATCACGAGCCCGTTGGTGATGAAGCCCATCACGTTCAGGATCGTCGCCAGCACCATCACCTGCAGCAGTACCGACCCCGCGTCGGGCCGCAGGAACTGCGGCAGCAGCGCCAGCATGAACAGCGCCATCTTGGGGTTGAGCAGATTGGTCAGCAGCCCCTGGACGTAGATCCGGCGCAAGGGAATCGCGGCCTTGGAGGCGGAAGGGGCGAAGAGCGATGTCCGCGCCCTCAGCGTGGTCCAGGCCAGCCAGGCCAGATACGCCGCGCCGACCCAGCGCAGGATATCATACGCCATTGGCACTAGAACGAAGAGCTGAGACAGGCCGAGCGCTGTCGCGAATGCCTGCAGATAGCTTCCCGTCGCGATGCCGGCATAGGTCAGGAAGCCAGCCGCACGGCCCTGGCTGAGGCTGCGCGACGCGATCAGCAGCATATCGGGTCCCGGCGTGGCCGTGAGAACCGCGCAGGCCGCGGTGAAAAGCACCAAAGTCTGAAGATCGGGCATCGGGCGCTTCCGTTGCGAGGTGTCGTGTGGCGGCACGCTGCGAGCTGATCCTACCGCAGAATCGGTCCGGCGCCGGCGGACAATACGAAAGACCTAGAAAATCGACATCGAGGATGTGGATGAATCGGTGTGGGCTGTATCGCGACTCGGCAGCAATGATATCGTGAGATCAACGAATCAAGCCATTCGCGCGGAGATAGGCGACAAATGTCCGACGAGTTCGGTGAGAGCGGGCGACCACCAATGGGACCGATCCAGTCGCTCAATCGCGTCATGCGTCTCGATGGCCCCGATGGGCTCTCGCATGAGATCGGCGTCGAGCTCGCCGGTTATGTGAAGTGGTTCGACGTCAGCAAGGGCTACGGTTTCGTGGTCCCGGAAGACGGCGGCGCCGACATCCTGGTTCATGTCACCATCCTCAAGCGCGACGGCTTCAATGCCATCGCGGAGGGCGCGCGCATCGTTCTCGAGGCGATCGACAAAGCCCGGGGACGCCAGGCGATCCGCGTGCTCTCGATCGACACGACCGCCGCCCGCCACCCCGCCGAGTTGCCGATGGCGCGCACCAACGTCGCGGTGACGCCGACGAGCGGGTTGGAGCGGATGGTTGTGCGCTGGTTCAACCGGCTGCGCGGCTTCGGCTTCGTGTCGAAGGGCGAGGGCGCTCCCGACATCTTCGTTCACATGGAAACGCTGCGCCGCTACGGCATCGTCGAGCTCATCCCCGGCCAGACCGTGCTGGTGCGCTACGGCCCCGGCCCCAAGGGCCTGATGGCTGCCGAAATCCGGATGGAAGAAGGCGGCCCGCCAAGCTCGCACTGAGCACGGCCTGCAAAGCGTTCGCGCGATCCGCACGTTCTCGCGTCATTGCGAGCGAAGCGAAGCAATCCAGAGCGGAAGCGCGCCACGCCTCCTGGATTGCTTCGCTTCGTTCGCAATGAGGGTTTTTGTCGTCTCTGCCGACCTAGAGAGCGAACGACGTGCCGCAGCCGCATGAGCTGGTCGCGTTCGGATTGGTGATCCGGAACGATTGTCCCACGAGATCGTCGACGAAGTCGATCGTGCAGCCTTCGAGCAGGTCGACCGAAGTCTCATCGATCAGCACCGTGGCGCCGTCGCGCTCGATCACCAGGTCGCCGGGCGCTTTTTCATGGTCGACATCGAAGATATACTGGAAGCCGGAGCAGCCGCCGCCGGCGACGCTGACGCGCAGCATCGAGCCGGGCGGCTCCTTGGCCATCACGGAGAGAATGCGGCTGGCGGCGTTGCCGGTGACGGCGATGCCACGCGGGTTGACTTCGGTCAGGGTCGTCATGGCGATCTCCCGGAGCAGAAGCTCCTTGCACCTTCGTTGCCCACATAGGTAATTGCGCGACACCGCCTCGACAAGCAGGGGCCTGCATCGGGTCAGCCATGCCGAATCCACAAAGCCCCGAATTCGAGATCGGCGACCGCTGGCGGGCCGCCTATGCCTGCCGTTCGCGCCTCAGTCGGGGCCGTTTGATCGCAGAGCCGGGCTCGGCGACCCGCAATCATTTCCAGCGCGACCGCGACCGGATCATCCACAGCACAGCGTTCCGCCGCTTGAAGCACAAGACGCAAGTCTTTGTTTCGCATGTGGGAGATCACTTTCGCACCCGGCTGACGCACACCATCGAAGTCGCGCAGATCGCCCGGGCGCTCGCCCGTGCACTCGGGCTCGACGAAGATCTCGCGGAGGCCTTGGCATTGGCCCACGACCTCGGGCACACGCCCTTCGGCCATACGGGCGAGGATGCGCTCGACGACTGCATGGCTGAGTTCGGCGGCTTCGACCACAACGCGCAGACCCTGCGAATCGTCACGCGGCTGGAGCATCGCTACGCGGATTTCGACGGCTTGAACCTGAGCTGGGAGACGCTGGAGGGCCTGGTCAAGCATAACGGCCCGTTGCTCGGCGCCGATGGCCGGCCGACCGACCGCTATGCCGATACCGGGATTCCCGTCGCGATCCTGGAATACCAGCAGCAGCAGGATCTATGGCTCGACAGCTACGCCTCGGCAGAAGCGCAGGCTGCGGCGCTCGCCGACGATATCGCCTATAATGCCCACGATATCGACGACGGCCTAAGGGCAGGGCTGTTCGGCCTGGAGGATCTGCGCGCCCTGCCGTTCCTGGCCGGGTTGCTCGACGAGATCGAGGCGCTCCACCCCGGCCTCGAAGCGGGCCGGGCGACCAATGAGCTGGTCCGGCGCGCCATCACGCGCTTCGTCGAGGACGTCATCACGGAATCGCAGGCGCGGCTCGCGGCGCTCGAGCCTGCGGATGCCGACGCGATCCGCCTGGCGTCTGCGCCGGTGATCGCATTCTCGCCGGAGATCGCGACCGCAGACAGGCAGATCAAGGCCTTTCTCTATCCCAACATGTACCGGCACCCGCGTGTCGGTACGATCCGGGCCAAGGCAGCGCAGGTGGTACGCGACCTCTTTGCGAGGTTTTCCGCTGTGCCGACGACGATGCCGGCCGATTGGGCCGCTGGCTGCGACACCCTCGACGAAACCCGCCGCGCACGCCGCATCGCCGACTATATCGCGGGCATGACGGACTGGTACGCCCTCGACGAACATCGTCGCTTGTTTGACGCCACCCCCTCGCTGCGATAGGCGCAGAGCGCCATGCTTAATGCCTGAACCCCACAGCCCTCATCCTTCGAGGCGCGCGCAGCGTGCTGCTCAGGGTGATGACTGAAGAGGGCAGGCCCGCCCGAAGCTCGTTCCAAAGCGCGAAGACGTAACTGCGATGAATCTGTTTGAGAGCTATTCCGCCCATGTCGCTGTCGCCCTTGGGGAATTGGCGGCGCGCGGTGCGATTCCCGCTGGCCTGAACCTCGGTCGCGTCGTGGTCGAGCCGACGCGCGACCCCGCCCATGGCGATCTCGCGACCAACGCCGCGATGGTGCTGGCCAAGGAAGCGGGCATGAATCCCCGTGCCCTCGCCGAGCTGCTCTGCGCCGAACTCGCCGGCAAGGCCGAGATCGTCAAGGCCGAGATCGCCGGTCCCGGCTTCATCAATCTGACCCTGCAGCCAGCCGTCTTCACCGCGATCCTGCGAGCCGCTGTCGAGGCCGGTCTCGACTATGGTCGGGGCGCGGCAAAGCCGCTGCCCAAGGTCAATGTGGAGTATGTCTCAGCCAACCCGACCGGGCCGATGCATGTCGGCCATGGCCGCGGCGCGGTGTTCGGGGATTCATTGGCCAATGTGCTGGCCTTCGCCGGTCATGCCGTGACGCGCGAATACTACATCAACGACGCCGGTGCGCAGGTCGATGTGCTGGCCCGTTCGGCCTTCCTGCGGTACTGCGAGGCGCTGGGCCAGGATATCGGCGAGATTCCCGAGGGGCTCTATCCCGGCGACTACCTGAAGTCGGTCGGCGCGACGCTTGCCGCCACGCATGGCGATGCGCTTTTGGCCAAGCCGGAGGCGGAGTGGCTGCCGTTTGTCCGTAGCGTGGCGATCGACGGCATGATGGCGATGATCCGCGACGACCTGGCGGCGCTCGGCGTCGTCCATGAGGTCTTCTTCTCGGAGCGTTCGCTGCAGTCGGTCGACGGCAACATCGATGCGGTTCGCGCCACGATTGAGGACCTGCGCGCCCGCGACCTGATCTATGAGGGACGCCTGCCGCCGCCGAAGGGCCAGAAGGACGAGGATTGGGAGGATCGCGAGCAAACCCTGTTCCGCGCCACCCAGTTCGGCGACGATGTCGACCGGCCGCTGCTGAAGTCGGATGGCAGCTACACCTATTTCGCCAATGACATCGCCTATCACCGCTCGAAGTTCACGCGCGGCTTCACCGAGATGATCGACATCTGGGGCGCCGACCATGGCGGCTACGTCAAGCGCATGCAGGCGGCGGTCAAGGCTGTGACGGCGGGCGAGGGGGCTCTCGACGTCAAGCTCTGCCAGATGGTCCGGTTGTTGCGCAACGGCGAGCCGGTCAAGATGTCGAAGCGCTCGGGAGACTTCGTCACCCTGCGCGAGGTCATCGACGAGGTCGGCCGCGATGCCGTGCGCTTCATGATGATCTTCCGCAAGAACGACGCGACGCTCGACTTCGATCTCGCCAAGGTCGTCGAGCAGTCGAGGGACAACCCGGTCTTCTATGTGCAGTACGCCCATGCGCGCTGCGCCTCGATCTTCCGGCAGGCGCGCGAGGCCTTCCCGGATCTCGATCTGTCGCCTGCGGCCCTGGCCAAGGCGGAGCTCGAGCTGCTGACCGACGAATCGGAGATCGGCCTGATCAAGATGATCGCCGCCTATCCGAGGATGATCGAGGCGGCGGCAGCCGCTCATGAGCCCCATCGTGTCGGCTTCTTCGTGCATGAAATGGCCAGCGCTTTCCATTCGCTCTGGAACAAGGGCAAAGACTCGCCGCAATTACGGTTCGTTAATCAAACTGATCGAAACTCAACCCTGGCGAGATTGGCGTTTGTGCATGTGGTGCGCAGCGTTCTTGCTTCCGGTCTGGCAGTCGCGGGCGTCGCGGCGCCGGAAGAGATGCGTTGACGGCGAGTTTCCGGCAGCGCGCACAAGGTCAGGTTGACCGCGCGAAGTGTTCGGCGTTCCTATCGCCGCGCCGATCCGCGCTGGAATGGATCAAGCCATGAGTGAGCCAGCTAGAAATCGTTTTGCCCTCGATCTCGAAGATCTCGAGCGGCAGCTTCGCGGCGCGGCGCAGAGCCCCAAGCCCGGCCATGCGGCCGACCCGCTGACGGAGCTCACGCGCATCGTCGGTCAGGATGACCCGCTGAAGGACCTGTTCGCCCAGCGTCCGCAGCCAGGTCGCCCGCAGGCCGTCGCAGCGCCCGTCGCCGTTCCCGCCTGGCAGCAGCCGAGGCAGGAGCCGTCCTTCTCGCCGGCCGCCGCTGTTGCGCCGGTCCCCGAGGCTGCGCCTCCGGCGGAGCTTCGCGGCGCACTCGACGAATTCGAGGCACTGTTGCGTCGCTCCGAGCCGGCTACTGCGCAGCCGCGTCCGACCGACGCAGAGCTCGCGGCACGCGAGTATCAGCCGCCCGAACCGGAAGCCTATCAGCGCCCGGTCCCGGCCGCGCCGCAGGCGCCGGCTGCACGTGATCTGGACGAGGAAGCAGCGTCCTACGGCTATGGCTATGACGAGCCTGCGGGCGCCGGCATGGCCGAGCCCGCGCCGTATCCCGACGAGGACATGCCCGATCTGGAGCCGCGCCGCTCCTATAAGGGGCTCTGGACGGCAGCGGCCCTGCTTGCTGTTGGAGTCATCGGCGTCGGTGCCGCGATGACCTTCCGCTCGACGACGACGTCGAACAACGGCCAGCCGTTGGTGATCTCCGCCGATACGGGCCCCACCAAGGTCGAGCCCGCCAATCCCGGCGGCACCGAGGTTCCCAACCAGAACAAGCAGATCTATGACCGCGCCAGCGTCCCGCCGGCTGCGCCGACCAAGGTCGTCAGCAGCAGTGAGCAGCCTGTCGATGTCCAGCAGGCCGCGCGTTCCATGGCGCCGCGAGTCGTGCTGCCGGGTCCGGGCTCCGCTGGCTCGAACGGCACCGATGGCACGACCAACCCGCTTGCACAGGCGCCCGCAGCGCCGACGCAATCGGCGACCCCTGCCGAGCCCGCTTTGACCGCGGTGCCTCCGGTTCCCGGTCTCGGTGAGCCGCGCAAAGTCCGGACCGTCGCGATTCGGCCCGACGGCACGCCCGCCGGTGCAGGCAGCGTCGCCAACAACACGGCGCCGATGGTCACGGGGTCGGCCCCGTCGCGCTCTGCGCCGTCGATGGCGATGGCCAATCCGGCGTCGCCCGCCGACACCCCGCGCCCGGCTGCCAAAGTCCAGGAGCGCGCTTCGGCACCCGCCACCACGCCGGCCCCGACGCCTCCGGTGCGGGTTGCCGTCGCGCCGCCTGCGGCTGCCCCGGCCGCGACGCCGTCGACCGCGGCGATCCGCAGCGGGACCGGCGACTTCACGGTCCAGCTTGCAGCCCCGGGCAGCGAGGCCGAGGCGCGCGCGACATTCGCAGCGCTGGTGCGCAAGTATCCCGACCAGCTTCGCGGCCAGAACCCGATCGTCCGCAAGACCGATCTGGCCGGCGGCAAGACGGTGTTCCGCCTGCGCGTCGGTCCCTATTCCCGCGACGACGCGACCACGATGTGCACGGCGCTGCAGGGCGCCGGCGGCCAGTGCTTCATCTCGAAGAACTGATCGGCCCATCCATGCTCATCGAAAGCCGGCGGCGCACCCAGCGCCGCCGGCTTTCGGCGTTTTCGGACCGGCCTCTGGCGGTCAGGTGAATGTGACGGGCCAGGGGTCTTGCGTATCGGGTGTATTGGGTCTGACGATCGGTTATCGTGTGGCCTCGCAGCATTGCGTGCCCTATTTCGATAACGTGAGGCTGGGACTTCGAACTCCGGAAACGTCGAGGACACCATGGATCGTCGCACATTCGTCAAGTCGGCCGGCGCGGGCACGGCCGCCGGCGCCGCCACCATCGCCGCCCCGGCGATCGCGCAGTCCCAGCCCAAGATCAACTGGCGCCTGACCTCGAGCTATCCCAAGAGCCTGGACACTCTGTTCGGGCTCAGCCCGCAGGTCGCCAAGCGCGTCGCCGAACTGACCGACAATAATTTCCAGATCCAGGTGTTTGCTCCCGGCGAGATCGTGCCGGCGTTGCAGGCGCTCGACGCCGTCCAGAACGGCACTGTCGAGTGCAGCCACAGCCTGTCGAGCTTCTATATCGGCAAGGACCCGGCCTTCGCCTTCGAGACCTCGCTGCCCTTCGGCCTCAACACGCGCCAGCAGAACGCCTGGCTCTACTCCGGCGGGGGCCTCGAGCTCTGCCGCAATTTCATGAAGACCTATAACTGCCACACGATCCCGTCGGGCAATACCGGCGCCCAGATGGGCGGCTGGTTCCGCAAGGAGATCAAGACGCTCGACGACCTCAAGGGGCTGAAGTTCCGGATCGCAGGCCTCGGCGGCCGGATCATGGCCAGGCTCGGCGTCGTGCCGCAGACCATCGCCGGTGGCGACATCTATCCGGCGCTGGAGCGCGGCACGCTCGATGCCGTCGAGTTCTCCGGCCCGCTCGACGATGAAAAGCTCGGCTTCCAGCGCGTCGCAAAATATTACTACTATCCCGGCTTCTGGGAGGGCTGCGCCAATGTCAGCTTCCTGGTGAACCTCGACAAATGGAACGGCCTGCCGCCCTCCTACAAGGCGGCGCTGGAGGCCGCCTGCGCAGAGGCCAACGCGCTCTGCATGGCGAAATACGACCACGGAAATCCGGACGCGCTGGTGCGGCTGGCGGGCGCGGGGGCGGAATTGCGGCCCTTCCCGCAAGAGGTGATGCAGGCCGCCTTCAAGGAGGCGCATGCGCTTTATGCCGAACTCGCCGCCAGCAACCCGAACTTCAAGACCTTCTATGATTCGTTCCTGCCCTACTGGAAGAAGGAACAGCTCTGGTTCCGCGTCGCCGAGCTGCCCTTCGATGCCTTCAACGCCCAGATGGCGCAGCAGATGCGCTGAACCTCGGAGTCATGCCAGCGCAGCGAGGCAATCCAGGAACGTGGCCTTGCCGTCCTCTGGATTGCGTCGCTGCCGACGCATCCTGCGATGACGGGAGTGCTTGACCGCCGCCGCGCCGCTTCCTACGCCTGAGGCATGACCTCGCGCGCATTCATCGCCGGCTGCCTCGGCACGACTCTCACCCCCGACGAACGGGCGTTCTTCAAGGACGCCCGTCCCTGGGGCTTCATCCTGTTCAAGCGCAACACGCAGAGCCCGGAACAGGTCGCGGCTCTGACGGCCGAGATGCGCGAGACCGTCGGCTGGCATGCCCCGATCCTGATCGACCAGGAGGGTGGTCGCGTCCAGCGCATGGGGCCGCCGCACTGGCCGGCCTATCCGCCGGCACGCGCCTTCCTGGGGATCAACGATCCCGTCCAGCAGCGCGAACTCGTGCGGCTTTCCGCGCGGCTGATGGCCCATGACCTCAAGAGCGTCGGCATCGATGTCGACTGCCTGCCGGTGCTGGACGTGCCCGGTGCGGGCAGCCACGACGTCATCGGCAACCGCGCCTATGCCCACGATCCCGATCAAGTCGCACGCCTCGGGCGTGCGGCGGCGGAGGGGTTGATGGCGGGCGGCGTCCTGCCGGTGGTCAAGCACATGCCCGGCCATGGTCGTGCCAAGGCCGACAGCCATCACGACCTGCCTGTTGTCGATGCCTCGCTCGAAGAGCTGCGCGGCCATGATTTCCGGCCGTTCCGGCACCTTGCGGACATGCCGATGGCGATGACGGCCCATGTCGTCTTCACCGCGCTCGATGCAAGGCATCCCGCGACGGTGTCTCGCAAGATCGTCAGCGAGATCATGCGTGGCGAACTCGGTTTCGACGGCCTGATTATGACCGACGACATCTCGATGAAGGCGCTCTCGGGGGGCTTTGCCGAGAAGAGCCGGGCCGCGATCCGGGCAGGGGTCGATGTCGTGCTGCATTGCCACGGCATCATGGACGAGATGGTTGCGGTCGCCGGTGCGGTGCCGGAGATGAAGGGCGCAAGAGCGCGCCGCGCTGCCATGGCGCTGGCGCGCATCCGGCACGAGCCCGAACCTGTCGATCTCGATGCCGCGCGAGCGCAGATCGCGGCAGCCCTTGCCTTGAGCGCGTGATCGTCGGACGTTGACGCGGGGCGATCTTGGGGGGCGGGCCTGACATGGCAGCTGAGCTGCCATTCGACGATGACAGGCCGCGCCGTGGCAAGGGCGACGGCGAGGGTGAACCTGCGCTCGTCGTCGACGTCGACGGCTATGAAGGGCCGCTCGACCTTCTGCTCGATCTGGCGCGCCGGCAGAAGGTCGATCTGCACCGCATCTCGATCCTGGCGCTGGCCGAGCAGTATCTTGTCTTCGTTGAGCAGGCGCGGGCGCTGCGTCTCGAACTCGCGGCCGACTATCTCGTCATGGCCGCTTGGCTGGCCTATCTCAAATCGCGACTGTTGTTGCCCGAGCCGCCGAAAGGCGAGGAGCCGAGTGCGGCCGACCTCGCCACTGCGCTGGCGCTGCGCCTGCGTCGCCTCGAGGCGATCCGGGCGGCAGCCCGCAAGCTGGCATCACGCGAGCGGCTTGGGGTCGATGTTTTCGCGCGGGGCGCGCCGGAGGCGGTCGTCGCCGGCAGCCGTCCGGTCTGGGAGGCGGAGCTCTACGATCTCCTTGCCGCTTACGCCCATCAGCGCCAGAAGCGCGTCCAGGGCCATATCTCGGTCGGCCATCGTGTGGTCTGGTCGCTTGTCGAGGCGCGCGACGCGCTCAGGCGCCTGGTCGGCGAAGCCGGGGACTGGACCGCGATCGACCCCTATCTCACGCGCTACATGGCAGCGCATGGCCTGCCCGCGAAGGATATGTCCGCGACCGTCCGCGCCTCGGCGCTTTCTGCCATGCTCGAGATGGTCAAGGAGGGCACCCTCGACCTGCGCCAGGACCACGCATTCGCGCCGCTTTATATGCGCCGCCGCTCGGCGCGGCCACCGAGCCTGCCTATATGATCCCAATGAATACGGCTCAACGGATTGACGAGGACGACGACGGGCCGGAGGAGGCCTTCGCACTGGCGCTGCGCATCGTCGAGGCGCTGCTGTTCGCATCCGCCGTGCCGCTCCCGGCGGAGGAACTGACGCGCTCGGTCCCGGCCGGCATTGATATCGAGCAACTGCTCGCACGGCTGACGGAACTGTATGCGGGGCGCGGGGTCAATCTGCGACGTGTTGCCGGCGGATTCGCCTTCCGGACCGCGCCCGATCTCGGCTATCTCCTGGCTGCCGACGTCGAACCGCCCCGCAAACTGTCGCGCGCGGCGCTCGAGGTGCTGTCGATCATTGCCTATCACCAGCCGGTGACCCGCGCCGAGATCGAGGAGATTCGTGGCGTCGCGACCGCCAAGGGCACGCTCGATATCCTGCTGGAGGCGGGCTGGGTCAGGCTGCGCGGCCGGAGACGCACGCCGGGGCGCCCCGTGACCTATGGCACCACGCCGGGCTTCCTCGACCATTTCGGGCTAGATCGCATCGACGACCTGCCCGGACTCGAGGAGTTGAAGGGTTCGGGCTTCATCGAGGGCCGGCTGACCAAGGACCTGGCGATGCCGATCCCCGACGATGATCCAGACCTTCGCGCCGACGAGGACCCGCTGGGGGATCTGTTCAGCCCGCTTGACGAGGGCGATGACGGGCCGCACAGGGCGGATGAGTAGTCGGTAGTCGACTTCCGGGTCCTGATCCTTCGGATGCGGCGGTCCCCCTGCCTGCGGTCGCCCGGGATGACAGAGCGCATCGATCTGGTATTCCAGCCGACTGACATCGTTCGCTGTCTGATCGGCCAGACTCTCGGGACGCCGACTTTTGGCCGGTACATGAAGGATAGGTTTTGACCCTGAGCGACTCCAGATCACGCTGGCTGAGTTGGGGCCGGCGCGGGACGGCCGGCGCGGCGATCCCGATGGCGCTCGGCTTTCGCAATGTCAGCCAGCGCTTCGGCGACGTTTCCGCGCTTGAGGATGTCAGCTTCGCTGTCGAGCCCGGCGAGATCGTCGCGCTGCTCGGCGAATCGGGTTGCGGCAAGACGACGCTGCTGCGGCTGGCCGCGGGCGTCGAGCGCCCGACCACAGGCTGCGTGCTGCTCGAAGGGCAGGATGTCTCGTCGCCCGGCAGCTTCGTCGAGCCCGATCGACGCGGCATCGGCCTCGTATTCCAGGATTACGCGCTCTTTCCCCATCTGAGCGTGCGCGAGAACGTGCGCTTCGGACTGCGGGACAGCGGCGCCGTCGCAGCCGATGCCACGGCGCTGCGCGCGCTCGCCCGCGTCGGTCTCGCCGATCTCGCCGACGCTTATCCCCATATGCTTTCGGGCGGCGAGCAGCAGCGCGTCGCGCTGGCGCGCGCGGTCGCCCCGCGCCCGGGCGTGCTCCTTATGGACGAACCCTTCTCCAATCTCGATCGGCGGCTGCGCGATGTCGTCCGCGACGAGACAGCCGCCTTGCTCCAGGAAACGGGCGCGACGTCGATCATCGTGACGCATGATCCCGAGGACGCGATGCGCATCGCCGACCGGATCGTGCTGATGCGGGCAGGGCGCGTCGAGCAGCTCGGGACCGGCGAAGAGCTCTACCACCGACCCAAAAGCCTCTTTGCCGCCCGATTCTTCTGCGATTTTACGGAAGTCGAGGGACGCGTCGCACGCGGCGCGATCGATACCCCGCTCGGGCGATTTCCGGCTCCCGGCCTTCGGGACGGCACTGAGGCCGTGGCCTGCATCCGGCCACATGCGATCCGGCTGGTGCCCAAGGGTTTCTATCTGGCCGGCAGGGTGGTGACGCGCCGTTTCCTGGGCGAAGTCGATCATGTTCTGCTCGCCATCGACGGCTTCGATCACCTGCTTGCGGCGCGATTGTCACTTGCGGGCCGAATTCGCGAAGGCGACGAGGTCGGGATCGAGATTCCCTCTGATGAAGTTCTTGTGTTCCCTGCGGGGGACACATAGGTTCCGCCGCAAGCACTTGGACCGGGTTCGAAAAGCCCGGCCGCAGGACATTCGTAAGGGAGACCGCCATGGGTGGCGTCAGTATCTGGCACTGGATCGTCGTCGGCGTCATCGTGATGCTGCTGTTCGGGCGCGGCAAGGTTTCCGAGCTGATGGGCGACGTCGCCAAGGGCATCAAGTCGTTCAAGAAGGGCATGGCCGAGGACGACGAGGCGACCCCGCCTGCGCCGAGCGCGGCCCCGGTCGATCCCAAGATCATCGACCATGCGGCAACCACCAATCCCGCTCCGGCCAAGGCCGAGCACAAGGCCTGATGGCGCGTCCTTCGCCGCAAGGCGAGGGGCTGAGAGGACGAGCCGTCGATGTTCGACATCGCCTGGAGCGAATTGATGCTGATCGGGGCGGTTGCGCTCGTCGTGATCGGCCCCAAGGATCTACCCAAAGCCCTGCGCACCGTCGGACAGACGGTGGGCAAGGTCCGCCGCATGGCCAGCGAATTCCAGGGCCAGTTCAACGACGCGATGCGCGAAGCCGAACTCCACGACCTGAAGAAGCAGGTCGTGGATGTCGGTGGTTCCGTGTCGAGCGCGATGAACCCGGATTTCAAGCCGATCGAGATGCCCAAGGATGAGCCGCCGGCCTCGACGGGCCTCGACGACGTCGCGCTGAAGGAGGCCGAGGCGAAGCTCGCCGACCTGCCATTGCCAGAGCTTCCGCCGGTCGAGATCGCGCCCGTCGAGATCACGCCTCCCGTGGTCGAGGAGCAGGCCAAGCCAAAGCGTCGCCGCAAGGTCGCCGCCGAAGTCGCTGCAGCCGACGTCTCTGAGCCCGTGGTCGTCGCAGAACCGGTTCCGGCGAAGGCCCCGCGCAAGCGCAAGGCCAAGGTCGCAGAACCCGATGATGGGAGTGCGGCATGAGCGTCGCCAATCTCAAAGACGGCGAAGACGAGATCGAGGCCTCGCGCGCTCCGCTTATCGATCACCTGATCGAACTGCGCTCGCGGCTGATCAAGTCGCTTATCGCGTTCCTGATCATGTTCTTCATCTGCTTCGCCTTTGCGACGCAGATCTACAACCTTCTGGTCCTGCCCTATGTCTGGGCCGCCGGGCCGGGCGCGAATGTGCAGCTGATCTACACGGCGCCGCTGGAATATCTCTTCACACAGATCAAGATCGCAGCCTTCGGCGCAGGCTTCTTTGCCTTCCCGGTGATCGCGACCCAGATCTACAAGTTCATCGCTCCGGGCCTCTACAAGAACGAGAAGCAGGCCTTCGCGCCCTATCTCGTGGCGACGCCGTTCTTCTTCGTGGCCGGCGCCGCGATGGTGTTCTTCTTCGCCATGCCGGTGCTGATGAAGTTCTCGATCGGCATGCAGCAGGCCGCCACTGACGGGCAGGCCGGCATCGCGCTCCTGCCGAAGGTCAGCGAATATCTTTCGCTGATCATGACGCTGATCTTCGCCTTCGGCGTCGCCTTCCAGCTGCCGGTGATCCTGACCCTGCTCGGCCAGGCCGGCATCATCGATTCGCAGTTCCTCAAGGACAAGCGCCGCTACGCGATCGTCTTCGTCTTCGTGGTCGCCGCGGTGCTGACGCCGCCGGACGTGATCTCGCAGCTGATGCTCGCCGTGCCTATGCTGATCCTCTACGAAGTGTCTGTCTTCTCGGTGCGCCATGTCGAGCGAAAGCGTGCGGCAGCGAAAGCCGCCCAGGAAGCTGCTGAGAAGGCGGCGGAGTAGGCTCAGTCCTCCGCGTCATCTCGGGCTTCACGCGGCGAAGTCGCGAATTGCGCAGCTGAGCCGTTTGTCCATGATGACACACGGGGGAGCGGCCTATGTGGGTGTACATTATGGCCAGTGGCTGGAATGGCACCCTCTACATTGGTGTCACAAACAACCTGATCTGACGCATCGGCGAACATAGGGATGGACGCGGGTCAGCTTTCGCCAGGCGCTATGGGGTCGGTCATCTCGTGTATGCAGAGCTTCGAGCGGGCCGACGAGGCCATCGCGCAAGAGAAGCTCATGAAGCGCTGGCGCCGGGAGCGGAAGAAAGCGCTGATTGAGCAAGCCAATCCAGCGTGGCGTGATCTTTGCGACATGACCCACCGCGATTGACGAGGCACGCCCTTCCGCCAAACGTCCACGTCATCCTGGGCTTCGCGCAGCGAAGTCCCGGGATCCATCGCGAGGCGCTGTCGATCCCTAGGATGGATCCCGGAGCTGCGCCGCTGCGCGGCTTGTCCAGGATGACGGGCGCGAGCGCGAGCCGCTGGGGATGTCCATCAGATCGGTGGCCGGAATGGCGTGCGCTACCGGCGTAACCGAGAATCGCCTCCGTCATCCCGCCGATCGCACGCCTCCCGACGATGTTGGTGGTTCCCTCGCACCCGATCCCGGTCTAGAGCATCACGCGATATCTTCAGCGATTGCGTGGCTTGAGAGCGATGTACGACATCAAATGGATTCGCGAGAACGCCGAGGCGTTCGACACCGGCTTGAAGCGGCGTGGGGCAGAGCCCCTGTCGGCCTCGCTGCTTGCGCTCGACGATACCAGGCGCTCGGCCATCGCGAAGGCGCAAAGCTCGCAGGAACGGCGCAATGCGCTGTCGAAGGAGATCGGCAAGGCGATGGGCGCCAAGGATGCAGCCCTCGCCGACACGCTGAAGGCCGAGGTGGCTGCGCTCAAGGAGCTGCAGCCGGCGCTCGAGGCTGAAGAGAAGGCCGCCAAGGAGGCTCTCGACTTCCAGCTTGCCGCGATCCCCAACGTGCCACACGACGATGTGCCCGATGGCGCGGACGAGCACGACAATGTCGTCAAGTCCGTCCATGGCGAAGCGCCCGAGAAGGCTGGCGGCCGGCTGTTCGGCTTCAATCAGCTGAAAGAACATTTCGAGCTGGGCGAAGCGCTTGGCCAGATGGATTTCGAAACGGCGGCAAAGCTTTCGGGCTCGCGTTTCGTCGTGCTGAACGCCGGAGTTGCCCGGCTCAGCCGCGCCATCGGCCAGTTCATGCTCGACAATCACACCGAGGAGCACGGCTACACCGAGGTGAATCCGCCGCTGATGGTGCGCGATGACGCGATGTTCGGCACGGCGCAGCTGCCGAAGTTCCGGGACGACCAGTTCCGGGCGGGCGACGATCACTGGCTGATCCCGACCGCGGAAGTCCCGCTGACCAACCTCGTGCGCGAGTCCATCCTTTCGGAGGAGGAACTGCCGCGGCGCTTCACCGCGCTGACCCCGAGCTTCCGCGCCGAGGCCGGCTCGGCCGGTCGCGATACGCGCGGCATGCTGCGCCAGCACCAGTTCGAAAAGGTCGAGCTCGTCTCGATCACCACCCCTGAGAAATCGCGCGAGGAGCACGAGCGCATGCTCGCCTGCGCCGAGAACATCCTGAAGAAGCTCGATCTGCATTATCGCGTGATGACGCTCTGTGCCGGCGATATGGGCTTTGCCTCGCAGAAGACCTTTGACCTCGAGGTCTGGCTGCCGGGCCAAAAGACCTATCGCGAGATCTCGTCCTGCTCGGTCTGCGGCGATTTCCAGGCGCGGCGGATGAATGCCCGCTATCGTCCGGCCGAGGGCGGCGCGCCGCGCTTCGTGCATACGCTCAACGGTTCGGGCACGGCGGTCGGCCGTGCGTTGATCGCGGTGATGGAAAACTACCAGAACGCCGACGGTTCGATCACGGTGCCGGATGCGCTTGTTCCCTATATGCGCGGCGTGACCCGCATCGAAAAGGTGGCCTGACTCCATGCGTATCCTCGTCACCAACGATGACGGTATCCACGCCGAGGGCCTGGCCGTTCTGGAAGAGATCGCCCGCCAGCTTTCGGACGATGTCTGGGTCGTCGCGCCCGAGACCGACCAGTCGGGCGTCGCCCACTCGCTGTCGCTGTCCAATCCGCTGCGCCTGCGCCAGATCGAGGAGAAGCGCTTCGCGGTGGCCGGCACGCCGACCGATTGCGTGATCATGGCGGCGCGCTCGATCCTGATGGATCACCGTCCCGACCTCGTGCTCTCGGGCGTCAATCGCGGCCAGAACGTCGCCGAGGACGTCACCTATTCCGGCACCATTGCGGCCGCGATGGAGGGCACTCTGCTGGGCATTCCGTCGATCGCTGTCAGCCAGGCCTACGGCGCCCAGGGGAGGGACCAGATCCACTGGGATTGCGCGCGTCACCATGCACCCGGCATCATTCGCCGGCTGCTCGATGAAGGCATCCCGAAGGACATCCTGTTCAACCTGAACTTCCCGAACGTGCCGCCGGCCGAGGTCGCTGGCGTTGCGGTCACGGTACAGGGTCGGCGCGACCAGGAGCTCGTGCGGCTGGAGCCGCGCAAGGATGGGCGTGGCAATCCGTACTTCTGGATCGCCTTCCAGCGCGGCAGGACCGAGCCTGCCAACGGCACGGATCTCAGGGCGTTGTCCGAGCGCAAGATCTCGGTGACGCCGCTCGAGCTCGACTTGACCCATGAACCGACCTTGACCCGCTTCGCGCAGGTGTTCGCTTAACTCCATGTCCACCACCACGGCCCTCATCCTGAGGAGCAGCGAGGCGGCGTCCCGACGGGCGCTGCAGCGCGGCGTGGGACATCCTCTGTGGCGCGGCCCTGAGGGTGCTCCCGAGGATCGGGGCTGAGGATGGCGATGGCGCTCGAAGACACCGACGAGACCCAGGCTTCGAGCGAAGGCGAGCGCACCGTCGCCTTCCTGTTGTCGCTGCGCGCGCAGGGCGTCCGCGACCTGACCGTGCTTCGGGCGATGGAGCGGGTCGCCCGGGAGCGCTTCGCGCCCTCGCGCTTTGCTGATCTCGCACGCCAGGACGTTTCGGTACCGCTGCCCTGCGGCCAGACCATGACCGCACCTCACACCGTCGCCAATCTGCTTACCGCCCTCGAAATGCAGCCCGGCGCGCGAGTGCTCGAGATCGGCACCGGTTCCGGCTACGTAGCGGCGCTGCTCGCAGCCATGGGCGGGGAGGTGGTCTCGCTCGAGCGCTACCGCACGCTGGCACTGGCGGCCCATGAGCGCATCGGCGGCAGCGGCTACGAGAAGGCCGTCGATCTGCGCCACGCAGACGGCTTTCAGCCCGACCGGACTCTCGGCCGCTTCGACCGCATCCTCGTCAACGGCGTCACCAATTCCGTGCCGGAAGCACTGCTGATGCGTCTGTCGCCGAATGGCCGGCTTGTCGGCGCCTTGCGGGTCGAAGGCATTTCGCGTCGCGTCGTGGTGACCAGGCAGGCCGACGACACCTTCGATCATGCGCTAGGGCCGATGCTGCGGCTGGCCCCGCTCGCGCCCGGGTTGGCGCGCGCTCTGTAAATGCGAATCAAGGCCAACAAAAAATGAAGATGCCCGGCAGGTGCGAAACGGTTTCGTAACCTGAACGGGGCTTTAATCCTGGTCATCGAGTTGCGTTGTTCGCGAGTGCCAGTTCCATGCGTAGCCAAACCGGATCGGTCCTGCCCAGCGTCGTCGTTCGCGCGTCGGCTGTCTGTGTTTTAGCCTTGGGCGTCAGTGCTTGCTCGTCGGATACGATGCGCTTCACCGATGCGCCCTTCTCCAGTCCCTTCAAATCCGCCCAGGCGCCCACCACGGCGCGTGACCCGGCGACGACCGGCTCCATCGGCCGCGTTGCCAGCACGCCCGTCACGTCGGCTCCTGCCGTCTCCAGCGTGCGTTCGCAGCCGCTGCCGCCGCCCCAGTCCGCCGTTGCCCTTCGCAACGCGGCTCCGGTCGCGGTTGCCGGCAATTCCGCTGGCTGGTCGGCCCAGGGCGGCACGCCGATCGTCATCGCCTCCGGCGAGACGCTCGACACCATCTCCTCACGTTATGGCGTGCCACGTTCGGCGCTGATGTCCGCCAACGGCCTGTCCAGCTCCGAGCTGGCGCCAGGCTCGCGCCTGACGATTCCAGTCTACAACGCGAGCGCCGGGTCGGCTCCCGCTGCCCGCCAGGTCGCGCAGAGCTCCCAGATCCTGAGCGACGCGCGTCCCGAGCCGTCCCGTACCCTTGCGGCTCCGCCGAGCAATCTGGCCGCGCCGGTTCGCGCTGCCGCTGCTGCTCCCGTTCAGGATGCAAGGGCGAAAGCCCAGGCGCAGGCCCAGGCAGCCGCCGCTGCAAAGGCCCAGTCTGCCGCCGATGCCAGGCAGGTCGCTGAGGCCAAGGCGAGCGCTGCAGTCGACGCGAAGGCGAAGGCCGCCGCCGATGCCCAGGCGATGCGCGACTCGCGTGCGAAGTTCGCTGCCGAGGCAAAGGCCAAGGCCGAATCGCGCAAGGTTGCGGTGGCTCCGGCCGCCAAGGCAGTCGTTGCCAGCCCTGTCGCCGCAAAGCCCGTCATTGCCGAGGCGAAGAAGGTTGCTCCGGTCGCCGAGAAGGCCAAGCCGGTCGTCGTCGCCAGCGCGCCTGCCGCCGAGCCAAAGGTGACCGCCATTCCGAAGGCAGCACCTGAGCCCGCGCCTGCGCCGACCCCGGAGCCCAAGACCACGGCGAGCCTGCCCAAGGCGGCGCCCGCCGCTGCGGAGACCGAGAGCGAGAAGGGTGACTTCCGTTGGCCCGCTCGCGGCCGCGTCATCTCCGGCTTCAGCGGCAAGGGTGGAAACGAGGGCATCAACATCGCGGTTCCCGAAGGCACCCCGATCAAGGCTGCCGAAGGCGGCACCGTTGCCTATGCCGGCAGCGAGCTTAAGGGCTACGGCAATCTCGTTCTGATCCGCCATCCCAACGGCTACGTCTCGGCCTACGCCCATAACGGCGCGCTGAACGTCAAGCGCGGCGACACCATCAAGCGCGGCCAGGTCGTGGCGACTGCCGGCCAGACCGGCAATGTCTCCTCGCCGCAGCTTCACTTCGAGCTGCGCAAGGGTTCGACCCCCGTCGATCCCACGCCTTACCTGAACAACTGATTGGATATTCGATCGGTACCCGCGAGACCCCGCCGATCGGAACAAGCGCGGGGCGGTCCCAGGAAAGGCCGCCCCGCTGCTACTTTTCATAGCCGTCGCCCATCGGGCGCTGGTGGCTGCCGGGCAGCCGGAGGAAGGGTCGCGCGAGCGGCCCTTTTTGTTTTCGTGCGCGGGGCGGCTCAGCCGTCGAGCCGTGTGCCCAGGCGTCCGGCCAGATCCTGGATATACTGCCAGGCCGTGCGGCCGGAGCGCGAGCCGCGGGTGGTCGCCCATTCGAGCGCCTCGCGACGCAGGTCCTCAGGCGCGATCGCCAGCTTGAAATGCCCGACATAGCCGTCGATCATCTCCAGGTATTCGTCCTGGCTGCACTTGTGGAAGCCGAGCCAGAGGCCGAAGCGGTCCGACAGCGAGACCTTTTCCTCAATGGCCTCGCCGGGATTGATCGCCGTCGAGCGCTCATTGTCCATCATGTCGCGCGGCAGGAGATGCCGCCGATTCGAGGTCGCGTAGAACACGACATTGTCGGGGCGTCCCTCGACGCCGCCATCGAGCGCGGCCTTCAGCGACTTGTAGGAGGTGTCCTGCCCGTCGAAGGACAGGTCGTCGCAGAAGACGATGGCGCGATGCGGATCGGCGCGCAGCAGGCCCATCAGCGCCGGCAGGCCTTCGATGTCCTCGCGATGGATCTCGATCAGCTTCAGCGGCAGGGCCTCGCCCTTCAGCCGCTCGTTGGTGTCGGCGTGCACCGACTTCACCAGCGAGGACTTGCCCATGCCGCGCGCGCCCCAGAGCAGGACGTTGTTGGCTGGGAGGCCGCGTGCGAAGCGTTCCGTGTTCTCGGCGAGCGTGTCGCGGACGCGGTCGACGCCGCGCAGCAGTTCGAGCGCCACCCGGTTCACCTTGGCGACGGGGGCAAGCTCGCTGCCCGTCGGATGCCAGACGAAGGCGTCCGCAACGGTGAGGTCGGCAGGCTTGCGCGGCTGTGGTGCGATGCGCTCGAGGGCGGAGGCGATCCGCAGCAGGGCCGCGAGGGTCTGGTCGCTAGCGATGTCGGTCATTGGGAAGCGCCTTGAAACGGGGGAGCCGCAGCAGCCGTACCCGGCGGTACGGTTCGACTGGACCGGTAAACTGCACTGCGACGCAAAGCGCAAGGCCATTGCGCGAATGACGCCAAGCCCATAGGTGATGAGCGCGGCAGGGCGACCGGCCGCTCCAGATTGATTTACCGGCGTCCGTGGCTATAGTCCGCGCGATTTCACTAGCTGGACGAAGCATTTCGCCGCCCATTGCGGCCGGTGGTTTTGTGCCGCCGCGATAAAGGAGCCTATTCGTGATTACCCCTGCTTTCGCCCAGGCCGCCGGTGGCGGCGGCACCACCGACATCCTGATGTCGCTGGTCCCCTTCGTGCTGATCTTCGTCATTATGTGGTTCCTGATCATCCGGCCGCAGCAGCGCCGCGTGAAATCGCATCAGGAGCTGATCAAGAACATCCGTCGCGGCGACACTGTCGTGACCGCGGGCGGCATCGTCGCCAAGGTGTCCAAGGTCGTTGATGACGGCGAGGTCGAGGCCGAGATCGCCGACGGCGTGCGCGTGCGTCTCGTCAAGGGCATGATCACGGACGTTCGCAACAAGAGCGAGCCGGTCAAGAGCTGATCGGCGCTGAAGGCCCTCTGGGGTCTTTCGCGCAACAACAAGGCTGTTCACGCAGATGCTTCGTTTCCAGGCCCGCAAGGTCATCGCGGTTCTCCTCGTCCTGCTCTTCGGCTGCGGACTTGCGCTCCCGAACCTGTTCTCCCAGGAGACACGGGACGCCATCAAAAACGGCGCTCCTGCGTGGATTCCGCGCGTTCTGCTGCCGATCCATGCTGTCGTTCTCGGTCTCGACCTTCAGGGCGGCTCGCATGTGCTGCTCGAGATCGACCGTGCCGACCTGATCCGCACCCAGGTCACGCAGCTTCGCGACGACATGCGTGCCAAGCTCCGCGAGGAGCGTATCGCGCCTCAGGGCGGCATCGGCACCATCGCGCGCGGCGTGCAGGTTCGCATCCCCGATGCCGCCGAGCGCGCCCGCCTGCTGCCGAAGCTGCGTGAACTGGCCCAACCGGTCGGTACGCTTGGCGCCTTCGGGCCCTCGGGCAACAACACCATCGAGGTGCAGGAGCAGCCCGATGGCGTGATCCAGATGCAGCTCACGGAGGCTGGTGCAAATGAGCGCATCCGTCGCGCCGTCGAGCAGGCCATGGAAGTCCTGCGCCGCCGCGTCGACGCGCTCGGCACGACCGAACCCAACATCCAGCGCCAGGGTCTCGATCGCATTCTCGTCCAGGTTCCGGGCCTGCAGGATCCGCAGCGTCTCAAAGACATTCTGGGCCAGACCGCGAAGCTCCAGTTCCGCATGGTTGCCGAGAATTCCGCCGGCGATGTCGACATGCTGCCCTCGCAGGATGCCGGAGGACAGCCGGTGCCGGTCGAGCGCCGTGTCATCGTCGAGGGCGAGGACCTGATCGACGCGCAGCCCGCCTTTGATTCGCGGTCCTCGCAGCCGATCGTCAATTTCCGCTTCAACATCCGCGGCGCCCAGCGCTTCGGACAGGCTACCACCGAGAACCTCGGCCGCCCGCTTGCCATCGTGCTCGACAACAAGGTGATCTCGTCACCGGTCATCCAGTCGCCGATCACCGGCGGCTCTGGCCAGATCTCCGGCAACTTCACGGTCGAGGCCGTGAACAATCTGGCGATCCTGCTGCGCGCCGGCGCCTTGCCTGCCAAGATGACGATCGTGGAAGAGCGCACCGTCGGCCCCGGCCTCGGCGCCGACTCGATCCATGCCGGCAAGGTCGCGACCCTGATCGCGACCGTGCTGGTCGTGATCTATATGCTCGCAACCTACGGCGTCTTCGGCCTGATCGCCTCGGTCGCGCTGCTGGTCCATGTCTGCCTGATCTTCGGCCTGATGTCGGTGCTGGGTGCGACCATGACCCTTCCGGGCATCGCCGGCATCGTGCTCACCATCGGCACGGCGGTGGACTCCAACGTGCTGATCTACGAGCGCATGCGCGAAGAGGAGCACGCGGGCAGATCGCTGGTCTCGGCACTGGAGGCGGGCTTCCAGCGCGCCTTCGCGACGATCATCGACTCTAACGTGACCATGCTGATCGCCGCTGTCGCCCTGTTCTCGCTGGGCTCCGGCCCGGTGCGCGGCTTCGCGGTCGTCTTCATCCTGGGCATCCTCACCACCGTCATCACGGCGGTGACCCTGACCCGGATGCTGATCGCGCTCTGGTATCGCTGGGCCAAGCCCAAGCGCCTCCCGTTCTGACGCTGCCACCCTTTAGGAGGAAAAGCGCATGCGTCTGCTTCGCATCGTCCCTGACAATACCAAGTTCAAATTCGTCCGCTTCCGGCGGTTCAGCTATCCGCTCTCGGCGGCCTACTCGATCCTGACCCTCGTCCTGTTCCTGACGGTCGGCCTGAATTTCGGCATCGACTTCAAGGGCGGCACGCTCATCGAGATGCAGGCCAAGAGTGGCAAGCCCGACATCGCGCAGGTTCGCCAGACGGCGCACGGGCTCGGCTTCGGCGAGGCCGAGGTCCAGGAGTTCGGCACCGGCGGCGACATCTCGATGCGCTTCGGCATGCAGCCGGGCGGCGAGACGGCCCAGCAGGCCGTGGTTGTCAAGGCGCGCGAAGCCTTCGCGGGAACGTATGATTTCCGTCGTGTCGAGACAGTGGGTCCGCGCGTTTCGGGCGAACTGGTCCAGGCCGGTACGCTCGGTGTCGTGCTCGCGATCATCGGCGTGCTGATCTATCTCTGGTTCCGCTTCGAGATGCAGCTCGCGATCGGCGCGATTCTCGGAACGCTCCATGACATCGTGCTCACGCTCGGCTTCTTCCTGATCACGCAGCTCGAGTTCAACCTGACCTCGATCGCGGCGATCCTGACCATCGTCGGCTACTCGCTGAACGAAACCGTCGTCGTGTTCGACCGGACGCGCGAGCTCCTGCGTCGCTACAAGACCATGCCGGTCGCCGACCTGCTCGACCTCTCGGTCAACTCGACCCTGTCGCGCACGGCCATGACGGCGACCACGACCTTCCTGTCGCTGCTGGCGCTGGTCCTGTTCGGCGGCACGGCGATCGAGGGCTTTGCTCTGGTCATGCTGTTCGGCGTCGTGGTCTGCACCTATTCGGCCATGTTCGTCTCGACTCCGGTCCTGCTGTATCTCGACGTCCGGGCAGGGCGCCCCGACACCGCCGACGAGAAGGTGCCTGCTGGCGCCAAGCCGAAGGCGGGCTGAGACGCACCCATGGCTGCTGCCGCTCCGCGCTTCGATGGTTTCGTTCCGGGGCGGCATCAGCTTGATGCGTTTGGCGCGGGCGGCTTCCGCTTTGCCGGGATGAGCCATCGGGGCTCGATCCTGGCGACGCCCGCCGGGATCCGGATCTGGCCGGTCTCCACTTTTGCCGATCTGACCCTGGAGAGCCTCCAGCCGGTGCTGGATGAGGCAGGCGAGATCGACTTCCTCCTGATCGGGACCGGCAAGGATATCGCCTTCATCCCTAACGCATGGCGCGAGCGCTTTCGCGAGGTCGGCGTCACCATCGAGGGCATGGCGACCGGCGCCGCGGCACGGACATACAATGTGCTGGTCGGCGAAGACCGGCGCGTCGCCGCCGCCTTGATCGCCGTGGATTAACGTTCGCAGGCTTGTCATGCCTCGCGGGCGTAGCCATCGACCCTGCGATCGGCCTACACTGCGCGTCTAGCAAAAGGCCCGAGCACATTCTTGGCCGGGGCGGAATCATGCCGCATACCACTGAAACCGACGATCGTCGCCAGGCCGCGCTTCAGGCGCTGCCCGAGGCCTATGCGCACTGCGCCGCACTGGTCCGCGAGCACGACCATGATCGCTATGTTGCGACACTTTACGCGCCCGAGTCGCAGCGCCCGGCGCTGTTTGCGCTCTATGCCTTCAGCCACGAGATCGCCCGCGTGCGCGCGCTGGTCAGCGAGCCGCTGCCGGGCGAGGTGCGCATGCAATGGTGGCGCGACCTCCTCGAGGGCGAAGGCCAGGGCGAGACGCAGGCCCACCCGGTTGCGGCGGCGTTGCTCGACGCGATCGCGCGCTACAAGCTGCCGATCGCGCCGCTGACGGGCCTGATCGAAGCCCGCATCTTCGACCTCTACGACGACCCTATGCCCTCGCAGCGTGATCTCGAGGGCTATGTCGGCGAGACCGCGAGCGCTCTGATCCGTCTCGCGACCATCGTGCTTGCCAACGGCCGCGACCCCGGCGGCGCGGCGGCCTGCGGCCATGCCGGCGTGGCATATGCGCTGTGCGGATTGATGCGCGCCTTTCCGTGGCATGCGGCGGCGGGGCAGGTCTATCTGCCGGCCGACATATTGGCGCGCAACGGCGTCACCCGTGACGATATCGTGCGCGGACGGGGCGGCCCGGGTGTCCTGTACTCGCTCAAGGAAATGCGCGAGATCGCGCGTGCGCATCTCACGAAGCTGCGGGGGCTGCGCGAGACCGTGCCGCATGCCGCGGTTCCCGCCTTCCTGCCGGTATCTCTGGTCGAGCCCTATCTCAAGCGCATGGAGGTCGCTGGCTACGATCCCTACCGGACGATCATCGCCCTGCCGGCCTGGCGCCGGCAATGGACGATCTGGCGCGCGGCCCGGGTGGCGCGCTGAACGCAGGCGATAGCCACAAAAAAGCTCCCGGCCGAGGCCGGGAGCTTTGTCGTTTTGGGGATTGCTGTCCGTCGAAAGCGCCTAGTCGTGGACCGAGCGGTTCTGGACGATCAGGATCGCGATCACCGCAAGGGCGCAGCAGGCCATCAGGTAGACAGCCACGTAGGTGGGGCGGCCGCCATCCGCCGCGACCAGGGCCGCTGCAATGAACGGCGTCGGCCCGGCCACGAGCACGCCGTTGAGTTCTCGCGACATGGCGAGGCCAGAGAAGCGGTAGCGTGTCGGGAAGAGGTTCGAGAGGAACGCCCCCTGGGCACCCGACGTCGCGCCGAAACCGAAGGCATAGCAGATGGCGATGCCGAGCGTCGCCCAGAACAGGCTGCCGGTATCGAGCATCATGAACAGCGGGAAAGCCATCGCCATGATCAGCAGGCAGCCGCCGATATAGACCTTGGCCGGGCCGATCCTGTCCGCCAGCGCGCCCAGGAATGGAACGCCGACGATGCCGCAGAGCGAGCCGATAGACACGGCGATCAGCCCGTCCGGACGGCTCATGCCGACGGTGTTGACCATGTAGCTCAGGGAGAAGGTCGAGAGGATATAGGCGTTGGCATTGTGCCCGGTGACCGACAGGAAGCCGAAGAAGACCTCCTTGGGGCTCTCCCGGAAGAGCTGGCCGATCGGGACCTGCTGCTCGTGTTTCTTGACCTCGGCCTGCGCCATCGCGGCGACGTATTCGGGCGTCTCGTCGAGGTGCTTGCGGATGTAGAGCGCGACCAGGAAGAGCACGCCCGAGAGCAGGAACGGCACGCGCCAGGCCCAGCCCAGCAGGACCTCCTCGGGCAGATAGGATATCGCCAGGAACGAGAGCGTCGCCAGCATGATACCGACCAGCGTCGCGGCGTTGGGCAGGCTCGTATAGAAGGCGCGGCGGTTTGCCGGGGCGTATTCCGCGACGAGCACGATCGCACCAGCGAGTTCGGCGCCGGCGCCGAAGCCCTGGATCAGGCGCATCAGCACCAACAGGACCGGGGCCATCAGGCCGATCGTCTGGTAGGTCGGCAGCAGGCCCATCATCACCGTGGCCAAGCCCATCAGCGCGATGGTGAGGATCAGGGCGGGCTTGCGGCCGAACTTGTCACCGATATGCGAGATCACGATGCCGCCGACCGGCCGGGCAAAGTATCCCACGGCGAAGGTGGCGAAGGCGGCGAGAATGCCGGTCGTCGGGGAGAGGTTCGGAAAGAACAGCTTGTTGATGATCAGGCCGGAGGCGGCGCCGTAAAGGGCGTAATCGTACCACTCGATAACGGTTCCGACCGTTGCGGCGGCGACCGCCTTGCGAATGTTCGCGTCTTTCACGGCCGGGCGCGCGCCGGCTTGGGGGCTCGTCATAAGATTATGTGATCCTGAACCTGCTCCCCAGCAGCTCCCTGATAGCCGATGCGACAGCATGCAGCCACGGCGCACGCCGCATCGTGTCATGCGAAAACGCGCTGACGATGGGTCAAACGCGCGCCTGGCGCTCGCGCCGGACTTTGCCTGCTCTCGTCAGCTCAGGCCGGCTGGACAGCGGAGAAGTCGTTCGCCCAGCCCTGCATCTCGTCCTTGGCCCTTGCGGTCAGCGCATGCTTGCGCGCCACGCTCTTGGCTGGGCCCTTCAGCTTCTTGCCGTCCGGGCCGTGCGTCGCCTGGCCCTCGATATGCGGGAACAGCCCGAAGTTGATGTTCATCGGCTGGAAGGAGCGCGGACCTTCGTCGATCGTGACGATATGGCCGCCGGTGATGTGGTTCACCAGCGCGCCGAGGGCGGTCGTCGCCGGAGGGATCGGCAACTCGCGGCCAAGACGCTCGGCCGCCGCCATCCGTCCCGCCAGAAGGCCGATCGCGGCGCTCTCGACATAGCCCTCACAGCCTGTGATCTGGCCGGCGAAGCGCAGGCGCGGATCAGCCTTCAGCCTCAGCCGTTCGTCGAGCAGTCTTGGCGAGTTCAGGTAGGTGTTGCGGTGAATGCCGCCGAGCCGGGCGAACTCGGCGTTCTGCAGACCTGGGATCATCCGGAAGATCGCGGCCTGCTCGCCATATTTCAGCTTGGTCTGGAAGCCCGTCATGTTGAACAGGGTGCCTAGCGCATTGTCCTGCCGGAGCTGGACGACGGCGTAGGCCTTCACCGTGGGGTTGTGCTTGTTGGTCAGGCCGACTGGCTTCATCGGGCCCCAGCGCAGGGTCTCGCGCCCGCGTTCGGCCATGACCTCGATCGGCAGGCAGCCGTCGAAATAGGGCGTGCCTTCCCATTCCTTGAACTCGGTCTTCTCGGCCGCCAGCAGGGCGTCGATGAAGGCTTCGTACTGGTCGCGGTCGAGCGGGCAGTTGATGTAGTCCGCGCCGGTGCCGCCGGGGCCGACCTTGTCGTAGCGCGATTGGAACCAGGCCTGGTCCATGTCGATCGAATCGAAATGGACGATCGGGGCGATCGCGTCGAAGAAGGCGAGCGAATCCTCCCCCGTCAGCGACTGGATGCCCTGCGCCAGCGCCGGCGAGGTCAGGGGGCCGGTCGCGATAATGACATTGTCCCATTCGGCCGGAGGCAGGCCGGCGATCTCGGCGCGGTCGATCGTGACGAGGGGGTGCGCCTCGAGCGCGGCGGTCACTGCTTCGGAGAACCCGTCGCGGTCCACGGCGAGCGCGCCGCCGGCCGGGACCTGGTGGGCATCGCCCTTCGCCATGATCACCGAATCGAGCTGGCGCATCTCCCAATGCAATTGCCCGACGGCATTGTTCAGCGAATCGTCGGAGCGGAACGAGTTCGAGCAGACGAGTTCGGCCAGGCCCTCGGTCTTGTGCGCGTCGGTGCCGCGGACAGGCCGCATCTCATGCAGCACGACCGGCACGCCGGCCTGGGCGATCTGCCAGGCGGCTTCGGAGCCGGCAAGGCCGCCGCCGATGATGTGGACGGGAGTACGGGTGGACGATGAGTTGGCTGTCATGCCAGCGATGTGTCCGCAGGCAGGCCAAAGGTCAAGAGACGCTGGCGGCCCGCATGGCGGGAATCGGCGCGAGGCTCCCGGTTTTCGGGATCACACGACCCCAGAACGCAAAATGCCCGCTCGAAAGCGGGCATTCGCTCTTCGACCAGATCCGAGGGGAGGACTCAGGACCCGGGAGAACTACTTTGTAAGCGGCAGCTTCGAAAAGCGCGCTGCTTCAGAGAGCGTGGGCACGCGCAATGAAGGGGATCTCCGAGCGCGAGAGGCCGAGATCATCGAGCTCGCGGTCGCTCAGGCGCGAGAGCTCGCGAACGGTCTCGCGGTAGCGAAGGAAGGCACGGATCTTGGCAGCGATCATGGTGACGAACATGGCGAAAAGTCCTTGGTTTTTTCGGGCGTTAACCCCGACAGCGATGAATTCGTTGTGCACTGCATATAAGGTAGCCCCGCTGGCGCAAACAGAGGCGATCCTTCAATTCCGTCATGCGCAGAACGCATGATGACTTAACGGTCGCTTTAATTTTTGGAATGTGGCTGCGCTCAGCGCGGGGCAAGGCGAGCGGCATGCCCAAATATATGATTATAAAATGAGCAATCCTTATTTTCTTACGTTCGCCGGCAACGGGATGCCTGTTTTATGGGCGTATATCCGCTCAATTTTAGAGAAATGCTGCGCTGCGGCATAATCCCCAAGGCGGCCGTGCAAGCAGGGTCGTCCCAGTGTGGGACCGATGCCGTTTGGCGGCGACGGCTAGCGGCCCGTCCGACCGGATAGCCGGCTGTGAAAACGCCTGCCCCTCTCTCGAGAGGGGCAGGCGCGCGATCGTGCAGGACGTGTCGTGAGGAGCGCTGCCCGCGCCTTACGCCTGCGCGGCGACGGCTGCCGACCAGGGCGAAACCACGTCGCTGCAACCCTCCGCCTGTCGCGGGCTCGCGACGATGAAGTTGGGGCAGGCGAAATTGATCGGAAGCACGCCGTGCTCGACGATCGAGAGATTGCCGGCCTGCTCCAGCGCGTCCAGCACGTCGTCGCGCAGGCGCTGGTCTGCGCTGGTGGAACCGGGGCCGGAGACGTCGATGCGCGCCTGATGGGCGGCTGTGTCGACGTCCATGCCGAAATCCAGGCTCCAGGCGAGCATCTGGTAGACGCTCGCCAAGATGCGGCGCCCGCCCGATGCTCCGCCCGCGATGCGCGGCCAGCTGCCGTCGGTGGGGGTGACGATGACGGGGCACATGTTGCAGAGCGGGCGCGCGCCGGGCGCGATCGCGTTGGCGCTGTCTGGCCGCGGATCGAACCACATCATGCCGTTGTTCATCAGGATGCCGGTCTCCGGCAGCACGACGCGGCTGCCCATGGAGGAGAGCAGGGTGGTCGTGACCGAGACGAGATTGCCCTCGCCGTCGACGACTGTGAGATGCGTTGTGCAGGTGTCGCCGGGCTCCTTGGCGGTCGCGGCGCCGAGCCCCTCGAGGCGGCTGGCATAGGCCTCGCGCATCACAGCCGACAGCTGCGAGAACCAGGCTGCGTCGGGCCCGCTCGCGGGAAGGGCCGCGGAATCCATGCCCGCGACCACCTGGGCAAGGGTGGGAGCCGCCGTCAGCCCGCCTGCCGTGTGGATCTGGTGGCTGCCGCGCCAGTCGATCACCGGCGCCTCGCGCAGCGTCGCCTGGCAGTTGGCGAGATCCTCGGAGTCGACGACGCCGCCTGCCTTGGCGATGTCTGCGACCAGGAGCCTTGCCGTCTCGCCCTCGTAGAAATCGCGCAGGCCGGCCTTGGCCAGGCGCTCCAGAGTCGCGCCGAGATTGCCCAGCGTGAAGAAGCCAGCTTCGCCCTGATAGGGCGGCACAGGCGGAAGGCCGCCCGGCAGGTAGATCCGCGCGCTCTCTTCATAGAGGCGCAGCACGGAGGCCGAGGAGGAGATCTTGAGCGTGGTGTACCAGTCCTGCGCCATGCCGCGCTTGGCCAGCGCGATCGCGGGTGCCAGCAGATCCGAGACCGGCATGCCGGAGCCGAAGCTCTCTTGCAGCTTGGCGTACCCGGCGACCGAGGACGGGATGCAGAAGGACAGCGGCCCGTGGATGTTCTTGTCGCCGACGACCTCCGGCCAGGTGAAGAGGTCCTTCTTCATGGCGCCTGTCAGCGGGTAGTCGGCGGGGTCGGCGCGATGGGGCGCGACGGGGCCGAAATCGACGACCTGCGCCCGCGTCTCATTGGCCTTGAGCACCAGCGCGAAGCCGATGCCGCCGAGCCCGCTGTTCCAGGGCTCGACTGCCGCCAGGGCGAAACAGGCTGCCACCGCCGCATCGGCCGCATTGCCGCCGGCCTCGAGGATCGCTGCGCCCGCTTCAGCTGCTTCGCGGTTCTGCGAGACGACGATGCCGTGCTGTCCGCTCGCGGAGGGCTTGGTGAGGTTCCAGTGCTGGGTGCGGTAGGCTTTGGCGCGAGCGGTAGGCATTGATGTCTCTCTGGCTGTGGTGAGCGATAGTGGCATGGCGGGATGCATGGCGTCGAACGCGATCTGCGCTGGGCCGAGGTTGCGAAAAGGTCGGGGGCGACGGCCTTTTGCGGAGTATCGAATCCCAGCGAGAACCGCGCTGTCACCCCGGGGCGACCGGGATCCCTGCCTGACCTTTTCAGGGGAGCGCTCGGGAATGGAGCCCGGCTCTTCGCGCCGCTCTCCCCGGGATAATGGCACTGCCCTCAATCGCGACTCGCCTTCGCGGTGGGGCCATTCTATAAGGAACAAATAGAGAACAATTTGCGCTGGCATGCATGAACACCAACCGTCCTCTCCTGGCCGAACTCCGCAGCCAACTCGCGCAGGCCGCGCGGTTGAGTGCGCCTGCGGCCATGGGGCAGGTGACCTTTGGCGTGCCGGCGCTCGATGCGGCCCTGGGTGGCGGCATCGCCCGGGCCGCTCTCCATGAGATCTATGCGCCGGGGACCGCCGATCTCGCCGCGGCGACGGGGTTTGCGGTCGGCCTCGCGATCCGGTCCGCCGGCCTGCGTCCGATCCTGTGGGTCCGGCAGGATATGCTGGATGCCGAGACAGGGCGGTTGCACCCGCCGGGTCTCGCCGAACTCGGCCTCGATCCCGCGCGTATCCTGCTGGTGCGGGCGCGCGATGCGCAGGGCGTGCTGCGAGCCGGGGCCGAGGCGGCACGCTGTTCGGCGCTGGGCGCGGTGCTGATCGAGCCCTGGGGCGAGCCGCGCCTGCTCGATCTGACCGCGAGTCGGCGCCTGGCGCTCGCGGCTGAAGGCTCAGGCGTCGCCGTCCTGCTCCTGCGCGCTGTGGCCAACCCCGATTCGAGCGCCGCGCGCACACGCTGGCAGGTCCGGGCTCTGCCCTCGCGCGCACTGGAGGCGAATGCGCCGGGAGATCCGTCTTTCAATGTGACGCTGCTGCGCAATCGCGGCGGCCTGGGTGAGTGCGAGTGGCGTGTGGAGTGGAGCCGTGACCGACAATCTTTCCAAGAAAGGCCTGCTTTCCCGGAAAGACCCGCTTTCCAGGAGAGACCAGCCCGGCCCGCCGCCGGAACACCCCACCCCCAGAGTTCTGCCGATGTCGCGCCGCTATCTCAGCCTGTGGTTTCCTTTCCTGGCGACAGACCGGCTGCTGCGGGAGAGGCCCCCTTGCGACGAGCCGGATAAGCGCCCGCTCGTCCTCGTCGAGAAGGATCGTGGCGCGTTGCGGCTCTGCGAATGCGACCGCCGCGCGGTTGCGCTGGGGCTCAGGCGCGGCCTGACGCTGGCCGATGCGCGCGCGCGCATTCCCGATCTCGTGGCGCTGGAGGCCCAGCCCGAGGCCGATGCCCGCTTCATCCTCCGTCTGGCCGCCTTTTGCGATCGTTTCACGCCGCTGGTGGCGCTCGATCCAGGCCATGGGTTGATGCTGGACATCACCGGCTGCGCCCATCTCTTCGGCGGCGAGGCGGCGCTTGTCGATCTGATCACCAGGAAACTCCGCGCCGGGGGGCTGGGCCTGCGCAGCGCGATTGCCGGCACGCCCGAGGCCTCGCGGGCTTCGTCGCGCTTTGGCCCGGGCGGCATTGTCGCGCCGGGCGGCGACGAAGCGATGGCGCGTCCGTTGCCGATCGCGGCGCTCGAACTGCCGTCCGAGACCGTCACGGCCCTGTCGCGTGCCGGTCTGAAGACCCTGGCCGATCTCACCGAGCGCCCGTCGATGACGCTGTCGGCGCGGTTCGGCGACGCGGTCGCCACCCGGCTTCGGCGCACGCTCGGCCATGAGGATGCGCGCATCACGCCGCTGCGTCCGCCGCCCGAATGCGTCGTCGAGCGCCATTTCGCCGAGCCCCTGCTCGATGTGGAGGGGCTGGAGACGGTGATCGCGCGGCTGATCGCCGAGGCGTCCCGCGTGCTGGAATTGCGCGGCGAGGGTGGGCGCGCCTTCGAGATCAGCATCTTCCGGACGGATGGCGCGGTCCGACGTCTCACGGTCGAGACCGGGCGGCCCTCGCGCGACGCAAAGGCGATCCTGCGGCTCTGGCGCGAGCGCGTCGATACGTTGGCCGATCCGCTCGATCCCGGCTTCGGCTTCGACGCGGTGCGCCTGGCAGTGCCGCGTTGCGAGCCGCTGAACCAGGCGCAGGTCAATCTCGATGGCCGCGCCGTCGAGGACGATGCGGTGGCCGATCTTGTGGACCGCCTGGTCACCCGCTTCGGGCGTGACCGTGTTCTGCGTTTCGCTGCCCTGGACAGCCATGATCCGCGCCGCGAGGCGAAAGCGGTTTCGGCTGCAGCGGCGTCGGGCGCCATCATCGCCTGGCCGGCGCCGGAGCCCGATGCGCCGCCGGCGCGCCCGCTCCAGCTTTTCGACCCGCCGCAACCGATCGAGACGCTGGCGCAGGTGCCAGACGGCCCGCCGCTGCGCTTCCGCTGGCGGCGCGTCCTGCACGAGATTGCCCGCGCCGAGGGGCCCGAGCGCATCGCCCCGGAATGGTGGCGCGACGGACCTGCCGAGCCGATGCGCGACTACTATCGCGTCGAGGATGCGCAGGGGCGCCGCTTCTGGCTTTTCCGGGCGGGCCTTTATGAGCGCGACAACGAGGTTCCGCGCTGGTTCCTGCACGGGCTGTTCGCGTGAACAGCGATCAGAACCCACAATGCGTCATCCCGGGCGACCGCAGGGAGACCCGGGATCCATTCCGGAAGCCAACCGGCAAGCGCTCCGGAATGGATCCCGGATCTCCGCTTCGCTGCGTCCGGGATGACGGAGGGTTTCTGCGCCGTCGCGACAAACGCTGGAGGGCGCGATGATTCAATCCATCAGCCCATACGCAGAAGCCGTTGCGGCCACGAACTTTTCCTTTCTGCGCGGCGCTTCGCCGGGCCCCAATCTGGTGCTGACGGCGTTGCTGCTAGGGCATTCCGGCATCGGCATCGCCGACCGCAATACGATGGCCGGCGTGGTTCGCGCCTGGAGCGCGCTGGAGGCTTTGCGCGAGAGCGGCCTGCCAGAACCGGAAAAACTGCGCGAGGGTGGCAGCCCCGGCGAATTTGTCTGGATCGAGAACCCGTCCTTCGTCGATCTGCCCCTGTCGGCCGCCGAACTGCAGCCAAGGGCGCAGGCCTTCAGGCTCTGCACCGGCAGCCGGCTGGTCTTTGCCGACGGCACGCCCGACATCGTGGTCTATCCCGCCAACCGAGCCGGCTGGGGCAGGCTTTGCCGCCTGCTGAGCCAGGGCAACCTGAAGGCGCGGAAGGGTGAATGCCTCCTGCATATCGAGGATCTCCTCACGGATGCGCGCGATCTGCTGCTGATCGTCATGCCCGGGCGGCGTCTGGACGGGTTTTCGGCCCTGCTCGCAAGGCTGGAGGAGGCTGCGCCCGGCGCGGTCTGGCTGGCCGCCTGCATGCACCGCAAGGGCGACGACCGCCGCCGTCTGGCGCGGCTGAAGGCGCTCGCGGCCGCCACGCGCACGCCGCTGATCGCCAGCAACGACGTGCTCTATGACGCGCCCGAGCAGCGCGATCTCCAGGATGTGCTCAGCTGCATCCGCGAGGGCGTCACCATCGAGCGGGCGGGGCGGCTGCTTGAGGCCAATGCCGAGCGCCACCTCAAGACCGGCCGGGAAATGGCCAGGCTTTTTCAGGATGCGCCGGAGGCCATCGCCGAGACCGGCCACCTGATGAGCCGCGTCGAGTTCGATCTGGGCCAACTGACCTATGAGTATCCCGACGAGCCCGTGCCGCCGGGCTGGAGCGCGCAGGCCTGGCTGGAAGAACTGGTGCGCCAGCGTGCTCCGATGCGCTACGCGGAGGGCGTGCCGGACAAGGTCCAGTCGCTGCTGGACAAGGAGCTCACCCTCATCGCGCAACTCGACTACGCCCGCTATTTCCTGACCATCCGCCAGATCGTCGAATTCGCCGATGGCAGGGGCATTCTGTGCCAGGGGCGAGGTTCCGCCGCCAATTCGGCTGTCTGCTTCGTGCTGGGCATCACGGCGGTCGATCCCGCCGAGAGCGATGTCCTGTTCGAGCGCTTCATCTCCACCGAGCGCAAGGAGCCGCCCGATATCGACGTCGATTTCGAGCATGAGCGGCGCGAGGAGGTGATCCAGTGGATCTACGGGAAATATGGCCGCCATCGCGCCGGCATCGCCGGGACGGTGATCCGCTATCGGCCGCGCAGCGCCATCCGCGATGTCGGCAAGGCGCTCGGACTGACCGACGACATCACTGCCCGGCTGGCCGGCACGCAATGGGGCAGCTGGGGCACGGAGATCGGCGATGAGCGCGTGCGCCAGGCCGGGCTCGACCCGACCAACCCGACGATTCGCCGGGCCGTCGACTTCGCGATCAGGCTGCTCGGCTTCCCGCGCCATCTCTCGCAGCATGTCGGCGGCTTCGTGCTGGCGCGCGGCCGGCTCGACGAGATGGTGCCGGTCGGCAATGCCGCGATGGCCGACCGTACCTTCATCGAGTGGGACAAGGATGACATCGACGCGCTGCGCCTGATGAAGGTCGACGTGCTGGCGCTCGGCATGCTGACCTGCATCCGCAAGAGCTTTGACCTGCTGCGCGAGCATGAAGGCATGGACTGGGGCCTCGCCGAGGTGCCACGGGAGGATTCCGAGACCTACGACATGCTCTGCGAGGGCAAGTCGCTCGGTGTCTTCCAGGTCGAGAGCCGGGCGCAGATGAACATGCTGCCTCGGCTGAGGCCGCGCGAGTTCTACGACCTCGTCATCCAGGTCGCGATCGTCCGGCCGGGTCCGATCCAGGGCGACATGGTTCATCCCTATCTCAGGCGCCGCGCCGGGATCGAGGACGTGCATTATCCCGCGCCGGCGCCGGATCATGGCCCCAAGAACGAGCTTTATGAGGTTCTCAACAAGACCAAGGGCGTGCCGCTCTTCCAGGAGCAGGCGATGAAGCTCGCCATGGTCGCGGCAAAGTTCGACGACCGCGAGGCCAACGGCCTGCGCAAGGCGATGGCGACCTTCCGCAGCGACGGCACCATCGGCCGCTTCGAGGCCCTGATGGTCGAGCGCATGGTCGCACGCGGCTATGAACGCGATTTCGCCCAGCGCTGCTTCGAGCAGATCAAGGGCTTCGGCAGCTACGGCTTTCCCGAAAGCCATGCCGCTTCCTTCGCCAAGCTGGTCTACATCTCGTCATATCTGAAGTGCCACCACCCGGCGGCCTTTGCCTGCGCGCTGCTGAACTCCCAGCCGATGGGTTTTTACGCGCCCGCCCAGATCGTGCGCGAGGCGCAGGAGAATGGCGGCGTCGAACCACGCGTCATCGACGTGAATTTCAGCGGCTGGGACAATGCGCTGGAGGCGGTACGCCGCATCCGTGAAAAATACGCCGCCATCCCGGGCGACCGAAGGGAGACCCGGGATCCAGTCCAGGACCTTTCCGGAAAACGCTCTGGAATGGATCCCGTGTCTACGCTGCGCTTTGCCCGGGAGGACAGCCCTTCACGCATGACACCTTGCAGCCCTCATCCTGAGGAGGTCCGAAGGGCCGTCTCGAAGGATGTTTCAGGGAGTGCGGATGCTGGGATGCGGGTTGGCCCAGGCAAAACACCCTTCGCCCTACGCCTGGGCTTCCGCCAGATCGACGGTTTTCGCGAGGAGTGGGGGCTGCGCATCGAGCGCACGCGCGGGGCCGGCTTTCCAGATGTCGAGGCCCTGATGCGGCGGGCCGACCTGCCCGCCCGCGCCATGCGGCTGCTGGCCGATGCCGACGCCTTCCGCTCGATCGGGCTCGACCGGCGCGAAGCGCTCTGGGCCGTGCGTCGCCTGCCCGATGACGAGGCGCTGCCGCTGTTTGCCGCCATGCAGGCGAAGGAACTGGGGCAGGAGCCAGAGATGGCGCTGCCCCTCATGCCGCTGCGCGAGCACATCGTCGCAGACTACCAGACGGCGCGGCTCTCCCTGAAAGGGCATCCGATGGGATTGCTGCGTGAAAAATTCCGGCGAGAGCGCATCCTGAGCAGCCGTGAGATGGAAGGAAAGCCCGACGCGAGCTGGGTGCGGGCGGCCGGCATCGTGCTGGTCCGCCAGCGGCCGGGCAACGGCAAGGCGATCTTCATCACGCTGGAGGACGAGACCGGCATCATCAATGTCGTGCTCTGGGCGAGGCAGTTCGAACGCTTCCGGCGCGAGGTCATGGCGGCGCGGCTGCTGCTGATCGAGGGCAGGGTGCAGAAGAGCCCCGAGGGTGTGACGCATCTGATGGCCCAGCGCGTCATCGATCGCACGCCGGACCTGCTTGGCCTGTCGCAGACGCATGAGGCGCAGGTCACGCTGTCACGCGCCGACGAGTTCCTCCACCCGCAGCATCCGCGCGGCAAGGACCCCCGCGCCGCCCATCCGCGCGATGTCAGGATCATGCCGAAGTCCCGCGACTTCCACTGAGCGCCGCGCCCACCGACGACCGCAGCCATTCCCATGGCAGGGGCGAGCCGCTATCAGCGGCGCTACGAGGCGGACGAGCCGCCGCACAGGGATGGAGCAGACAATGGATCTCGGCCTCACAGGAAAACGCGCGCTGGTCGTCGGCGCGAGCCGCGGACTGGGCGCCGCCATCGCGCGCACGCTGGCCGCCGAAGGCGCGACGGTCATCGCCGCCGCTCGCAACACCGCCGCGACGCAGGCCTGGATCGCGGAATGCCCGGCCGATGTCGCCGCGCGTCTGTCCGCTACGGCGCTCGATCTTGCCGATCTCGGTTCCGTCGACGCGCTTGTCGCCAGCCTGGGCGCTGCCGGCGGCGTCGACATCGTCATCGGCAACTCCGGCGGCCCGCCGCCTGCCGAAGCCCGCGAGGCCTCGCGCGGTGACTGGCTCAAGCATTTCGAGGCGATGGCCGCCAACCTCTTCCATCTCGCCCAGGGGCTGTTGCCCGGCATGACGGAACGCGGCTTCGGCCGGATCATCACGATTGCCTCCTCGGGCGTCGAGCAGCCGATACCGCGCCTGGCCTTGTCGAACGGCATCCGCTCGGCCGTCATCGGCTGGTCCAAGACACTTGCCGCCGAGGTTGCCGCCCAAGGCGTCACCGTCAATGTCGTGCTGCCGGGCCGTATCCATACAGAGCGCGTCGACCAGCTCGACAAGGCCGCAGCCGACCGTTCCGGCAAGACGATCGAGGAAACCGCGACCGCCTCGCGCGCTACGATTCCGGCTGGCCGCTATGGCAAGCCGCAAGAGTTCGCCGACGTCGTCGCCTTCCTCGCCAGCGAGCGAGCATCCTATGTCACCGGCACTAAGATCCGCATCGACGGTGGCGCGACCCGCAGCATCTGACGCTAGGTCTGACGACAAGCCGGCAGGTCGAAAGCCTGCCGGGCATTGCCATTCTCACGGCCCTTTGCAGGATCAGGGCTGGAGATGGGTCTGGGCGTCTCAGCGCGAGACTACAGCAGTGGCCTCGATCTCGATCATGGCCTGCGGCTCGACCAGCGACACGACCTGCACCACGGCCATCGCCGGGAAATGCCGGCCCAGCGCCTCGCGATAGACCGGACCCATCTCCTTGAGGCTGGCGCGATAGGCGTCGATGTCCGTGACGTACCAGGTGAGGCGCACGATATCCTCGACGCGCCCGCCGCCGGCCTCGACGACGGCGCGGATGTTCAAAAGTGTCTGGCGCAGTTGTGGCAGAAACCCCTCGGCGAAGACGCCCTGCGCGTCCCAGCCGACGAGCCCGCCCGTGACGAGGACGCGCCCCTCGGCGACCATGCCGTTGGCATAGCCGCGCGGCACGGGCCAGCCTTCCGGCAGGATTGCGCGCATCAGAGCATCGTTCGACATGGCGGGCTTTCGGGTTCGTCCTGTGAAGAGGGTTCGGGCTTTCAGCCCTCGCTCTGGGCCATCTGGCGCAGGGCGAAGCGCTGCAGCTTGCCGGTGGCGGTTTTGGGCAATGCGTTCACGAATGCAATCGCCCGCGGGTATTTATACGGCGCAATCGACGCCTTGACGTGCTCCTGCAGCGCCTTGGCGAGTGCCGGATCCCCGGCAACACCATCGCGCAGCACGATATAGGCTTTCACGATCTGGCCGCGATCGGCACAGGGCGCGCCGACCACGCCGCATTCGGCCACCGCCGCATGGGTGAGGAGGCAGGCCTCCACCTCCGGCCCGGCGATGTTGTAGCCGGCGGAGATGATCATGTCGTCGGAGCGCGCCTGGTACCAGAAATAGCCGTCGGCATCGCGCAGATAGGTGTCGCCGGTGATGTTCCAGCCGTCGCGAACATAGTTCGCCTGGCGGGGATCGGCGAGATAGCGGCAACCGGTGGGTCCTCGCACGGCCAGCTGCCCGGGCGTGCCGTCGAGCACCTCCTTGCCATCCTCGTCGACGATCCTGGCTTCATATCCCGGCACGGGAATACCCGTGGAACCCGGTCGGATCGCTTCGCGCGGCGCGCCGATGAAGATGTGCAGCATCTCGGTCGCGCCGATGCCGTCCATCAGCGGCAGGCCGGTCTTGGCCTGCCAGGCGTCGAAGGTCGCCTTGGGCAGCGCCTCGCCGGCGGAGACGCAGATGCGCAGGGACGAGACGTCCCGCCCGGCCAACTTGTCGAGGATGGCGCGATAGGCGGTGGGCGCGGTGAAGCTGACGCTGGCCTTGTGCCGCTCGATCGCGTCGATCAGATCGGCCGGCGAGGTCTTGTCCGGCAGCACCATGGCCGCGCCGATGCGCATCGGGAATAGCACGAGCCCGCCCAGCCCGAAGGTGAAGGCCAGCGGCGGCGAGCCGATGAAGCGGTCATCGGGCGAGGCTTTCAGCACGCGCGCGCCATAGGCATCGCAGATCGCCAGCAGGTCCTGCTGGAAATGCATGGTGCCCTTGGGCTCTCCGGTGGTCCCAGAGGTAAAGCCGATCAGGCAGACATCGTCGCGCGAGGTATCGGCTGCGGTGAAGGCCTCGTAGCCCTCCTGCTGCATCAGGGCTTCGAGGCTGGCGGCGCCGCCATCGCCCCATCCGACGATCCGCTTCAGCTCCGGCGCTTGATTCTGCGCGGCAACAAGATCGTCCAAGAGCCTGGAATCGCAGAGAGCCAGCGCGACCTTCGCCTTGCGGATGGGGTAGGCGAGTTCTCCCGCCCGCAGCATCGGCATGGTGGCCACCGCGACGCCGCCGGCCTTGAGAACCGCGAGATAAGACGCCACCATCATCGGCGTGTTCGCGGCCCGCAGCAGCACACGGTTGCCCGAAACCATGCCGAAATCGCGGGTCAGGGCGTTGGCGATGCGATTCACCGTCTCGGCGAGTTCGGCATAGCTCCACTGGCCGTGGTCGCTGACGATGGCTGTCCGCGCGCCGCGCCCTTCCGCGACATGGCGGTCGAGCAGTTCGCTGATGACGTTCAGCCGCTCGGGATAGCTAAGCCCGGCCTCGGCCAGCCGCAGATCCGGCCAGCTTTCGGACGGCGGAAGGTTTTCGCGCGGGAAGGGATCGCGATGACCCGAGCGCAGGAAATCCGCCGCCATTCTAGCCTCCCGCCTTGCCGGCCTGCGCCTTCAACAGGTCGCGCGCGATCACGATCTTCTGCACTTCCGTCGCGCCCTCGTAGATCCGCAGAGCCCGGATCTCGCGATAGAGTTCCTCGACCTTGACGCCCCTGGTGACGCCGAGCCCGCCATGGATCTGCACGGCCCGGTCGATCACGCGCTGCGCGTTCTCGGTGGCCACCATCTTCGCCAGCGCGGCCTCGCGCGTGACGCGGGCTGCACCGCGATCCTTGGTCCAGGCGGCGCGATAGACGAGCAGGGCAGCCGCATCGACCTCGGCCGCGCTGTCGGCGATCGCCGCCTGCGACAACTGCAGATCGCCCAGCGTCCCGCCAAAAAGCTTTCGCGTGTTGGCGTGTGAGACGGTCTCGTGCAGCGCCCGCCTTGCGAAGCCGAGCGCGGCAGCACCCACCGTCGAGCGAAAGATGTCGAGCGTCGCCATCGCGACCTTGAAGCCGTCGCCGGGGCCGCCGATGCGGTTGGTCGCGGGGATCCGGCAGGCGTCGAAGCGCAGGGTCGCCAGCGGATGCGGGGCGATCACGTCGATCCGCTCCGCGATGCTGAGGCCCGGCGTATCGGCGGGCACGAGATAGGCCGAGAGCCCGCGCGCCCCCGGAGCCTCGCCGGAGCGGGCGAAGACGACATAATGGTCGGCGATGCCGCCATTCGAGATCCAGGTCTTTTCGCCGTCGATCCGGACATGGTTGGGGCCGTCTGGCGTGGCGGTCGCCGCCATCGCCGCCACGTCGGAGCCCGCTTCCTTTTCGGAGAGGGCGAAGGCCGCGATATGCGTGCCGGCGCAGACGCCGGGCAGGATCGCCTGCTTCATCGCCTCGGAGCCGGCGATGCTGATCGCGCCCGTGCCTAGCCCCTGCATCGCAAACGCAAAATCGGCGAGCCCGTCGCGCGCGGCCAGCGTCTCGCGCGCCAGGCACAGCGTGCGCACGTCGAGCTTCTCGCTCAGTCCCCCATAGGCCTCCGGCACTACGGCACGCAGGAAGCCGGCCTCGCCGAGCGCAGTGACGCGCGCCCGGCAGGCTGCCTCGACATCGTCATGCGGCATGCCAGGCAGCGTCGCGTCGGCCCAGCCGCTGAGTTGGTGGGCGAAACGTCGGTGGCGCTCCTCGAAGAAGGGCCAGTCCAACGTGTCGGAAAGCAGCCCCCGGAGCGTCATCTCAATTGCCCTCGAAAACCGGCTTCTGCTTCGCGGCGAAGGCGTGATAGGCGCGGGCGAAATCTTCGGTCTGCATGCAGAGCGCCTGCGCCACGGCCTCGGCCTCTATCGCGCTCTCGACCGACATCGCCCATTCCATCTCCAGCATGCGCTTGGTCATGGCATTGGCGAAGGTCGGCCCGTCGCCGAGTTCGGCTGCCAGGGCCTGCGCCTCGGAGAGCACGGCGTCGCGGCTGACGATGCGGTTGAGGAACCCCCAGCGTTCGGCCTCCTCGCCGCGCAGGATACGGCCGGTGTAGAGCAGTTCGGCCGCCCGACCCTGGCCAATGATGCGCGGAAGGATCGCGCAGGCGCCCATGTCGCAACCGGCAAGTCCGACGCGGTTGAACAGGAAGGCGATCTTGGTCTCGGCCGTGCCCAGCCGCATGTCGGACGCCATCGCCATGATCGCGCCCGCACCCGCGCAGATGCCGTCGATCGCGGCGATCACCGGTTGCGGGCAGGCGCGCATCGCCTTCACCAGATCGCCGGTCATGCGGGTGAACTTCAGGAGCTCTTTTGTCTCCATCTCGACCAGCGGGCCGATGATCTCGAAGACGTCGCCGCCCGACGAGAAGTTCCCGCCGGCGCCCGTCACGACGATGGCCTTCACGCCCTCGTCCTTTTGCGCGGCCAGGAAGAAATCCGTGATTTCGCGGTAGCTTGCAAATGTCAGCGGATTCTTTTTCTCAGGCCGGTTGAGCGTCACGGTCGCGACCTTGCCGGAGACCGCTAGCTCGAAATGCTCGGGGACATAGCTCGCCAGTGGCAGCGTCGTGGCGTTGGCGAAGCTCATTTCGTCTCTCCCTTGGTCGCGTTGGCACGCTGCGCGATCGCCCGGTGCAGCGAGGCCTTGGTCTTGCCGAGAAGCCTGAACAGCTGCGGGATTTCCCCGGGCTCATGGCCCGCAAACAATTCGGCGATCCAGCTCTCGTGGCGCTCCGCCATCGCCTTGAAGGCCTTGCGGCCCGCGGCGGTCAGCGTCAGCACCTGGACACGCCGGTCCTGCGCGGCGGCGCGCTTGTCGACGAGCCCGTCCGCCAGCAGCCCGGCGACGACCGCCGTGACATTGCCGTTCGACACCATCAGCCGCTGCGAGACCTCGCCGACGGTCATTCCGGTCGTCGACTTCTCGAGCTGCGCCATCAGGTCGAAGCGCGGCAGCGTCGTCTTGAATTCTTCGCGCAGTCGGTTGCGGATCTCGGTCTCGATCAGGGTCGAGCAGGTCAGCAGCCGCAGCCACAGGCGCAACTCGTCCTTGTGGTCGCCGGGGCGCTCGCTTGCCTTGGTCTCGCGGTCGAGCATCAAGCTGGGCGAGGGTGTCTCCATCGCCTCAGAACTCCCCGCCATTGACCAGCAGCGACTGGCCGGTGACGGATTGGCTGCCCGGTCCGCAGAGGTAGAGCACAGCGGCGGCAACCTCCTCGGGTGAGATCAGGCGGCCCTGGGGATTGTCCTTCACCAACTGCGCCAGCGCGTCGTCGCTCGTCATGCCCGTCTTGGCGGTGATCGCCGCGAGGCTTCCGGCCACGAGATCGGTGTCGGTATAGCCGGGGCAGACCGCATTGACGGTGACGCCGGTGCGGGCCGTTTCCAGCGCCAGAGAGCGGACGAGCCCCAGCACCGCGTGCTTTGCGGCGCTGTAGGCGGAAACGTAAGCGTAGCCGCGATGGGCGGCCGTCGAGGCAATCGCGATCAGGCGGCCGTCGCGGCGGTCAAGCATGCCGGGCAGGGCGGCGTGGAAGGCGTTGACCGTGCCGATCAGATTGATCTCGACCATGCGCCGGAACCTGTCGRCATCGCCGCGCGCAAACGGCCCGGTCTCGACCGCGCCGGCATTGGCGATGACGATGTCGAAGGGCTGGGTCTGGGCGAGTTCGGCGATGCTAGACGCGGTCGCCGCCTCGTCGCGGATATCGCAGGCCGCGAAGCTGTCGGCGGCGCCGTTCGCGCAGGCCTCGCGCAGCACGGCCTCGTCGCGGCCAAGAATGCTGACCCGCGCGCCTTGCGATTTCAGAGCAGTGGCGATGGCGCGGCCGATACCGCGTCCGCCGCCCGTGACCAGCGCGTGCCGTCCTGTCAGAGACATCCGACCGACCTCCCGATCCGGCGAATATATTTTAGGTCTAAAGGAATTTGCAAGCGCCTGCTGATTGCGCCCCTCTTGGAGCAGTTCAAGCTGAATGGCGCTCAAAATAGGAAGCATCCACCATACTGCGAGCGCGTCGACCCTCTTCTCGCCGAGCGGCTGCCGCCCTCTTGAGATAAAATTATTTCAGACCTAAAATAATTTCTGAAGCGAAGGGGAGAAGGTCATGAAGCGCATCGCGGTTGTCGGCGGCGGGCCGGCCGGGCTCTACTTCGCCCTGCTGATGAAGCGGGACTGGCCTCAGCTCGACGTCACCGTCTTCGAGCGCAACCAGCCAGACGACACTTTTGGCTTCGGCGTGGTCTTCTCCGACCAGACGCTCGACACCTTCAAGGCCGCCGATGAGGCGAGCTATGCCGCGATCCGCGACAATTTCGCATACTGGGACGATATCGAGATCCATTTCAAGGACAGCGTCCATCGCGTCTCCGGCAATGGATTCTGCGGCTGCTCGCGCCGCTCGCTGCTGATGCTCGTGCAGGATCGCGCACGCGAACTCGGCGTGCAGCTGCGCTTCGGCGAGGAGGCGGCCGATATCGAGACCCTGAAGGCGGAGTACGACCTCGTCGTCGGCGCGGACGGGATCAACAGCCGCATCCGCGAGGGCTGGCGCGAGCGCTTCCAGCCGCAGACCGACCTGCGCCCGAACTATTTCACCTGGATGGGCTCAACCCGGCCCTTCGATGCCTTCAACTTCTTCGTCAAGGAAACCGAGCACGGGCTCTTCATCGCCCATTGCTACCAGTACGAGGCCGGCCGCTCGACCTGGGTGCTGGAGACCGATCCCGAGACTTTTGCCAAGGCCGGTCTCGCCGCCATGGATGAGGAGGCCTCGGCCCGCTTCCTCGAAGGCGTTTTTGCGGAGGAACTGCAGGGCCACGGCCTGATCACCAACCGCTCGCTCTGGCGCAATTTCCCGATGATCCGCTGCCGCAATTGGGTCGCCGAGAACGTCGTCCTGATCGGCGACGCCAAGGCGACTGCGCATTTCTCGATCGGCTCCGGCACAAAGCTCGCGATGGAGGACGCGATCGCGCTCCACAAGGCCTTCCACAAGGCCGGGCTCGACGTCGCGAAGTCCCTGGCGCTGTTCGAGCGCACGCGCCGCGAAGAGGTCGAGAAGACCCAGCACGCGGCCGATGTCTCGCTGGTCTGGTTCGAGCAGCTGCGCCGGTTCTGGGATTTCGATCCGCTGCGTTTCGCCTTCGGCCTGATGACGCGTTCAAAGGCCATAACCTATGACAACCTTGCTCTCCGGGCGCCGGCCTTCGTGGCCGCCATCGACGGCCTCGTCGCCGAGGAACTCGGTCCGCTCGCCAGGACGCGCAAGGACGGCTCGCCGGTCCCGCCGGCTTTCCAGCCGCTGCAACTGCGAGAAATGCGCATCGAGAACCGCATGGTGCTCTCGCCGATGTGCCAGTATTCGGCACATGACGGTCTGCCCAATGATTGGCACCTGATGCATTACGGCTCGCGCGCCATCGGCGGGCCCGGCCTGATCGTCACCGAGATGACCTGCGTCGCCGACGATGCACGCATCACGCCGGGCTGCGCCGGGCTCTATACGGATGAGCAGGAAGCCGAATGGCGCCGCATCGTCGATTTCGTCCACGCGAACTCGGCAGCGAAGATCTGCCTGCAGCTCGGCCATGCCGGCCGCAAGGGCGCGACCAAACTGATGTGGGACGGCATGGACCGGCCGCTGGACGAGGGCGCCTGGCCCATCATCTCGGCATCGCCGCTGCCCTATTACCCCGAGAGCCAGACGCCGCGCGAAATGGACCGCGCCGACATGGACCGGGTCAAGGCCGAGTTCATCCAGGCTGCGGAGCGCGGCATCCGCGCCGGCTTCGACATGCTGGAGCTGCACTGCGCCCATGGCTATCTGCTGGCGAGCTTCCTCTCGCCGCTGACCAACCATCGCAGCGACGCCTATGGCGGTTCGGTCGAAAACCGGCTGCGCTATCCGCTCGAGGTGTTCCGCGCCCTGCGCGAGACCTGGCCGCGCGAAAAGCCGATGTCGGTCCGCATCTCCGCCACCGATTGGAAGGCGGGCGGCCTCTCGCCTGAGGATATGGTCGCCATTGCCGCCGCGTTCGGCAGCGAGGGCTGCGATCTCGTCGACGTCTCGACCGGCCAGACCGTCAATGACAGCAAGCCGGTCTATGGCCGCATGTTCCAGACGCCGTTCTCCGACCAGATCCGCAACGAGGCCCGCATCGCCACGATGTGCGTCGGCAACATCACCACCGCCGACCAGGTCAACACCATCGTCGCATCGGGTCGTGCCGATCTCGTCGCGCTCGGACGGCCGCATCTCGCCGACCCGTCCTTCGTGCTGCGGGCGGCAGCCTGGTACGGCGTCGATATCGCGCAGCCCGTGCAGTACCAGCCCGGCAAGGACCAGCTCATGCGCAACACCCCGCGCGAGCGCGAGGAGGCCGAGGCGCTGAAGCTGAAGGCCAAGCCGAGCCGCCACGCCGTGGCGAACTGACGCTGGCATTGCGGCCGGAGGCGCGGCGGGCGACAAAGCTCTCGCTCGTCCGCTCCGGAGACCGCCATGCCTGCGCCTGCCGACCTCATGCCTGATGCACTCGCGCCCCCGGCTGGGCGTCGGCCGACGGTGCCGCCGGGAATGCGCCTCTATGTGATCGGCGACGTCCATGGCCGGCTCGATCTCCTCCATGAGATCGAGCGGCAGATCGAGCAGGACGCCGCTACAGCGCCGGAGCTTCACATCGTGCAGGTGATGCTGGGCGACTACATCGACCGCGGCCCGGATTCGCGTGGCGTGATCGCGCATCTCATCGCGGGTGTCGCCGGGCGAGAACTCGTCACCCTGCGCGGAAACCATGAAGTCTATCTGCTGGACCTTCAGGCGGATCTCGTACCGCATTGGTGTCGCTATGGCGGTCGGCAAACGCTCGCCTCCTACGGGCTCGACCTCTCCGATCTCGACGACGCCGCGCTGGAGGCGTGCGTGCCTGATCTCGTCAGGCGCGTCCGAGCGGCTGTGCCGGCGGATCACGCTGCCTTCCTTGCCGCGACGCAGATGACGTGGCGCTGCGGCGACTATCTGTTCGTCCATGCCGGTATCCGACCCGGCGTGCCGTTGGCGCAGCAGGATCCCTATGATCTCGTCTGGATTCGCCGGGATTTCCTCGACAACGACGACGACCACGGTTTCGTCGTCGTTCACGGCCATACCCCGGTCCATACCGCGATCGTCAGGCACAACCGGATCGGTCTCGATACCAAGGCTTTTGAGAGCGGGGTCCTGACCTGCCTCGTGCTCGAAGGCACCCAGCAGCGCTTTTTGGCGACAGCTGGCCGCTAGGTCGCAGCCCGCGCCAGAACAGCGGCAGAAAATCATACATTGCAATTTTGCAATGTCGCCATTGGCCGATTGGTCGTGATATTGCGCTTAGGGCGCTCTATCTCTGTCGTGAAGCCCGGGCCTGATCGTCCGGCGCCACAGCAAAGGGTTCTGTCATGAAGCTCACCGGCATCCACCACGTTACCGCCATCTCGGCCGACGCACCCGGCAACCGGCGCTTTTATGTCGAGACCATGGGCATGCGCATGGTCAAGAAGACGGTGAATCAGGATGATACCTCGGCCTATCATCTCTTCTATGCCGATGGCGCGGGTTCCCCCGGCACGGATCTGACCTTCTTCGACTGGCCGGCCGCTCCGGCGCGGCGCGGGACCAACTCGATCGCCCGCAGCTCGCTGCGCGTCGCCAATGAGGCGTCGCTGGACTGGTGGCATGATCGGTTGACCAAGGCCGGGGTCAAGACCTCGCCGGTCCGCAGCATCAACGGCCGCGCCGGCCTCGATTTCGAGGATCCGGAGGGACAGCGGCTGACGTTGATCGTCGATGGCGGCGATATCCCCTTCGTCGTCTGGGACAGGAGCACGGTTCCCGCCGAGCATCAGATCCGCGGCTTGGGTCCCGTCACCATTTCGGTGCCGAAGCTGGAGCGGACGGAGGTCGTGCTGACGCAGTTGCTGGGTCTTGAGCGAGTGTCGAGTTATCGCGACGAAGCGCACGCCTCGGGCGAGATCCACGTCTTCAAGATCGGGGAAGGTGGGCCCGCAGCCGAGTTGCATGTCGCCGTCGAGCCCGATGCGCCGCAGGCCCGCGAAGGCGCTGGCGGGGTGCATCACCTTGCTCTGCGCACTCCGACCTTCGGAGACTACGACGCCTGGGCGGAGCGGCTGAAGGCGGCCGGCTATCCCAATAGCGGCAAGGTCGACAGGTTCTATTTCCGCTCGCTCTATCTGCGCGAGCCCAATGGCATCCTGATCGAGATCGCGACCGACGAGCCCGGCTTCTCTGCCGACGAACCGGCCGAGACCATGGGCGAGAAGCTGGCGCTGCCGCCCTTCCTGGAGCCGAAGCGCGCGCAGATCGAAGCGGGCCTTAAGCCGCTCTAGGCTTGGCTGACCGCCAGCACGGCCGTCATTGCGAGGAGCAAAGCGACGAAGCAATCCAGAAGGGGGTAGCGCACTGCCGCCCCTGGATTGCTTCGCTGACGCTCGCAATGACGAACTGGTCCGATCAGGAAAAGCTCTTAAACCACAAAAATCCCGCCGGGTTGCCCGGCGGGATGTTCTGTTCTTAGGGGCTTACGAGAAATAAGGCCGGAGGTTGGTCCGGATCCGCTCCAGCACGGTGCTGCCGGACAGGTCGGATTCGAAACGCTTCCCGGTGAGAAGCTCATAGGCCTGGATATAGACCTTGGAGGTCTCGGCGATGAGGTCCTGCGGGATCTCCGGAACCGGGTCCTTGTAGGGGTCGCAACGCTCCACCACCCAGGCGCGGACGAAATCCTTGTCGAGGCTGCGCGGGCGCTTCCCGGCCTCGAAACTCTCCTGATAGCCGTCGGCAAACCAATAGCGGCTCGAATCGGGCGTATGGATCTCGTCGGCGAGCACGATGCGCCCGGTCTCGTCCGTGCCGAACTCGTATTTGGTATCGACCAGGATCATCCCGCGCTCCGCCGCGCGCTTCTGCCCGCGGGCGAAGAGCTCCAGAGAGTAGCGGCTGACGGTTTCCCACTGCTCGGCCGTGAGCAGACCCTGGGCCAGGATCGCCTCGCCCGAAAGCGGCTCGTCATGGCCGCCGTCGAAGGCCTTGCTGGTCGGCGTGATGATCGGCTGCGGCAGCTTCTCGTTGTCGCGCAGACCGTCGGGCAGGCGCATGCCGTACATCTCGCGCTCGCCCTTCTTGTACTTGGTGAGCACGGAGGTGCTGGTCGTGCCGGCGAGATAGCCGCGCACGACCATTTCCACGGGCAGGATCTTCAGCGTCTTGCCGATCACGACGTTGGGGTCGGGATAGGCGAGCACGTGGTTGGGGCAGATGTCGGCCGTCTCTTCGAACCAGTAGCGCGCGGTCTGCGTCAGCACCTCGCCCTTGAAGGGGATCGAGGTGAGAATGATGTCGAAAGCGCTCAGCCTGTCGGTTGCGATGATGATGCGGCTGCCGTCGGGCAGGTCGTAGTTCTCGCGGACCTTGCCGTTGTAGCGGTTCGGCAGTTCCGGGATGAAGGCATCGGTCAGGACGCGGGCGGCGTTCATGGAAACAGACCTCTCATTTGAACGGCGCTTGCAGACCGTATGAATATACCGGAGCGCTCATCCCGAGGAGCCCTTCCGGTGGAATGGCCTCTCGAAGGATGGGGTTCGATGTGTAGGGCCGCGCTCAGCCTTCGGCGGCGACCTTCGCCTTGGGCGCGGCCTTCGGTTTTGCCGTAGCTTTGGGCTTGGCTGAAGCCTTTGCCTTGGCAGGAGCTTTTGCCGCTGCCTTGGCAGGCGCCGTCGCCGCGTCCTTCGCGGGTGCCTTGGCCTTTGCCACAGCCTTTGGCTTGGCAGCAGCCTTGGTCTTGGCTGCGGCCTTGGGCTTGGTCCCGCCCTTGACGCCGCTTGCTTCGGCCTTGGCGTTGACGAGTTCGATGGCCTGCTCGAGCGTGATCGCTTCCTGCGTCATGCTCTTGGGCAGGGTGGCGTTGACCTTGCCCCAATTGACGTATGGCCCGTACTTGCCCGCGCGCACCACAAGGTTGCCGCCGCCGGGATGCTCGCCGAGCTCGCGGCCCGGCGTTGCCGCGCCGCGCCCGAAGCGAGCGCCGGGGCCGCCGCTTTCCTTGGCGACGATCAGGTCGATGGCACGGTTGCCGCCGATCTGCAGGATGTCGTCGTCCTTGTCGATATTGGCGTAGGTCTTGCCGTGCTGGACGTAAGGGCCGTAGCGGCCGATGCCGGCCAGGATCGGCTCTCCGCTCTCGGGATGCTTTGCGACCTCGCGCGGGAGCGAAAGCAGCGCCAGCGCCGTTTCGAGATCGACGCTGCCCGGGCTCATGCCCTTGGGCAGGCTGGAGCGCTTGGGCTTCTCGCCCTCACCCAGCTGGATATAAGGGCCGAAGCGTCCGTCGCGGATTGTGACGTCGACCTGCGTGACGGGATCCTTGCCCAGGATGCGCACACCCGGCGCCCCGGTGCCGCCTTCGGCCGTGGCCTCACCGTCGACCGCCGAGACTGTGAGCGGACGGGTGTAGCGGCATTCAGGATAGTTGGAGCAGCCGACGAAGGCGCCAAACTTGCCCAGCTTGAGCGACAGCGTGCCGGTGCCGCAGACCTGGCAGGAGCGGGGATCGCCGCCATCCTCGCGAGCGGGGAAGACATGGGCCCCGAGTACGCCGTTCAGCGCCTCCAGCACCTCGGTGACGCGCAGGTCCTTGGTCTCGCCGATCGAGGCCGTGAACTCTTCCCAGAATTCGCGGAGCAGCACCTTCCAGTCGATCTCGGCATTCGAGACCCGGTCGAGCTTCTCTTCGAGGCTCGCCGTGAAATCGAACTCGACATAGCGCTTGAAGAAGCTTTCCAGGAATGCCGTCACCAGCATGCCCTTGTCCTCGGGGACGAGGCGCTTCTTCTCGATGCGGACATATTCGCGGTCGCGCAGCGTGCCCAGCGTCGAGGCATAGGTCGAGGGGCGGCCGATGCCGAGTTCTTCCATGCGCTTGACCAGGCTCGCTTCCGAATAGCGCGGCGGCGGCTCGGTGAAGTGCTGGTCGGCGGCGATAGCGCGCTTCTCCAGCCCTTCCCCCGTCTTCATGACAGGCAGCTTCTTGGAGTCCTCGTCCTCCTCGTCGTCGCGGCTTTCCTGGTAGAGTGCCAGGAAGCCGTCGAAGAGCACGACCTGGCCGGTGGCGCGCAGCTCGAGATTGCGTGCGGCGACCTTGGCCGCGATGTCGACAGTGGTGCGTTCGAGCGAGGCCGATTCCATCTGGCTGGCGATGGTGCGCTTCCAGATCAGCTCGTAGAGCTTTGCCTGCTCGGGCTCGAGATGGCGCGCGACCATTGCCGGCAGCCGCGCGAGGTCGGTCGGGCGGATGGCTTCGTGGGCCTCCTGCGCGTTCTTGGCCTTCACGGTGTATTTGCGCGGTGAGCCGGGCACATAGGCGTCGCCGAATTCCTTGCCAATCACGCTGCGGGCAGCGGTGATCGCGGCGGGGTCCATGTCGACGCCGTCGGTACGCATATAGGTGATGAGACCGACGGTCTCGCCGCCGATATCGACGCCCTCATAAAGCCGCTGCGCCACCTGCATCGCCCGTGCGGGAGCCATGCCAAGCTTGCGCGAGGCCTCCTGCTGCAGGGTCGAGGTCTGGAACGGCGGGAAGGGGTGACGCTTGACCGGCTTGGCCTCGACATTGGCGACCGAGAAGGCGGCAGTATCGAGAGCCGCCTTGAAGGCATGCGCCTCGTCGCCCGTGCCGATGTCGAGCCGGGTGATCTTCTTGCCGTCGGCGCCGACGAGGCGCGCGTCGAAGACGCCGCCAGTCGAGGTCGCCAGCGTCGCCACCAGCGACCAGTACTCGCGAGCCCGGAAGGCCTCGATCTCGCGTTCGCGGTCGCAGACGATGCGCAAGGCGACGGACTGCACGCGGCCGGCCGAACGGGCGCCAGGCAATTTGCGCCAAAGCACCGGCGACAGCGTGAAGCCGACGAGATAGTCGAGCGCACGGCGCGCCAGATAGGCGTCGACCAGCGCCTGGTCGACCTGGCGCGGATTGGCCAGCGCCTTCTGCACGGCGTCCTTGGTGACGGCGTTGAAGGTCACGCGCTCGACCGGAATGCCCTTGAGCGCCTTCTTGGCGTTCAGCGCTTCTAGCACGTGCCAGGAAATCGCCTCTCCCTCGCGATCCGGGTCAGTTGCGAGGATCAGCTTGTCGGCGCCCTTGAGCGCCTTGACGATCTCGGCGACCTGTTTGGCGCCGCGACCCTCGATCTCCCACTTCATCGCGAAGTCCTGATCCGGCTCGACCGACCCGTCCTTGGCCGGCAGGTCGCGAATGTGCCCGAACGAGGCGATGACCTCGTAATCCGAACCCAGGTACTTGTTGATCGTCTTGGCCTTGGCCGGCGACTCGACGACGAGGAGCTTCATGGCGGGTTTTTCTGTCTCACAAGGCGAAGTGCAGGGCCGGCAAAGCCTGGGCAGGACACTCTAGCAGTGCCCGCCCGGCCGAACTCGGCGCGGGTCGCGTTGATAGCGGTTCGGATTGGCGCGCGAAAGTGGTTCACGCCGTTCTGTCTGTCAAACGCCGATTACGCTTTTCGTGGCGGGCCTGAGAGGCTACCCCACCGGCAAGCATCGGAGTGTGCTCGGCTGGAGGATATCGTGTCGGTTCAGACTTTAAACAAGCGGCGCACTGCGCAGGACATCAGGGCGCGCAAATCGGGCGAGCCGATCGTTTCGCTGACGGCCTATACCGCGCCGATGGCGGCACTGGTCGACGAAGTCGCGGATTTCATCCTCGTCGGCGACTCGCTGGGCATGGTGATCTACGGCCTCGACAGCACGGTGCCGGTCACGCTGGAGATGATGATCTGCCACGGGCAGGCCGTGATGCGCGCCAGCCGCAATGCACTGGTCGTCATCGATATGCCTTTCGGCTCCTATGAGGAGAGCCCCGCGCAGGCCTTTCGCAATGCAGCCCGGGCGATGCAGGAGACGGGGTGCGGCGCGGTCAAGCTCGAAGGCGGCCAGCGCATGGCCGAGACGATCCGCTTCCTCGTCGACCGCGGTATCCCCGTGATGGGCCATGTCGGCCTGACCCCGCAGGCGGTGAATACGCTGGGTGGATACAAGGCGCAGGGCCGTACCCGCAGCGAGTGGCCGCTGCTCATCAGGGACGCTGAAGCCGTTGCGGCGGCGGGCGCCTTTGCCGTCGTCATCGAGGCTGTGGCGGAGCCGCTGGCCGCCCAGATCACGGAAGCGGTCGCGATTCCGACGATCGGCATCGGCGCGTCGGCCACCTGCGACGGGCAGGTCCTGGTCCTCGACGACATGCTGGGCCTGACCGGGCGTATCCCGAAATTCGTGAAGCCCTATGGCACGCTCGGCGAGGGGGTGAGGAAAGCTGTCGCCGAATATGCCGACGATGTCCGCGCGCGCCGCTTTCCGGGCCCCGAGCATGTCTATGGTGTCAAGGTAGGCTGAGGGCGGATCGAGCTCGCTGTCTTCCTATGGGTGATTACATGTCGGGATGGGGGCGGCGCTCTGGACAATATCGCGCGACGCCTTGCGCCCATCCCGACTCGCGCCTAAACACCCATCTTCAAATGACAGCCCCCGCACCGCTCTACCCGCACCGCCATCTCCTCGGTATCGAGGGGTTGTCCCATCTGGACATCGAAGCGCTTTTGGACAGGGCCGACACCTATGTCGCGCTGTCCCGCCAGGTCGAGAAAAAGACCGCGACCTTGCGCGGCCGGACCCAGATCAACCTGTTCTTCGAGCCCTCGACCCGCACGCAGGCCTCGTTCGAGCTTGCCGGCAAGCGGCTGGGCGCCGACGTCATGAACATGTCCGTCGCCTCGTCCTCGGTGAAGAAGGGCGAGACCCTGATCGACACCGCAGCCACGCTGAACGCGATGCGCCCCGACATTCTCGTCGTGCGCCATCACTCGGCCGGCGCGGTCAATCTTCTGGCCCGCAAGGTCGGCTGCTCGGTCGTCAACGCCGGCGACGGTGCGCATGAGCACCCCACCCAGGCGCTTCTGGACGCGCTGACGATTCGCCGCAACAAGGGCTCGATCATGGGCCTGACGGTGGCGATCTGCGGCGACATCGTGCACTCGCGCGTGGCGCGCTCAAACATCATCCTGCTCAATGCGCTGGGCGCAAAGGTCAGGCTGATTGCGCCTTCGACGCTGCTGCCTGCCGGCATCGAGCGCATGGGCGTGACCGTCTTCACGGACATGAAGAAGGGACTTGAGGGCGCCGACATCGTGATGATGCTGCGACTCCAGCTCGAGCGGATGCATGGCGCTTTCGTGCCGTCATCCAAGGAATATTTCCGCTATTTCGGCCTGGACCGCGAAAAGCTTGACGTCGCCAAGCCCGATGCGCTGGTGATGCATCCCGGCCCGATGAACCGCGGCGTCGAGATCTCATCGGAGGTTGCCGACGGCGCCCAGTCGCTGATCCGCGAGCAGGTCGAGATGGGCGTCGCCGTCCGCATGGCTGTGCTTGATGCGCTAGCGCAGCACCTGCCCAATGTCTGAGCGCCTCGCACAACCTAACAGCGGCGCGGCCGCCTCCCAGCACTCCAGGCAAGGCCGCGACGGCATCAGCGGGACCGATCATGGCTGAAATCCGAGACATCGCTATCGTCAACGCACGCCTCGTCGATCCCGCGACGGGACGCGACGAGACGGGTTCGCTGCTGCTGCAGGGCGGGCAGATCGCCGACATCACCTGGGGCGCTGCGCCGGCGACCGGGGAGGGCGTACAGCGAATCGACGGCCGCGGGTTGGTGCTGGCGCCGGGCCTTGTCGACCTGCGCGCCTTTCTGGGCGAGCCGGGGGCGGAGTTCCGCGAGACGCTGAGCACCGGCTCGCAGGCAGCCGCCGCTGGGGGCGTCACCACGGTCGTCTGCCGGCCCGATACGGATCCGCCGGTCGACGACCCCGCAATCATCGACTTCATCAAGCGCCGCGCCCGCGACAAGGCGATCGTCAACGTCCTGCCGTCCGCGGCCCTGACCAAGGGCCTGCTCGGCAAGGAGATCACCGAATTCGGACTGCTCGGAGAGGCTGGCGCGGTCGCCTTCAGCGATGGTGCCAAACCCTTGCGCAATCCGCAGGTAATGCGCCGGGCGATGATCTACGCCCGGGACTTCGATGCGCTGATCATGAACCATGTCGAGGACCCCGATCTGCGGGGCTCCGGTGTGATGAACGAGGGCGAACTCGCCAGCCGCAAGGGCCTCCCGGGCATTCCGCAGGAAGCCGAGACGGTGATGCTGGAGCGTGACATCCGTCTCGCCCGGTCGACCGGCGCCCGCTACCACGCCGCGATGATCTCCTGCGCGGAATCGGTCGAACTCGTGCGCCGCGCCAAGGCGTCCGGCGTGGCGATGACTTGCGGCGTTTCGATCAACAGCCTGACGCTGAACGAGAATGACGTCGGCGAGTACCGTACCTTCTGCAAGGTCTCGCCGCCGCTTCGCAGCGAGGATGAACGTCTCGCGCTCGTCACGGCGCTGGCCGAAGGCGTGATCGACGTCGTCGTCTCCGACCACGACCCGCAGGATGTCGAGACCAAGCGACAGCCCTTCGCCGAAGCCGCCGACGGCGCGCTCGGGATCGAGACACTGCTCTCGGCGGCGCTCCGCATGGTCCAGGCCGGCCAGATCGACCTGGCTACGCTGCTGGCGCGACTGTCCTATCGTCCGGCGCAGCTGCTCGGGCTCGCCTGTGGCCACATCGCGATCGGCGCACCCGCCGACCTGATGCTGCTCGACGCCGAAGCGCCCTATGTCGTCGACAAGGCCAAGCTCAAGTCCCGGGCCAAGAACTCGCCTTTCGACGAGGCGCGGCTCGAAGGCATCGTTCAGGTTACATTCGTAGGCGGACGAGTGGTCTACGAGGCGCAACCCGGCTAGTCTGCCGCCAGAGAACGACAAGGGGCGAGGGGCGGCATGCCGGACATGATGAGTTGGGGCCTGTCCGGGCTCCAGATCCTGGCGGCGCTCGCGATGGGCTACCTGCTAGGCTCGATCCCGTTCGGCATCATCCTGACGAAGCTGAGCGGCGGGCCCGATCTGCGCAGCATCGGCTCCGGCAATATCGGCGCGACCAATGTCCTGCGCACCGGCAACAAGAAGCTCGCCGCCCTCACGCTGATCGGCGACATGCTCAAGGGCACGGTCGCGGTCCTGCTTGCAGCCTATCTGATCGGGGGCCGGGAGGCGGGACTGATCGCCGGATTCGGCGCCTTCATCGGCCACCTCTTCCCGGTCTGGCTGAGCTTCAAGGGCGGCAAGGGCGTCGCGACCTATCTCGGCATCCTCATCGGTCTCGCCTGGCCGGTCGCACTTGTCTTCGCCGTCATCTGGATCGCTGTCGCGTATCTCTCGAAATACTCGTCGCTCTCGGCCCTGCTGGCCAGCCTCATCGCGCCGCTGCTGCTCTGGCTCTGGTTGGGCGATCAGCGGGCTGCGCTGGTGATGGCCGTGCTGGCGGCGCTGCTCTGGTTCATGCACCGCACCAATATCGCCCGGCTGCTCGGAGGCAGTGAGGGCAAGATCGGCCAGAAGGGCTGAATGACATGGCTGGCATCGATCTCGACGATCGCCAGCGCCTCGACTGGCTCCGCCTGATCCGCAGCGAGAGCATCGGCCCCCGCACATTCCGCTCCCTGCTGAATCGATTCGGCGGTGCCGCTGCTGCCCTGGATGCGCTACCCGACCTCGCGCGGCAGGCCGGCCGCTCCTTGAAGCTCTGCGGAATCGCCGACGCCGAACGCGAATTGATCGCCCTGCGCAAGCTGGGTGGCCGGTTCGTCGCACTGGGCGAACCCGGCTATCCCAGGCCCCTGCAAGCCATCGATTCGGCACCGCCCATGCTCGCGGTCCTGGGTGCAAGCGACGTGATTCTTCGGCACTGCGTAGCGCTGGTCGGTTCGCGAAATGCCTCGGCCGCCGGCCAGAAATTCACCGCTCGCCTGGCGCACGACCTGGGCGATGCCGGATTCGTCGTCGTCTCCGGGCTGGCGCGCGGCATCGATACCTCAGCCCATGAAGCCAGCGTCGCCACCGGCACCGTGGCGGTTCTGGCTGGCGGGCTCGACGAAATCTACCCGCCGCAGAACCTGCCCTTGCTGCAGCGGCTGCTGGAGCGGGGCGCTGCGATCAGCGAGATGCCGCTCGGCTGGGGCCCGCGAGGCCGCGATTTTCCACGCCGCAACCGGCTGGTGTCCGGCCTCTCGCTTGGGACCGTGGTGGTCGAGGCCGCGCGCAAATCAGGCTCCCTGATTACCGCACGTTTCGCCAATGAGCAGGGCCGCCTCGTCTTCGCCGTGCCCGGCTCGCCGCTCGATCCACGAGCCGAAGGCGGAAACCATCTGATCCGCGAGGGTGCGATCCTGATTTCGGAGGCGACTCATGTCATCGAAGCGCTGCTGCCGCTGCGTGAGCAGAATCAAGGATTCGAGGCCGCGGCGGGCGTATGGAACGGTGAAAATGGGGGCGGCACCCACGCCTTGTGGGACGAGCTCGACCTCCCCGATGTCAGGCCCGCCGCGCGAAGCGAGATGCCGCTGGAACCGCCGCCGGGCGTCTTCGCACCGGTAGCGTCAACGGGGTCTGATCGGGACCGGCTTCTGGCCCTGCTCGGCGTGGCTCCGATCTCGATCGACGACCTCGTGCGCAGCAGCGGTCAGGCGGCCCGCGATGTCAGCCGGCTATTGCTAGAGATGGAACTTGCCGGCGACGTGGCGCGCCAGCCGGGTGGGCTGCTCAGCCGGGTGCCGCGCTGACGGCTGCGTCGTCGGGGCCGGGTGCCACCGAGCGCGCTTAACCTGCATCCCAGATCCTAGCGCGCCACTGGTTTCGCCAAGGCCCGGCGCTCGATCTGGATTGACGCCTCGATGCGGGCCATCTCCAGAAAATACGACAGCGCTTCCAGGTCCGCCGCCTTCGCCATCAGTCGCAATTCGGAGCTGATGTTCTCGATGTAAAGCGCTACCTCCAGTTGTAGCTCCGAGAGCATCGTTGGGTCAGGTGGGACGGTTTCTATAGCGCCAGGGCCGTCATCGTCGTGGCGCGCGTCGTCGTTCGGAATGGTCCAGGACCCGTGGCTACGCCCTAAAATTCGTGGTCCTCGCGATGCCATGAGCGCCGAACTCCCGGAGCCGTGCGCGAAAGTCGCGCTTCAATCGATCCGTGTTCATAATCTCGCAATCCAGATAAAATGCAACCAGTGCGAGCATAACTTTCGTCGAGTATGATCGTTGACGTAGCGGAATTCCGTCGCAAACCTTCAGGTCAGCAGCAACACGGCGACCGGTAGGGTGCCGAGTGCCAGCAAGGTCTGCATCGTGGTGATCTCTGCCATCAGTGGCGCGTCACCGCCGAGGTCCCTTGCGAGGAAATACGCAGCCGTGGCGGTGGGCACGGCGGCTGCGACGACGGTCATGGTCATTGCCGAACCGGAGATGCCGAACTGCCTCGCGATCGTCCAGGCGAGCAGCGGCATGACAACGAGCTTCAACCCGATGGCGAGCGCGTGAGGGAGCCTCGGCCTCGCGAGGCGATGCAGGTCGAGCCCGGCTCCGACCACGAGCAGCCCGGTCCCGAGCGCGGCCCGGCTCAGAATGTCGGCATAGGAGATCAACGCGCCGGGCAAGATCCACTGCACCTGGTTGAGGACCAGGCCCAGGGCCGACGACCAGATGAAGGGGTTGAACGCGATCGAGCGGATGGTAGCGGCCGCACTCATCGGCTTGCCCGTCGCATAGCGGGCGAGCACGAGGACGCACAGCACGTTCAGCAGCGGGATCATCGAGGCGATCGCGATCGCCATCATCGTCGCGCCGTTGCGGCCCAGCAGGCCCGATGCGAGCGCCAATGCGACGAAGGTGTTCCAGCGCACCGCGCCCTGGAAGATCGAGGTGAAGGCGGGACCGGCGATGCCAAGACGCAGCAGCAGCGGCCGTGACAGCAGAAGCAAGGCTGCGACGATCAGGATCGTCAGCACCAGGCTCAGCCCCATCGCAAGGACGGGCAGGCTGCCGAGATCTGCGGTCGCCAGCGTGTGGACCACCACCGCGGGAAACAGGACCTGATAGGTCAGCCGCTCGACGCCCTGCCACTGGGCTGGCGAGACCAGCCCGCGAGCTTTCAATCCCCAGCCCGTCGCGAGCACGAGGAAAACGGCAATCAGGCTGTTGATCATCGCTGCTGACTTAATCCTTGGGGCCGAGCCCCGAGCTCTCCGCCGGAACTGTGGCGGAACAAGCCGTTCCGGCTGCGGTTGATAAGGTGGAGAACGAGGGGATCTGCGAGCCAGGCAAGTCCGCTCTCACGACACAAGTCCGCTCTCACGACGCAAGTCCTCTCTCACGACGCAAGTCCTCTCTCACGACGGTTCGGACTCGACAAGAGGTGTTGCCACGAACCCGCCTGCATCCGCCGCAATGCCGACATGATCGGTTCAGGCCCCATTCAAGCGCCTCGCATCAATGTTGAGGCCAAGGGGTGCACAGACCTCAGGAGATATCATCATGACGACCAAGAGGACCTTTGTTGCTGCAAGCATCCTGGCGGTTGGCCTTGCCGGGGCCGGGATGTCGCCTGCGTTTGCTGGCGACCGCACCGTCAAGCTCGACAGCCAGCGACTGGACCGCAGCGCGGCCGAGTTCACCCAGTATCGCGGCTATGGCCGAGGCTGGCATGGCGGCCGCGGCTGGAATGGCGGTCGCAATGCGGCAATCGCGGGAGCCGTCGGACTCGGCGTTCTCGGTGCCGCCGCGATCGCTGCCAACGGCGCTTACGCCGCGCCCGGATATTACGAGTCCCCGGCCTATGGCTACGGCTACGAGGCCTACCCGGTCTATGACGAGCCCGTCCAGGTCTACCGTCCGCAGCGCTACTACCGCAGCGATTACTATTATGGCCGCGGGCCCTATGCCGGCACTTATCGCGGCGCGCCGGATCCGGCGCGTGGCGGCCGCTGACCGCTGAGGTCAGGCAAGGGCACAGGAGCGCGAGCGCAGGAGAATGACGATGAGGATCCTCAGCAAGTCCATGCTGGTCGGCGTCGGCATCGCAGCGTCTGCGCTCGTGTTGCTCGCCCCGGCTTCGGCGCAGTATAACGGCCGTGGCTATGAGCGTGACGATCGTTATCGGCCCGGCAATATCGAGGCGCAGAAGCGCGCCATCCGGGCACAGCGCGAGCAGCAGCGCCATGCGATGCGGGGCGGGTATTACGGGCCCCGTCCCGGCTACTATCCGGGTACGCGGGCCATTCCGAGCGGCAACGCTGCAACGGGTGGCAATGGCGGCCCCGGCGGAAACATCATCCAGCAAGGGCCGTACGGGAATTTTGCCGTTCCGGTCCAGCCGGGCAACAATAACGGCAACAACTGACGCTCCACTGGGAGGTCAGCGAAAGTCTCGGAAATGGCCCCCGCTACGAAGCGGCGAGCCATTTTTGATTCAGGCCTCGGCTGAAGGTTCGTTGGTCCGCTCCATCCGCATCAGGCGATCGAGGGCGCCCTGCAGGATGTAGGCTGCGGCCATCTTGTCGACCACGGCGGCTCGCTTGGCGCGCGAGGCATCTGCGTCCAGCAATGTGCGCGTGACCGCCATCGTCGACATGCGCTCGTCCCAGAATACGATCGGCAGCGTCGTCAACGGCACCAGGTTGCGTACAAAGGCGCGGGTCGACTGCACGCGCGGACCCTCGGTGCCGTCCATGTTCAGTGGAAGGCCGACGACAAGGCCTGCGACCTGATGCTTGTCGGCCACTTTCAGCAGCGCGACGACGTCTAGGCCGAACTTGACCCGGCGGATGGTCTCGAGCGGCGATGCGATCTGCCGTTCGAGATCCGACAGTGCCAGCCCGATCGTCTTGGTGCCGAGATCGAGCCCCAGCAACCTCGCGTGATCGGGGAGGTCCAGGAAGCTTTCCAGGGGCACGACATTGCTTGACATGACGCGCCCGGTAGCACGCGCCGCCGCTTCATGCGAGCGGCGCGTGCGGTCGCCCAGCTCGCGGTCGGGGTCAGTTCGCGGTCTGCGGGGTGATGCCGGCGGCTTTCATCGAGGCCGCCCATTTCTCGATCTCGGCGCTGAACCTCTTGGCATGTGCCTCGCGGGTCCATTCGGATTCCGGGAAGGCGCTGGTCCCGACCGACTTGAACCGGTCGAGAACGGTCGCGTCCTTGAGCGCTGCGCGCAGGGCGGCGTTCAGCTTGTCGAGCGCCGCCGCCGGCGTACCCTTCGGCGCGTAGAACCCGTGCCAGATCGTCATTTCGAGGTTGGAGCCAACCTCCTTGGCCGTCGGTGTGTTGGGGAGCACGCCCAGCCGCTCGGGCGAGGTCACCGCATAGGCGCGGATCTTATCACCCTGGATCTGCGGGACTGCGGTGGTCGACTGGTCGCAAAGCATGTCGACCTGGCCGGAGACGAGATCGTTCATCGCCGGCCCGGTGCCACGATAGGCCACCTGCGTAAACTTGACCGCCAGCGATTGGGACAGCAGCACGGCGCAGAGATGCGCGTTGGAACCGACACCGGCGTGGGCGATGGTCAGCTTCTCGGCCTGCGCCTTCGCATAGGGGAAGAAGGCCTTGGCGTCGGTCGGCGGCAGGGCGAGCTTGCCGGCGATCACCATTGGCCCCGTATTGACGAGCCCGATGGGCGCAAAGGCCGTCTGGGAGTCGTAGCCGAGATTGGAATAGAGCGAAGGCGCGGCGGCCAGAGCGAGGTGATGGATCAGGATGGTGTGCCCGTCGGCTTCGCTTGCGACCAGCCGCTTGGCTCCTGCCGTGCCACCGGCGCCGGCGATGTTCTCGATGATGACCTGCTGGCCGAGCGTGCGGCCCATGTGGTCGCCGAGCAGTCGGGCGATGACGTCGCTAGGTCCCCCGGCGGCGAAGGGCACAATCAGAGTGATCGGTTTCGACGGGAAGGTCTGGGCCGAGGCGGCAGGCGCCAGCCCCAGCGCCAGGAGAGCAGCAATCGCAATACGTCGTGTAATCCCAGGCATGCGTATCCTCCGCTTGTGATGAACCGCTCTGCGGCGGCTTGGTGGGGAAACTGGGCCGACAGGACCCGCGCTTCAGCGCAGGTCGGACAGGTAGTGAGCCTCCTCTGTCAGGCAGAGGCTGACGCGCAGCTCGACAGGCGAGCCGTCCAGCGACAGCGCGACACGGTCGATCCTCAGGGCGGGGGTGCCCGCTGCCGCGCCGAGCAGGGCGGCCTCGTCGTCGCGCAGCGCCACGGCCTTCAGCCGCTCGCGCGCATGGGCGATGGTCACGCCATAGCGGGCGGCATAGAGGCTGTAGAGGTTGTTGGGGACGGGGTGGTCCGCCAGGCCCGGAAAGAGCTGATGCGGCAGGCTCAGTGTCTCCAGGATGATGGGTTTGGTCTCGAAGGCGCGCAGCCGCCGGATGCGGATCACAGTAGCGCCATCTGCCAGGTCCAGCGCCGTGCGCTCGGCCTCGGCGGCCGTCCCGGTCTCGACGCCCAGAACCGTGCTTTCGGGGAAGCGCCGCTCGCCATCGTCGTGAACGAGCTTGAAGAACTGGAACAGGATGCGCCGTTCGTCATGCTCCGCGACGAAAGTGCCGCGCCCCTGGCGACGCACCAGCAGATTCTCGGCAGCGAGTTCGTCCAGCGCCTTGCGCACGGTGCCCTGGCTGACGCCGATCTCGGCCGCGAGTTGGCCCTCGCTGGGCAGGCTCGCCCCGGGCGCCCAGACGCCATCGACCAGCCGACGAATGAAGATGGCCTTCACCTGGCGATAGAGCGGCCGGAAACCCAGCGGCTCGGCGGCGCCATGCGTCGAAAGTCGATCGGAAATTTCGAGCTTGTGCACACTCATATGTCTTATATAAGACTTGTCTTCAGCTAGGTCGAGCCCCGATCTTGATGGGGTGGCGGATCGGTCATCACGCTTGCGAGGAGGCTGACTATGAGCAAACCCCATCTCCTGGTTCACGAGAAGAAGGACACCGTCGGCGTCGTCGTCGTCGAAGGCCTGAAGGCTGGCACGGACATGCTCGGCGTTGTCACGCACGACAATTCGGATTTCCGCCTGACCGCCAAGATGGACATCCCGATCGGCCACAAGGTCGCGCTCAAGGACATCAAGAAGGGCGAGACGCTTTGGAAGTACGGCCAGGACATCGGCATCGCGAAGGCGGATGTGAAGCAGGGCGAGCACCTGCATGTCCACAACGCCAAGACGAAGCGCTGGTGACCGCCGCGATCCGCGCCTGATCCGATCTCAAGACAGAAACAGGGTTCCCCTCGAGGTCGAGCCCGCCAAGTGGAGAGGACATCCCATGTCGATCGTTGCCAATTTCGATCTCGTGAAGGGCAAGCTCGCCCGCATCAAGGGCCGCAAGATCGAGGCGCCCGAGTTCAAGGCGCCCATGGTCAAGCGCCCCACCGGCCGCAGCCTTGACGCCTTCCATGGGTGGCGGCGCGAGAACGGTCGTGTCGGCGTGCGCAACCATGTCCTGCTGCTGCCGCTGGATGATCTTTCCAACGCCGCCTGCGAGGCCGTCGCCAACAACATCAAGGGCACGCTGGCGATCCCGCATGCCTATGGCCGGCTCCAGTTCGGCGAGGATCTCGACATCCATTTCCGTACGCTGATCGGCACCGGCGCCAACCCCAACGTCGCCGCCGTCGTCGTCATCGGCATCGAGGATGGCTGGACCAAGCGCGTCGTCGACGGCATTGCCGCGACCGGCAAGCCGGTGGTCGGCTTCGGCATCGAGGGCCATGGCGACATCGCCACCATCGCCAAGGCCTCCTATGTCGCGAAGGAATTCGTGCAGTGGGCAAGCGAGTTGCAACGCGAGAAATGCGGCATCGAGGAGCTCTGGGTCTCGACCAAATGCGGCGAGTCCGACACCACCACGGGCCTGTCCTCCTGCCCGACGGTGGGCAACATGTACGACAAGTGGATCCCGCGCGGCGTCTATGGCGTCTTCGGCGAGACCTCCGAGATCACCGGTGCTGAGCATCTCTGCAAGGCGCGCGCTGCGACACCTGAGGTTGGCGAGCGCTGGTACAAGATGTGGAAGGCCTATCAGGACGACGTCATCGAGGCCCACAAGACCGACGATCTCTCGGACTCGCAGCCGACCAAGGGCAACATCGCAGGTGGCCTGACGACCATCGAGGAGAAGGCGCTCGGCAACCTCGAGAAGATTGGCCGCGAGTGCAAGTTCATCGACATCCTGCAGCCGGCCGAAGCGCCGACCAAGGGGCCAGGGCTCTACTACATGGACACCTCCTCGGCAGCGGCCGAATGCGTGACGCTGATGGCGGCGGGCGGTTATGTCGTGCACACCTTCCCGACCGGGCAGGGCAACGTCATCGGCAACCCGATCGTCCCCGTGATCAAGATCACCGGCAATCCCAAGACGATGCGCACGATGCCCGAGCATATCGACGTCGACGTATCCGGCATCCTACGCCGCGACCTGACGATTCCGGAGGCCGGCGACGCGCTGATCCAGAACATCGTGCGCACCGCCAATGGCCGCCTGACCGCGTCCGAGGCGCTCGGCCACCGCGAGTTCTCTATGACAAAACTCTATCGCTCGGCCTGATCTCACGCCATCACCGGAGCCGCGACAGATGCGCGGCTCCGGTCCTATGAATCGGCTGAGAGCCCAACCAAGCCGGCAGGACTGACATGACCGATATCGTCATCACCGAATTCATGGACGAGGCGGCGGTCGCCTCGCTCAAGGCCCGATATACCGTCCATCACGACCCCGAGCTTTTCGGCAAGCCCAATGAGCTTGCCGAGCTGCTCGCCGATTGCCCGGCGCTGATCGTGCGAAACCAAACGCAGGTGAGGGGGCCAGTGCTCGACGCCGCCAAGACGCTCAGGGTGGTGGGCCGGCTCGGCGTCGGCCTCGACAATATCGACATGGAGACGTGCGAGGCGCGCGGCATCAAGGTCTTCCCGGCGACGGGCGCCAACAGTCTCTCGGTGGTGGAATACGTCATCGGCACCGCCATGACCCTGCTGCGCGGCGCCTATTTCGCCAATGCCGCGATGCTGGCCGGCGAATTCCCGAAGACAAAGCTGATCGGCCGCGAGATCGCCGGCAAGCGCATGGGCCTTGTCGGCTTCGGCGCAATCGCGCGCGATGTCGCCGGCCATGCCCGCGCACTCGGCATGGAGGTGGTCGCCTACGACCCCTATGTCGCAGCCGACCATCCTGCGTGGCAGTCGACCCAGCGTCTTGATCTCGACGCGGTGCTGTCGAGCGCCGACGTGATCAGCATTCACCTGCCGCTGACGCCTGAGACACGCGGACTGATCGGCGGCGATGCGTTCGCCAGCATGAAGCCCGACGCCATCCTGATCAATGCGGCGCGCGGTGGCGTCATGGACGAGACGGCCCTGGTTTCTGCTCTGAAAGGCGGCAGGCTCGGCGGGGCCGCGCTCGACGTGTTCGAGGAAGAACCCCTTAGAGGCGGCGCCAGAATTTTTGCCGGGACGCCGAACCTGATCCTGACGCCGCATATCGCGGGCAACACGGTCGAGTCGAACGGGCGGGTCTCGGGTCTCGTCGCCGAGCGGGTGATCGCGGCTTTGGAGGGGCGTGCATGAGCCGATTGCCGCTGGAGCAGGCGCAGGCGCGACTGGTCGAGCTCTTCGTCGCAGCGGGAGCCTCTTCGGCCAATGCGGCCTCCGTCGCCTGGGCGCTGGTCATGGCGGAAGCCGATGGCCTCAAGGGCCACGGCCTGTCGCGCGTGCCGACCTATCTTGCAATGCTGCGTTCCGGCAAGATCGACGGGCAGGCGGTGCCGACCGCATCGCGGCCGAAACCGGGCGTGCTCGCGATCGACGCCTGCCACGGCTTTGCCTATCCAGCGATCGATCTCGCGATCGGCGAGCTTCCCCAACTCGCGCGAGAGCAGGGCGTGATCGCCGCCCCGATCCGCCGCTCGAACCATTGCGGCGCAGCGGGCCTACATGTCGAGCGGCTTGCCCAGCAGGGGCTGGTCGCGCTGCTCTTCGCCAATACGCCGGCCGCAATCGCGCCCTGGGGTGGGGCCAAGCCGGTCTTTGGCACGAATCCGATCGCCTTTGCGGCGCCGCTGGCCGGCCGCGAGCCCGTGGTCATCGACATGGCGCTGTCCAAGGTCGCGCGCGGCCCCATCGTTGCGGCCAAGCAGAAGGGCGAGGCCATTCCCGAGGGCTGGGCGCTCGATGCCGCGGGACGGCCGACCACCGATGCCGGCGCCGCACTTGCCGGCACGATGGTGCCGCTCGGCGACGCCAAGGGCGCGACGCTCGCCATGATGGTCGAGATTCTGGCTGCGGCCCTCGTCGGCACGCATTTCGCGTTCCAGTCCTCGTCTTTCCTAGACGACAAGGGCGGCCCGCCCGACACCGGCCAGCTTATCCTGGCGATCGACCCCCACGCCATGGGCGGCCATTGGTTCGACGAACGCATGCGCATGCTCGCCCACGCCATCGAGGATCAGGACGGCACGCGCCTGCCCGGTGCGCGACGCTTGAATCTGCGTGCGAAGGCTAGGGCGGAAGGGATTCTAATCCCTCAGGAATTGCTTGAGGGATAGCGCCCTTTCCGTCATTGCGAGCGCAGCGAAGCAATCCAGCATTCGTAGAGCGCTACGCCCCTGGATTGCTTCGCTGCGCTCGCAATGACGGTTTGGGCCTTCACACGAAGTCGAAGGCGTCGACGTCGACCAGCCCCTTGTCGGTGATCTTGAGATGCGGGATCACCGGCAGCGTCAGGAACGCCACCTGCAGAAAAGGCTCGGCCAGCACGACGCCGAGCGCTTTCGCGGCGCTGCGCAAATCCACGAGCGCCAGATGCACGGCCTCGAAGGGCTGATCGCTCATGAGGCCGGCGACCGGTAGCGCGAGCTCCGCCGTCACCACACCGCCATCGGCCACCGCAAAGCCGCCGCCGATCGCGATCAGCCTGTTGGCAGCCGCCGCCATCGAGGCCTCGTCGACGCCGACGACGCAAAGGTTATGGCTGTCGTGTCCGACCGACGAGGCGATCGCGCCCTGCTTCATGCCAAAGCCGTGGACGAAACCCGTCGCGATGCCGCCGGTCTTGCCATGGCGCTCGATCACGGTGACCTTGACCGCGTCCTGCGCGATATCGACCAGCGCCTCGCTGTCGCGCGAGGGCAGGCGCATCGCCAGCCGCTCGGTGATGATCCGGCCGGGCACCACGCCGATCACAGGCGTTTCTCCATCGCGCGCTGTCGCCATGAAATCGTTTGCCGAAAGCGTGCGGCTCTTGACGCTGGCAAGCCCGACGGGCGCGATCTCGACGCGGTCGCTGAACAGCCCATCCTCGACCAGCCGGCCGCCCGTGAAGACATTGCGCACGGAGCACGCGGCAAGGTCCTCGACCAGTACGATGTCGGCCCGCTTGCCCGGTCCGATGAAACCGCGGTCGAACAGCCCGAAATTGCGTGCGGCCGACAACGTCGCGACGCGGTAGGTCGCGAGAATGTCGGCGCCGGCCGCGATCGCGGTGCGGATCATGTAGTCGAGATGCCCTTCCTCGGCGATATCCAGCGGGTTGCGGTCGTCGGTGCAGAAGGCGAGGAAGGGAGAGGCGTCCCGTGTGATCAGCGGGATCAGCGCGTGCAGATCCTTCGAGACCGAGCCCTCGCGGATCAGGATCGCCATGCCTTTGGCGAGTTTTTCGCGGGCCTCGTCGGCGGTTGTCGTCTCATGGTCGGTGCGGATGCCGGCGGCGATATAGGCGTTGAGGTCCAGGCCTCGCACCAGCGGTGCGTGCCCGTCGATATGGCGATGCGAAAACGCTTCCAGCTTGGCGAGGCAGACGGGGTCGCGATGGAGCACGCCGGGAAAATTCATGAACTCCGCCAGTCCGATCACCTTGGGGTGGTTCATCAGGGGCGTGAGATGTGCCGCGTCGAGCCGCGCGCCGGCTGTTTCGAGATGGGTCGCAGGCACACAGCTCGAGAGCTGCACGCGCAGATCCATCCGCATCGCCTCGGCGCAGGCGAGGAAATAGCGGATGCCCTCGACCCCCAGCACGTTGGCGATCTCGTGGGGGTCGCAAATCGCGGTCGTCACGCCGTGGGGCAGCACGCAGCGCTCAAATTCGAGCGGCGTCACCAGCGAGGATTCGACGTGGAGATGGGTGTCGATGAAGCCTGGAACTGCGATCAGCCCGCCGGCGTCGAACTCCGCCTTGCCCCGATAGCGTCCATGCGTGCCGACGATGGTGTCGCCGCAGAGCGCGATGTCGCTCTCGGCCACAGTCCCTGTGACGAGATCCAGCAGTTTTGCGCCGCGGATGACCAGATCGGCGGGCTCGTCGCCGCGTCCCTGGGCGATCCGGCGAGCAAGCGTGGCGGCATCGGTCATGGCGCTGATTCCGTAACGAGGCGGGAGGTGGAAAGCCTGCACCTCCCTCCCGCGATTGTCGACTTGGAGGCAGGGGGCTCCAGGCTTAGAACGTCGAACGTCCATCCCTTCGCCTGGAGCCCACGATGAAACTGACATGGTTCGGCCATTCCGCCTTCCGCATCGACCTTGCCGGGGCGTCTCTCCTGATCGACCCATTCTTCACCGGTAATCCGGCCTTTGAGGGCGATGTCGCCGAGATCTCCAGGGGTGTCAGCCATATCGTCGTCACCCATGGTCATGGCGACCATATCGGCGATACCCTCGCCATCGCGGAGGCAACCGGCGCCGTGGTCGTCACGAATTTCGACCTGTGCATGTACCTGGCTTCCAAGGGCCTCAAGGCCTTCGAGCCGATGAACACCGGCGGCACTGTCGATCTCGGGGCGTTCAGCGTGAGCCTCGTGCGGGCCGACCACTCGGCCGGGCTCGTCGAGGGCGGCGTGACGTTCCCGCTCGGAAACCCCAACGGCGCGATCATCAAGGCCAAGGGCGAGAAGACGCTCTGGCATATGGGCGATACCGACATCTTCTCCGACATGGCGCTGATCAGCGAGGTCCATGGGGTCGAGGCCTGCATCTGCCCGGTCGGCGACCGCTTCACCATGGGCGGCCGGACAGCCGCGCTTGCGATGACCCGCTTCGTCAAGCCGAAGGTGGCGATCCCCTGTCATTACGGCTCGTTCCCGATGATCGACGCCAACGCCGACGCCTTCGTCGAAGGGCTCGCCGGCAGCGACATCAAGGCTCTGCTCCCCAGGAAGGGCGAGGCGACCGAGCTCTGAGACGGGCCGGACAACCACGTCCCGCCGGCAAGCCGGCGGGTCCAGTTGGCGGCTGATCGTCTTGCGGGCGACTGCCAGCCCGCTTATAGCCCTGACAACATCTGGCGCTCGGCGCCGCAGCATTTCAGGAGCCCGCCATGTCGGTCGACCTCGCCACCGTCAAGCGCGTCGCGCATCTCGCGCGCATCGCCGTGCCCGATGCTGACCTGCCCAAGCTTCAGGGCGAGCTGAACGCCATGCTCGGTTTCGTCGAGCAGCTAAACGAGGTCGATGTCGAGGGCGTGGAGCCGCTGACCTCGGTGATGCCGATGGCCATGAGGCTGCGAGAGGACAAGGTGACCGATGGAGAGATCGCCGATCGCATCGTTGCCAATGCGCCGGTCTCCGAGGACAACTATTTCATGGTGCCGAAGGTGATCGAATAAGCGCTTACTGCGCCTCGTCATTGCGAGCGCAGCGAAGCAACCACGGGACGTAGAGCTCTGCTGCTCCTGGATTGCTTCGCCGTTACGCTCCCAGCAGTGACGGTTTTCGATCCGCTTGCCCTGTACGACGACTGGATAGTTCCGTGACCGACCTGACCCGCCTGACGCTGACCGAAGCCCGCGACGGCCTCAAGGCCAAAACCTTTTCCGCGACCGAGATCGCCAAGGCGCATATCGCCGCGATCGAGCAGGCGCGCAGCCTCAACGCCTATGTGCTGGAGACCCCCGAGCACGCGCTGAAGCAGGCTGCCGTCTCCGACGCGAAGCTGGCGAAGGGCGAGGCGGGGCCGCTCGAAGGCCTGCCCCTGGGCATCAAGGACCTGTTTGCGACCAATGGCGTCCGCACCACGGCCTGCTCGAAGATCCTCGGTGGCTTCGTGCCGTCCTATGAATCGACGGTATCGAGCCAGCTCTGGCGCGACGGCGCCGTCATGCTCGGCAAGCTGAACAACGACGAGTTCGCGATGGGCTCCTCGAACGAGACCAGCGCCTTCGGCGCGGTGGTCAACCCGTGGCGGCGCAACGGCGACGACACCAAGCTGGTCCCGGGCGGCTCCTCGGGTGGTTCGGCCTCGGCCGTTGCCGCCGATCTCTGCCTCGCCGCGACCGCGACCGACACGGGTGGCTCGATCCGCCAGCCGGCCGCCTTCACCGGCACCGTCGGCATCAAGCCAACCTATGGCCGCTGCTCGCGCTGGGGTGTGGTGGCCTTTGCCTCCTCGCTCGACCAGGCCGGGCCGATCGGCAAGAGTGTGCGCGACTGCGCCGTGATGTTGCGCTCGATGGCCGGCCATGATCCCAAGGACACGACCTCAGTGGACGCGCCGGTGCCCGACTACGAGAAGGCCGTCGGCCGCTCGGTCAAGGGCATGAAGATCGGCATACCGAAGGAGTACAGGATCGACGGCATGTCGCCGGAGATCGAGGCGCTCTGGCAGCAGGGCATCGCCTGGCTGAAGACGGCCGGTGCCGAAATCGTCGAGATTTCGCTGCCGCACACGAAATATGCGCTGCCGGCCTATTACATCGTCGCGCCCGCCGAGGCCTCGTCGAACCTCGCGCGCTATGACGGCGTGCGCTATGGCATTCGCCATCAGGGTCGCGACATCGTCGAGATGTATGAGAAGACCCGCGCCGACGGATTTGGCGCCGAGGTCAAGCGCCGCATCATGATCGGCACCTATGTGCTTTCCGCCGGCTACTACGATGCGTATTACCTCCGCGCCCAGAAGGTCCGCACGCTGATCAAGCGCGACTTCGACGAGGCCTATGCGGCCGGTATCGACGCCGTCCTGACGCCGGCAACGCCCTCGGCGGCCTTCGGCATCGGCGAGAAGGGCTCTGCCGATCCCGTCGAGATGTACCTCAACGACATCTTCACGGTGACGGTGAACATGGCCGGGCTGCCCGGCATCGCGGTTCCCGCGGGTCTCGACAGCCAGGGCCTGCCGCTCGGCCTGCAGCTCATCGGCCGCCCCTTCGACGAGGAGACGCTGTTCTCGCTCGGGCAGGTGATCGAGGACGCCGCCGGCCGCTTCCCGGTCGGGCAGCGCTGGTGGGGCTGAGCCCCGCTCGCATTCCACCCGCAAGCTGGCTAGGCTGATGGCATGATCATCAGCCGCGCCTTCGCCTGGGCCTGCCTCAGCATCCTGGGGTGGGCGCTGCTGTTCGTCGCCGCGCTGCTCGCGCTGCTGATCGTCGTCCAGTACCTGCGCGCCGATGTGCAGGCGCAACCGATGACCCATTTCGCCGCGGCCCTCGTATCCGCCGGTCTCGCCTTGATCTGCAGGCTCATCGCGCGCCGCCTGATCTGAAGGCCGGGACAGCGTTCAGCCGTTTGCGCCGGCGGTACCGGCAATCGCTTCAACATTCCGGCAATCGCTTCAACAAAAGGGGCGCTCGCGATATGCGCGAGCGCCCCTTTTGTTGCCGTGCCCTGATTGGCTGCCGCCGGCCTCCGTCAGAAGGCCGGCGCGTTCCGGTTCACGCGTGTGGAGCGTGCACCTCTTGCGGCGCGGCCGGAGGCGTGGCCGGCTTCTTCTTCTCGAAGAACCCGGCGAACCAGCGCACCATGACGTAGAATACCGGCGTGAACAGCAGGCCGAACAGCGTCACGCCGATCATGCCCGAGAACACCGCGACGCCCAGGACCTGACGCATCTCCGCGCCGGCGCCGACCGAGATCGTCAACGGCAGCACGCCCAGGATGAAGGCGAGCGAGGTCATCAGGATCGGCCGAAGCCGGGTCTTGGCAGCCGCGATCGCGGCCTCGCGACGGCTCATGCCTTCGTCCTCCGCCTGCCTTGCGAATTCGACGATCAGGATCGCGTTCTTCGCGGCCAGGCCGACAAGCACGACGAGTCCGATATCCACGAGGACGTTGCGGTCGAAGCCCTGGTACCCGACACCGATCATAGCCGCGAGGATACACATCGGGACGATCAGGATGACGGCGATCGGCAGGGTCCAGCTCTCGTACAGCGCGGCGAGCAACAGGAACACGAAGACCACTGCCAAGCCGAACGCGACGATCGCTGTATTGCCGGCGAGCTTCTCCTGGAGAGCGATCTCGGTCCATTCGAAGCCGAAGCCGGTCGGGAGCACCTGGCTCGCGATCTTTTCCACGGCCTCGATGCCCTGGCCCGTCGAGAAGCCGCGCGCCATCGAGAGCTGCACTTCCGCTGCCGGATAGAGGTTGTAGCGCGGCACGCGGTAGGGCCCGGTGGTGTTCGAGAACGTCGCGACCGAGCCGATCGGCACCATCTCGCCATCGGTATTGCGCGTCTTGAGAGCAGCGACGTCACGGATGTCGAGGCGGTAGGGGTTGTCGGCCTGCGCGGTGACCCGGAAGGTCCGGCCCAGGATGTTGAAGTCGTTCACATAGGCCGAGCCCATATAGATCGACAGCGTCTCGAACACGCGCGTCACGGGCACGCCGAGCATTTCTGCCTTGGTGCGGTCGATGTCGGCGAAGATCTGCGGGGTCTTGGTCGAGAACAGCGTGAAGGGCTGCTGGATACCAGGCACCTGCGACGCGGTTCCCGCTACAGCCCAGGTTGCAGCCTCGAGTGCTGGTAGCCCACGCCCACTGCGATCCTGAACATAACCCTTGAGGCCGCCGCCGGTACCGATGCCGGGCACGGCGGGCGGCTCGATCACCAGTGAGAAGGCCTCGTTGATCTGGAACAGCTCCTTGCGCAGATCGGCGAGGATACCCTGCGTCGTCAGCCCCGCCTTGGCACGTTCGCGGAAGTCCGAGAGCGTGACGAAGGCGACGCCGGCATTGGGGGCAAGGGTGAAGGTCGCGCCGTCCAGGCCAGCAAAGGCGACGATGTGCGAGACGCCCGGACGGGCCAGCAACCGGTCGGTCGCCTTGCGGACGACCTCGTCGGTGCGGGGCAGGGAGGAGCCGGCCGGAAGCTGGAAGACGGCGATGAAATACCCGCGGTCGAGCTGGGGCACGAGGCCTGTCGGGATCGCGGCAAGGCGCTGGCCGGCAACCGCGATCAGGGCGGCATAGACCAGCAGCATCAGCACGCCGATGCGGATCAGGCGCGAGGTCACGGCGCCATAGCTGTGCGAGAGCCAGTCGAAGCCCTTGTTGAAGTACTTGAAGAACCAGCGCAGAGGCGCGCCGAGCGCTGCGAAGAAGCCCTTCGGCGGTTCGTGGCTGTGCGGCTTGAGCAGGATCGCCGACAGGGCAGGCGACAGCGTCAGCGAGACGAAGCACGAGATCGCGGTCGAGGCAGCGATGGTCACCGCGAACTGCTGGTAGAACGTGCCCTGGAGCCCGGTGATGAAGGCTGTCGGGATGAACACTGCGCACAGCACCAATGCGATCGCCAGCAACGCGCCGCCGACCTCGTCCATGGTCTTGTGGGCGGCGTCCTTGGCGCTCATGCCTTGCGCCAGGTAGCGCTCGACGTTCTCGACGACGACGATCGCGTCGTCGACGACGATGCCGATCGCCAAAACGAGCGCCAGCAGCGAGATCGTGTTGAACGAGATGCCGACGGCGCTCATCACCAGGAAGGTGCCGACCAGCGACACCGGGATCGCGATGATCGGGATGATCGCGGCGCGCCAGGTCTGCAGGAACAGGATCACCACGATGACGACGAGCAGGATCGCTTCGAGCAGCGTCTGCACGACGGCGGAAACGGATTCGCCGATGAACTCCGTCGGATTGTAGACGATCTTGTATTCAAGCCCGGCCGGGAAGTCCTTCGAGAGGCTGTCCATCGTCTTGATCAGCGATTCGGAAGCCGCGAGGGCGTTCGAGCCCGGGCGCTGGAACACGCCGATCGCGACTGCATCCTTGTTGTCGAGATAGGAGTTGGACAGGTAGTCCTGCGCGCCGAGCTCGACGCGGGCGATGTCGCGAACGCGGATCGTGCCGGCATCGGCATCCGAGCGCACGACGATGTTGTAGAACTCGTCGATGGTGGTCAGGCGGCCGAGCGTGTTGACCGACAACTGGAAAGCGCCGTCGGACTTGGCCGGCGGCTGGTTGATCGCGCCTGCCGCGACCTGGATGTTGGCGGCGCGAATCGCGGCCACGACATCGCCTGCCGTGAGGTTGCGGGCCGCGACCTTGGCGGGGTCGAGCCAGACGCGCATCGAGTAGTCGCGGGCGCCGAAGACCTGGACGTCTCCGACGCCGTCGACGCGGGTCAGCACGTCCTTCACGTTCAGCGTCGTGTAGTTGGAGACGTATTGCTGGTCGCGCATGCCGCTGGGCGACAGCATGTGGATGACCATCAGGAAGTCCGGCGAGGCCTTGCGGACCTGGAGGCCAAGCAAGCGCACATCCTGCGGCAGGCGCGGCTCGGCCGCCGAGACGCGGTTCTGGACCAGCACCTGGGCCTGGTCGACGTCCGTGCCGGCCTTGAACACCACGCTGATCGTGACGCGCCCGTCACCCGTCGACTGCGACGAGATGTAGAGCATGTCGTCGACGCCGTTGACCTCCTGCTCGATCGGCGCGGCCACCGTCGCGGCGACGACCTCGGCCGAGGCGCCCGGATAGGTCGCGGTGATCGTGACGGTCGGCGGCGCGATCTCGGGATATTCCGCGATCGGCAGGCTGCGCTGGGCAATCGCCCCCGCGATCGTCAGCAGGACGGACAGCACCGTGGCGAAAATCGGCCTGTCGATGAAGAAGTGCGCGAAGCGGAACATGTGGATGTCCTGGCCTTAAAACGGGGGTGGACGCCCGGTGGGCGTCGCAAGGCGTTATCGGATCGAGGCGAGGTCGATCAGTTCGACGCGGCAGTCTTGATCTCGCCCGGCTGCGGCGTGACCGTGCCGCCGGGGCGCACCATGGGATTGGCAAAGCCGCCGATGATCACCTTGTCCTCGGGCGTCAGGCCCTTGGTGATGATCCGCAGTCCATCGCTGATCGCGCCGAGGACGACCGGCTTGGGCACGACCTTGTTCTCGGGGCCGACGGTCAGCACGATCTTGTCGGCCTGGTCGGAGACGATGACCGCATCGGGAACCAGCAGCGCATCGACCTGCCCGGAGAAGACGCGCAGCCGCCCAAAGGTTCCCGGCGTCAGGAACTGGTCCTTGTTCTCGAATACGGCGCGGCCGCGAATTGTACCCGAGCGCGCGTTGAGGCTGTTGTCGACGAAGTCGATCTTGCCCTTGCGGTTGAATACCGGCTCGTCGGCGAGGCGGACCTCGGCGGGCGTGCCTTCCTCGCGCGTCGTGACGTTGCGCAGGTCGGTGAGGCGGGAAGAGCGGATGAAGTCGGCCTCCGAGGCGTCGAACACGAAGTTGATCGGGTCAACCGAGACGATCGTCGTCAGCAGCGTGGCGCCCGTCTGTCCGCCGGCGATCAGGTTGCCGGGGTCGACGCGGCGGTTCGAGATGCGGCCGGCGATCGGCGCGACGACCTGCGTCCATTCGAGGTTGAGCTCGGCCGTCTTGACGTTGGCTTCGGCGCCCTGCAAGCCACCAATGGCGCTGTTCAGGTTGGCGCGGCGCTGGTCGACGTCACGGGCGGTGATGGTGCGGTTCTGCGTCAGGCCCTCGGCGCGCTCGACTTCGTTCTGCGCAAGCTGGACCTGGGCCTGGGCACGGACGACCTCGGCGCGGGCGACATCGGCGGCCAGCTTGTAGGGCCGCTGGTCGATCGTGAAGAGGAGATCACCCTTCTTGACCACGGCGCCATCGCGGAAATGCAGGGAGTCGAGGAAACCGGAAACGCGCGCACGCACCTCGACCTGTTCCTTCGCCTCGAAGCGGCCGGTGTATTCGTCCCAGTTGGTTACACGCTTGGCCAGCGGTGCCGAAACCTGCACCGGAGGAGCAGGAGGTGCACCCTGCGCGAGGGCTGACTCTGCGGCGAGAATGATCGCGGCCGAGGCAGCGACGAGCGCGAGACCCGTTGCACGGCGTATTGGCATGGGAAAACTCCGGATTGCGGGACCGGCGCAACCAAGTCGGGTTTCCGGTCTGCGGCGCAAGAAGGGGTGGCGACTGACGATTGTCAAGATCCATCACTCAACAGTGTGGCGTGGGCTGGGCAAACTAGCAAGATTGCGGCCGCGGGGTGGCAGGATCGCAACAGCCGCGGGCCCTGGGAGCGAGATGAGCGACATCGGCCGTTGCAACAAAGCTTGCCGCTCGCGCGCCGAAATCGTAACCGATAAACCAGCAATCCGAGCCGGAAGACCAACACGATGAATGCGCATGTCCGCCCCGCCGACCCCAAGAAGCTCCTCAAGGGCGCTACGGGTGACTGGGAAGTGGTGATCGGCATGGAAATCCATGCCCAGGTGACCTCCAACGCTAAGCTCTTCTCCGGCGCCTCCACGGCGTTCGGCGGCGAGCCGAACGCTCATGTCAGCCTCGTCGATGCGGCGATGCCCGGCATGCTGCCGGTCATCAATGCCGAATGCGTTCGCCAGGCGGTTCGCACGGGGCTGGGCCTCAACGCCCAGATCAACAACCGCTCGGTTTTCGACCGCAAGAATTACTTCTACCCCGATCTGCCCCAAGGTTACCAGATCAGCCAGTACAAAAGCCCGATCGTGGGCGAGGGCGAGATCGAGATCGATCTCTCGCCGACCGAGCAGATCACGGTCGGCATCGAGCGCCTGCATCTCGAGCAGGATGCGGGCAAGTCGATGCACGACCAGCATCCGACCATGAGCTTCGTCGACCTCAACCGCTCCGGCGTGGCGCTGATGGAGATCGTCTCCAAGCCCGACCTGCGCTCGGCCGAGGAAGCACGCGCCTATGTCACCAAGCTGCGCACCATCCTGCGCTATCTCGGTACCTGCGACGGCGACATGGAAAAGGGCAACCTGCGCGCTGACGTGAACGTCTCCGTGCGCAAGCCCGGCGCTGAGCTCGGCACGCGCTGCGAGATCAAGAACGTCAACTCGATCCGCTTCATCGGCCAGGCGGTCGACGTCGAGGCCCGTCGCCAGATCGGAATCATCGAGGATGGCGGCAAGATCGACCAGGAGACGCGGCTCTACGATCCCGGCAAGGGCGAAACCCGCTCGATGCGCTCCAAGGAAGAGGCGCATGATTATCGCTACTTCCCGGATCCTGACCTGCTGCCGCTCGAATTCGACGATGCCTTCGTCGCGTCGCTGAAGGCTGACCTGCCGGAGCTGCCCGACGCCAAGAAGGCGCGCTTCATCGCTGATTACGGGCTTTCGCCCTATGACGCCTCGGTGCTGGTCGCCGAGCGCGAGCAGGCCGATTATTTCGAGGCCGTGGCCAAGGGGCGCGACGGCAAGGCCGCTGCCAACTGGGTCATCAACGAGCTCTTCGGCCGCCTGAACAAGGAAGGCAAGGACGTCACCACCTCGCCGATCGCAGCCGCCCAACTCGGCGGCCTCGTGGATCTCATCGGCGAGAACGTGATCTCGGGCCGCATCGCCAAGGATCTCTTCGAGATCCTGTGGTCGGAGGGCGGCGACCCCCGCGAGATCGTCGAGACACGCGGCATGAAGCAGGTCACTGACACCGGCGCCATCGAGAAGGCCGTGGACGAGTTGATCGCCGCCAATCCCGACAAGGTCGAGCAGGTCAAGGCTAAGCCGACCATGCTGGGTTGGTTTGTCGGCCAGGCCATGAAGGCCTCGGGCGGCAAGGCAAACCCGCAGGCGCTGAATGAGATCCTGAAAGCGAAGCTGGGCATCGAGTGACCCCCGAAGGTCTCACCATCCGCGACGCCGCGGCCGCCGATCTTCCGGCGGTGCGCGCGTTGCTGGTGGAGACCTGGCACGCGACCTATGACGGCATCTATGGCTGGCAGCGGGTTGCGGAGATCACCAACGCCTGGCATTCGCTCGACAGCCTCACGGCCCAGCTCGGGCGCGACAATAGCGCCTTTCTCATAGCGCAGGTCGGCGACGAGATCATCGCCACCGCTTCTGCCCGAATGGAGACTGACCGCTCGGTCCTGCTTACACGGCTCTATGTCCTGCCGACCTATCAGGGCGTGGGTGTCGGTCGTACGCTTCTCCAGGTGATCCTGGCCTGCTTTCCTCTGGCCCCCGTCGCGCGGCTCGAAGTCGAAAGCCAGAACGAGCCGGCAATCACCTTCTACGAGCGCATGGGCTTCTTCCTGCAGAGGCAGGCCCGCTTCGACGGGCGCGAGGACACGCCAAACACATTGATGATGGCCAAACGGCTTTTCGCGGCCTGAGCCGCCGCCGCGCCGCGACCGAGCGATGCAGAGACAGGACGGACGATGAAGACGCTGAACTCCCGCGCCTCCGAGATCACGCTCCGGCCCGCCGCCCGCGCAGACCTTGAGCGCGTCGCAACGCTGATCATGCTGGGAGCGGCGACACAGGCACTGACACCCGACGAGATCGCAGCCGAGGCCAGGCACCCCGCCTATGCAAAGGCCTTTGCCGAGCTGGAGGCCAGCCCCTACAGCACGGTCTTCGTGGCAGAGCAGGCCGGCACGGTGGTTGGGACCTACCAGCTCACGCTGACGCCCGGGCTCGCCGCGCGGGGGCGCAAGCGCGCCAAGGTGGAGAGCGTCCATGTCGCGCCGGAGTGTCGCGGACAGGGCATCGGCGCGGTGATGATGGACCATGCCGTCGGCTTCGCGAAGGAGCAGGGCGCTGGCCTGGTCGAGCTGACATCCCACAACAGCCGCCTCGATGCGCATCGCTTCTACGCCAGGCTCGGCTTCGACCAGAGCCATGCGGGCTTCAAGAAGACGATCGAGACGTGAGCGCCGTCTAACTCCGCTGCCCAATCAAGACATGCGCAATCAAGACATGGCGAGGCCGCGCGCCAAGCACGATCAGCCCCTTTCTCATGCATGGAGAGGGGCCTACAACTCGCGACCGCATCGTCATCAGTTACGGAAAGCCGCACCATGCCCGCGAGCCAGACCAAGCCGATAGATCTCTACTACTGGCCGACCCCCAATGGCTGGAAGATCTCGATCATGCTCGAGGAGTGCGGGCTGCCCTACACCGTCGTCCCGGTGAATATCGGCAAGGGCGACCAGTTCAAGCCGGAGTTCCTGGCGATCTCGCCCAATAACCGCATGCCGGCGATCGTCGATCCCGAGGGACCGGACGGCAAGCCGATCTCGGTCTTCGAATCCGGCGCGATCCTGCAATATCTCGGCCGCAAGACCGGGCAGTTCTACCCGACGGACGAGCGCGCCCGTGTCGCCGTTGACGAGTGGCTGTTCTGGCAGATGGGCGGCTTCGGGCCGATGCTGGGCCAGACGCATCATTTCCGGCTCTATGCGCCCGAGAAGGTTCCCTACGCCATCGAACGCTACACCAACGAGACCAACCGCCTCTACGGCGTGCTGAACAAGCGCCTTGAAGGGCGCGACTACATCTGCGGCGACTATTCGGTTGCGGACATGGCCTGCATCGGTTGGGCCAAGGGCTGGGAAAAGCAAGGCCAGGACCTCAAGCAGTTCCCGCACGTCGCGCGCTGGCTCGAGACCATGCAGGCGCGTCCCGGCGTACAGCGCGGGCTTGCCGTCGCCTCCGAACTGCGCAAGCCCCCCGAGCAACGCACGCCCGAGGAGCACGCGATGCTCTTCAACCAGAAGGCGCGCTGAGGGCGGCACCGTCTCACGGCGTCGTCGCGGCAAGCGTCCTTGCAAGCACAGCGAAGCAATCCATTTGGGCGTAGAGCGCGTCACCCCTGGATTGCTTCGTCGCTTACGCTCCTCGCAATGACGGTGCCGGTCGGCCCGCTCTTGGGAGAGCCGTCAGTTGGCCCGCGACCACTTCACCGAGCGGCAGATCAACCCGCCCATGACGCAGCCCGAGGTCGTGAGCGCGTCGCCCGCCAGCGTCATCGTGCCCGAATAGGTCTTGCCGTCTTCGGGGTTGAAGGCGCTCCCGCTCCATTTGCCGGCGCCGCTGGGCTTCATGTCGTAGAAGATGCGCTGGCCGACCTTGGCGGGACCGTTGGCGTCCTTGAGCCAGGCCAGCGTGCCGCACATGGCCTCGCCGCATTTGGCGAAGCGCACCCGCGATGCGCCGGTCTCCCGCTGCCAGATGCCACTCACGTCCTGCGCAGAGGCAGGCATTGCCGAGAAGGTCAGCGCCAGGCCAGCGCCTGCCAGCATCAGCTTCGATCGAATCCGCATATCATCCTCCCTGGGTCAGACCAGCTATGCTGCATGGTTCAGATATGAACCATATCGGAGATCGCGGCGGCTTCCAAGCGAGTGAAATTGCCCGGTCCTGCCTGCCTCCCCGTGCGGCAGGGTGAACGCATCGTCAACGTCAAGGTTCAGATACGGTTCAAATGATACTGATAAATATGCGCTTTTCGCCTTGAGAGCCTGAACGGATTCTTGATTTAACCCGGTGATTACGTTTCGTAGACCTTCGATTCATCTCGAATTTTAGCGCGCTTTTTAAGGAGGCGAGCCAAAGCTCAACCTCACAAGCCGGGACCTCGAAAGAGCTGTTCCGGCGCCAAAAAAAGAGGGTGGATGTCATGGCACGCATGGAAATGAGCGCGATCCCCGCTTCCCTGGTGATCCCGGCGCAGGCTTCGGCCGAGGCCTATTACGAACTCGGCCTGATGTACGCAGCCGGCCGCAGCGCGCCGGTCGATCTGGTCGCCGCGCAGAAGTGGTTCAACATCGCCTTCGCTCGTGGATGCAGCCGCGCTGCCGCGTCGCGCCAGGAACTGGCGATGGAGATGAGCCAGGACGAGATCGCGAAGGCCCTGCGTGAAGCCCGCAGCTTCCTGACGCGCCACTGAGCCGCGTCTCGCTCGTTAGCAACGCAGGAACACGCCGCCGAGCCTTGTAGGGCGGGGAGGTGGTCGCTATAAGCGCGCCACAAATCCCCGATTTTCCAAGGACCGACCGATGGCTGTTCAGCGCACCTTCTCCATTCTCAAGCCCGACGCGACCAAGCGCAACCTCACTGGCGCGGTCAACGCTGTCATCGAGAAGGCCGGCCTTCGCATCGTCGCGCAGAAGCGCATCCAGATGACCAAGGGCCAGGCCGAGACCTTCTACGCCGTCCATTCGGCGCGTCCGTTCTTCGGCGAACTCGTCGAGTTCATGATCTCGGCTCCGGTTGTCGTGCAGGTTCTCGAGGCCGAGAACGCCATCGCCACCTATCGCGACGTGATGGGCGCCACCAACCCGGCCAACGCCGCCGAGGGCACGATCCGCAAGCTCTTCGCCGAGTCCGTCGGCGAGAACACCGTCCATGGTTCAGATGCCCCGGAGACCGCAGCGATCGAGATCGCCCAGTTCTTCTCCGGCAACGAGATCGTTGGCTGATCCCAGCCGCACCCCGGATATGCGAAAGGGCAGGTCGGAAACGACCTGCCCTTTTTTGTTGCTGATCTGCTCGACCATCCCGGACGGATTGCGGCTTTCGCCGTTGTCCGGGATGGCGCGACAGGATTTCCTGGACGATCAGAAGCCCAGGTCGAAGGCGTAGCTCGCCGAGATGCCGAGCGTGATCGAGTTGCGCGAGCCGTAGGTCTTTACAATCGGCGACTTCGCTGCATCGCCCGTTAGGTGCTTGAACTCGACATAGGCCGTAGTCTCGAACTTCTCGGTCCAGTTGTAGGTCGCCTGCGCGATCGCGCCGACCGAATGCAGGCCAGCATTGTAGCGCTGCAGGAACCCGCCCGATCCCGGCCATCCACCATAGGTGCCGAAATAGGTCCTGACGTAGTCGGCTCCGACGATCCGCATGCGGGGGCCGACGCCGAGTGACCAGGGGCCGACGCGGGTGAAGGCATCGAGCTTGAAGTCGGCCACGAGCGCATCATGGGCGAAGAAGCCGCGCCGCAGGTCGGCTCGGGCACGCAGCCAGGAGGTTGGGTAGAACTCGACGAAGGCGCCGGCCTCGGCGCCGAACTTCGCCTCGGGAATGCCGTACAGCGCCCTGTTCGTGCCGGAGCTGCGCTTCCAGAGCAGGTCGCCCGAGAAGCCGACTCGCCAGCCCTGGCCCGTGAACACGCCGATGCTGATGGCGTCGTCCTCCGCCGCCCACCAGGTGCTCTTGACGCCGCGCCCGAGCGAAATGATCGGACGCGCCGAGAAGATGAAGTCGTTAGAGCCCATGTAGTCGGGCTGGTAGCGCAGGCCGGCGCCCAGCCGGAGGTGCCAGTTCTGGGCTGATTCGGGTGAGGTGAGGGTGCTGTAGTCGCTGGACTGGGCATAGCCCGCAGCCGGGAGCATGAGACAGGCCGACAGGGCCGAAACGAACGCAACGCTACGCATAGGCAGAACTCCGGCGCGACGGCGCCTTCTGAAACACAAGTTCATTCAATCTGCCTCGTTAGCGTTAAGCGGTCGTTGACGACGGTGATTCTGTGATGAGATCGGCTGAAAAGCCGGCGAGACATCGCGCCGCAGGCACAAAGGCCTAGCTGGAACGGCTGTTAGCGATGGTACGTGAAGGCGAGCCTTCTGGATTTCTCTCTTACGCGACTTCGTCTAGGAATGCAGCATGACCGCGCTTCCCCGCATCAGGCACATGCCTTCCGTCTGCCCGCATGACTGCCCTTCCGCCTGTTCTCTGGAGGTGGAGGTCATCGATGACAGGACCATCGGGCGGGTGAGGGGCTCGAAGCGCCAGACCTACACCGACGGTGTGATCTGCGCCAAGGTCGCCCGCTATGCCGAGCGCATCCACCACCCCGATCGCCTGTTGCAGCCGATGCGGCGCACGGGGCCCAAGGGGTCACGCCAGTTCGAGCCGATCTCCTGGGGCGAGGCTCTGGACGAGATCGCCGACCGCTTCCTCGCGATCGAGGCCGAGCACGGGCCCGAGGCGATCTGGCCCTATTACTATGCCGGCACGATGGGGCTGGTGATGCGCGACGGCATCAACCGCCTGCGCCACGCCAAGCGCTACTCCGGGCAATACTCGACGATCTGCACCACCATGGCCTGGACCGGCTTCATCGCTGGGACGGGCAGGCTCGCCGGACCGGACCCGCGCGAGATGGCCAAGTCCGATTGCGTCGTGATCTGGGGCACGAATGCTGTGCACACCCAGGTCAACGTGATGAATCACGCGGTCAAGGCGCGCAAGGAGCGCGGTGCCAAGATCGTGGCGATCGACATCTACCACAACGCGACGCTCGCGCAGGCCGACCTCGCTCTGGTGCTGCGTCCCGGCACCGACGCCGCGCTCGCCTGCGCCGTGATGCACGTGCTGTTCCGCGACGGCCATGCCGACCGCGACTATCTCGAAGCCCATACCGACGCGCCGGCCGAGTTGGAGGCACACCTGGCGTCCCGCACGCCGGAGTGGGCGGCGGCCATCACCGGGCTCGAGGTCGCGCAGATCGAGGAATTCGCGATGCTCGTCGGCACGCGCAAGAAGAGCTTCTTCCGGCTCGGCTACGGGTTCGCACGCCAGCGCAACGGCGCGGTCTCGATGCATGCGGCGCTCTGCGTGCCGACCGTGACGGGTGCCTGGCAATATGAGGGCGGCGGCGCCTTCCACAACAATGGCGGCATCTACAACTGGCGAAAGAGCCTGATCGAGGGGCTCGACGTCGCCGATCGCAGCGTGCGCCAGCTCGACCAGTCGCAGATTGGCCGGGTCCTGACGGGTGATGCAGATGCGCTGCGCCAGGGCGGGCCGGTCAAGGCGCTCTTCATCCAGAACACCAATCCCGTCTCGGTCGCGCCCGAACAGGAACTGGTCAAGCAGGGCTTTGCCCGCGACGACCTGTTCACTGTGGTCCATGAGCAGTTCATGACCGAGACGGCCGCCATGGCCGACATAGTGCTGCCGGCGACACAGTTCATGGAGCACGACGACCTCTACCAGGGCGGCGGCCACCAGCACATCATGTGGGGCGGCAAGCTGATCGACCCGCCCGGCGAGTGCCGCTCGAACCATGACGTGATCTGCGCGCTCGCCGAACGCATCGGCGCCGAGCATCGCGGCTTCGCGATGACGTCGCGCGAGATCGTGGACTGGACGCTGCAGGAGAGCGGCCGCGGCACGCTCGACGCGTTGATCGCCAATGATTTCATCGACATCCAGCCTGATTTTCGTAAGGCTCATTATCTTGACGGTTTCGGCTATCGCGACGGCAAGTTCCGCTTCAAGCCGGATTGGCCGAAGGTGCCCAACGCCAATGCCGGGCCGGTCGGGCCCTATCAACAGATGCCGGCTCTGCCCGACTACTGGGCTGTCATCGAGAAGGCCGACGAGACGCATCCCTTCCGGCTCGCGACGAGCCCGGCGCGCAGCTTCCTGAACTCGACCTTCACCGAGACGCCGGGCTCCCTGAAAAAGGAAGGCCGGCCGACGCTGATGCTGCATCCCGACGATGCGGCGCAACTCGCCATCGCAGCCGGGGACGAGGTGGTGATCGGTAACGGGCGGGGCAGCGTTCATCTGCACGCCGTCCTGTTTGCGGGTGTGGTGCGGGGCGTGGCCATCGCCGAGTCGATCTGGCCTAATTCCGCTCATCGTCACGGCCGCGGCATCAACACGATCACCGGCGCCGATGCGGTCGCTCCGTTCGGTGGCGCCGCCTTCCACGATGTGAAAGTCTGGATCAGGCCTGCCTGAGGACGCAGACACCCCGCGCTAGGCATCGCAAGTCCGTTACTATTGCGAATTGGCGCCTGCGTGGCATCGGGGAGTCTTGACCTTTCAAACCCGCTGTGGACCATCCCTTTCGCACATGCGAGCCGCAAGCGGGCGGTGGCGTGACGGTTTCACAGAAATGAGTTCGACGATGATGATGCGGCGTATGGGTGCGGCCTTGCTGGCTGGTGGTTTGTTTGCGCTGGGCGCCACGGTCGCGCTCGCGGCGAGCGGCTCGGCGCCGTTGCCCCCGCCTGACCCCACTGCGAAGAACCTGACCCCCTACATGATCCAGCTTCGCGCTTTCGACGCCTGCCTGCACACGCAGTCGCAGCTGTTGGCGACGACGCGCGAGGCCGTGCATACGCCGTGCAGCTGCTACGCCAAGGGCACGGTCAATGCGATGACCAAGGATGAAATCCAGGCCTTCCGCGACACCGGCTATTTCAATGACACCGCCCGTGCCAAGGGGCTGGATTTCATCGACCGGTGCAAGCTGAAGCGCCCGATCTGAGGATCGCCTGACCGGCGCGTACAGACGCCCCCCGCTTTGCGGAGCGATGCCGCTACTGCCATGCTGCTGACAGGTTTCGGTAGCATGCTGTTGCAGTGTCGCTCGACGCACAGCGGATGGGGACAGACAAGTCATGCAGCGCGCCGAACGATTGCTCGACCTGATCCAGAGCCTGCGCCGCCGGCGCAGGCCCGTCACAGCAGATACGCTGGCGTCCGAACTCAACGTGTCTGTGCGGACCGTCTATCGTGACATCGCGGCGCTGATGCGCCAGGGCGTGCCGGTGCGAGGCGAGGCCGGTATCGGTTATGTCCTCGACGCCGGCTTCGACCTGCCGCCGCTGATGCTGTCGCCCGACGAGATCGAGGCGGTCCTGGTCGGCATGCGCTGGCTCGCCGAGCGGGCCGATCCCGTGCTTGCGCGAGCCGCCGAGGACGTAGTGAGCAAGGTCGCTGCCGTGCTGCCTGCCCATCTCAAGCCGATCCTGCTCGACGGCGCGCTGTTCGCGCCCGCCTATGGCGCCGACCATCCGGTCGATGTCGTCGATATCGCCGGCGTTCGCGCCGCAATACGGCAGGGCCGCAAGCTCCAGATCCAGTATTGCGACGAAGCGGGCCGCGAGTCGCAGCGGATGGTCTGGCCGATCGGTATGACGTTCTACGAGCGTGTGCGCATCGTCATCGCATGGTGCGAACTGCGCCAGGACTTCCGTCACTTCCGCACCGACCGAATCACCGATCTCGTCCTGCGCGAAGAGCGCTATCCGGCGCGCCGGGCCGATCTGTTCCGGCGCTGGCAGAAGGAAGAGGAGGCGAGGGCTGCCGAGAGCAGTTGCGTCTACGAGCCCGAGGCCTCGCCGCGCACCAATGCGCCGCCGACCAAGGCCGTTCGGCCCGAGGCAACCTCGGCGAGCGCGCGCGGATAGAGCGTGTGTTCCTGCGCCAGCACGCGCTGGTTCAGGCTGTCCTCGTCGTCGCCCGCGAGCACCGGGACCCGGGCCTGGTCGATGACCGGCCCGGCGTCGAGCTCGGGCACCACGAAATGCACGCTGCAGCCATGCTCCGAAACGCCTGCGGCCAGCGCCTGGGCATGGGTATGCGTGCCCTTGAACAAGGGCAGCAGCGAGGGGTGGATGTTGATCAGCCGACCTTCCCAGCGCCTGACGAACCAGGGCGTCATGATCCGCATGAAGCCGGCGAGAGCAATCAGCTCGATCTGGTTGATCCGCAGGACATCGTCCATCGCCCGCTCGAAGGCCTCGCGGTCCCCGCTATAGGCGCGGTGGTCGACGATGGCGGTCGCGATGCCGAAGCCTTTGGCGCGTTCGATGCCGCCGGCATCGGGCCGATTGGACAGGACAAGCGCGATCTCGGCCGGGTAGCTCTCGGCCTGCGCCGCCTCGATCAGCGACAGCATGTTGGAGCCGCGACCCGAGATCAGGATCGCGGTGCGCTTGCGGGCGGGCAGGGTGGTCACAGGGCGAGCTTGCCGCGATAGGTCACGGGCTCGGCGCCCTCGCTCAACGCCACGACCTCGCCCAGCCGCACCGGCGCTTCGCCGGCGGCCTTCAGGGCAGCTTCGGCCTCGTCGGCGCGGGCTGCGTCGGTGGCGACGATCATGCCGATGCCGCAGTTGAAGGTGCGCAGCATCTCGCGCTCGGCAACGCCGCCGGTCCGGGCCAGCCAGCCGAAGACGGGCGGAACCGGGATCGCAGCGAGATCCAGCGTCACGCCGAGGCCCTCGGGCAGCACGCGCGGAATGTTGTCGGGGAAGCCGCCGCCCGTGATATGCGCCAGCGCCTTGATGCTGTTCGTCGCCTTGAGCGCCGCCAGCAGAGGCTTCACATAGAGGCGGGTCGGAACCAGAAGCGCCTCGGCCAGGCTCGAGCCCGGCGCGAAGGGCGCGGGTGCATCCCAGGCCAGGCCCGACAGGGCGACGATGCGCCGGACGAGCGAGAAGCCGTTGGAGTGCACGCCCGAGGAGGGCAGGCCGAAGACGACGTCGCCGGCGGTGAGGTCGGCACGCGGCAGCAGCGAACCGCGCTCGGCGGCGCCGACCGCGAAGCCCGCGAGGTCGTAATCCTTCTCGGCATACATGCCGGGCATCTCGGCCGTCTCGCCGCCGATCAGCGCGCAGCCGGACTCGCGGCAGCCCTGCGCGATGCCGCGCACGATCTCGATGCCGACCTTCGGGTCGAGCTTGCCGGTGGCGTAGTAGTCGAGGAAGAGCAGCGGCTCGGCGCCCTGGACGATGAGGTCGTTGACACACATCGCGACGAGGTCGATGCCGATGGTCGAGTGCAGGCCGCTCTCGATCGCGATCTTCACCTTGGTGCCGACGCCATCATTGGCCGCGACCAGGATCGGGTCGCTGAAACCGGCCGCCTTCAGGTCGAACAGGCCGCCGAAGCCGCCGATCTCCGCATCGGCGCCCGGCCGGCGCGTGGCGCGCACGAGGGGCTTGATGGCATCGACCATCGCATTGCCCGCGTCGATGTCGACGCCGGCTTGAGCATAGGTCAGTCCGTTCTCGGCCGGCTTGGTCATGATGGGGGCCTTCATTTCTGTTCGCGCGAGCGATAGGCAAGCGCGCCCCTCCTTGCAAGCCGATAGGCCATTTTCGCGTTACCGATCCACCGTTGCGAATGCTAGCCTGACGCCCCGGACTCGTGCGGACGGCCTCATGACGCTGCCCAATTTGATCACAATCGGTCGGCTCGTGCTGGTTCCCCTGGTCATCGTGATGATCATCGACGCGCGCTGGCTCGCCGCCTTCATCATCTTCGTGGCAGCCGGCATATCGGACGCGATCGACGGTTTCATAGCAAAGCGCTTCGACATGCGCAGCGAACTCGGCGCCTATCTCGACCCCATGGCCGACAAGGCGCTGATCGTTTCGATCTACATCACCCTGGCGGTCGTTGGCGCCATCCCGGCCTGGCTGGTGATCCTCGTCGTTGCCCGGGACCTGATGATCGTCTCGGCCGTAATTCTGTCCTGGATCATGGATAGACCGGTCGAGATAGCTCCTTTTACGGTCAGCAAGTTGAATACGGCGGCGCAGCTTGGGCTGGCGGCGCTGATCCTGTGCAGCAGGGCCTTCGGCCTCGATGCCGGGCACGCCACGGAACTCGGCCAGCTTTTGGTTGCGCTGTTGACGGTCGGCTCGATGACCGCCTATCTCGCCTTCTGGCTGCGCCATATGGCGACCTGAACGAGGGCGGTTCTCGCCGGGGATCGAGACCGAAGCGCGGCCGATCCTTGGAACCGGTCGTTCTGCCGCCCATGTGTGACGCGCCTGCCAGCCGCTAGCGAAAGAGCCGGAACCGATGACACTGCAACGCCAAATCGGCTTCTGGCTGATCTCGCTGGTCGCCTTCGTGCTCGTTCTCGTCGTGTTGCGCGACGTGCTGTTGCCCTTCGTCGCGGCGCTGGCGCTGGCCTATCTTCTCGATCCGCTGGCCGACAGGCTCGAGCGGCTGGGCATGAGCCGCCTTGCGGCGACCATCGCCATCCTCGTCGTCTTCCTCTTGATCTTCGTGCTCGGGCTGGTGCTGCTGGCGCCGCTGCTCGGGCAGCAGCTTGCGGGCCTCGTCGCGCGCCTGCCCGCCGATGCCGCGAAGCTGCAGGCGCTGGTGCTCGAGCGGGGCGGCCCCTGGCTCGAACGGTTCGGCGGCGCGCAGCTCACCGAGGATGCCCGCAATTCGCTCGGCAACCTCGTCGGCGAGGCCACCAAATGGGTCGGCAGCGTTCTGCAGTCGCTCTGGACCGGCGGAACCGCCATCATCGGCGTCTTTTCCCTGCTGGTCCTGACGCCTGTCATCGCCTTTTATCTGCTGGTCGACTGGGACCGCATGGTCGCCACCGTCGATGGCTGGCTGCCGCTGGAGCATCGAGAGACGATCCGCGGCCTGCTCAAGGAGATGGATGTCTCGATTGCAGGCTTCCTGCGGGGGCAGGCGCTTGTCTGCCTGCTGCTCGGCCTGTTCTATGCCGTGGGCCTGAGCCTGCTGGGCGTGAATTTCGGCGCGTTGATCGGCATCATCAGCGGCTTCCTCTCCTTCATCCCCTATGTCGGCTCGCTGACCGGGCTGGTGCTCTCGGTCGGCGTCGCGATCGTGCAGTTCTGGCCCGACTGGACCTGGCCTCTGGCGACGCTCGGCGTCTTCGCGGCTGGGCAATTCCTCGAGGGGAACATCTTTCAGCCCAAATTGGTCGGCAACTCCATCGGCGTGCATCCGGTCTGGCTGATGTTCGCGCTGCTCGCTTTCGGCACGCTGTTCGGCTTCGTCGGCCTGCTGCTCGCCGTCCCGCTTGCTGCCGTGATCGGCGTGCTCTGCCGCTTCGCGCTGCGCCAATACCTCGCCAGCAACATCTATCACGGCGGCAACGCCGCAAAGGCCGCCGAAGTTCGCGCCCGCGCCCAATCCGAAAGCTGATATGAGCGCCGGAACCATGATCGATACAACCAGCCGCCCGCGCCAACTCGCCTTCGACCTCCCGGTCGACAGCCGCCACGGCGTCGAGGATTTCCTGATCGGCCCATCGAACGACAGCGCCTATGGCTTGGTCGAGGCATGGCCGCAATGGCCCGATGCGTGGCTGCGTCTGATAGGTCCCGAAGGCGCCGGCAAGACCCATCTCGCCGCGATCTGGGCGAAGGTCTCCCATGCCTGGACGGTGCCGGCGGCCGAGGTCACGGCTGCCAGCGTCCCGCATCTGGTGAGCGGCGGCGCGCTCGTGGTCGAGGATTGCGACCGTGGCATCGCCGACGAGGCCGCCCTGTTCCACCTGATGAACGCGATCAAGGCACGGGGCGGCTACCTGCTGCTGACCGCACGGACCGCGCCCGATCAGTGGGGGCTCAAGGTGCCTGACCTGCTCTCGCGCCTCAGGCTGGCTCCGCATGCGACGATCGAGCCGCCCGACGACGCCCTGCTGCGCGCCGTGCTGGTGAAGCTCTTCATCGACCGCCAGCTGATCGTCGATGCCGGGATCATCGAGATGCTGGCCCAGCGCATGGAGCGGTCCTTCGCAGCCGCCCGCAGTCTGGTCGACCGGCTCGACAGGCTTTCGCTGGAGCGAGGCCGCCGCGTCACGCGGCAACTCGCCACAGAGGCGCTGGCAGCGCTGTTCCCCGAGGACTGAATCCGGGCGGCTCAGCCGCGAGGCCGTCGGTGATCCCGCAGGCTACGCAATGGCGCAGCGGCGGAATGGCAGCGCTCGCCACCCCGGTCGCCTGACTCAGCTCGCTTGCGGCTCGCTTGCTACCAGCCGGGCGTGCATCGCTTCGGTCAGCAGGTCCTGCGCACGCGAGACGATCGCGTCGAGCGAGGGCGTCTTGACGAACATCGCGGCGGCTTTTTCGTTGAGCTCTTCCCGGCTCGGCAGGACGGGCAGGTGCCAGTGCGCGACCGCGTCCTGCGCCTGTTGCTGCATCTGGGCCAGCCGATCGCCTGCGCGATGTTGGAGCTCGGCCAGCGCGATCTTGAGCTCGGCCAGCGTCATCGTCGGCAGGTGCAACTCCGGCAAGGACGGCGTCGACGCATAGGCCTCCTGGAAGGCTGCGACGATGCGATCGACCGGAACGGTTGCGGCAAGCCGGGCAGCCGAATGCTCGATCACGCGCGGCGGCAACGCCTGCGAGCGCTCGATGACCGCCTGTGGAGGCTCCCTGACGTCCCAGACCAGCCGCAGCTTCGCCAGGCCCAGGATGATGTAGTAGGTCGGATCCCACTGCCACCAGCGAAAGCCCTGGCGCACGCTGTACTGGTAGGCATGGTGGTTGTTGTGCCAGCCCTCGCCCATCGTGATGATGGCCAGCCACCAGTTGTTACGGCTCTCGTCGCCGGTGACGTAGTGCTTGTCGCCATGCACATGCGCCAGCGAATTGATGCAGAAGGTGGCGTGGTAGCAGGCGACAGTCGACCAGAAGAAGCCGACGAACAGGCCGGCCCAGCCGTCGACGGCAAAGCAGGCCAGCGCGAGCAGGATCGCCGGCGCGGTCTCGAAGCGGTGCAGCCAGCGCAGTTCCGGGAATTTCGTGAGGTCCGCGATCGTGCTCTCGTCGAAGGTGTGGTGATCGCGCGAGAAGATCCAGCCGACATGGGAGTAGAAGAAGGAGCTCTGGACCGGCGAGTGCACGTCATGCTCGGTGTCTGCGAACCGATGGTGGTGGCGGTGCTTGGAGGCCCACCAGAGCACGCTTTTCTGCGCCGTCGATTGCGCCAGTGCCGCCAGGACGAACTGCCCGAGGCGGCTGGTCTTGTAGGTCCGGTGCGAGAAATAGCGGTGATAGCCGCCCGTCACCGCGAACATGCGCAGCCAGTACAGCCCGATGGCGAGCCAGATGGATGTCCAGGTCACGCCGCTCCAGAGCGCGCCGAGGCAGGCCAGATGCGCGAGTACGAAGGGGACGGCGGACGGGTACACGATGTCGCCATCGTCGTGGGTATTGCTGTTCGTCAAGAAGGCCTCTGTCTCGTGAGTACGAGCCTCACGATCCGTCGGATGGGGCTCTTCTCGCACGAAACAGGAACGCCGAGCGCTCTGCAAGTGCGCCCCTCGACGCAGGCCGGCCGGGACAAACAGTGTCGCAGCGGCAGTTCTGGCTCGCACGTCATCGAAGCGTCACGCTAAGGTGGCTTCAAGGCTCGAAGGAGACAGATGTGGCCAGACAAGCGACCGGAACGAAAGCCAAGCGCATGACCATCGAGCCTATGGATGTGGCGGTCGTGGAGGCCGTGCCGGCCTATGCGGCAACGGATCTCAGGAATTCACCGGCACGGTTCGTGAATCGCGAGCTGTCGTGGCTGCAGTTCAATCGCCGCGTCATGGAGGAAGCCTCGAATCGCAGCCATCCTCTGCTTGAGCAACTGCGCTTCCTCTCGATCTCGGCGGCGAACCTCGACGAGTTCTTCATGGTCCGCGTCTCGGGCCTGCGCGAGCAGCACAAGGCCGGCGTCGTCACCCCAAGCCAGGATGGCCTGACCCCGGCGGAGCAACTTGCCGAACTCGGCAAGGCCGTCACGGCCTTGACCGGCGATCAGCAGGCGCGCTGGAGCGAACTCAAGCTTGATCTGCGCGACAACCGCCTGCATCTGCTGGGGCCCGGCGATATCGGTCCGCAGGAGCGGGTCTGGCTGGAAGATTATTTCCTGAACTACGTCTTCCCGGTGCTGACGCCGCTGGCGATCGACCCCGCCCACCCGTTTCCGTTCATCCCCAATCTCGGCTTCACCCTGGCTCTGGCTCTGGAGCGCACCACCGACGGCCGCCAGCTCGACGCACTGATTCGCGTGCCGATCAAGATGGACCGCTTCATCGAGCTGCCGGATCTGGCGCGCGAGGGACTGCATCGCTTCATCATGCTGGAGGATGCGGTCTCGCTGTTCATCGGCAAGCTGTTCCCCGGCTACGACGTCAAGGGCACCGGTTCCTTCCGGGTCATCCGCGACACCGATCTCGACATCGAGGAGGAAGCCGAGGATCTGGTCCGGGTCTTCGAGACGATGCTCAAGCTGCGCCGCCGCGGCGTTGTGATCCGGCTCGAACTCAGCGTCGGCATGCCAGCGCATCTGCGTCGGATGATCGTGCGCGAGCTCAAGGTCGAGCACGACGAGATCGTCGAGGTCGCGGGCATGATCGGCCTGAACGAATTGTCGCAGCTGGTCGGCGTCGATCGGTCGGACCTGAAGTTCAAGCCCTACAATGCACGCTTCCCCGAGCGCATCCGCGAGCATGGCGGGGATTGCTTTGCCGCGATCCGGCAGAAGGACATCCTCGTCCACCATCCTTATGAGAGCTTCGACGTCGTCGTGCAGTTCCTGCAACAGGCGGCGCGCGACCCCAGCGTGGTGGCAATCAAGCAGACGCTCTACCGGACCTCTTCCAATTCCCCGATCGTCCAGGCGCTCGCCGAGGCGGCCGAAGCCGGCAAATCGGTGACGGCGCTTGTCGAACTCAAGGCGCGCTTCGACGAAGAGGCCAATATCCGCTGGGCCAAGGACCTCGAGCGCGCCGGCGTTCAGGTCGTCTACGGCTTCATCGAACTCAAGACGCACGCTAAGCTGTCGATGGTGGTACGCCGCGAGGCGGGCCAGCTCGTGAGCTATTGCCACATCGCCACGGGCAATTATCACCCGATCACGGCGCGCATCTATACCGACGTCTCCTTCTTCACCGCCGATCCCGTGATGTCGCAGGACGTCGCCCGAGTCTTCAATTTCATCACCGGTTACGCCGAGCCGGCGGAACTGGAGAAAATGTCGGTCTCGCCCGTGGGACTGAAGCAGCGCCTGCTCGACGATATCGCCGAGGAGGTCGCGCATGTGAGGGCGGGTCGCAAGGGCGCGATCTGGGGCAAGTGCAACTCCCTGGTCGATCCCGTGATCATCGACGCGCTCTATGACGCCAGCCGGGCTGGCGTCGAGGTCGACTTCGTGGTGCGCGGCATCTGCTGCCTGCGACCGGGCATTCCGGGCCTGTCCGAGAATATCCGGGTCAAGTCGATCGTCGGGCGCTTCCTCGAGCACACCCGCATCTATGCTTTCGGCGCCGGCAGCGGCCTGCCTTCGGCCAAGGCCAAGGTCTACATCTCCTCGGCCGATCTGATGCCACGCAATCTCGACCGTCGGGTCGAGGCCCTGACGCCGATTTTGAACGCGACGGTGCATCAGCAACTGCTCGATCAGATCATGCAGGCGAACTTTCTCGACAACGAACAGAGCTGGACGATCTTGCCGGATGGCGGTTCGCGACGCATTGTCCCGGCGCCGGGTGACGAGTCGTTCAACGCCCATAAGTATTTCATGACCAATCCGAGTTTGTCCGGACGTGGAAAATCCCTCTCCAATTCCAGCCCCCGCAGCCTTCCCAAGCGGGCCGGCAAGAAGGGCTGAGACGGGCGCTGACACGATGGTCGCCGGGCGCCTGAGCCTTGGCCAGACCATCGCGATCATCGATATCGGCTCCAACTCCGTGCGCCTCGTCGTCTACGAGATGCTCGCCCGCGCGCCCGCGCAGGTCTTCAACGAGAAGGAGATGGCGGGGCTCGGCCGGCAGGTCGCGACGACTGGCCGGCTTGCCGACGACGCGATGGCGAGGGCGCTGGAAGCGCTCGTGCGCTTCCGCATCCTGTGCGAGGCGATGAAGGTCGGCTCGCTGCGCGTGATCGCGACCGCCGCGGCCCGCGAGGCAGCCAACGGCCCCGATTTCCTGTCCCGGGCCGAGGATGCAATCGGCCAGCCCATCGAGCTGATCTCGGGCGGCCGCGAGGCGTATCTTTCGGGGTTGGGCGTGATCTCGGGCTTCGGTGAGCCCCACGGCGTGGTCGGCGATCTCGGCGGCGGCTCGCTCGAACTGATTGCCGTAGATGGCGACCGTGTGGGGCAGGGCATCAGCCTGCCGATCGGCGGCCTGGCGCTGATGGACAAGTCGAAGGGCCAAATCAAGATCGCCGAACGGATCGTTCGCGAGCAGCTCGACGATCACCCGCAGATCGCGGCGATGCGCGGCAAGGACTTCTTCGCCGTCGGCGGCACATGGCGTGCGCTTGCGACGCTGCACCAGCGCCAGTCCGGCTATCCGCTGAGCGTGATGCACGGCTACAGCGTGCCGGCGCGCGATGTCGCGGATTTCGCCCGGCTGGTCGAGCGCGCCGACACCTCGATGCTGGAGGCGATCGACGCCGTGTCTTCGGCACGACGGCCGCTCCTGGCCTATGGCGCCCTCGTGCTCGATGCGCTGATCAAGCGCGGCAGGCCGCGTGCTGTCGTGATCTCGGCCAGCGGCGTCCGCGAGGGCATGCTGCACGACATGCTGCCCGAGGCAGAGCGCCAGGTCGACCCGCTGTTGCGCGGCGCGCAGGACTATAACCAGCTCAGGTCGCGCGAGCCCCGCCACGGTGCCGACCTCATCGAATGGGTCCAGAAGCTGGTGACCAGCGCGGGGCTGCCCGAGGATGCGGCGAGCCGGCGCCTGCAGGACGCCGCCTGTCTGCTGTCGGATATCGGCTGGCGCGCGCATCCAGACTATCGCGGCGAGCAGAGCCTCAACGTCATCGCGCATGCCGCCTTCAGCGGCGTCGACCATCCTGGCCGCGCCTTCCTGGCGCTGGCGGTCTATCATCGCTATGCCGGGCTGAAGAGTTCGTCGCTGGCCTCGGACGGCCTGCGGAGGCTGCTGACGCCGGTCCAGCTCGAGCGCTCCCAGATCCTCGCCAGCGCGTTCCGGGTGGCCTACCTGCTCTCGGCCGGCATGCCCGGGATCCTGCCGCGCGCGAGCCTGATCTGCGTCGAGAAGCGGCTTGTCCTCCGCCTCGCGGGTGATCTTCATGCCCTGTCGAGCGAGCGCGTCACGGGCCGCCTCAAGCAACTCGCGAAGTTGCTCGGCCGCGATCTCAAGATCAGCCTGGGCTGACGGCGCCTGGTTAGCCTGAACCGGGCCCAGGCATGCTGCCTGCGCCCGGCATGCAGCTCGGTTTAGCCGACGACGACGCGTCCCTTGGCGATCCGCAGGCTCAGCGCGCCGGTCTTGAGCGCGATGGCCTTGGCGCCGAACACTTCGCGGCGCCAGCCCTGGAGAGCGGGAACCTCGGCCTCGTCGTCACTGGCGATGGCCTCGAGATCGTCGCTCGACGCGATGATCTTGGGCGCGACGCGCTCGGCCTCGGCGACCGCCTTGAGCAGCACCTTGAGCAGGTCGAGCACCGCGCCATTGGTGGCGCGTCCGCGCTCGCGCTCCAGACGGGGCAGGCCCTTGGGGTCGAGCGCCAGCCCGCGTTCGATCGCAGCCAGAACCTCGCCACCGGCGCGCGAGCGCTCGAAGCCGTTGGGCACGGAGCGCAGCTCCGCCAGGGCCTCGACGGAACGCGGCCCCCGCTGGACGATGTCCATCATCGCGTCGTCCTTGAGCACGCGCTGGCGAGGCACGTCGCGCGTCTGCGCCTCGCGCTCGCGCCAGGCGGCGAGTTCCATCAGAAGCGCCAGCTCGCGGGGCTTGCGGAGGCGGCCCTTGAGCCGCTGCCAGGCGTTCTCCGGCTTGACCTCATAGGTCGCCGGCGAGTTGAGTACCGCCATCTCTTCGGCGACCCAGGCCTCGCGGCCGCTCGCCTTGAGGTCGGCATCGAGCGCCAGGTAGATGTCGCGCAGATGCGTTACATCGGACTCGGCATAGACCAGTTGCGCCTCGCTCAGCGGGCGGCGCGACCAGTCGGTGAAGCGCGAGGACTTGTCGATGCGCGCCTTGGCGAGGTCGTTGGCGAGCTGCTCGTAGCCGACCGAGTCGCCGTAGCCGCAGACCATGGCCGCGACCTGCGTGTCGAACAGCGGCGTCGGCAGCACCCGGCCCAGCATCCAGACGATCTCGAGGTCTTGCCGCGCGGCGTGGAACACCTTGACGACGGCCTCGTTGACCATGAGCCCGAAGAACGGGGCGAGATCCAGTTCGGGCGCCAGCGGATCGACCATCACGGCCTCGTCGGGCGAGGCGAGCTGGATCAGGCACAGCTTGGGATAATAGGTCGTCTCCCGCAGGAATTCGGTGTCGACCGTGACGAAGGGATGCATGGCCAGGCGCGCGCAGGCGTCGGCAAGATCCTGGGTGGTTGTGATGAGGCTCATGAAGGCGGCTCATAGCAGACAGACACGCCTCATGTCGCGGGCGTTCTTGACATTCCGCTCTGCTGCGTGTGCTTACGGCGAAAACCGCCCCAGCACGGCCCGCTTGCGGTCGCGCCTTGCGAAGAGACCAGTCCCGTGACCCTGCATCGCTATCGTTCCCACACCTGCGGCGCCCTTCGCGAAAGCGATATCGGCAACCAGGTCCGCATCTCCGGCTGGTGCCACCGCATCCGCGACCATGGCGGCGTGCTCTTCATCGACCTTCGCGACCATTACGGCATGACGCAGGTCGTGATCGATCCTGATTCCCCGGCCTTCGCCGATGCCGAGATCCTGCGCGCCGAATGGGTCGTGCGCATCGAGGGTAAGGTCAAGCCACGCTTTGCCGGTACCGAGAACGCCAACCTGCCGACCGGCGCGGTCGAGGTCTTCGCGACCGGCATCGAGGTCCTGGGTCCGTCCGGCGAGCTGCCGCTGCCTGTCTTCGGCGATCTCGAATATCCCGAGGATACGCGGCTGAAATACCGCTTCCTCGATCTGCGCCGTGAAAAGCTGCACAACAACATCATGCTGCGCGCGAAGGTCATCGACTCCTTGCGCAACCGCATGAAGACCAGCGGCTTCAACGAATTCCAGACGCCGATCCTGACGGCGTCGTCGCCGGAAGGCGCGCGGGACTTCCTCGTGCCCAGCCGCCTGCATCCCGGCAAGTTCTACGCGCTGCCGCAGGCCCCGCAGCAGTACAAGCAGCTCCTGATGATGGCGGGCTTTGATCGCTATTTCCAGATCGCGCCCTGCTTCCGCGACGAGGATCCGCGCGCCGACCGCCTGCCGGGCGAATTCTACCAGCTCGACGTCGAGATGAGCTTCATCGAGCAGGAAGACGTCTTCACTACGATGGAGCCGGTCATCTCCGGCATCTTCGAGGAGTTCGGCAACGGCAAGTCTGTGACCAAGAACTGGCCGCGCATTCCTTACGCCGAGTCGATCCGCAAATACGGCTCCGACAAGCCGGACCTGCGCAACCCGCTCGAGATGCAGGACGTCTCCGAGCATTTCCGCAGCTCGGGCTTCAAGGTCTTCTCGCGCATTCTCGAGGATGAGAAGAACCGCGTCTGGGCCATTCCCGGACCGAAGGGCGGCAGCCGCGCCTTCTGCGACCGCATGAACTCCTGGGCGCAGGGCGAGGGCCAGCCGGGCCTCGGTTATCTCATGATCAAGGAAGATGGCGAAGGGCAGGGCCCGATCGCCAACAACATCGGGCCCGAGCGCGTCGCCGCGATCGTCGCCCAGATGGGCCTGAACCCGGGCGATGCCTGCTTCTTCGCTGCCGGCAACCCCGACAAGTTCTACAAGTTCGCCGGCGCGGCCCGTAACAAGGTCGGCCAGGAACTCGGCCTGATCGACGAGAACGCCTTTGCCTTCGCCTGGATCGTCGACTTCCCGATGTACGAGTACAACGAGGACGACAAGCGGGTCGATTTCTCGCACAACCCGTTCTCTATGCCCCAGGGAGGGCTCGAGTCGCTCAAGAACGACGATCCGCTGACGATCAAGGCGTTCCAGTACGACATCGCCTGCAACGGCTATGAGCTGGCGTCGGGCGGCATCCGCAACTACCGCCCCGAGGCGATGGTGAAGGCCTTCGAGATCGCCGGCTACGGCGAGGACACGGTGATCGAGCGCTTCGGCGGCATGTATCGCGCCTTCCAGTACGGCGCGCCGCCCCATGGCGGCATGGCGGCGGGCATCGACCGCATCATCATGCTGCTTGCAGGCGCCACCAACCTGCGCGAGGTCGCGCTGTTCCCGATGAACCAGCAAGCGGTCGACCTGCTGATGGGAGCACCGTCCGAGGCCTCGCCGAAGCAGCTGCGCGAAGCGCATCTGCGCATCAACGCGCCCGAGAAGAACGGCTGATCCACCATGACTTGCCTGATCCTGGCGCGGCCGCTGGCGCTTGCCTGCGTGCTCGCGCTGCCGCTGGGCGCCTGCGTCTCGCAGCACGCCAATCCCAGCGCCGGCCGTGCTGCGGAGCTTGCCAGCCTGGTGTCTCGCTCGGTTGCCTGCCATTCGGGCTACCCCCGCACCAGCACGCTCGACCGCTTCATCGCGGCCGAGAAGGTGCGCGGCGCGACGCCGGAGCAACTCGCCGGCGCGCGCTCGACCTATGTCACGGTCTCCGAGGCCGAGACGGTCAACCAGGACATCCAGCCCCGGGCCTGCGCGCCTGAGGAGCGGGCAGACGTCAAGGCACGGATGGGCCGCATCCGCGCCGGGCAGTTCGACGCACTCTGATCCGGCCTGCTTGCGATGAACCTGTCGAGACCATCCCTGCTATTGCCGATGCTGCTCGGGCTTGGCGCCTGCAACAGCACCGTCGGCCCGCTTCCGGGAACCCCGGAATATCTCGCGGCTCGCGTCTCGCGCGCCTATGATTGCGGCGTGCGGATCGACCGCAATGGCGTGATCGCGCGGCTTCCCCGGGAGGATCGTCCACGCTTCCTTGCGGCAAACGCGAGCTTCGCCGTGACGTCCTACAAGGCGCCGCGATCCTGCGACGCGGCCGAGCGCGCCAGCGTTCAGCGTGAGGCGAGCGGGCTCGGCCGCCGCTGATTTTGCTTGCGTCGCGGGCGTAGTCGCGACCACAACGCGCCGATGTCGCTCGCGCAATCCACCACCGCCCAAGCCGTCACCGCCCAGGCCATTACTGCCATCGTCGTCACCTATGACAGCGCGCAGGTTCTGCCGGCCTGCCTGGACGCGTTGGCCGGGGAGGGGGTGCCCGCACTCGTCGTCGACAATGCGAGCGCCGACGACAGCCGGCAGGTTGCAGCGTCGCGCGGCGCGCAGGTCATCGCGAACGCCAGCAACGAAGGCTATGGCCGCGCCAATACCATCGGCGCCAGCGCAGCGACGACGCCCTATATCCTGATCGTCAATCCCGATCTCGAGATCCAGAGCGGTGCGGCCTCGGCCCTGCTGGCCGCAGCCGAGCGCTATCCCGATGCCGGCATGCTCGCGCCCCGCATTGTCGAGCCGTCCGGGCGGGTGTTCCTGCAGCCGCGGTCGCTGCTGTCGCCGCCGCACCTCAACCGGAACGGCGAGATGCCGATCCCCACGGGCGACGCCTGCCTGCCGTTCCTGTCCGGCGCCTGCCTGCTGGTTCGCCGCGAGGTTTTTCTGGCGCTGGGCGGTTTCGACCAGAACATCTTCCTGTTCTACGAGGACGACGATCTGTGCCGGCGCATGCGGGATGCCGGCCACAGTCTCGTCCATGTCGATGCGGCCGAGGCCCGTCACGCGCGCGGTGGTTCCAGCCCGCCATCGCCACGGCGCCGCTTCACGGCGCGCTGGCACCTCGCCTGGTCCGAGCGCTATGTCGCGCGAAAATACGGGCTGGTGGGGCCAAACCTGATCAGGATGATAGAAAATGGCTTGAAGGCAGTGGCTTACGGGCTAATCTTGAATCAAACCAAGATGTTTGCCCATGCAGGCTCCTTTGCCGGCGCGTGGGCTTTCGCCCGGGGCGCGACCGCGCTCGGGCGCCAGGGGCTAGAGGGGCCGGAATGACCGACGCATCTTCGCCGATCCCGGGATCCGGCGGCTTTGCGGCCAGGAACAATTTCGGATTGATGCGGCTTCTGCTCGCGGTGGCCGTGGTGTTCTCACACGCCTTCAGCGTCGCGACGGGACGCGTCGACGACGAGCCTCTGGCTGCATCGACCGGACTGACCCTGGGCGAGCACGCGGTGAACGCGTTCTTCGCGATCTCCGGCTATCTGGTCGTGATGAGCTATGAGTGTCGCGGCTGGCGCGACTATGTGCTCGCCAGGGCGCTGCGCATCATCCCAGGTTTCGTCGCGGCAACCTGCCTCGTATCGCTCGTCCTGGGTGCCGCGATGACCCGGCTCGACATTCACGCCTATCTGGCAAGCCCTGAGCTCTGGCGTTTCATCACCCGCACCCTGACGAGCTTCAAGAGCGCAGCGTCGCTCCCGGGCGTTTTCGAGACGAACCCGCTGAGCTTCCCGCTTGGCACGGTCTGGACGCTCAAATACGAGGTGCTGTGCTATATCGGCGTGCTGGCTGCGGGCTTGGCGGGACTGCTGCGCCGACGCGGACTCGCGCTTGCCATCTGGGCCTGCCTCGTGGTCGCGGTCGTGGCGCTGTCGGTGAGCGCGCCGGACGGTCCCAAAGGCATCGAGACCGCTTTGCGGCTGCCGCTGATCTTCATGACCGGAGGCCTCGTCTATCTCTGGCGCGATCGCGTGCCGCTGTCGCTGCCGGGGCTGATCGCCGCCGTGGCTGTGGTCGCACTGCTGTCGCCGACGCCGCTCTACAAGGCGGCTCTCTATCTCGCGACGGCCTGGGGGACGCTGGTGCTCGCCATGGCTCCAGCGCTGACGCGGCGCGACACCGAACCGTCCGCAGACCTGTCCTATGGCATCTATCTCTATGGCTGGCCGGTGCAGCAGGCCTTCTTCGCGCTGTTTCCCGGTGTTGCGATGGCGCTGGCTTTCTGGCCCGCTCTGGCCGTGACCGCGTTGGTCGCTTGGCTCTCCTGGCACATGGTCGAGAAGCCGGCGATGAACCTCAAGCGTCGCCTGATGCAGGCAGGCCAAGCGACTCTGTCAATTCGCGAATCCGCTCCGACATCAGCAGGGGCAACAGTTCCGTGACGCGCGCCTCGCTGGCGTCCCACCAGCGCGTCGCCAGAAGTGCCGCGATCTCGGCCTCGCCGAAGCGCCGCCTGACGATCCTTGCCGGGTTGCCCGCGACAATCGCATAGGGCGGGACATCGCGGGTCACCACCGCACGGGCGGCGACCACCGCGCCATGGCCGATGGTCACGCCAGACAGCACCATGCATTGCGAGCCCAGCCAGACGTCGTGGCCGATGATGACGTCACCGCGCGTGGTGTCGCTGCCGGGCACGCCGCCCGCCGCCGGCCACAACCTCGCCATGGCCGGGAAGGGGTAGGTCGTCGCCCACTCCAGTCGATGATTGCCGCCGAGCAGGATCTCGACGCCATCGGCGATCGAGCCATAGCGACCGATGCGCAGCTTGGCCCCACTTTCGGGAAATCGGATCTTCGGCCTGCCATAGGTGGAAGCCCCGATTGCGATCTGGCCCGGTCGTCTCGCGACGAGATGGGCCAGATGCAGGCGCGTTTCATTGGCGGGGTTGACGCGTCGCCGCAGCCAGCCGCGCGCGGTCGGCGGGAGACCCGCCCACCACGCCGCAAGCCGACCGGGACGCCAGTCCAGGTCGGCTGCGAGCAGCGGTTCGTTGGGCGGAAACGGCCCTGTCGTCACTCGGCACTCGCCTTGATGTCGAGCTTGTCGAAGATCTCGGTGGGGTCGCCCAGCGTGATGACGTCGGCGAGGCCGAGTCCGCCGCTCGATTTCGCATTGGCCTGAACAGTCAGCGTGCCGGGCTTTGCGACGAAACGCGAGATAGCGGCCGTCAACGTCTTGGCGGCCTCGGAGGGCCCGAGGATCGCCGACAGGCCTAGGCTCGCCATCATCGCATACTGCTGGCGGATCTCGTCGGGCTTGCGCTTGGCCTTGCGGGCCTCGTTCTCGATCAGCTTTTCGAAGATTCCGAGGTTCTGCAGCTTGGCCTCGACGCTGCGGGCCGTGGCGCCCAGCGCCGCGACCTGCGCGAGGGCGAGATCGCTCGAGAACAGATCCTTGGTGACATTGCCCAGCGTGCCCTTGGCGTCGAGCTTGGCCATGCCGGCGCCACCGAACGAGATCGACCGGATGGCGAGTTCGCTGCGTGCTGCCTCCCAGGCGAGGTCGATCCGTGCCGACAGGTCGAGCAGCTTGTAGCCCATCGCGATCAGGTCGGCCGCTGCCGGGTTGTTGGGGCCTTCAACCACGGGCGCGCGCAGATTGTCGAGCGTCAGGCTGACATTGGTCGGCACGCCGTTGAGCGGCTCACCGGCCTTGAACTCGAAGGCGCCGATTCCGACCTTGACGGGCGGCAGCGCCGGCTGTCCGCGCTTGGCTGCCTGCGGCGCCTCGACTGACAGGCCAGCGAACCGCATGGTGCCCAGCGTCGGGATGAACTTGCGGAAGTCGAGCGTGTCCAGGTCGACATCCGGCGTGGCCAGCAGCGCCTTCAACTCACTGATCACCGGGCCGATCGAGAAGCCCGAATGGCTGATCGAGTCGACGGCGCCCGATGCACCGCCTCCGGAAAACTGAAGGCCTTCCAGCGCGAAGCCGGATTTGTCGGGAGTGTCCTCGCCGAAAGCGATCCGCGCCATCTTCATGGTGACGGTTTCGGATTTCGGCCCGGTCTTGGCGTCGTACGTGGCCGGCGGGGTGATGGTCATCGCGAGATCGCGCGCTTCGCCGCTGCCATAGGACAGCGTGTCGTACAGCGAGAGCAGGGAGATGCCCAGGCGTCGCTCCTCCTCGGTCTTCAGGCCCGGCGGCTTGGCGTCGGGTTCGCGCGAGGCTTTCTCGGCCGCTTCCGAGAGGGTGACGAGGCGCGCAATCACATCGGCCAGCGGCTCGTCACCGACCTTCGCCGCAAATCCGCGGCCCGACATCCGGCCCATCGACATCTTGCCGGCAGAGCCCATGTCGAGCGAGTAGCCCTCCTGCTCGAACCGTCCGAAGATCGGCTGCATCGTCTCGTTGACGCCAGGCTGTGCCCGCTCGGTCAGTACCCGCGCGACATGCTTGATGTCGAAGCCCTCGAAGCTCGTGCGCTTGAGGTCGCCTTTCATCGCTCCGGAGGGAGCGCCGGTGACCGTGATTGCGCCGCTGGCTGCGTCCCCGCGTTCGATCCTGCCGTCCCGGACATTGCTGAAGCGCACGTCGCGATAGGTGGTCACCTGCTTTTGCGGGCCGATCGTCTGCTCGAAGCGCAATTCGGGCGCGCTGATCTCGCCGGCATTGAGCTTGCCCATCCGCGAGACGGCGCTTTCGCCCGTCTTGCCGTCGAAGAGCGAGACAAAGGCCTCGCGCTCGAGGCTCGAGCCCTTGACGTCGATCTTTGGCACCACGATCGCCATCGAGCCGAAATCGAGCTTCAGTCCATCGATCTGGAAGTCGGCGGCGCAGACCGGGCCTGCGAAGGCAAACACACTCGCCATGAGCGCGGTGCGGAATGGCGTGAGCCGTCGAAGGGGCGTGGCGGTCATGCTGGTCTCCTGTTTGGTCGCGACCCTGCCGGAAGCTTGCGGCGAAGGGAAGACGGCCGGTCGGGTAGCGCGGATGAAATACTTGACCAAACCGCCCGCGTCGCCGGTATCTGTCTGAAATCCGCCATCTCTCATGTGGAGAGATGGCGACCTTCGCCTGTCGCCAATGGAGCACCCCGTCATGCGGGCCGCCTTGTCTGCCTTCTCCGCCTGCCTCGTCTGGATGCTGGTCGCGCTCGCGCCATCGGCCGCGCTTGCCCAGGCCGCTGCGCCCGGCGCGCCCGAGCAGTTGACCATCGTCAGCGGCGACAAGCGCCACGTCTTCCAGGTCGAGGTCATGCGCACGCCCGACCAGCGCGCGCGGGGCCTGATGCACCGCAACTACATGCCCGCCGACCGCGGCATGCTGTTCGATTTCGCCCGCAACGAGCCGGTCGCGATGTGGATGCAGAACACCTACATCACGCTCGATATGCTGTTCATCCGGGCTGACGGGACGATCGCGCGAATCGCCGAGCGTACCGAGCCACTCTCGACGCGCACGATTCCCTCCGGCGAGCCGGTGCTCTCGGTGCTGGAGATCAATGGCGGCATCAGCGACAAGCTCGGCATCAAGCCAGGCGACCGGATCGAGCACGCTTTGTTCAAGCGCTGAGCGCGTCGAAGCGATTTGCCCCGTAAATCGTCGCGTGTTCCCGGGCTTTCGCTTGCGGCGCAAGCCCACGCCGTGATAGCGAACCGCTGAGCGAGGAATGACCAAGTCGGGGTATAGCGCAGCCCGGTAGCGCATCTGCTTTGGGAGCAGAGGGTCCCAGGTTCGAATCCTGGTGCCCCGACCATTCCGCCGCCTCCGACGCCCCGCATCTTGGCGGGGCGATGAAACACCAGGTGACGGCCGAGCCAGACCATGACCGCACGCATCTACCGCCCGGCCCGCACGGCCATGCAGTCCGGCACCGCCAAGACGGAGCGCTGGCTGCTCGAATACGAGCCCGAGCGTCCGCGCGAGATCGAGCCGCTGATGGGCTGGACGTCGTCCGGTGACATGAAGAGCCAGCTGAAGCTCTGGTTCGACAGCGAGGCGGAAGCCGTGGCCTATGCCACGCGCAACGGCATTCCCTTCCGCGTCGAGCAGCCAAACGAGGCCAAGCGCCGGTCGATGGCCTATGCCGACAACTTCAAGTTCAGCCGCGTCGGGCAGTGGACGCACTGACGACTGGGGCGCCGTCTCCACCGGCGCCGATGATTTCCCGATAGGTGAGGGCGCTTCGCCCCTCGCTCGGGCGCGTAGCTCAGTTGGATAGAGCAGCGGACTTCTAATCCGCAGGTCGCAGGTTCGAATCCTGCCGCGCTCGCCACCATCCCCCAAAATGGGTGTGCGTTGCGCAAGGCCTGCGCCCGCAATGCGACACTCGCCATCCCGTTTGCAGTCGCCCGAGCGTCTGACTGACTACGCCTGTAGCAGGAGAAACCGCGGTCTCCACGGGACGGGACGGCTATCCGTCGATCACACGCAGGCGTGCGCCTGGCGCCCTCGCGGGCAGGGCGAAGGCGTCGATGACGTCAGCTAGCTCGTCAGAACCGTCTACGTCCTGTGCGCCTGGGCCGCCGTCTGGTTTGGAGCGATTTCGTCAGGCGGAGTCTCCATGTAGTTGAGAGTACCCATTTTTAGTCGATCGCCCCTCCCGAATGGGCGCTAATCTTAATGGTTAGCTAATTTGACTTGGATTTGCAAAGAATAGGCTCAGTATATCTCTCACTCCACCCGTTTTGGACTGGATAGCGAGAGGGCGATGAACATGGCTATCGAGACAACCGCCGGTCTATCCGCGAGCCAGGATGCGACGACCACGATCCCCGCGCTGATCGTTGCCAATTTTTTCGAAGGGGTGACGCCGTCGCTTGAGAGGCTTGCCGATCTCAGCGCATTTGCGCAGTTGCAGTTCGATTACTACTCCCTCATGGGCGTGGGGCAGCCTTTGCTGGGGCCCTACGAGGCGCTCGGACGGGGGTTCGGCGAGACTGAAGGGTTTCGCGCGAAGTATGGCGCACTGACCGATGATTTCGTCGCGACGGCTTATGCCGAGGTGTTCGGCCGGGCGCCGAACGCAGCTCAGGTTCAGCACTTCAATGCCCAGGTGGAGTATTTCGTCTCGATATACGTCCCGGCCGGCATTCCCGCCGAGACTGCCAGCCTGCTGGCCAAGGGCGCGGCCATCGGCCAGATGCTGGGCGAGGCGGCTTTGCACGGGTCGGCGGCCTTCGACTATTCCGGCGCGGCCATGTTGTTCATCGACAGGATGGACGATGCCGGCTTCGTCCCTGGCCAGCCCCTGTCGAACTTCGACCCCAACCCTCCCGTCGAGCCGGAGCCGATCGGCGCAACGCTGACGGACCACGTCCTGACGCTTTCGGCGGCGGACACCTACAAGCTGACGGTCAATGCATCCGGTGATCTCGTCGTCACCCGGGCAGGAACATCCATCGCTACGGTGATACCGGCGGGAGAGATCGACGCCCTCACCGGCGTCGTCATCGAGAGCGCGAGCGGTACTGCCGAGGTCAAGGGCTCGGATATCGCGTCCTTGCAGGTTTTGTCGATCTCGGGAGCGGGCAAGTTCAACGTAACCAACGTCGCGCTCGACACGCCCCCCTTCGTCGATGCGCCGAACCTGTCGAAGCTGACCTTCGACAGCGCGGACCCGACCGGCGTCCTCCCGGCCAACCTGCTCGTCAACGGCAGCTTCACCGACGCGTTCGTCGCGATGTGGGCGGGCATCAACTACGGCTACTATCCCGCATTGCCCGCTGGATCGGCTGTCCGGGACATGGTGTTGGTCGGATTGAGCAACGACTACGTCCAGTATCTGAAGGACCATGACCCGATTGATCTCGTGGTCCAGGTCGACGGGGCTGGGCAGCCCCGCGCCCAGACCTTGCATGACAGCCTGCTCGGCTACATCAACGACGCTGTCGTCAGCGCGCGTGTCGCGCAGCCGGACAACTACGACGACGTTCGCACTGCCGAATCGCTGACCTACGGCCCTCGGCCACATGCCGAGGGCTACACGAACGACCCTTCGGACGAGCGAGCGGCCCTCGCCTGGGACTTCACGAAGGGCCTGAAGCACGATGCCTATGAGAGCCATGCCGCCTCGGCATCGGTGGATTCGGCGGGCCTGCATAGCTCGGGCAATCTCTGGTTCGCCTTTGATGCGGGCACGGGACTTGTCAGCGGAAACGCTCCGACCGGTTTCAATCTCGGCCGTCATGAAGGGGCTGGTATCGAACTGGGACTGAAAGCCAGCCTGCATGATGGCGCCGACATCGCGCCGGCCAGCACCGCTGCGGACGGGACGACGCATTACACCGTCCCAGCCGGTGGCCTTGCGGGAGGCGGTGGCTTCACTGCAGCTCAGTGGGATCTCGACTTTTCGGCTTTGACAGGGCTGAACGGGCGATCGGCCGAAAATCTCTCCAGCTACGCCTTCGTCCTGCGTATCGATACCGATCCATCCGCGGGCGTGGTCTATCGCGACTTCCTGCTGGAAGGAGACGCCAGCACCGGCGTCTTCAACTGGGTGGACTCGACCGGGGCTCCAGCGGCGGTGGTCGCGGATGCCGATGGTGTCAATCCAAGCCTGTCGCAGAACTCGGTCAATTTCGGCGTCGAGTTCCTCCGGGACATGATCGACACGAGCCCCGCTCCTGGCGTCCAGCCCTATGCCCTCGCCGCCGGTCAGTTCGACGTCGAACTCACCGCGAGCCAGGGTGGGGTGCAACTTGTCGGCACTCACATCGTGATCGACGTCGTGTAAGCGCGAAGTCGGCGACGCCATGCGACCATCGAGCAAGCGGGCTTCTGGCCCGCTTGCTTTTTGACGACCTCGCCATCGTTCGCCTCATAGACTCCGGTACCTTTTCGCCTGGCCGCCCAGGCTCATGGCGTGTGCTGCGGCACGCCGCTTGCGGTGATAGGGCTGCCGGCGTAAACCGCGCCGGCGGTGTTTGGGGCCATCTCGCCTTGATCGCGCCCGAAAGGCTCGCCATTCCCCCGGCGAACGCGCCGCCACCGTGGCCTCCCGGCACGGGGTGGCGCTCGCCCTGCCGTTTCGGCACTCACTTGCGCGGTCCCCGGCGGGCCGCGAGGATGGACCATGGTTTCGCTCAGGCCCGCGATCGAACGTCTCGCCGCCATGGCCAGCGCCAGCCATGCCCGCGCCTGCGCATTCCTTGTGCTGTTGTCGCTAGCTGCGTTCCTGCCGGGATTCGTCACGTTGCAGCCGCTCGACCGTGACGAGCCGCGCTTCGCCCAGGCCTCCAAGCAGATGCTGGAGACCGGGGATTTCGTCGATATCCGCTTCCAGCAGGAGGCCCGGCACAAGAAGCCGGTCGGCATCTACTGGCTGCAGAGCGCCGCGGTTTCGGCCGGCGAGGCGCTTGGCGTGCCGCAGGCGCGCACCCAGATCTGGCTCTATCGCCTGCCATCGCTGCTCGGCGCGATAGCGACCGTGCTGCTCAGCTATTGGGCGCTGCTCGCCTTCCTGAGCCGACCCCTGGCATTGCTCGGCGCCGCCCTGATCGCGAGCTGCGTGCTGCTGGGCGTCGAGGCGCGGATCGCCAAGACCGATGCGGTGCTGGCGGCCTGCGCGGTCGCGTCGATGGGCGCGCTCGCCCGCGCCTGGCTCGACTGGACGCGTTCGCTCGCCTTCGTGCCACCACGCTGGAACTGGCTGGTCTTCTGGGGTGCCACTGCGCTCGGCCTGCTGATCAAGGGGCCGATCGTCCCGATGATCTGGGGCCTCGCCATCATCGTGCTGAGCCTGAGCCAGCGCAGCATCCGCTGGCTGAAGCCGCTGCGCTTCGGCCCGGGGCTGCTCATCTGCCTGATCGTGGTCCTGCCCTGGTTCGTGGCCATCGCCTGGAAGACGGGCGGCTCCTTCTTCGCCGAGAGCGTCGGAAACGACATGCTCGGCAAGGTCGCCGAGGGCCAGGAGAAGCACTGGGGGCCACCCGGGCTCTATCTGCTGATCTTCTTCGGCACCTATTGGCCGGCGGCCGCGTTTGCGGCGATGGCTGTGCCCTTCGCCTGGGTGCGTCGCCGCGAACCGCAGATCCTGTTCCTCCTGGCCTGGATCATCCCCTCCTGGATCGTCTTCGAGGCCGTCCCGACCAAGCTGCCACACTATGTGCTGCCGCTGTATCCGGCGATCACGGCGCTGCTGCTGCTGGCCGTCATCAACGGCGGCATCAACCGGTTCCGTACCGGCGCGGTCTCGACGGCGGCGCTCGTCTTCGTTGTGCCGCTCGCCCTGATAGGCGTCATTCTCTACGGCAACTGGACGCTCGATCACGCCCTGCCTTATGCCGCGCTGCCGGCGCTGCTCCTGGCGCTGGTCGTGGCCTGGCGCGTGGTCAGCGCCTTCCGTCGCGAGGATTTCGTCGGCGCTCTCTGGCGTTGCGTGCTGGCGAGCCTGCTGCTGGGCCTCGGAGTCTACGGCTTCTCCGTGGAGAGCCTGCAGTCGCTGCGGCTGTCGCCCCGTCTGGCCGCGGCAGTCCAGGCGGCCGGCTGCCCGGATCCCAAGGTCATCACAGTTGGCTACCGCGAGCCCAGCCTCGTCTTCCTGACCGGGACGGATCTGGCGATGGCGCCCGACGGCGCTGCAGCCGCTGCTTTCCTGGCGCAGCCGGGTTGCCGCATCGCCTTCGTCGAGAAGCGCTTCGAGGCCGGTTTCCAGGCCGGGCTCGCGCAGGCTTCTCTGACGCCGCGCCTGCTGACCACCTTGAGCGGCTTCAATCTCAATGGCGGGCGCAAGCTCGAAATCGCTGTCTTCGTGCGGCCCTGAAGCCGCGCGGTTCGTTTAATCTATCTTGCCCTGCAGACCGGTCTGACGCAGTTTGCGCGCCGCTTTCCCGGATGATGTTCAGTTGACCGAAACACCCACGCTATCGCCGCCGATGCTCAGCGTCGTCGTGCCTGTCCGCAACGAGGTCGGCAATGTCGCGCCGCTTCTGGCCGACATCGAGACCGCCTGCGCCGCGCTTGGCAGCTTCGAGGTCGTGTTCGTCGATGACGGCTCGAGCGACGGCACGCCTTCGGCCTTGCGCAATCTCGCCGCGACGCGTCCCTGGCTGCGGATCGTGACGCATGCGCAGTCCTGCGGCCAGAGCGCGGCCGTGCGCAGCGGCGTGCGCCATGCCCGCGCGGCGGTCGTTGCGACGCTGGATGGCGACGGCCAGAACGACCCGGCGTTCCTGCCGGCCATGTTCGAGGCGCTGCAGCAGGCGGGGATGCAGGCCGGCCTCGTCCAGGGCCAGCGCGTCGGGCGCAGGGATACCGGCTTCAAGAAGCTCCAGTCGCGCATCGCCAACGGTGTCCGCGGCGGGCTGCTCAAGGACGGCACCCGCGATGCCGGCTGCGGCCTCAAATGCTTCCGCCGGGAGGCCTATCTCGCCTTGCCCTATTTTGACGCGCTGCACCGCTTCATGCCCGCGTTGATGGTCCGCGAGGGCTACAAGGTCGTGCATCACGACGTGCGTGACCGGCCGCGCCTGACCGGTGTCTCGAATTATGGCTTCTTCGATCGGCTCTGGGTCGGTATCCTCGACCTCGTCGGCGTCTGGTGGCTGATCCGCCGCCGCAAGCGCGTGCCGCAGATCGTATCGGAGGCGACCCGATGATCATCTCGATCGGCCATGCCGTTTCCGACTACATCTACGACGTCTTCATCCTGAAGTTCGACTTTTGGCTCGCCTTCGGCATCATCGCGCAATTGCTCTTTACGGCGCGATTCCTGGTGCAATGGCTCGCCAGCGAGAAGGAGGGGCGCTCGGTCATGCCGCTGTCCTTCTGGTACTTTTCGCTGGGCGGCGGGCTGATGACGCTGATTTACGGCATCGTGCGTCGCGAGCCGATCATCATTATGGGCCAGGCTCTGGCCATGATCATCTACACCCGCAACATGGTCCTGATCTTTCGCGAGAAGCGCGCGAACCGGGCCCTGGCGCGCGGGAAGGTCTGAGGCCGGGCGCAAGTCCGCGACGCCTCCCTGCGCGCGCCGCGCCCGAGCGCTGCACCAGTTTGAGCATATCGGGTCCGGGTTCGCCCCTTTTCGAAGGCGCCCCGGAGCGATAATGGCGTGTGCAAGCCGTCGGCGGCGTCAGGACGCCGCGCGCAGCCTGTCGAAACCGGCGGCCAGGTCGGCCTTGAGGTCCTCGATATCCTCCAGCCCGATGTGGAGGCGGATGGTGGGCCCCTTGAAGTCGGGCGTCGTTGCCGTGCGGTATGGCTTGCAGTCGAAAGGCAGGGCGAGGCTCTCATAGCCGCCCCACGAAGCGCCCATCCCGAACAAGGTCAGCCCGTCCAGCATCGAGCCGACCGCCTTCAGATCGACCGGCTTGAGTTCGATCGCAAACAGCGAGGAGGCTCCGGTGAAGTCGCGCTTCCAGATGGCATGGCCGGGATCGCTCGGCAGGGCAGGGTGCAGCACGCGGGCGACTTCGGGCCGCTCGCTCAGCCACTGCGCCATGGCGAGGCCGGCCGGCATCTGCTCCTTCAGGCGCACGGACATGGTGCGAATGCCGCGCAGCGTCAGGAAGGCGTCTTCGGGCGCGATGATCACGCCGAGCAGGTCCCAGGCTTCACGAACCTGTTTGTAGAGTTCAGGCGTACGCATCGAGACGGTGCCGATCAGCACGTCAGAGTGGCCGGCATAATACTTCGTCCCGGCCTGCACCGAGATGTCGACGCCGTGCTTGTGGCTGTCGAAGTACAGCGGCGTCGCCCAGGTGTTGTCCATGATCACGAGGATGTCGCGCTCATGCGCCGCGGCGACGATCGCCGGGATGTCCTGCATCTCGAAGGTCTGGGAGCCAGGGGCCTCGGTCCACACCACTTTGGTATTAGGCTTGAACAGCTTGGCGATGTCGCCGCCAACTGCCGGATCGTAATAGCTGACCTCGATCCCCAGGCGCGGCAGCATCTTGTCGCAGAAATTGCGTTGCGGACGGTAGACGCTGTCGGTCACCAGAAGGTGATCCCCGGCAGACAGCGTGGCCAGCAGCGGCAGAGTGCAGGCGAGCAGGCCCGACGAGCAGACCACAACGCCGGCGCCGCCTTCAATGGTGTTCAGGGCCGCGATCAATGCGTCAATCGTGGGATTTCCCTGGGTTCCATAGGTGTAGCGCGCCTTGCGCGCGAGGAAGTCCTCCATGTTCGGATAGATCACGGTCGACCCGCGCACGATGGCGGGATTGACGAAGCCGTAGCTGTCGGCGGGGTCGCGGCCGGCCAGAACGAGACGGGTTTTCTCGCGCAGGCGAGCGAAATCAGGCGGGGACAGCTTTTTCATGGATCCGGGGCTGCGAGTGAGGTCAAGTGATGAAGGTCAGGCTTGACCCCCTCTTGAAACTCGCATGTGATGTTGAGGGTGAAAAGGGCGCCGTTGCATCGAAGCGTCATGCGCTTGACGCTCCTCGGAGGCTCTGGCAATCGACGTAGTGGGGCACGTCGCTTAAAATCTGTGCATCAAAATCGGCTGGAAAGCAGGGTGCAAACCGCCGAATGCCTGATCTGGTCGATGAGCCGTTTAACGGGGAGATATCCATTATGAAGAAGTTTTTGGCAGCCGCGATCGCAGGCCTCGGCCTTGCGGTCACCGCCACGGCGGTATCGGCTCAGGCGCCTGCGACCCTTGCCCAGATCAAGTCGCGTAACATCCTGAACTGCGGTTCGAACACCGGCCTCGCCGGCTTCGGCCTGCCTGACGCCCAGGGCAACTGGGTCGGCCTCGACGTCGATGTCTGCCGCGCCATTGCCGCTGCGATCTTCAATGATCCGGCCAAGGTCAAGTTCATCCCGCTCTCGGCGAAGGACCGCTTCACGGCGCTGCAGTCGGGTGAAACCGACGTTCTGGTCCGTAACTCGACCTGGACGATGACCCGCGACACGTCGCTCGGCCTGCTGTTCACCGGCGTGAACTACTATGACGGCCAGGGCTTCATGGTCCGCAAGAAGCTCGGCGTCACCTCCGCGCTGCAGCTGTCGGGCGCCTCGGTCTGCACCCAGCAGGGCACGACCACCGAGCTCAACCTCGCGGACTTCTTCCGCTCCAACAACCTGAAGTACGAGGTTGTCGCCTTCGCCTCGGCCGACGAGACGGTCAAGGCCTATGACGCCGGCCGTTGCGACGCCTTCACGACGGACGCCTCGGGCCTGTATGCCGAGCGCCTGAAGCTGACTGCTCCCGACGACCACATGGTCCTGCCCGAGATCATCTCGAAGGAGCCGCTCGGACCGTCGGTTCGCAACAACGATCCGCAGTGGTTCAACCTGGTGAAGTGGGTTGGCTTCGCGATGGTCAACGCCGAGGAGCTGGGGGTCACCAAGGCCAACGTCGACGAGATGCTGAAGTCGCCGAACCCGGAGATCAAGCGTCTGCTCGGCACCGAGGGCAAGTTCGGCGAGACCATCGGCCTGACCACCGACTGGGCGTACCGCATCATCAAGCATGTCGGTAACTACGGCGAATCCTTCGAGAAGAACGTCGGCGCCGGGTCGCTGCTCAAGATTGCACGCGGTCAGAACGCGCTCTGGACCAAGGGCGGCCTGCAATACGCACCGCCGGTCCGCTAAGACCTGATGCGAGCGCCGGTGACCCCGGCGCTCGTTTCATTTCAAGGGGTTCGACAGGACCCTACTAGGCAAAAAGGAGGATAGACCGAGGCAGGGGCTTGGTCCGGGACTTGCAGAGGTTACGAGAACGGGCATGAACCCGTTCCGCCAAACAGGGGAAAAGAAAAAATGAAGAAGCTATTCGCCGCAGCGCTCGTCGCTGCAGCAACGTCGGTCGGCGTCGGCAGTGCCGAGGCACAGACGGGGGGGCTGCTCGCCCAGATCAAGAGCAAGGGCGTGCTGACCTGTGGCGTCGGTCCCGGCCTGGCCGGTTTCGGTATCCCTGATGCCCAAGGCGTGTGGAGCGGCCTCGATGTCGATCTCTGCAAGGGCATTGCGGCGGCGGTCTTCAACGACCCCATGAAGGTCAAGTACATCCCGCTTTCGTCGAAGGATCGGTTCACCGCGCTGCAATCCGGCGAGGTCGATCTGTTGTCGCGCAACACCACCTGGACCATGTCGCGCGACACCTCGCTCGGCCTGAACTTCGCAGGCGTGAACTACTATGACGGCCAGGGCTTCATGGTCCGCAAGAAGCTCGGCGTCGATTCCGCGCTGAAGCTTGCCGGCGCTTCCGTCTGCACGCAGCAGGGCACCACGACCGAACTCAACCTCGCGGACTTCTTCCGGTCAAACAAGCTGAAGTACGAAGTCGTGGCCTTTGCGAGCGCCGACGAGACGATCAAGGCCTATGAGGCCGGTCGCTGCGATGCCTTCACGACGGACTCCTCGGGCCTCTATGCCGAGCGTTTGAAGCTGGGCGTGCCTGCCGACCATATCGTCCTGCCCGAGATCATCTCCAAGGAGCCGCTCGGACCGGCGGTGCGCCATGGCGACGACACCTGGCTCGACATCGTCAAATGGACGCACAACGCCATGCTGAATGCCGAGGAACTCGGCATCACCAAGGCCAATGTCGATGAGATGCTGAAATCCGACAACCCGGAGATCAAGCGTCTGGTCGGCACCGAGGGCAAGTACGGCGAGGCGATCGGGCTGACCAATGATTGGGCCTATCGCATCATCAAGCATGTCGGAAACTACGGCGAATCCTTCGAGCGCAATGTCGGCACCGGCTCGCTGCTGAAGATCGCGCGCGGCCAAAACGCGCTGTGGACAAAAGGCGGCCTGCAATACGCTCCCCCGATCCGCTGAACTAAGCGTTCTGTGGCGCAAGCTCGCGGGCTTGCGCCACAGGGTTTTTTGGATCGCACTCAGACGAAGACGCGACCTCCGGCTCAGAGCCTGAACGGCCACCGTCGGATCGTCGGCTGAACCAGACGACAAGAAGGGCGTACAAGTGTCGACAATTCCGACCGAGACAGTGCAGCCGGGCAAAGCCTCGCTGCTCTACGATCCCAAGATCAGGGGCTATGTCTATCAGTTCGCGTTGCTTGCGATCGTCGGCTTCCTGATCTGTTCGGCGGCCTCAAACGCCATCGAGAACCTGCGCGCCCAGAAGATCGCCTCCGGCTTCGGCTTCTGGCACAACGCTGCGGGCTTCGACGTCAATCAGAAGCTCATTCCCTTCAGCGCCTCGGGCTCGACCTATGGCGAGGCCTTCTATGTGGGCCTGCTGAACACCCTGCTGGTCGCCGCGATCGGCATTGTGCTCTCGACCTTCCTCGGCTTTTTCGTCGGCGTCGCAAGGCTCTCGCCAAACTGGGTCCTGTCCAAGCTCGCGATGATCTATGTCGAGGTCATCCGCAACCTGCCGCTGCTTCTGCAGCTGTTCTTCTGGTACAACGCGGTCCTGAAGCCGCTGCCGAACCCGCGCGACTCCATCTCCCTTCCCGCCGGCGCGCTGCTCAACAATCGCGGCCTGTATCTGCCTGATCCGCACCTCGGCCCGAATGGCGGGTTGATCATCTGGGCGTTCGTCATCGGCATCGTGGTCTGGCTGGCGTTCCGCGCCTGGGCGCACAAGCAGCAGGCGGCGACAGGCCGGCAGTACCCGATTGGCTGGTCCGCGCTGGGCCTGATCATCGGCCTGCCGCTGCTGGTCTATTTCGCGACCGGCCGCCCTGTTTCCTTCGTCTATCCCGAGCTCGCCGGCTTCAACCTGCGCGGCGGCATCCAGATCTTCCCCGAGTTCGTGGCGCTGCTGCTGGGTCTGACGACCTACACAGCGGGCTTCATCGCCGAGGTCGTGCGCGCCGGCATTCTCGCCGTGTCGAGGGGGCAGACCGAGGCCGCCAACGCGCTCGGATTGCGTGCCGGGCCGACGCTGAAGCTTGTGGTCATCCCGCAGGCGATGCGCGTGATCATCCCGCCGTTGACGTCGAACTACCTCAACCTGACCAAGAACTCCTCGCTTGCCGTCGCGATCGGTTATCCCGATCTCGTCCAGGTCTTCACCGGCACGGTGCTGAACCAGACCGGGCAGGCGGTCGAGGTCGTCGCCATCACCATGGCGGTCTATCTCACCATCTCGCTCGTCACCTCCTTCATCATGAATATCTACAACAAGCGCATGGCGCTGGTGGAACGGTGAGGGCGCCACGATGACCGACGCAACACTCGAGAACGCCAAATTCGCCTTCGTCCGCAAGGAGACGCTGCAGCAGGAGACGCCGCCGCTATCCGTCGCGGGGCCCGTCGCCTGGATCCGCGCCAACCTGTTTTCCGGGCCGGTGAACACGTTGATGACGCTGGTCTGCGTCTATTTCGTCGTGACCACCGTGCCGGAACTGGTGAAGTTCTACTTCATCGACGCGGTCTGGAGCGGCACCAACCGCGATGCCTGCCTGGCGGACAAGGTCGGCCGTCCGGTCGGCGCCTGCTGGGCCTATATCGCCGACCGTTTCCAGTACTTCGTCTATGGCTCCTATCCGATCCCGCAGCGCTGGCGCGTCAACATCGTCTTCGCAATGTTCGCGCTCGGCGTCGTCTGGCTGCTGTGGGAAAGGGTGCCGCTGAAGAAGGTCGGGTTCTTCTACTTCTTCGTGCTGCTGCCGATCAGCGCCTATGTGCTCCTCCTCGGCGGCGCCACCGCCGAAGGTTTCCTGCGCTGGCTCATCCTGATCACCATCGCGCTGATGGTGGTCTACCTCGTGCTCTCCTTCGCTCCTGGGCTGGCGCGCTTCTGGCTCGGGCCGGCCTTCCTGGCGGTCGAGGAGGCCCTGCCGCCGTGGCAGCGCTTCCATCGACCCAAGCGCCTGCTGCTGCTCTCGCTCGTCGTCTTCGGCTTGATCGCAATCCTGGCCGACACCGCAAGTCTCCCCCGCGTCGACACCGGGCTCTGGGGCGGCATGATGGTGACCTTCCTGATCGCGGCGGTCGGCATCGTGTTCTCGCTGCCGCTCGGTGTGGTGCTGGCGCTCGGCCGGCGCTCGAAGCTGCCGATCATCCAGCTGCTCTCGGTGGTGTTCATCGAGATCGTGCGCGGCGTGCCGTTGATCACGGTGCTGTTCATGGCCAACACCATGCTGCCGCTCTTCGTGCCTCAGGAATATTCGCCTGACCGCCTGCTGCGGCCGCTGATCGGCGTCGCACTCTTTGCGGCGGCCTACATGGCGGAGGTCATTCGTGGTGGCCTGCAGGCCATTCCGAAGGGCCAGTACGAGGGCGCGATGTCGCTCGGGCTCGGCTACTGGCAGATGATGCGGCTGATCATCCTGCCGCAGGCGCTGCGCATCGTCATCCCGGGCATCGTCAACACCTTCATCGGGTTGTTCAAGGACACGACGCTGGTCACGATCGTCGGCATCTTCGACTTCCTGCGCACCATCGAGGCGACGCTCGTCGATCCGACCTGGGCGACGCCGACCACCCGCGCGACAGGCTATGCCTTCGCCGCAATCTTCTATTTCTTGTGCTGCTGGGGTATGTCGCGCTACTCGATCTCGGTCGAGAAGCGGCTCGCCGCCGGTCAAAAGCGTTAAGGGGACTATCAATCATGACCATGGCACAGACCACCGCCGCGAGCCGTCCCAGCGCCTTGAAGGTGACCTCGCTGAACACCCCGACCGCCGTCGAGATGATCGGCGTCAACAAATGGTACGGCGAGTTCCACGTCCTGCGCGACATCAACCTCAAGGTCGAGCGCGGCGAGAAGCTCGTGATCTGCGGCCCCTCGGGCTCGGGCAAGTCGACGATGATCCGCTGCATCAACCGTCTGGAAGAGCACCAGAAGGGCCAGATCATCGTTGACGGCACCGAACTGACCAACGACCTCAAGAAGATCGACGAAATCCGCCGCGACGTCGGCATGGTGTTCCAGCACTTCAACCTGTTCCCGCATCTGACGATCCTGGACAATCTGACGCTGGCGCCGATCTGGGTTCGCAAGATGCCCAAGAAGGACGCTGAAGAGATCGCGATGCACTATCTGACGCGCGTCAAGATACCCGAGCAGGCCCACAAGTACCCGGGCCAGCTCTCGGGCGGCCAGCAGCAGCGCGTGGCGATTGCGCGCTCGCTCTGCATGAGCCCCAAGATCATGCTGTTCGACGAGCCGACCTCGGCGCTCGATCCGGAGATGGTCAAGGAGGTGCTCGACACGATGGTCTCGCTCGCCGACGAAGGCATGACCATGCTCTGCGTCACGCACGAAATGGGCTTTGCCCGTCAGGTCGCCGACCGCGTGATCTTCATGGATGCCGGCCAGATCGTCGAGATGAACGAGCCGAATGCCTTCTTCAAGAACCCGCAGCACGAGCGCACCAAGCTCTTCCTGAGCCAAATCCTGCACTGAAGCTCCCAGTAGCCCGGGGGCGGCGATAACGCGACGCTCCCGGTCACCACGCATGGCCGCGCGGGTCGCGGTGACCCGGCCCGATGATGAGAAAATCGGGCTGCTGTCTGTGCCAACTATCGCCTTGAGAACAGGCATGTTCCTGGGCTTCACCGCCAAGTAACGCATTGATGAGTTGGGCGGCGCTGGAACAATGCTGGCCATAACGGGTTTCTCCGCCAGATTGGAGGAACCCACCATGAAGCCTTTCATTCCCGCTTTACTGGCCGCCCTCATCACGACTGGCGGCGCCTACGCGCAATCGATCAGTGTCGGCCCCGGAGGTGTGGAGGTTGATCCGCGCTCGCCGCGTGAACGAGCCGTCGACCGGGAGATACGCCGCGAGGACCGCGCCCGCGATCGGGACCGCTACTACCGCGTTCGGGATCGTGGCGACTGCCGTACCATCACGACCACCCGCGAAACGCCCCGTGGCGAAATCCGCCGTACCGAGCGCGTTTGCGACTGATCGGGCATGATCCGACCAACAGATTGAGCCCGTTTCGCGTCACGCGAAACGGGCTTTTTCTTGATATTTTGGCAATCGCTGCTCAACTGCAACGTCATGCTGGCCGATCCGCCGCGCGGATTGTTGAATTTGGCGCGGCGTTATCGCCGTTAAGCGATCACCGACTGGCCGACGTGCCGACGGCGTAAAACCTACTTGCCGTCGCGCGCCTTCACGGCCTGGTCAGGAAAATCCGAGAACAGGCCGTCGATACCAAGCGCCAGGAACGCCTTGTATTCGGCTGCCGGATCATTCTTGAAATCGGAGGTCAGGCGCTTGGGCTCGCTGCGAAACGTCCAGGTGAACACCACAAGCCCGGCGGCATGGGCGTTCTTGACCACGTCGGTCGGCTCCCCGAGAACGCGGTCGCGCTCGTCGATCACACCGTCCTTGTTCAGATCCTGTGGCTTGCCGTCCGTACCGATGACCTGCTTGCCGGCCAGGATATACGGCTTCCAGGGACCGATGCCGTCCGCGTAGGTCGCGATCTCCTTGAGGCCGTCGGCAGAGACCATGTCCTGGAAGGTCCGCTTGTCACCGGTCACCGCGAAGTCATAGGGACGGTCGAAGGGCGCCGCGAGCGTGACCTTGCCATCCTTGTCGACACCATCGCCATCGACGAGCTGGACGAGGCGCAACTGCGTCCTGTTACGCAGATATTTCAGATTGGCTGTCTCAAAGCTCTGGATCACGACAGGCGCGGTTTTCTCGGTCCAACCGGCAGCCTTGAGTACGTCGAGCAGCCGGTCCTCGAGCGCAAGCCCGATCGCGGCGTGGAAGATCGGGTGCTTGGTCTCGGGGTAAATACCGATGGTGCGCCCGGTGCGGGTGCTTTCGGTCTTGGCGAGGTCGATCACCTCCTGAAAGGTCGGGATCAGATACTTGCCGTTATGCGATTGGTCGCGATCGGCAAATGCCTGCTTGGCGCGCAGCGTCTTGATTTCCGCCAAGGTGAAATCGCCGGCGAACCAGTCATCGGTATCGACGCCGTCGATCTTGCGCACGCGCTTTCGGCTGGCGAATTCGGGCTTGTCTGCGACGTCTGTCGTGCCGCTGAGCATCGGCTCGTGGCGCACGATCAGGACGCCGTCCTTGGTGGAAACCAGATCGGGCTCGATGAAGTCCGCGCCCATCTCGATTGCGAGCTTGTAGCCCTCGATGGTGTGCTCGGGCCGGTACCCGCTGGCGCCGCGATGCGCGACGATCAGAGCCTTCTGGCCGGAAAGCGTTGGCACCGCCGTCTGGGCCGACGCCGGATCGGAGAGAGCGGTGCCGGCCAGGCACGCGAGCAAAGCGGTAGTCGAAAGGAGAGTCGTCTTCATGGCCTGTCCGATCCAAGGTTGCATCGATTTCGGCGCGACCTTGATCATACCCCATGACAGCCTGGTGACCTATCGGCTGCGGATGCGGCGAGGGATCGCCGACCGTCCGCAGCGAAGGCGAGGCCTCAGCGGCGCGGGGCGCCCTCGAGCGTGGACTTGGCGTCGAGGCGCTTGGCGGGCGGCGGCGTCAGGTCGGGAGCTTGCGTCGCGCAGGCGGCGAGAGAGATGGCGAGCAGGCTTGCAACGACGATTTGGCTGGCGCGGAGCATGAATAGGGACCTTATTGCCGGAGGGGCATACGGAAACCGTCTTTCTGCCAGCCTGATCGTTAGGTCAAGCTGGTGCTTTCCCTGCCAGCCTCTTTGCTCATGTGTTGAGCAACGCACGGTATTCGCGGAGATGTGATCGATCGTCTTGCCGCGCGGCAGCGCCATCAGGCGGTCGCGCGGTCAGATCGGCGCGTCCCGCGACTCAGAAGGTGCGTGTCTCCATGTATTTTCGGGCCGCTGCGGTATCGTCGGTGGCAGAGGCCGTGGCGGAGGCCGATGGCGGGCTCAGGATCGAGCCGACATGCATGGTGTCATTTTCGACGCAGCCACTGACCAAAACGGCCGCCAGCACGGCAAAGGTGATCGAAATCAGGGCTTTCATGGCAAGGAACTCCCGACAGCAGTCGATGTGGTGTCGCCCTGCGTGGCAAGATGTGGCATCAGATCGCCGAAATTGTGTCACGTGACGTGGCGCCCGACCGGAACCATGACATGACGCCAGCCGCTCGCATCAGCGCCGCCATCGAGGTGCTTGAAGATCTCATCCAGCGCCGCCGGCCCGCCTCCGACGCGCTCAAGGACTGGGGCCTGTCGCGCCGCTTCGCCGGTTCCAAGGATCGTGCGGCTGTGGCGACGCTGGTCTATGACGCGCTGCGGGTGCGCTCGTCCTCGGCCTACGCGATGGCGTCCGAGACGCCGCGCGCGCTGGTGCTGGGCATGCTCGCGCATCTGCGCGCGATGGACGTCGCCGAGATTTCCTCCCTGTGCTCGGGAGAGAACCACGCGCCGTCGCCACTGACCGACGAGGAGCGCGAGCGCCTGACCGCCTTCTCGCTCGACGGCTCGCCGGATTGGGTGCTGGCGGATGTTCCCGAATGGCTCTGGCCGGCTTTCGCGGCCGGCTTCGGCCGGGAGGCGATCGAAGAGGGGCGGGCCCTGGCCGATCGCGCGCCGATCGACATCCGCGCCAACCGCCTGAAGACGAACCGCGACACCCTGCTGCAGGATCTCGAGCATCTCGCACCGGAGGCCGGTGCCCTGTCGCCGGATGCGCTGCGCTTCCAGCCCGGCCCCGATGGGCGCGGACCGTCGTTGCAGACCGAGCCCGGCTTCTTCGCCGGCGGCTTTGAGGTCCAGGACGAAGGCTCGCAACTCGTGACGATCCTGGCGGGCGCACGGCCCGGCCAGACCGTCGTCGATCTCTGCGCCGGGGCAGGGGGTAAGACGCTCGCTCTCGCCGCGCTCATGGCCAATGAGGGCCGCCTGTTCGCCACCGACCTCGACAGCCGTCGCCTCGCGCCATTGCATGAGCGTCTGGCGCGCTCGGGCGCGACGAATGTCGAGATCCGCATACCCCGCTCGCGCGGCCATGAGCCCCTGAGCGATCTCGCCGGACAGGTCGATCTCGTGCTGGTCGATGCGCCCTGCACGGGCTCGGGCACCTGGCGCCGCAATCCCGATGCGAAGTGGCGTGTGCGTCCCGGCGCGCTCGCCGAGCGGGTCAAGGATCAGGCCGAGGTGCTGGCGCGCGCGGCGAAGCTGGTGAAGGCAGGCGGCCGCATCGCCTACATCACCTGCTCGATGCTGCCCGACGAGAATGACGCGGCCTTGGAAGGCTTCCTGGCGAAGCACCCCAACTTCAGGGTCGTTCCGGTCGCGGACGTGCTCGGAGGCGCTGGCGACGGTTTTGCGGGCTTGGCGCTGTGCGCGACGATCCACGGCCTGCAGCTCTCGCCGCGCCGCACTGGAACCGATGGTTTCTACCTCGCTTGCGTGGAGCGCTTGGCGGAATCGTGAGCGGAGCGTTGCGCGCTCGCGCGTGATCCATTAACCGAGCGCGATGACAACCGAAAACATTCACGACTCCATTCTCATCATCGACTTCGGCTCGCAGGTCACGCAGCTGATCGCGCGGCGCGTCCGCGAGATTGGCGTCTATTGCGAGATCGCTCCGTTCCAGTCTGCGGCTGAGGCGTTCGAACGGCTGCAGCCGAAGGGCGTGATCTTCTCCGGTGGCCCCGCATCGGTCCCCGACGAGGGCAGCCCGCGCGCTCCCGAGGCCGTCTTCGGCGCCGGCATCCCGCTGATGGGCATCTGCTATGGCCAGCAGACCATGGCTCATCAGCTCGGCGGCAAGGTCGAGGGCGGGCACGCCGCCGAATTCGGCCGCGCCGATGTCGAGATCGTCGCTCCCTCGGCGCTCTTCGCCGGGGTGTGGGAGAAGGGCTCGCGCCACCCGGTCTGGATGAGCCATGGCGACCGTGTCACGCAGTTGCCCAAGGGCTTCTCGGTCAAGGCGACCTCGGAAAACGCGCCCTTCGCGGTCGCGACGGACGAGGAGAGCCGGCGCTACACGACCATGTTCCACCCCGAGGTCGTGCACACGCCCGATGGTGGCAAGTTGCTACGCAACTTCGTGGTCGAGATCTGCGGCTGCAAGCCGGACTGGAGCATGTCGGCCTATCGCGCCGAGATGCAGAAGAAGATCAAGGACCAGGTCGGCACCGGCCGCGTGATTTGCGGTCTGTCGGGCGGCGTCGACTCGGCCGTGGCTGCGGTCCTCATCCATGAGGCGATCGGCGACCAGCTCACCTGCGTCTTCGTCGACCACGGCCTGATGCGCGAGGCCGAAGCCGTGCAGGTCGTGGAGCTGTTCCGCGACAGCTACAACATCCCGCTGGTTCACGTTGAAGCCGAAGAGCTTTTCCTCACCGAGCTCGCCAAGTGCGGCGCCGACCCGGAAGCCAAGCGCAAGACCATTGGCCGCCTCTTCATCGAGGTGTTCGACGAGGAGGCCCGCAAGCTCGGCGGCGCCGATTTTCTGGCGCAGGGCACGCTTTATCCCGACGTGATCGAGAGCGTCTCGTTCAGCGGCGGCCCCTCGGTGACGATCAAGTCGCACCACAATGTCGGCGGCCTGCCCGAGCGCATGAAGATGAAGCTCGTGGAGCCGCTGCGCGAGCTCTTCAAGGACGAAGTCCGCGTGCTCGGTCGCGAGCTCGGCTTGCCGGAAGCCTTTGTCGGCCGCCATCCCTTCCCGGGCCCCGGCCTCGCGATCCGCTGCCCCGGTGAGATCACCAAGGAAAAGCTCGACATCCTGCGCAAGGCCGACGCGATCTATCTCGACGAGATCCGCAAGGCGGGCCTCTACGACGTGATCTGGCAGGCTTTTGCGGTGCTGCTGCCGGTGAAGACCGTCGGCGTGATGGGCGACCACCGTACCTACGACCATGTCTGCGCCCTGCGCGCCGTGACCTCGGTCGACGGCATGACAGCCGATTTCTACCCCTACGACATGGCCTTCCTTGGCCGCACCGCGACCCGCATCATCAACGAGGTCAAGGGCATCAACCGCGTCGTCTACGACGTGACCAGCAAGCCGCCCGGCACAATCGAGTGGGAATGAGGCGCTAGCCTCGTTTCGCTGGAGAGGCCACCTCCCGCTGACGTGGTACAAAGAAGCCCGGGCTTGCCCGGGCTTTTTCGTTCCAGCATGCCGGATGTAGGCAATGTGAGCGTGACGAGCGACGGCGGGGTTGGACCGTTGACTCCCACCGGGGCCGCCCATTCTGCCGGCGCTCTACCGGGCGATGATGACGCCAAGGCTGTGAACGAGCCCGGTGCGGTCTTGGCCCCATCAGCCTGATCCGAAATTGACTGCCAGCAGGGCGAGCACGGCACGAGGCCCCAGGATCATCCTTCTACTGGCAGTCAGCCCCTTTTCGACTCCGCAGAGGTCGTCCGGTTGCCCGGCCTGGGGACTCTGCAGCTCGACGTTCGGGCCTTGCCGGGCGGACTGGATCAAGGACGCCCTGGTGTCAATTTGACATCGGCCTGCCAGCCTGGCCCCGCACTTCTGCGCGTTTCACATCGACAGGGAGCGCGGCATCCCCGATCACGGAACGGTTCCGCGGCAAGCCCAGGCGACGCTGACGAAAGATCGTGGACCATCCGGCCGGCCCGCTTCATAGGCGTCCCGCACCGCCCGGCCGGTTCGCTGCGTCTCGGCCGCGTCCAGTGTTGCGATGAACTTTCCAAGCGGTCCTTCGCCTGCGGCGATGGGGGCCCAGTAGTCGTCGAAGTCCCGGTATTCCATTCGGATCATCAACTCGGTGCCCGTGACGCCTTGGAGGCCCTGCTCGACGAAGCTGCGCTTCATTTCATCCGGCTGGGTCATCGGCTGGAAGTTGTAGTGGTTGCGCAACTGGCGGCCGCCCTCGCTCAGTGCCGCGACCGTATCGATCGTCATCCGCATGCCCGGCATGCCGCCGAGATGATCCCACACGGCGGCGGCGACTGTGCCGCCGGACCGCACCACGCGGCGCATCTCGGCGACGGCCTTGCCTGCCTGCGGAACGAAATGGAGTACGAGTAGCGCGAAGGCGCGGTCGAAACTTCCATCAGCGAAGGGAAGCTCGCACGCATCCGCTTGGCTGATATGGATACGCGGGTCGCTGTTGCGGCGGCTCGCCGCCTCGACGAAGACAGGCGAGTAGTCGATCGCCGCGATCTCGGCGAGGCCGGCCATCCCGGCCAGGGTGAAGGTCAGGCTGCCGGTGCCACAGCCGACATCGAGAACCTTGTCGCCATCGGCGACACCCGCGAAATCAACGAAGAGCGGAGCCAGCCGCCGGCTCCAGCGGCCCATAAGCTGTTCGTAGCCAGACGCGTCATGGACAGTGAAGCATGAGGTCATATCAGCCTCCTTGCCAGCCTCCTAACATCGCCGGATGCTACTCCCCGACAGAGAAACGGCCAAGCCATCAGGTCGATGGGCCCCCGGTGAGGCAACCTCGCTCGAGCGCAGAAACCGCGCGCCCGACCGAGGCCGTGTGTGGCTCCGGGGCTCAGTCGAACGTCGCGGGGGAGGAGAACGGCCGGGTCGCATCGACAAGGAACAACACGATCTGGTCGAGATCGGTTGTGCCTGCGCTGAAGACCTCCATCGCCATGTCCGCATGGCCACCGTTCATCGTCTTGCCGGCATCGGCATGCATGACACCATGGCTGGTCCTCATCCCCAGGCGCCCGGTCAGCACGTAGAAAGCCTCGGAGCCCGGATGTGAGTGCACAGGGGTCTTGGTGCCCGGCGGGCCGCCCGCCTGGTTGATCCGGAGCAGATATTCCGGGGCCGCGATCACCGAAACAGGGCCGATCTCGGTGACCTTCGTCGCATGGGGCGTCGCACCGCCTTTCTGCGCGAGCGTGAACAACCAGGCCTTGCCCGAGACCTCGGCAGCGATCGAGGATTCGCTCGCAGCTGCTTTCGCGGCCGCCAATGTCGGGAGGGTCTCGACTCGCCAGTAGAGCGGCCCTTCGGGCAGGCGTTTCAGCTTGATTTCGGCCACGGGTTTGATCTCGAATTTCGGCTGCGAACTCGCGGGCTGGATGAAGGCGAAGATTGCGAGCGGCAGCAGGATCGTAAGCCGCCGGCGAAAGGTGGACGGTGACATCGGCATCTCCTTTGCGGTTGCCACGACGCCGGGCCGTGCCCATGCGCCGTTGACGTGGACGATGCGGAGATCACGGAACCGCGTCACGAAAGCGGACCGAAATCCTCCCGAAAATGCGCTTGGCAACGCGCGTTCGAGGATTAGAGTCTGCCCCGTGGTTCATGCGGGGGCGTGGGCAGGTGAGACATGGAAGCGTTGACGCGACGCGGATGCCTCCGATTGATCGGCCTTGCTACCTGGCCCGGCATTGCGGCAACCGGGGTTCATGCGGAAGCGGACGTGCCGCTCGCGATCAAGGGTTACGATCCCGTCGCCTATTTCACGATCAGCAAGGCGACACCGGGATCGAGCGCCTTCGAATATCGCTGGGACGGGCATCTCTTCCGCTTTGCGCGCGCCGATCATCGCGAAATGTTCAAGAGCGAACCAGCCCGCTACGCGCCGCAATTCGAGAACTACTGCGCCATGGCTCTCGCGCGCGGCGAGTTCGTCGAGGGCAACCCCGAGAACTGGATGGTCAGCGAGGGCAAGCTCTACATTTTCGCCCTGCCGGTGGGTGTCGAGCGCTTCCGCCAGGAACTGGCTGGAAACACCGAAAGAGCGGGCCGCAACTGGCAAGCTGCGCCATCGCGCTGAAGCAGTGAGCTCGCGTGCGTCCAGCCGATCTCAGCCCGGTTGGAGCCGTGCCTTGCGCAGGCCGTCGCGTAGATGGGCGAGATCGTCGGGTCTGAGGAATTTCGTGCCGAACCCCAGCAGGTTCAGGCTCGCATCCAGCCGACGCAGCGACGCCGCGACGCGGTCGGCGTCGTCGACCCGGCCCTTCTGGGCATAGGCTGCGGCCAGGATCGGCAGGTTGAAATGCGCATCCCTGGCAGACTGGAGATTAAGTTCGGCCTGCGCGACGGCGTCGTCATAGCGATGCCTGGAGTAATAGGCCAGGGCGAGCGCAAAGCGATCGATCGAGCCCAACTGCGGGTCGATGCGTTGCGCCAGCTCCAGCGCTTCGATGGCCGCATCGCCGCGCCCAAGCCAGGTCAGCAGATTGCCGAGCCCGCCGAGAGCCTGCGCGTCGCTGGGGTTGATCTCGGTCGCGAGCGCGAGCTCTGTCTCGGCCTGCTCGTAGCGCCGGTTCAGGATGTGGATGCGTCCCAGAACTATCCGGGCCGATGCCTGTGCCGGATCGAGGCTCAAGGCCGTCCGGGCGCTTTCCTCTGCCCGGGCAAGTGCGGCCGGAGGCGATTGAGCCCAGCCCATCGACAGGTCGGTATAGTGACTTTCGGCGAGCGCCGCGTGCGCGCCGGCATAGCGCGGGTCCAGGTCGAGCGCGTGCCGCAAGAGCTCGCGCGCCCGCGCAGTGCCGGCCCGCGATGGGGCTTGCAGCAGGGGGCGCGCGCGCAGCACCAGATCATAGGCTTCGAGGCTCGACGTCGGGCGCTCCAGCGCGCGCCGCTGCTCGGCTTGCGCCACGCGTGCCGCGAGCGCACCTGCGACCGCGCCGGCAATCTTCCTGTGCAGCGAGAAGACATCGGACTTCGCTTCGTCGAACTGGCCCGACCAGAGGATGCGACCGGCCGCATCGACGAGTTGCGCATTCACCTGCAGCCGGTCCGCCGCCTGCACGATTTTGCCCTCCACCTGATACACGACGTCCAGGGCCTGGGCGACGCGCTTTGGCGACGTCCCGCGACGATGAGACTCCACCGCATTCCAGGACATCACGGTCAGCGCCGGAAAGCGGCCGAGCGCGGCGATCACATCCTGCGTGATGCCATCGACGAAGTGGCTGCCGGCATTGTCGTCGCCGCTGAAAGGAAGGACCGCGATCCCCGGTCGCCCCGAAACCCTGGAGACCTCGACGGGGGCGCGCAGCAGCGAACTCAGCGGTGCGGCGTAGAGCGCCCAGCCGGCAACAGAGATCCCGATCGCCATGGCGACCGAGACGCGCATGAGCCGAGGACGGGCAAGGCGAGATGGCGGTGCAGCCTGAGGCGGGCTTGAGAGCGCGCCGTGGGCGACGCTCGCGCGGGTGCGGTCCGATAGGACAGCCACATCGACGCGATAGCCTCGCCGCGGGACGGTCCTGATGATCACCGCGCCATCGGGAGCCAATGCACTGCGGAGTTCGCTGATACTCTGGACCAAAACATCGTCCGTCACTGCCAGCTTCGGCCACACCGCCGCGAACAGCTCGTCCTTGCTGACGAGGCGCCCTGCATTCTCAAGCAGGTGCCGCAGCACCGCGAATGTCTTGGGACGGAGATAGATCTCGTCGCCGTGACGCAGGAGTTGGCCGGCGTCGAGGTCAAGGCGGAACTGGCCGAAGCACAGTTGCTCGGCACGTGACGAGGCGAGGAGAGGCTGAAGGCTCATCGCTTCGCGCTCCTGTTCCGGCGCGATAATCTCACGCAGCGGCTTGCGGATCAAATGACCCTCGGGGCTCGACTTGCCGGCAAGCGCCGCAAACGCGGACCGGTGCTGGGAAGCAAGGCCGCCCCGCCGCTTGCCAAGACGTGGTCCAGCCCCGAAGTTGCTGGCGCGACGAGCGTCTTGTTGGGACAGGGGTGCAGAGGTGAGGGGGGACGTGCTGGGCCTGCAGGCCTTCGTCAGTATTGCCGAGCGCGGCAGTTTTCATGCGGCGGCCTCGCATCTCAACCTCTCCCAAACCGCGCTGAGCCACCGTATCCGCAAGCTCGAGGAATCGCTGGGCACCAGCCTGCTGCTGCGCACCACGCGGCAGGTCTCGCTGACGTCCGCAGGTTCCGCGCTCCTGCCGCGCGCCCGAAAGATTTTCGAGGAGCTGGGCGCGGCCATCGATGAGGCGCGCGTCGATGGCGGTGACGGCAGTGACGAGGTCTCGGTGGGTTGCCTGCCGACGATCGCAGTGCACTGCATGCCGTCGGTGATCGCTGAGTTCGCGCGCAGCCACCCGGCCGTGCGCGTCAGGGTGCACGACAATTCGGCCTCGGAGATCGCTGACAAGGTGCAGTCCGGGCAGGCCGAGTTCGGCGTGACCATCGTTGCCGCCAATCGCTGGGACCTCGAACTCAAGCCGGTGGTGAAGGAGCCCTTCGTTCTCGTCTGCCATCGCAGCATGCGGTTGGCGGAGGCGGAGTCGCTGAGCTGGGCCCAGCTCCAGGGTCTTCCGCTCGTGCGGATCAGCGCCGAGACAGGCAATCGAATCCTTATCGACGATGCGCTGGGCTCCCGTCGCGAGACGCTGACCTGGCGCTACGAGGTCCAGCGCGTGATCACGGCGGTCAGCCTCGTGCGGGCGGCGATCGGCTACGCCATCGTGCCGCAGCTCGCGCTCGATGCCGTCGATGCCGGAGACCTCGTCGCCATCCCCCTGCGTTCGCCGAGCGTTACGCGCACGTTGGGGATCGTCACGCGAAAAGGCCCTCCGCTGCGCCCTGCCGCGCGCGAGCTCCTGGGTCTGATCGGTGCCGAACTGAAGCGCAGCATCCAGGATAAGGATGCACGAAAGTAATCAATCGCTGCATTCTTATCATTTGATGACAGAATGACTTAAGGGCACCGTCCTCGCGGGATCAAGGAAACGTAAGCGCGGGGACGGCCGATGCTGGGCTCAAGGCCGGCGGCGATCGCATTCATCGGATTTGGCGAAGTCGGCCAGGTTTTTTCGCGCGGGCTGCTCGCGCAAGGCGGCCTGCACATCTGCGCCTATGATCTCCTGTTCGGCGCAGCGTCCGGCAAGGCGATCGAGACGGCTGCGACCGAGATCGGCGTCAGCCGGGCAGCGTCGCTTCAGGAGGCTTGCGCGGGCGCCGAGATCATCTTCTCGGCGGTGACCGCCGATCGCGCGGAGGCCGTTGCCATCGAGGCAGCCATCTGGCTGGAGCCGGGCCAGATCCTGGTCGATGTCAATTCCGCTGCGCCTTCGACCAAGCAGCGCGCGGCGGCGAGCATCCAGGCGAGCGGCGCTCACTATGTCGAGGCCGCGGTGATGGCGCCGGTGCGCAAGCCTGGCATCGCGGTGCCGATCCTGGCGGGTGGTCCGCAAGCCCAGGCGCTCTCCCTCACGCTGAACGCGCTTGGCATGAACCTGACCGCGGTTTCCGAGGTTTATGGGCGGGCCTCGGCGATGAAGCTTTGCCGCAGCATCGTCATCAAGGGTCTGGAGGCGTTGATGGTCGACTGCGCCGCCTCCTGCGAAACCTGGGACGTCAAGGATCAGGTCTTTGCCAGCCTGAATGCGACCTTCCCGTCGATCGACTTCCACGCGCTTGCGGCCGACATGCGCGAGCGTGTCGCGACCCATGGTATCCGCCGGGCGGCCGAAATGCGCGAGGCCGGCGAGATGCTGGCTGCGGCTGGGCTCGAGCCCGGCCTGGCCTATGCCGTCGCTGAAAGTCAGCAGCGCGGCGCCCGGGTCCAGGCGAGGGAGAACTGAGCGATGGGCGCGTGCGACACGGCGAAAGGCGGGTCCGTGATCGATCGCCGTGCCGTTCTGGCAGGGCTCGGCGTGACGGCCGTGGCAACCGTTTCGCCGGTTCGGGCGCAGGCCGCCTGGCCGACGCAGATCATCCGGCTGGTGGTGCCCTTCACGCCGGGTGGCAGCACCGATCTGCTGGCGCGGATGATCGCCAGCCGGCTCGAGCGCAGCATTCCCGGCAAGGGCTTCGTCATCGAGAACCGCCCCGGCGCCGGCGGCATGATCGCGGCCACGCAGGTCGCGAAATCCGACCCGGACGGCCACACCCTGATGATGGGGCATATCGGCACGCTGGCTTTCAATCCGGCGCTCTATGCCAATGTGACCTATGATCCGATCCGGGATTTCAGGCCGGTGGCGCTGGTCGCGATGGTGCCCAACATCCTGGTCGTCAATCCCGGCTTGCCGGCGAACTCGTTCGCGGAATTCGCGGCTTACGCCAAGGCCAATCCCGGTAAGCTCAACTACAGCTCGGGCGGGCAGGGCAGTGCGGCCCACATCGCCGGCGCTTATCTCGCCTACCGCGCCGGCTTCGAGGCGGTGCACGTGCCCTATCGCGGCACTGCTCCGTCCGTGACGGATCTCGTCGCCGGGCAGGTGCAGTTCACCCTGACGGGTGGTCCGGCCGTGCTGCCGCTGGCTGCCGGAGGCCAGTTGCGCGCGCTGGGCGTCGCCAGTCGAGACCGGGTCTCCTTTGCGCCGCAGCTGCCCACGCTCGCGGAAGACGGCCTGCCCGGATTCGAAGCGGTGCAATGGTATGGCATCGTCGCGCCGGCGCAGGTGCCCGATCCCATCGTCACCCGCCTCAACAGCGAGATCAACTCGCTGCTCGGCGAACCGGAGTTCGCCGCCGCGCTCGATCGCGACGGGGCGATCGCCCGCAAGGAAACGCCCGAGGGCTTTGGTCGGCTGATCGCCTCCGAGCTCGAACTCTGGCGCGACATCATCTCGCGCGCCGGCATCAAGGGGGCCTGAGCGATGGCGCAGATTGCCGTGCCCTGCATGCTGATCCGAGGCGGCACCTCCAAGGGAGCCTATTTTCTCGCGGACGACCTGCCGTCGGACACGGCCGAGCGCGATGCCTTCCTGCTGGCGGTGATGGGCTCGCCCGACAAGCGACAGGTCGATGGACTCGGCGGCGCGCATCCGCTGACGAGCAAGGTCGCGATCGTCTCGCGCTCATCGGAACCCGGCTGCGATATCGACTTCCTGTTCGCGCAGGTCGGCATCGAGACCGCGTCTGTCGACACCACGCCAAACTGCGGCAACATCCTTGCGGGCGTCGGTCCCTTCGCCCTGGCGCGCGGGCTGATTTCCTCGAGCGGTCCCGTGGCCACCGTGCGGGTGCGCACCATCAACACCGGCACGATCGCCGACCTCACGATGCGGACCGATGCCGGCCAGGCCGCAGCCGATGGCGAGGCACGAATCGACGGCGTGCCAGGCACGTCGGCGCCGATCGATATCAGCTTCCTCGACACGGAAGGCTCGGTCTGCGGCGCGTTGCTCCCGACAGGCAATGCCGTCGATATCATCGACGGCATTGAATGCACGCTCATCGACAATGGCATGCCCGTCATTGTCCTGCGCGCCTCGGATCTCGGTCGGACCGGCCATGAGCCGCGCGAGGTCCTGCAGAACGACGCCGAATTGGAACAGCGGATCGAGCGTATCCGCCTTGCTGCAGGGCCGATGATGCGGCTCGGGGACGTCACGGCGAAGGTCGTTCCGAAGATCGCACTGGTCGCGCCGCCCGTCGCGGGCTCGATCGCGACCCGCAGCTTCATCCCCCATGAGTGCCACGCCTCGATCGGTGTCTTCGCCGCGGTGACGGTCGCGACCGCCGCGGCGTTGCCGGGATCGCCGGCTGCCTCGGTCGTGGTCATGCCGCAGGGCCGCGAGCGCACGCTGTCGGTCGAACACCCCACCGGCGAGTTCAGCGTCAACCTGACGGTCGGCGGCACGGCGCAGCATCCGGTCATCGAGCGCGCCGGTCTGCTGCGCACCGCCCGCATCCTGATGGACGGCAAGGCCTTCGTGCCCTCGCGCCTGCTCGCGGGGGTAGGCCGCCAAACCAATGGGGTCGCGACTGGCCCCGACGAGAGGACTGCGCATGTCTAGCCTGCAGAAGACAGGTCTGGTGATCACGGCCCATCCCGGCGATTTCGTCTGGCGCGCGGGCGGCGCCATCGCCTTGCACGCCAAACGCGGGATGCGGGTCAAGATCCTCTGCCTGGCCTATGGCGAGCGCGGCGAGAGCCAATTCGCCTGGAAGCAGGCCGGCGTGCGGATTGGCGACGTGAAGGCGCAGCGGCGCGACGAGGCGGAGCGGGCCGCGGCAACGCTCGGTGCCGAGATCGAGTTCATGGATGCCGGCGATTATCCGCTGCGCACCACCGGGCCGATGCTCGACCGTGCCATCGACATCTTCCACGAGCTCAACCCCAGCTTCGTGCTGACCCACTCGCTGGAAGACCCCTATAATGTCGACCACCCGGAAGCGGCGCGATTTGCGCAGGAGGCGCGGATCATCGCGCAGGCCGCGGGGCACAAGCCCGACCCGATGCGCAGCTATGCGGCGCCGCCGATTTTCTTGTTCGAGCCGCACCAGCCCGAGCAGTGCAACTTCAAGCCCAACGTCATCCTCAATATCGACGAGGTCTGGGAGACCAAGCGCAAGGCCTTCGAGATACTCGCCGCCCAGAAGCACCTCTGGGAATATTATACGCGGGTGGCACTGAACCGGGGCATGCAGGGCGGCCGCAACTCGGGCAAGGCGATGACCTATGGCGAGGCCTATCAGCGGCTGTTCCCCGAAGCGCTGGAGCAACTGGCATGAGCGGCGTCGTCATACGCACCAGAAAGCGGGCGGCGGCCTCGGACATGGCGGTGCTGCGCGAGGCCGGCGTCTCGACCACCCATGAGGCGATGGGCCGGACCGGCCTGCTCAAGCCTTACATGCGCCCCATCTATCCGGGAGCGGGGATCGCAGGCGGCGCCGTGACGGTGCTGGCTCAGCCCGGCGACAACTGGATGATCCACGTCGCGATCGAGCAGATCCAGCCCGGTGACGTGCTTGTGGTCGCCTGCACGACGGACAACACTGACGGGATGTTCGGCGATCTGCTTGCGACCTCGCTTAGGGCGCGCGGCGGGGTCGGGCTCGTGATCGACGCCGGGGTGCGCGACGTGCGGGTGCTGACGGAGATGGGCTTCCCGGTCTGGTCGCGGGCGATCTCGGCCAAGGGCACGGTCAAGGCGACGTTGGGCTCGGTGAATGTCCCCGTGGTCTGCGCCGGTGCGCTCGTTACGCCCGGGGATGTCGTGGTTGCCGATGATGACGGGGTGGTCGTCGTCCCGAGGCAGGACGCGGGAAGGATCGCCGCGGCCGCGCAGGCGCGCGAGGCCAATGAGGAGGACAAGCGTCGCAGGCTCGCTGCCGGCGAGCTTGGGCTGGACATGTACAAGATGCGCGAGGGGCTGGCGAAAGCCGGGCTGGTCTACCGCGACGACGACTGAAAAAGACGCCTCAATCATAAAAAACGGACATTCAGGGGAGGACGACGATGACAACGATCCGCAGGACGTTTCTGAAGGCCATCATGGGCGGGGCAGTGGCGGCGGGCGTAGTCGCGGGCGCGCAGGCGCAGGAAACCGTCAAGGTCGGCCTGATCCTGCCGATGACCGGGCCCTTTGCGTCGACAGGACGCCAGATCGAGGCGGCTGTGAAACTCTTCCTGGCCCAGAGCGGCGCGACACATGGTGGCAAGCGTCTTGAGGTCGTTCTCAAGGACGATGCCGGCAACGCCGACGCGACGCGCCGCATCGCGCAGGAACTCGTCGTCAACGACAAGGTCGCCGTGCTCGCAGGCTTCGGCCTGACGCCGCTGGCGATGGCCACGGCTCCGATCGCGACGCAGGCCAAGATCCCCCAGATCGTCATGGCTGCCGCGACGGCGACCATCACCGAGGCCTCGCCCTTCATCGCGCGCACCTCCTTCACCTTGCCGCAGGCCTCCGAGCCGATGGCCGACTGGGCCTGGTCGAACGGCATCAAGCGTGTCTTCACCGTTGTCACCGACTACGCGCCGGGCATCGACGCCGAGACCTCCTTCACCAGCAAGTTCAAGGCGGCGGGCGGAACGGTCGAGAGCGTGCGCGTGCCGCTGCGCAACCCCGATTTCGCACCGTTCCTGCAGCGTGTCTCCGAAGCCAAGCCCGACGCGCTCTTCGTGTTCGTGCCGTCGGGCATTGGCGCGCAGTTCATGAAGCAGTTCGTCGAGCGCGGCCTCGACAAGGCCGGCGTCAAGCTGATCGGCCCGGGCGACGTCGTCGACGACGACATCCTCAACGGCATGGGCGATGTCGCGATCGGCGCCATCACCACGCACCACTATTCGGCAAAGCATGACAGCCCCGCCAACCAGGCCTTCGTGAAGGCCTTTGAGGCTGCCAATCCCGGCATGCGCCCCAATTTCATGGCTGTCGGCGGTTATGACGGCATGCGGCTGATCGCCGAGGCGCTGAAGGCCACCAATGGCGATGCCAATGGCGAAAAGCTGATCGCCGCGATGAAGGGTGCGTCCTGGGAAAGCCCGCGAGGGCCGATCACGATCGATCCGGCGACGCGCGACATCATCCAGAACATCTACGTCCGCAAGACCGAGAAGATCGGAGCCGACCTGTTCAACGTCGAGTTCGCCACGATTCCTCAGGTCAAGGATCCTGTGAAGGCCCGCAAATAGGCAGGCGCCGGCGGCTGGGAACCCGCAATGCTCACCATCCTGTTTGATGGCATCGCCTATGGGATGGTGCTTTTCGTGCTGGCCTGCGGGCTCTCCGTGACAATGGGGTTGATGAACTTCGTCAACCTGGCGCACGGCGCCTTCGCGATGCTCGGCGGTTACGTGACCGTGTTGCTGATGCAGCGCCAGGGCGTGCCGTTTCTGCTGACGCTGCCGGCGGCATTCCTGGCCGCCGCACTCGCCGGCATCGTGCTGGAGCGGCTGGCCTACCGGCCGATGTATGCCAAGAGCCATCTCGACCAGGTCATGTTCTCGATCGGGCTGGTGTTCATGGCGGTCGCCGGCACCGACTGGCTGATTGGCTCGAGCCAGCAGATCATCCAGCTGCCGGCCTGGCTGCTGGGGCGTTTCTACGTCTTCGGCATCGGGATCGGCTACTATCGCCTGTTCGTGATCGGCATCTGCGGCTTGCTTGCGGTCGCGCTGCAATGGGGCTTCGCCAGAACACGCTTCGGCAGCCGTCTGCGGGCAGCCGTCGATGACGCCCGGGTCGCGCGCGGATTGGGCATCCCGGTGAACCGGCTGTTTGCCATGACCTTTGCGCTGGGTTCAGGGCTGGCCGGACTCGGCGGGGCGCTCGGCATCGAGTTGATGGGGCTCGACCCGACCTTTCCGCTAAAATTCATGATCTACTTCCTGATCGTCGTGACGGTCGGCGGCACCTCGACGATCACGGGGCCCTTTCTCGCAGCAATGCTGCTCGGCGTGGCCGATGCGATGGGCAAGTATCTGGTCCCGCAGGCCGGCGCCTTCATCATCTACGCCCTCATGGTCTTCGTGCTGCTGCTGCGCCCCGAGGGGCTGTTCGCGAGGGGGCGCGGATGACACGGAGCACGCTCGAAGACCGCGTCGGGCAGTCGCTCCGGCGAGCCCGGCGCTGGCACCCGGCGGAATTTGCGTTCTGGCTGATCGCCGGCGCGTCGTTGTTCCTGTTCCCGACGCGCGCCTTGATCCTGAATGAAATCGCGATCCTCGCCCTGTTTGCGCTCTCGCTCGATCTCATCCTCGGTTATGCCGGCATCGTTTCGCTCGGGCATGCGGCTTTTCTCGGCATGGGTGCCTATGCGGCCGGGCTCTTTGCAAAACATGTCTCCGGCGATCCGCTGGCTGGCCTTGCCTTCGCCATGGCCGTTTCGGCTTTGCTGGGGTTGCTGACCAGCCCGCTCGTGCTGCGCGGCACCGATCTCGCGCGGCTGATGATCACGCTCGGCGTCGCGCTGATCCTCTATGAGGGCGCCAATTCGCTGGCCGCGATCACTGGCGGGGCCGATGGATTGCAGGGCATCGCGATGACGCCGATCCTCGGTCTCTTCGATTTCGACATTTTCGGGCGCACCGCCTACGCCTACTCGCTGGCGGTATTGTTCCTGCTGTTCCTGGTCGCGCGGCGCATCGTCAACTCGCCCTTCGGCTTGTCGCTGCGCGGCATTCGCGACAACCAACTGCGCGCGGCGGCGTCCGGCGTGCCTTTGGGCCGGAGGCTCGCGACGGTCTACACGCTGTCGGCCGCCTATGCCGGCGCTGCGGGCGCGCTGCTGGCGCAGACCACCCAGTTTGTCTCGCTGGACGTGTTCGACTTCCACCGCTCGGCCGATTTGATGCTCGTCCTGATCATCGGCGGCGCCGGCTATCTCTATGGAGGCCTGATCGGTGCGATCGCCTTCAAGTTCCTTCAGGACGCGATCGCGAGCTTCACGCCGCAATACTGGATGTTCTGGATCGGGCTCTTCCTCGTCCTCTTCGTTCTCGGCGGGCGGGAGATGGTCCATGGCGTGGTCAAGGCGGTGGTCGCGCGGCTGTCGCGGCGAGGGGCGTCGTCATGAGCGCCGTCCTCGAAACCCGCGACCTGATCAAGCGCTTCGGCGGACTGACGGCGACGGACGATGTGAGCTTTTCGCTGGAGAAGGGCGCGCGTCATGCGCTGATCGGACCCAATGGCGCGGGCAAGACCACCTTCATCAACCTGCTGACCGGTGTGCTGCGACCCACATCGGGGCGGGTCAGCCTGATGGGGCAGGACATCACCGGCCTGTCGCGCGAGGCGCGGGTCAAGCGCGGCATGGTGCGCACCTTCCAGATCAACCAGCTCTTCGGCACGCTGACGCCGCTCGAAATGGTCACGCTGGTGACGTCCGAGCGTCAAGGCCATGGCATGCGCCTGTTTCGCGCGCTGGATGCCGACCAAGCGATCATCGCAGAGACCGCCGAGATTCTTGCGCGCTTCCGGCTCGAGGACGTCATGGATCACCGTATTTCGCTGCTGCCCTATGGCAAGCAGCGGCAGGTCGAAATCGCGGCGGCCTTCGCGGCCAAGCCCAGCGTCCTGCTCCTCGACGAGCCGGCAGCGGGCGTGCCCGAGGCCGAGCGGCGCGACCTGCTCGACACCGTCGCGGCCCTGCCCGACGATGTCTCGGTGCTGTTGATCGAGCACGACATGGACATCATCTTCCGCTTCGCGACGCGGATCACCGTGCTGGTCAATGGCCGGGTGCTGGCGCAGGGTGAGCCCGCCGAGATCGCGCGCGACCCGGCCGTCAAGCGGGCCTATCTCGGCGAGGCCGCTCATGTCTGAGCTTCTGAGAACGAGCGGATTGAGCGCCGGCTATGGCGAGGCGGTGGTCCTGTTCGACATCGCGCTGTCGCTGGGCGAGGGCGGATCGCTTGCCCTCCTCGGGCGCAATGGCGTCGGCAAGACGACGCTGGTCAACACGCTCATCGGCGTGACGCGGCGTCGCGCCGGGCAGATCATGTTCGCGGGAAAGGACATATCCAACGCGTCGCCCGAGCAGCGCGCCCACGCCGGCATCGGCTGGGTCCCGCAGGAACGCAACATCTTCAAGTCGCTGACGGTGGTGGAAAATCTGACAGCCGTCGCACGCCCCGGCCGATGGACCGTCGAGCGCGTCTTCCAGATGTTTCCGAGGCTGGCCGAACGCAGGGCCAATCTCGGCAACCAGCTTTCGGGCGGGGAGCAGCAGATGCTCGCGATCGGCCGCGCCCTGATGCTCAATCCCAGGCTGCTGCTGCTCGATGAGCCCACGGAAGGGCTGGCGCCGATCCTCGTCGAGGAACTGCTTGCCGCTCTGAAGCGGCTGTTTCGGGAGGAGGGGCTGGCCGCCATCGTCATCGAGCAGCACGCCCGCAAGATTTTGGCGCTGACCGACCGCGCGATCGTGCTCGAACGCGGCCGGATCGTGCTCGCCGAGGACAGTGCGCAGCTGCTGCGCGAACCCGCGCTGCTCGAGCGCCATCTCGGCCTCAGCGCCGCAGCCTAGTCAGGAAGCAGGGAAGGAAACGCCATGACCCTCCGACAGAAGCCACCCTTCCGGGCCGACATGGTCGGCAGCCTGTTGCGCAGCGCGGCCGTCAAGGAGGCGCGGGCGAAACACGCGTCGGGCGAGATATCGGCCGACCAGCTCAAGGCGATCGAGGACTCGGAGATCAAGGCGCTGGTGAGGAAACAGGAGGAGGTCGGCCTTCAGGCCGTGACCGATGGCGAATATCGCCGCGCCTTCTGGCATTTCGACTTCCTCGAGAACCTCACAGGCGTGCAGGGCTACGACTCCGATTCCGGCATCCAGTTCAAGGGCGTTACCACTAAGGCGCGGGGACTGCGCGTCGTTGGAAAGCTCGATTTCCCGGACGACCACCCGCATCTCGCCCATTTCCGCTACCTCGCCTCGGTCACCAGCCGGGTCCCGAAAATGACTATCCCGAGCCCGAGCATGCTGCATTATCGCGGCGGCCGGAAAGCGGTCGACATCTCGGCCTATTACCGGATGGAGGACTATTACGCCGACCTCGGCAACGCCTATGCCAAGGCGATCAGGGCCTTCTACGATGCCGGCTGCCGCTACCTGCAGCTCGACGACACCAGCCTGTCCTATTTCTGCGACCCTGATCAGCGTCAGATGCTGGTCGATCGCGGCGACGAGCCCGACCGGTTGATCCACATCTATCGCGATATCATCAATACGGCGACCGCAGCCAAGCCGGCCGACATGGTCATCACCACTCACACCTGCCGCGGCAATTTCAAGTCGACCTTCATCGCCTCTGGCGGATACGAGCCCGTCGCCGATCTCGTCTTCAATGAGATCAATGTCGACGGCTATTTCATGGAGTGGGACGACGACCGCTCGGGCGGCTTCGAGCCGCTGCGCTTCCTGCCGAAGGGCAAGCAGGTCGTACTCGGGCTCGTGACCTCGAAGTTCGGCGCGATCGAGAGCAAAGATAATCTCAAGCGCCGGATCGAGCAGGCCTCGGCCTTTGCGCCGCTGGAGCAGCTGTGCCTTTCGCCGCAATGCGGCTTCGCCTCGACAGAGGAGGGCAACGTACTCGCCGAGGACGAGCAATGGGCCAAGCTCTCGCGCATCGTTCAGGTCGCGCAGGAGGTCTGGGGATGAGCCAGGAGCCGTGCTTCGATATCGCCCACCTCGCCCATGTCGAGCTTTTCACCGACAAGCCGGAGGCCAGCCTCGCCTTTTTCGTCGATATCCTCGGACTGACCGAGAGCGGCCGGGACGGCGACAGCGTCTATCTGCGTGCCTGGGACGACTATGAATTTCATACGCTGAAGCTGACCGCGTCTCACACTACGGGCGTGGGTCATGTCGCCTATCGCGCCAGCAGCGAGGCTGGGCTGTTGCGGCGCGTCGCGGCGATCGAGGCCATGGGTGCAGGCCTGGGCTGGAGCGAGGGCGATCTCGGCCATGGCCGGGCCTATCGGTTCCGCGATCCCGACAACCACGTCTTCGAGATCTATTTCGACACCAACAAATACCAGGCACCACCGCATGAGCGCCCCGCGCTCAAGAACCAGGCCCAGCGCAATCACGGGCGCGGCTGCGCCGTGCGACGGCTCGACCATGTCAACCTGCTGGCGCAGGACGTCTCGGTAATCCGCGATTTCATGCCGAAGGCGCTCGGCAGCCGCGTCACCGAGCAGATCGTGCTCGATTCCGGCGAGGTCGGCGGCTGCTGGTTCACCGTCAATAACAAGAGCTACGACATCGCCTACACCCGCGACCACACAGCGGCGCTCGGCCGCTTCCACCATCTCACCTACGCGGTCGACCAGCGCGAGCACATCCTCGAGGCTGCCGACATCTTTCTGGAGAATGGCGTCCATATCGAGACCGGCCCGCACAAGCACGCCGTCCAGCAGACCTTCTTCCTCTATGTCTACGAGCCAGCCGGAAACCGGGTCGAGATCGCCAATGCAGGCGCCCGCCTCATCCTCGATCCCGATTGGCAGACGGTGACCTGGACCGAGACCGAGCGGAAGAAGGGCCAGGCCTGGGGGCTGAAGACGATCGACAGCTTTCACACCCATGGCACCCCGCCGGCCGGCGGCTGAGCGGGCTAGAGCCGCGCCGCGGAGGCCGGCGCCCGGCTCAGATCTTGTTGCCGATATTGTCTCGGTTCTTGCGGCCGGCCGGGGGCCAGCGGAACGGCCCTGCCGCCTTCAGTTGCGCGACATAGGGCAGGTAGTCGCTGAGGGCCTTTCGCGTGCCTTCGTTGCTCTCGGGCGCCAAGCCTTTGAAGACCCTGTAATAATCCTCGATGATCGCGGCGCATTGCTCCATGTTGAAGTAGCTGAGCGACGTGGATGAATCGAGATTGTATTTATAGGCGTCCTCGTACTCGTCGTATTTCAGCCAGAGATACGCGCCTCTGAGGATGTTGTGCCGGCCGTGCCCGGACTGCCAGACATGCACCATCTCATGCACGAAGATCGCGGCGTCGGTGTCGGACGCCATGCTGTAGTCCCAGCTCCAGATCAGCGGGGACATGTTCGGGAAATAGCCCGGCGTGAAGGAGTTCCCGATGCCGCCCGTATGGGAGTCATTCCTGTCGACGGTCTGGTTCGGGTAGTCCAGCGTCGCGCCGAAGATCGGGAAGAGCAGGTGTTTCTCCCCCGCCGTCAGCCCGCGCGGAATAGGGCCGCTGGTCGGCGCGACGGGAGGAGGCGTGGCGGGCGGCGGCGGCTGGACCACAGGCGCAGGTGGAGTGGCCGCCAGGGCTTCGAGCTTCTTGAGCATCGGTCCGTTCGGCTCGAAGAAACCCAGGCGCTGGGTCGGAAAATACTTCGCCTCGAAAGCGAGGATCGCGGCGTAAACCCCGTCGCTGACGATGCCTCCGACTATCCTCGGCTGCAGGCTTCCGCCCGTTCCGCCACTGCTGGCCGGGACGCGGTTGAGCAGGTCGATCACGGTTTTCTGGTCGTCGGACCAATTCTGGCATTGGCGGCCAGCGGCCCGACTGTGTTTTCCGACGCGCGCACGAAGAGGCATGGTCCAACTCCCGACCTGGTTCCCCCCAAACCCCGGAAACCGCCCTCGGTAGCTCAGTCTTGCGCCTCGTATCCGTCCCGGACGTCATGCGATCGTCGGATGTCGACGACTTCGGGAGGCCGTCGCGTCCACCGTCACCACACCATGCCTCGGCGCGCTGACCGGATCGGTCCGCCGGATCCATGCCTGCTCACTGCCAAGCGAGCGGCATGGATCCGGCGCGGGCGGCTCAGGCCAGGTAGCGCTTGAACCAGGCGATCGTCCTATCCCAGGCGAGCTTCGCGTCCGCCTCGTCGTAACGCGGCGTCGAATCGTTGTGGAACCCGTGATTGGCGCCTGGATAGATGTACGCCTCATAGGTTTTTCCGGCCGCCTTGAGTGCGGCTTCATAGGCGGGCCAGCCGGCATTGATGCCGGCGTCGAGCTCGCCATAGTGGATCAGCAGCGGCGCCCTGATCCGAGCGACATCCTCGGCCCGGGGCTGGCGACCATAGAACGGCACCGCCGCTCCGAGTTCCGGATAGGCGACGGCCGCCGCATTGGCGACGCCTCCGCCATAGCAGAAGCCGGTGATGCCGACTTTTCCGGTGGTCTGGTCGCTCTTCATCAGGAATTCGATCGCCGCGAAGAAGTCGTTCATCAGCTTTTCGGGATTGACCTGCTGTTGCAGCTCGCGGCCCTTCTCGTCATTGCCGGGATAGCCTCCGACCGAGCTCAGCCCATCGGGAGCGAGCGCGATGAAGCCGGCCTTTGCGACCCGGCGCGCGACATCCTCGATATAGGGGTTGAGGCCCCGGTTCTCGTGCACCACGACCACTGCGGGGACCCGGCCCGCGGCCTTCGCCGGGCGCACCAGATAGCCCCGGACTTCGCCATGCCCCTTGGGAGAGGGGTAGGTGATATAGCTCGCGACAATATCGGGGTCGGTAAACGAGATCTGCTGCGCAAGCGCATAATTGGGGCTCATAGCGGCCAGGATCGACGCCGCGGTCATGCCGCCGATGGCGTATTTGCCCGCGCGATCAAGAAACTCGCGTTTGCTGATCTTGCCGTGAGCATAATAGTCGTAGAGTTCGAGCAGCTCTTGCGAAAAGTCCTTGGCTGTCAGGCGCGACACGGCATTTCCCCTTATGTCTTCTTGCGGCATTGAGAGCCGATCCTAACGTCCGCAACAAGCCTGTCGTCGAAATTCAGCCCGCCGGTTTTCAAGATCGCGTGTTTTAGCGGGGGCTTTGCGGCAAGTTTGCGTCAGCTGGCCGGCAGCCTATCCCTGGCTTGCCGGAGCTTCCGCCGACGGCGATTGCGTCTGCGGCGCATCGCCCTCGCGCAGGGCTGCCCATGTCAGCAGTGCGTCGAGCGCGGGGCAGAGCGCCTGTCCCCACTCGGTCAGCCCGTATTCGACCTTGGGCGGCACCTGATGGTGCACGATCCGGCCCACGATGCCGTCCTGCTCCATGGCCCGCAACTGCTGGATCAGCATCTTCTGGGACACCGCAGGAATAGCCCGTTCGAGATCCGAAAAGCGCAGGACGCGCCCTCCGAACAGGTGGAACAGGATCACAATCTTCCAGCGGCCTTCCAGAAGCTTCAGCGCCTTTTCGACGCCTTCGGCCGCGCTGTCCTGGGGGGCGCTGGGCCTGCTTTCACGCGTGTACCTTGGTTTTTGTGGGCATCACGGTGCCGGCGCAGCCGCCGTGCGATCCTCCTCCCGAGATTGGCAGGGCGTCGAGGAGAGATCGTCGTCTTGAAGGACCCGCCAGCCCGATCCCTCGAGATCGCTGAACTGGCCAGACCGCATGCACCAGAAGAACGCGGCAAGCCCCGCCAACCCGAGCCCAAGCGCGAGAGGGAAGAGGATCACAAGGATGTTCATGGCTCTGCCCTCGGCGGGACTGCTTGTGCCCCGCCACCGCCGCGCAGGGCGTTGAGCGTGACGATCAGGGACGAGCCGGACATCGCGGCGGCGGCGACCAGCGGCGTCGCAAGGCCCGCGACCGCGATCGGAACGGCAACGAAGTTGTAGAGCACTGCGAACCAGAGGTTCTGCATCATCAGGCGGCGCGCGCGCCGGGCGATACGGATGCTGGCGGCGACGGGTGAGAGGCTGTCACCGAGGAAGACGATGTCGGCCGCGGCCTGGGCCAGATGCGTCGCGCTGATCGGGGACATCGAGACATGCGCCTTGGCGAGCGCAGGCGCGTCGTTCAGCCCGTCGCCGACCATCAATACCTTGCGGCCCTGTGCCGCGAGTTCGTCAAGAATCGTCAGCTTTTCGGCGGGGGCGAGGCCTGCATTGTAGTCGGTGATGCCGAGCGCCCTCGCGACGGGAGCAACGGCCGTCCCGCGATCGCCCGAGAGGATTGCGACACCAAGCCCCAGCGATCGCAAGCCTTCGATACAGGCTTCCGCCTCCGGGCGAAGGCGTTGGCCGATTGCGAAGACGGCGCAGTTCTCGCCCTGTCTCCAGGCGATCAGCGAGGCCGACGGGAAGGCCGTCGCGACCGGGCCGGCCATCGCCTCTGCGTTGCAGAAGGCGATGCTGCCGAGACGCATCTCGCCGTTCTCTGACTGCGCCGACAGGCCCAGCCCCTGATGCTCCTGCACGCCGTGTATCGGCGCCGGGCTTCCGCCGGCGCGGCTGACCGCCTGCGACAGCGGGTGCCGGCTCGCCGCGGCAAGCGCAGAAGCCTGCGCGATGACGTCGGAGTCGAGGCTGTCGGCATTGAGGAGTTCGGCTTCCGGCAGGGTCAACGTGCCCGTCTTGTCGAAGACGACCATGTCGGCCTCGGCCAATCGCTCAAGCGCGCCGCCTTCCTTGAGCATGACCTTGCAGCGAAACAGCGCGGAGGCCGCGACGACCTGGACTGCCGGGATTGCAAGGCCCAGCGCACAGGGGCAGGTGATGATCAGCACGGTGATCGCAATGATCAGCGCCTGCTGCCAGGCCAGTCCGAACGCGATCCAGCCGAGCAGCGTAGCGAGGGCCGTTGCATGCACGAGCGGAGCATAGAGCCGCGCTGCCCGGTCGGAGAGGTGGACATAGCGCGACTTGCTCTCGACGGCCTGCGCCATCAGCTGGTCGATCTGGTCGAGCAGCGTGCCTGTGCCGGCGGCCTCGACCCGAACGGTGAGCGCGCCGCCGAGGTTCAGCGTTCCCGCATGGACACGGCCGCCCATCGCGATTGCGACAGGCGCGGTCTCGCCAGTGACGAGGCTCTGGTCGATCTCGGAGGAGCCGCTCTCGACGAGACCGTCGACGCAGACACGCTCGCCGGGCTGGACGAGCACGAGGTCACCGGCCGCGACGGCGGCGATCGGGACCACCACGGTCGTGCCGTCGGCCTGCAGGCGCGTGGCGGTCTCGGCCCTGAGGGCAGCCAGGTTGCCGGCGAGATCGCGCGTGCGGCGGCGCATCAACTGGTCGAGATAGCGCCCGATCAGCAGGAAGAAGAGCAGCATCACCGCGCCGTCGAAATAGGCGTGCTCGGCGTGGTTCCAGGTCTCGATCACCGACATGCCGAGCGCCAGCATCACACCGAGCGTGATCGGCACGTCCATGTTGACGGCCCCGGCCCGGAGCGCCCGCAACGCGCTCTCGAAGAAGGGGCGCCCGGCATAGGCCGCGGTCGGCAGCGCGATCAGGGCCGAGAGCCAGTGAAAGAAGTCGCGCGTGACCGGGCCGATGTCGCCGCTGTTGCCCGACCAGACGGAGACCGAGAGCAGCATGATGTTCATGGCTGCAAAGCCAGCCACACCAAGGCAGCGCAGGAGCCGCTTCTCCTCGCGCGTGACGCTGTCCTGCTCCTGCGCGGGCAGGAAGGGGTAGGCCTTGAAGCCGAGCCGCGACAGGCGCTCGATCACGACCTCGGGCGCGATCGCGCCTGTGCGCCATTCCACCGTGACGCGGCGCAGCGCCAGGTTGACGCGCGCGCTCAGGATGCCGACGTCGCCGGCAAGCCCGCTTTCGATCGCATGCATGCAGCCGGCGCAGCGGATACCGTCGACCGCGAGCTCCATGCCCGCGATGCCGGGATCGCGCTGCCGGACGAAGATCGAGAGATCCTGGAAAGCGCGGGGTTCCGCGAGGCTCATCGACCTACTCCTTCAGCAGGATGCGGCTGCGCGAGCTGAAAACCGCCTCACCATCGCGCCTCGCTTCGAGCGTGAGCGTCCAGGCGCCGCCATGAATGGCGGGCAGCTTCGCCGCGTAGCGCCCACTGCCGGTCTCGACCAGGCTGGCGATGCGATCCTCACTGCGGTTTGCGGGGTGCTGAAGCTGCGCCTCGATGCCAAGCCCGGGGACCGGCGTGCCCGAATTGTCGAGCAGCGAGAGCGTGATTTCCGCATCGGCACCGGTCCGGTTGACCTGCGCCTGCGCCTGCCAGCCGCGCTCCGCTTGTGCGTGCATCCGCGCGATCTCGCCGTTGAAGCGCTGGCTCGTCTCGTAGGCGCTCTTCGCCTCGACGCCCGACATCGTCTTGATCGCGGCGGTCATCATGATGGCGTTGACGCCGGCAACGACCACGAAGAAGCCGATGAAGCCCGCCAGCACCATCCGCCCGCTGAGCACGAAGGAGGGACGAGGCTTGGCCGGCAAGCGGCTGGGCAGGTCGACGGGCATGATGAAGGCTCCGCAGCAGGACATGATCTGTGCTCTAGCGCGCAATGAAATGGTCCTGGGCGGTCACCGTCTCGCCCGCGAAAAGATCGGACGCGGTGAAGGTGATCGCCTGGGACTTGTCGAGGGGGGTGTCCGACGGAACGGTGACGAGCGCCCGGACCTCGCGCGAGGAATCGGCCTCGACCGTCACTATCGGCCTGATATCTGCGGTTGCGCGCGTCCCGACCACGTCGATGCGCACGCCTGAAGGGCCCGACACCGTCAGAGCGAAGGGCCGTGCCTCGGGCCGCTTGTTCAACAGGCGGATGACATAGGCGTTGCGGATCGCGCCGTCGCTCAGCGTGACGAAGAGCGGCGAGCGCTCGTGCAGGACGGAGATTTCCGCCGTCCTGCGCGTCGCAAGCTGGTAGACCATCGCGCCTCCGACGAGCGCGATCAGCGCGCCGTAGATCAGCGTGCGTGCCCTCACAGGCCTGTAGACCGGAGCCTGCTTGGCAAGGCGGCGCTGGACATTGTCGTTGGTGTCATAGGCGATCAGGCTCTTGGGATAGCCGATCTTCGCCATCACGGTGTCGCAGGCGTCGATGCAGAGCCCGCACTGGATACAGGCCATCTGGTTGCCGTCGCGGATGTCGATCCCCGTCGGGCAGACGGCGACACATAGCCGGCAATCGATGCAGTCGCCGGCAGGCTCGCCGGCAGCGCGCAGCCGCTCCGCCTGCTTCACCGAGGCGCGCGGATCGCCCCGGTCGTAGCGATAGGTGACGTTCAGCGCATCGTCGTCGGTCAGTGCGGCCTGGATGCGGGGCCAGGGGCACATATAGGTGCAGACCTGCTCGCGCATGATGCCGGCAAGCACATAGGTCGTGAAGGTCAGCGCTGCGATCCAGAGATAGGCCGTCAGCGGCGCGGTGAAGCTGGCAAGCTCCCGCACCAGCGTCGGCGCATCGGCGAAGTAGAGCACCCAGGCGCCGCCGGTCCACCACGCGATAACGAGCCAGACTGCGTGCTTGGCGCTCTTGCGGGCTGCCTTGTCGAGGCTCCAGGGAGCCTCGTCGCGCTTGATGCGCTCGCGCCGGTCGCCCTCGAAGAAGCGCTCGACGGCCAGGAACAGGTCGGTCCAGACCGTCTGCGGGCAGAGATAACCGCACCAGACGCGGCCGGCGAGCGCGTTCATCAGGAACAGGACGAAGGCGCCGATGATCAGCAGCCCGGTGAAGTAATAGACCTCCTGCGGCCAGATCTCGATGAAGAAGAAATAGAAGCGATTGTTGGCGATATCGGCCAGCACTGCCTGGTTGGGCAGGTTCGGGCCGCGATCCCAGCGCAGGAAGGGCAGCAGGTAGTAGATGCCGAGGCAGACGAAGAGGATCACCCACTTCGCGCGCCGGAAGGGTCCCGACACGCTTTGCGGATAGACCTTCTTCGTCGCAGCAAAGAGCGGCAGGTCGTCGGCCTCGGAGGCGTTCACCTTACTGGCCCCCTCCGAGCGAATGCACATAGACGGTCAGCGCCTTGATGGTGGTGGCGTCGAGGCGGGTCTTCCAGGCCGGCATCACGCCGTTGCGGCTGTTGCTGATGGTCTCGGTCAACGAGGCCAGGTCCATGCCGTAGAGCGAGATGGCGTCCGTCAGGTTGGGCGCGCCGAGTTCCTGGTTGCCCTTGCCGGCAGCGCCATGGCAGGCCGCGCAATTCTGCTCGAAGAGCTGCTTGCCCTTGGCGAGATCGGCCTTCGGCGCCGTCGGGAGCCCGGCAAGCACGCGGACATGGTTGGCCACGGAAGCGATCTCGTCGCGGTTCAACATGCCGTCGCGCCCGAAGGCCGGCATCTGGCTGACGCGGGTATCGTTGTCGCCTGCGACGCGGATGCCATGCTGGAGGGTCGTCTCGATTGTCGCCAGGGACCCGCCCCAGAGCCAGTCGTCGTCGTTGAGATTGGGGTAGCCCTTCGCGCCGGCGCCGCCGACGCCGTGGCAGGCGGCGCAGTTATCGCCGAACGCAGCCTTGCCCTGGGCCATGGCGATGCGGAACAGCGATGGATCGGCCTTGATCTGATCGAGCGAGGCCTCGGAGAGCCCCTTCGACTGTCCGGCCCGGAAGGCCTTCAGCGTGTTCATGTCCTCCTCGATCGCGAGCCGCGTGGCGTAGCCGAGCACGCCCTTGGTCGCGTCGGAGATCAGCGGCCAGGCGGGATAGACCACCCAGTAGCCGACGGCCCAGATGATGGTGGCGTAGAAGATGTTGAGCCACCACCGCGGCAGCGGCGTGTTGAGTTCGCGGATGCCGTCCCATTCATGGCCGGTGGTCGACTGGCCGGTGACTGTGTCGAATTCCGGCTCGGGCTTGTTGACCTGGTGCATCGCTCAGTCCTCCCGCAGCGGCGTGCGGGCGGCTTCATCGAAGCGCGCGCGGTTGCTCGGCCAGAACGCGTAGGCACAGACGCTGAGGAAGATGCCGACGAAATAGAGCAGCCCGGCCGATTGAGCGAAGCCTGCAAGCCATTGATATGTTGATTCCATGGCGTCCTCGCTCAACGGATGTTGGCTTTGTTGTCGTAGAGCTTGAAGTCGACGAGGGTGCCCAGGACCTGGAGATAGGCTACCAGCGCGTCGGCTTCCGTGATGCGGCCGGGATTGCCGTCGAAATCCCGCGCCTGGACCTTCGGGTAGCGCGCCTCGAGATCGCCAGCCCCCGGATGATCGGGCGTCGCCTGGGCCTCGAGATCGCGCCGGGCCCGCGTGATCATCTCGTCGCTGTACGGCACGCCGCCGCCGCGATTGGCGCGCAACTCGTCGGCGATATCGTTGTAGTTGAGCTCGGTCTTCGCCAGGAACGGATAGCCGGGCATGATCGACTGCGGCACGAGCGCGCGCGGATCGGCGAGGTGCTCGCGCTGCCACTCGTCGGAATATTTCCCGCCGACGCGGGCGAGATCGGGCCCCGTGCGCTTGGAACCCCACTGGAAGGGCTTGTCGTACATGCTCTCGGCCGCGAGCGAGTAGTGCCCGTAGCGCTCGATCTCGTCGCGCAACGGCCGGATCATCTGGCTGTGGCAGTTGTAGCAGCCCTCGCGCACATAGATTGCGCGGCCGGCAAGCTCGAGCGGGGTGTAGGGGCGCATCCCGTCGACCTTCTCGATGGTGTTCTTGAGGTAGAACAGCGGGGCGATCTCGACGAGGCCACCGACCGAGATCACCAGCAGAACGCCGAGGATCAGGATGATCGAATTGGTCTCGAAGATCTTGTGCTTCGACCAAAGCGACTTGCGTGGCGCAGGCGCGCGGGTGTCCAGGCTCGACATCTCTTGTGTCCTTACTGCGCGGGAACGAGCTGCGGCTGCAGCGTGGCGTCGGAGGCCGGTACGTCGGCCTCCTCGGTCCGCACCGTCATCCAGAGATTGAACGCCATGATCAGCGCGCCGATCAGGAAGAGCGCGCCACCCAGCGCCCTGATCACGTAGAAGGGGTGCATCGCCTCGACGGTCTCGATGAAGGAGTATTCGAGGAAGCCGAGCGAGGTATACGCGCGCCACATCAGGCCCTGTAGGATGCCCGAGACCCACATTGCAGTGATGTAGAAGACGATGCCGAGCGTCGAGATCCAGAAGTGCCAGTTGACCAGCTTGAGCGAATAGAGCTCACGGCGGTTCCAGAGCCAGGGCACGAGGCAGTAGATCGCGCCGAAGGAGATGTAGGCGACCCAGCCGAGCGCGCCAGAATGGACGTGGCCGATGGTCCAGTCGGTATAGTGCGACAGCGAGTTGACCGCCTTGATCGACATCAGCGGACCCTCGAAGGTCGACATGCCGTAGAAGGCGAGCGAGACCACCATGATGCGCAGCACAGGGTCGGTGCGCAGCTTGTCCCAGGCGCCCGAGAGCGTCATCAGGCCGTTGATCATGCCGCCCCAGGAGGGCATCCAGAGCATGATCGAGAAGGTCATGCCCAGTGTCTGCGCCCAGTCGGGCAGGGCGGTGTAGTGCAGATGATGCGGGCCGGCCCAGATATAGAGGAAGATCAGCGCCCAGAAGTGGATGATTGAGAGCCGATAGCTGTAGACCGGCCGGTTCGCGCGCTTGGGCACGAAGTAATACATGATCGCGAGGAAGCCGGCGGTGAGGAAGAAGCCGACCGCGTTGTGGCCGTACCACCACTGGAACATCGCATCCTGCACGCCCGACCAGACCACGTAGGATTTCGGCGAGAACACAGAGACCGGCAGCGCCAGGTTGTTGCCGAGATGCAGCACGGCGATGGTGACGATGAAGCCGAGATAGAACCAGTTCGCCACATAGATATGCGGCTCCTTGCGCTTGGCGAGCGTCATCAGGAAGACCAGCAGATAGGTCACCCAGACGATCGTCAGCCAGAGATCGGCATACCATTCCGGCTCGGCGTATTCCTTGCCCTGGGTGATCCCCAGCAGATAGCCGGTGCCCGCCAGCACGATGAAGAAGTTGTAGCCCAGCACCACGAACCAGGGCGCGAGATCGCCTGCCAGCCGCGCCCGCGAGGTGCGCTGCACCACGTAGAAGGAAGTCGCGATCAGCACGTTGCCGCCGAAGGCGAAGATCACCGCAGAGGTGTGCAGCGGCCGCAATCGGCCGAAATTGGTCCAGGGCAGGTCGAAGTTCAGGCCCGGGAAAGCCAGTTGCAGTGCGATGATCAGGCCGACGCTGAAGCCGGCGATGCCCCAGACCATCGCGGCGATGGTGGCGACCTTGACTGGCTCCATGTTGTAGTTGGGCTTGCCGTCGCGCTCCTGCGGCGCGGGCACGATGCCGGGCTTGAAGCAACGGTTGCCGATCAGGAAAACCGTGGCGATGCTCGCGAGCATGGCGAGCACCGCATGGAACGCGTAGCCGGAGTGCTCGGTCATCGCGGCGATCAGCAGGAACGGTATCGCCGCGCCAGCCGCTATCAGCAAGCCGGCCATTTCGCCGGTTGTCATCTGCCTGATCGGATAGCCTGTCGCCGACATGCGCAGCCCCTGTTCGTTGGCAGCGCATGGCATGCGCCGTTCGAACGGAGGCTTAGGCGTCCCTAACCGGGCGGGCCTTGATCCAAATCAAATGCCGTGCTGCCCGCGCCAAACGGCCGGAAACACGAGTTCAGGCAGCGGCGATATGCGCCATCCGGCCCGTGTTCACCAGCCTTACGCCATCGGGAACGATGAGGATCGTCTTGTCCTTGGCGAGCTTGGTGAAGGTCCGACTCACCGTCTCGATCGTCAGGCCGAGGAAATCGGCGATGTCCTGGCGGCTCATCGGCAGGGGCACGGTGACCGATGGCTTGCCGATCTTGCCCCAGCGCTCCTGCATCGTCAGCAGGAAGCAGATCAGCCTTTCCTCCGCCGTCCGGCGGCCGAGCAGCATCATCTGGTCCTGCGCCAGCGTCAGCTCGTGGGTCGAGAACTGGTGCAGGCGGCGCAGCAGGTGCGGCTTGGCGTCGACGAGCGCCGCATAGGCGGGGCGCGAGAACGCGCAGGCCGTGACGGTATCGATCGCATCGGCGGAGAATCCGAAGGCGTCGCGCATTGCGAGGCCAAGAAAATCACCGGGCAGGGCAAATCCGACGATCTGCCGTCGCCCGTCCCTCAACACGTTGTAGAGCCGCACCACGCCGGCGGTGATGTTGTAGACCGAATGCGCCGGCTGCCCCTGGCCGAACATGCTCTGCTTAGGAGCAAACGTCGTCTCTTGCGCCATGGCATCGAGCAGCATGAGCTCGTCGTCGGAGAGCGAGGCACAGACGCTGGACAGGCGAACCTTGCAATCCAGGCAGCCATTCGTCGGCTGGCCGTCGGACCGACAGGCCGCTGGGTGGCAATCCACGATCGAATACCTCAAATTCCGGCTGGAATATTATTCATGTCTGGCAATCAGCTTTTGAGCTCACTGACAAGCTTAGAAGAGCGATTGACCTGCATCAATGCGTCAATACGCGCAGCCGAAGCACGGTATCGCCGCATTGCGAGGGCCGCCGGTGAACGAGGACATATACGAGGCGGTCCGGGTCACGCCGCCTGAGATCCAGGGTGTCTATGGCCTGATCATGCTTTCGCATCCCGATGTCACGCTCGGTGACTGGAAGCAGTTCGCCCGGCCGCTCGTCAAGGCGCCGCGGCGGGATCGCGGCATCGTCGCGCTGCGCGACGGCCGGGGCTGTACCCATGGCCTGTTCAGCTTCCGGGTGGCCCAGTTGCTGGGCTGCGATACCGTCTTGCAGGTCACCGAACTCGCGGCGCTGCGTCTCCCCGGGACTGTCCTGCTTCAGGCCCTGCTGCGATTTGCCGATGATCTCGCCCGCGAACTGGGATTGCCCTCGATCGCGCTCGACATGCAGCGTTCGGCGACTGCCCAGCAGGATGTGGGGGAGCTTGAACGGCGCGGATTTTCCCTCGATCGTGTGCTGTTGCGCGGTCGGGCGAGCCGACGGACTGGGTCCTGCTCGGGAGCTTGAGGGCAGACCGCGACGGAAAGTCCGCCGATCGCAACCGGCGGACTTCCTGCGGTTGTTCAGGGTAGGAACGTGAACTTGCCGATTTCGCAGACATTCACCTTCTTCTTGATCACGGAGCTGCCGTCCGAGAACACCGCCTTGAAATCATAGATGCAGGCCGAGGTGCCATCGTCGATGTCCGCCTCGAGGGTCTCGCCGTTGTCGAGCGTGTCGTTGTCCAGCATGTCTTCTTCCCAGTTATCCGTGCCCGACGACGAGGCGAAGAAACTGGTCATGGTGCCGCCGGTCTTGTTGATGACGTCGACCTTCCGGTTCGCCGCGAGAGCGGCACCGGCAAGCATGGAAGATAGTGCGGCGGTGATAATCAGTAGGCGGATAGGCATCAGGCGTTTCCATAACGGCAGGCGAAACGGCTCGCCCGCAACCTCCGCCAACTGTCACAGCGTCAGGGCCGTGGCAATTCGATATTACCGTCCGGCACTACTGCGCCGCAGCATAATTACATCGCGGCCGCAGCATCAGCCGGCCGATGGGACGTGCCGGAGCACGCCATCGGCTGGGTCGTCGGAGCAGGGGCCTCCGATCGCCCCCTTCACATCATCCTGGGGTTCGGGCCCGGCATCGCGCCGGACGTCGCTCTCCGCACGTTTACGGAGAGACTGTCCCCGAAGCTTGGCCAGCCGATCATCATCGAAAACGTCACGGGAGCCGCCGGCAATCTCGCCGCGCAGCGCGTCGCGCAGTCGGAGCCTGATGGGCATACGCTCCTGTTCACCAGTTCGAGCAGTCTCGTCAGTGCAGCGCTCTACAAGTCGACGCCCGTCGATATGGCGACGGATTTCCAGCCGATATCGATCCTCTATGAGCATCCGAATGTTCTCGTGGCGAGCCGGAAGATCGGCATCGGGAACGTTGCCGATTTCATCGACTTCGTGTGCTCGCATCCTGGGAAACTGACCGTTTCATCGGCCGGGACAGGCACGACGCAGCATCTGGCGACGGAGATGCTGCGGGTATGGCCAGCGTGGATATCGCCCACGTCCCGTACCGGGGTGGAATGAATATCCTGCAGGACCTGTTGAGCAACCAGGTCAGCACGAGTTTCGCCGTGCCGACCAGCACGATGCCTTACGTGCGCTCTGGTGATCTCGTCACGCTCGCCGTGACCTCGGGGAAGCGGTTCCGGCTGCTGGCGGAGGTGCCGACCCTGGCCGAGGCGGGGTTTCCCGGCTTCGAGATGACGGTCTGGTGGGGGTTACTCGCTCCCGCGGGGACGCAGAGCGAAATCGTCGACAAGCTGCACAAGGCGACGATCGAGACGCTCGCCGAGCCGGAGGTTCGGAGGCGTTTCGAAGGCATGTATCTGGGCATCACGGCGAGCACGCCGGCCGGCTTTGCCGAGGTCATCGCGACAGAGACGCCCCGATGGGCGCAACTCGTCCGCAGCATCGGCCTGCAGCCCAACTGATCGAGGCCGCGCCGGGCCGCTTGGCGACCGTAGGAAGGTCGCAAAGTATTGCGGCCCCGATGAAGCGGTTAGCTGAGATGCCTGGCGCGCCAAGTGATCAAGTGTCTCTGTGCGAGCAGCCGTTGCAGCCAAAAAGCAGACCCAGCGCAATGTCCGCGAGCTTGGCAGCAGGGCGCTGTGTGCTACCTTCCCCTTAGAGCGGATCCAAAAGCCGCCATCGGCGTCGCCGTTGAATCCTTCGGCGTGGCCAGACACGTAGGGAGGAATACGATGCGAAAGGTGCTTTTGACCGCCGTCGCGGTCGGTGGTCTCGTTGCGGCCTCGTCAGTCGCGGGAGCTCAGGAAAAACTCAAGGTCGGCATGATGGCGACGCTGTCGGGCGCATTGACGTCCGGTGGCGAGGATGGCGTGCGCGGCGTCCAGGTCGCGCTCAAGCAGATGGGGAATAAAATCGCGGGTCGCGAGGTCGAGTTGATCATCGCAACGACCGATGCGAGCCCGGATTCGGCCTTGAGGGCGGCGCGGAAACTCGTCGAACAGGACAAGGTTCAGGTCATCGTCGGCCCGCTTTCGGGCTCGGAGGGCATCGCGATCCGCGATTACTCCAAGACCGTGCCGAACGTCACGATCATCGATGGTTCCTCGGGTGCGCTCGAGACGACCTACGTCAATCCCTCGCCAAACTACTTCCGTTTCAACAGCAACGGCGCGATGTGGATGGCGGGGCTCGGCGAATACGTCTTCAAGGACAAGGGCTTCAAGAAGATCTCGGTGATCGGTGAGGACTATTCCTTCCCCTACACGCAGGTCTTCGGCTTCGCGCTGGGTTACTGCAAGGCTGGTGGCGAGATCACCCAGCGCCAGTGGGTGCCGCTCGGGACTAAGGATTTCGGCTCGGTTATCGCCAACATTCCCGATGATGTCGACGCCGTGTTCCTCGGCCTCGGCGGCGGCGACGCCGTCAACTTCCTGAACCAGTACAGCCAGACCGGCGGCAAGGCGAAGTTCGTCGGCGGCTCGATCATGGTCGACCAGACCGTGCTCTCGTCTCGCGGCGCGGCCAAGCGCCTGCTCGTCGGCACGCCGTCCTCGGGCGGTGTGGCGGATGCGTGGGACGATCCGCGCTGGAAGGCCTGGGTGAAGGCCTATCAGGACGCATTCCCGGCCGACAAGCGCTTCGCCAGCCCGTCGCTCTTCGCGACGAACTACTACAATGCCTTCACCGCCCTCGCGACAGGGCTGACCAAGGTGAATGCGGACCTTTCGGATGGCGGCGCGAAGCTGCGGGCGGAACTCGCCAAGGTGGAACTCGACGCACCCAACGGGAAGATCAAGCTCGACGACGACCGGCAGGCGATAGCGACGACCTTCATCACAGAGGTCGCGGAACTGCCGAACGGCGAGCTGACGAACAAGTTCGTCCGCACCGTTCCCGACGTCTCGAAGACGATGGGGCTCTCTGCCGAGGCGTTCAAGGCGGTGGGGCTGCCCTCCCGCACGAACCCGGAATGCAAGAAATAGGCGCCTGACTCTGTCGAAGGGGAGCCGCGACATGCGCGCCCCCTTCGTCCCTTCACGTTCCGGTACCGGGTGTCCGCCGCCATCGCTGCGGACACATCGGGAGCAGCTTGCCTGATGAGGCGCGGCCCGCTCGCCCGGACAGTCCAACGCGAGGAACCATGAGTCGCGCAGTTGCGGTCTGCCACGGTCCTTTCGGTCGGGTTTCGATCTACGATCTCGACCGCCCGCTGGTGCTGCATGCCCATCGCGAGGCCCATCTGATCTTCTTCCTGGAGGGATCGCGAGGGCTCGTGACGGTCGGCGGCCGTTCGACGCGCGTCGACCGCTTCATGGCCATCGCGATCAACCCGTGGGAACCCCATAATTTCCAGCCGGAAAGCGCGGGCTCCTTCGGCCTGTTCCTGGTCGTCTACCTAAGGCCCGAATGGCTCGCGGCCCAGTCGATGACGCCGGCCGGCGGCATGGTATTCCCGTCATCCGAACTCGTCGTTACCCGCGAACTCGCCGCCTGGCGCGACAAGGTCGTCGAGATGCTGCTGTCCTCTCGGCGGGACCTCAATCTCGGGCCGGTGCTGATGGCGCTGGCGCAAGCCTCGAGCGAGCCTATCGAACCTGAATTGGCCTCATCGTTCGCCCATCTCGCGCCGGAGGGTGCACTCGACCGCCGCGTGCTGCGGGCCTGCCGATTGCTGGAGGAACACCCGAGCTACGAGGGCGCGCTCGAACGTGTCGCCCGCGAGGCCGGGCTGTCGCGAGCCCATTTCTTCAAGCTCTTCCGCCAGCAGGTCGGCGTGACCCCGACCGTCTTCGCGAACACCGTCCGGCTCGACGCCGCGCTCGACAGGCTGGTCTTCTCGCAGGATCCGGTGACGCGGATCGGCAACGGCCTGGGCTTCTCCTGCCAGAGCGTCTTCACCCGCTTCTTCACGGCCCATATGGGCATGGCGCCTCGCGACTACCGGCGCGTGCTGCGCACGATCGGCCCGATGCCACTGCTGGCGGCCAGCCCGATGCAGGCGGCCCATGTCTGACTTCATCGCCCGCCGCCCGGTCTGGTCGTTGCTGATCGTCATCGCGATCGGCATCCTGGCCTTCCTGGTCTTCTCGGTCTGGACACCGGGCGTCGAGGCGGTGCTGGGCCGCAAGCGCGTCTTCTTGAGCGCCCTGTTCAACGGCATCACGCTCGGCGCGCTCTATTTCCTCGTCGCCAGCGGCTTCACGCTGATCTTCGGCCTGATGCGCAACGTCAATCTGGCGCATGGCTCGCTGTATCTCTTCGGCGGCTATCTCGGCTTCAGCGTCGGCGAACTGACAGGCTCCTGGCTGATGGCGCTGCTTGCTGCCTTTATCGTCGTCGGCATCGTCGGCGTGCTGATGCAGGTGCTGCTCTTCCGTTGGATGGAGGGCCAGGATCTGCGCCAGACGCTGGTGACGATCGGGCTCTCGATCATCTTCGCAGACCTGCTGCTCTGGAACTATGGCGGCGACACCTTCCAGGTGACGACACCTACCTGGCTCTCCGGGCCTGTCGAACTGCCATTTGTCGTCGCGCTGCGCAGCAATGGCGAGGCGGTGATGATGATGTACCCCTTCGTGCGCATCGCCATCCTGATCGGCGCGATCATCCTCGGCGTCCTGATGTGGCTTGCCCTCAACCGCACGCGGGTCGGCATGCTGGTGCGCGCCGGTGTCGATGACCGCGACATGCTCTCGGCGACGGGCGTTCGGGTGCAACTCGTCTTCGTGATGATCTTTGCCTTCGGGGCAGGGCTCGCGGGGCTGGCGGGTGTCGTCGGCGGCACCTTCCAGTCGCTGCAACCGGGCGAAGACACCAAGATCCTGCTCTCCTCGCTGGTGGTCGTCATCGTCGGCGGGATGGGCTCGATCCCCGGCGCCGCGATCGGCGCGCTGATCGTCGGCCTCGCCGAGCAGTTCGGCTCCGTCTACATGCCGACCTACGCCGTGATGCTGACCTTCATCATCATGGTCGCGGTGCTGGCGGTACGGCCCCAGGGCCTGGCGGCGAGGCGCTGACCATGGCCATCGCCGATCTCAACCTCGAGCAGCGCGCAGGTCCCCGGGAGAGCTTTTCGAGCTGGCTCGGCCGTCGCGGCACGGCCTTCTGGGTCGTCGGCGTGCTGCTTCTGGTGATGCCGGCGATCGCCAGCCCCTTCTGGCTCATCCAGATCATCGCCTATGCGATGATCCTCGGCCTCGTCGCGCTGAGCCTGATGTTCCTCGCGGGCTATGGCGGCATCGTCAGCCTTGTGCAGATGACGGTCGCGGGCTGCGCCGGCTATCTCGTCGCGATCCTCGGGGACAGCGCGATCACGCAGATCAGCCTGCACTGGCCCTGGTGGATGGTGGCGCCAATCGCGATCCTGGTCGCGACGCTGTTCGGTACGCTGAGCGGCGCGCTCTCGGTGCGGACCGAGGGCATCTACACCATCATGATCACGCTCGCGATCGCCTCGGCCTTCTATTACCTTACGCTGCAGAACTACACCGTCTTCAACGGCTTCAGCGGCTTCAACGGGGTCAAGCCTCCGGTCTTTCTCGGCGTCGACTGGGGCGAGAACCTGCCGTTCTACTATCTGACGCTGGCCTGCACGGTGCTGGCCTACGGCGCCGTCATCTACGTCTCGCGCGCCCCGTTTGGCCTCGCCTTGCAGGGCACGCGCGACAATCCGCGCCGGATGGCGGCGCTCGGCTTCGACGTCGTCGCCCATCGCATTGCGGCCTACACCTTCGCCTCCTTCATCGCCGCCTGCGCCGGCGTGCTGCTGGTCTGGTACCAGCGCCAGATCTCGCCGGGCACGGCCGGCGTCGGCCCGGTCGTCGACATGCTGATCATTGCGGTCGTCGGCGGCCTGAGCCGGCCCATCGGCCCCTTCATCGGCGCGCTGGTTTATGTGCTGCTGCGGACGTTCTCGCTCGACATGCTCGAAGGCGTCGGGCTCGACGGCAAGCGCTACCAGCTGGTGATCGGGATGGGCTTCCTGATCATCGTGCTGTTCTCGCCCGACGGGCTGATCGGCATCTGGCAGCGCCTGCGTGAGCGCTATCGTCGCAACACGGACAACCGCGACGCCGGGATGCGAGTCGGGGGAGGCGCACCATGAGCGCCATCGCCGCACGCGAGGGACTGGCCTCGGCCGGCTCGGCCAATGCGCTGGAACTGCGCGGTGTGTCGCGGTTGTTCGGCGCGCTGGCTGCGCTTTCGGACGTGACACTCTCGGTCAGGCCGGGCGAGCGCCGCGCCGTGCTCGGCTCCAATGGCGCCGGCAAGACGACTTTGTTCAACTGCATCACCGGTGATTTCGCGCCGAGCGCGGGCATCATCCGCTTCTTTGGCGAGGACGTGACCGCTTTCCCGCCGCAGGAGCGCATCCGGCGCGGCCTGCGACGCACCTATCAGATCTCCTCGCTGTTTGCGGGATTGTCGGTCCTCGACAATGTCTACCTGGCCTGCCGGGGCGTCTCCCGGAACCGTTTTTCGCTGCTGCGGCCGCGCCGGGACGATGCGCTGATCCACGCGGCCGAGCGGCTCGTCGATGCGGTGCATCTGACCGCGGTGAAGGATCGGCTCGTCGGCGAGCTCGCCTATGGTCAGCAGCGCCAGCTCGAGATCGCGCTCGCGCTGTCGGGCGCGCCGCGCTTCATCCTGTTCGACGAGCCGGCGGCGGGCCTCTCGCCGACGGAGCGGCGCGACCTCGTCCACATCCTGACCTCGCTGCCGGCCCACATCGGCTACATCATCATCGAGCACGACATGGATGTGGCGCTGCGCGTCGTCGAGAGCGTGACGATGATGCACAACGGGCGCATCTTCAAGGAAGGACGCCCGGAGGAGATCGAGACCGACCCGGAAGTCCAGGAACTCTACCTCGGAGGCGCTCATGGCTGAGCGGCTCAAGGCTCCCCCGGCTCCGGGCGTGCCGGTCCTGCAGATCGCCGGGCTCAACGTCTTCTATGGGCGTTCGCATGCGGTGCAGGGCGTCGATCTCACCTTGCAGAGCGGCGTGCTCTCCGTGGTCGGCCGCAATGGCATGGGCAAGACCACCATGTGCAAGGCGATTATGGGGCTGGTGCCGATCAGCGCGGGCTCCATCCGCTTCTTCGGGGAAGAGATCGCGGGACGCTCGCCCGCGGAGATCGCGCGCCTCGGCATCGGCTATGTCCCGCAGGGGCGCCGGCTCTGGCGCTCGCTCACCGTCGACGAGCATCTGCGGCTGATGCAGCGCGGCAAGCGCGGCGCCTGGACGCCGGAGCGCGTCTACGAGGTCTTTCCGCGTCTCGCCGAGCGACGCAACAATGGCGGCGCGCAACTCTCCGGCGGCGAGCAGCAGATGCTGGCCATCGGCCGCGCGCTGCTGCTCAATCCGCGCCTGCTGGTGATGGACGAGCCGACCGAGGGTCTGGCGCCGGTCATCGTCGCCCATGTCGAGGAGATGTTGGTCCGGTTGGCGGAGCAGGGCGATGTCTCGATCCTCGTGATCGAGCAGAACATCGGCGTCGCCACGCAGATGTCCGACCCCGTCGCGATCATGGTCAATGGCCGCGTCAACCGCATCATCGCCTCGGCGACGCTCGCCGGAGACCGCGAACTGCAGCAGCGCCTGCTTGGCGTCGGGCGCCACGGCCATGACGAGACCGACGGCGCGCCGGACGCTGCCGCCGGCGCGACGGACGCCCACCCGACAGTATCGCCTGCATCGCCCGGCCCGACCCGCATCTACAACGCCAATCCTGTGATCCCGACGCGCTGGTCGCAACCGGTGCCCGCTTCGCGGATTGAGGCGCAGGCGCGCACCATCTCGCGGCCGACGCTCGCCACACGCAATGGCGAGCCGGTGGGCGCGCTCCGGCCCCTCGCTGCCGCTGCCGTCAGCGAGCCCTATGTCGTCGTCGCCGGCACGCTCGACACCAAGGGCGAGGAGTTGCGCTACATCCGCGACCTCATCCAGGCCGAGGGCCTGCGGACGCGGCTCGTCGACCTCTCGACCTCCGGCCGCAGCGCGGGCGGCGATGTAACGCCCCAGCAGGTCGCGCTCGCCTCGGCACGCGGCTCGACCGGCATCGCCTCGGGCGACCGCGGCACTGCGGTTGCGGCGATGACCGAGGCTTTCGCAGCCTGGCTCCCCCGCCAGGAGGGCGTGCTCGGAATCATCTCCGCCGGCGGCTCGGGCGCGACGGCCATGGTCACACCGGCCATGCAGGCGCTGCCGATCGGCCTGCCGAAGCTGATGATCTCGACCATGGCGTCGGGCGATGTGCGCGCCTATGTCGGCGCCAGCGACATCGCGATGATGCACGCCGTCACCGATGTGCAGGGGCTGAACCGCGTTTCGCGGCTGGTGCTCGGCAATGGCGCGCGGGCGGTGTCCGCGATGGCCAGGGCGCGGCTGGCTGACCTCCGTCGCGAAACCGGGCCACGCCGGCCCGAGCCCGACAAGCCGCTGGTGGGCCTGACGATGTTCGGCGTCACCACCCCTTGCGTCCAGCAGGTCGCCAAGCTGCTCGCTGCCGACTGGGAGCCGCTCGTCTTCCACGCCACCGGCACGGGCGGGCAATCGATGGAGAAGCTGGTCGATTCCGGGCTCGTCGGCGCGGTTATCGACGTCACCACCACCGAAATCTGCGATCTCATGATGGGAGGCTTGCTGCCTGCGACCGAGGACCGCTTCGGCGCCATCATCCGCTCGCGCATCCCCTATGTCGGCTCGGTCGGCGCGCTGGACATGGTCAACTTCTTCGCGCCCGAGACGGTGCCGGAGCGCTACCGCGCCCGAAAACTCTACCGTCACAATCCGCAGATCACGCTGATGCGCACCACTGCGGACGAGAATGCGCGCATGGGCCGCTGGATCGGCGAGAAGCTGAACCAGATGGAGGGCCCCGTGCGCTTCCTGATCCCCGAGAACGGCGTCTCGGCGCTCGATGCGCAGGGGCAGCCCTTCCATGATCCGGCAGCCGATGCCGCGCTGTTCCAGGCGCTGGAGCAGACGGTGCGGACGAGCCCGAGCCGGCAGCTGGTCCGCCTGCCGCTCCACATCAACGACCCCGCCTTCGCGGCCGCGCTGGTGCAGCAATTCAGGTCGCTGCACGCCGGCCGCCGGCGCGAGCGGGCCGCGGGAGGGCGGACGTGACGATGCAATCGAACCAGCCGTCATTGCGAGCGCAGCGAAGCACTCCAGGACTGCGACCTGGCGCCCCGTTGCCCCTGCATTGCTTCGCTGCGCTCGCAAAGACGCGGGCGCTTCCGGCGCGCACATGCGAGGCACGGCCATGACCTCCTTCGACAAGAAAGCCCTGCTCAAGCGCTTTCGCGCGATGATCGCGGCGGGCGAGCCGATCGTCGGCGGCGGCGCCGGCACAGGGCTATCCGCGAAGTGCGAAGAGGCCGGCGGCATCGACCTTATCGTCATCTACAATTCCGGGCGCTACCGCATGGCCGGCAGGGGCTCGCTCTCGGGCCTGATGCCCTATGGCGATGCCAATGCCATCGTCATGGAAATGGCTGCCGAGGTCCTCCCGGTTGTCAAAAACATCCCGGTGATCGCGGGCGTCTGCGGAACCGACCCGTTCCGGCGCATGGATGTCTTCCTCGACGAGGTCGCGCGCATCGGCTTCGCCGGCGTCCAGAATTTCCCGACGGTCGGGCTCATCGACGGCGTGTTCCGGCAGAACCTCGAAGAAACCGGCATGGGCTACGGTCTCGAAGTCGAGATGATAAAGCTAGCCAATGACAAGGGCTTGCTGACGACACCTTATGTGTTCTGCGAGGATGATGCGCGGGCCATGGCGCGGGCAGGAGCCGACATCATCGTCTGCCATCTCGGCCTGACGACGGGCGGCTCGATCGGTGCCGAGACCGCACTGAAGCTCGCCGACTGCCCGGCGCTGGTTGACGCCTGGGGCGCCGCGGCCCTCGCGATCAAGCCCGACGCGATCGTACTCGTCCATGGCGGCCCGGTGGCCGAGCCCGCCGATGCCGATTTCATCATGAAGAACACGCGCCACTGCCACGGCTTCTACGGCGCCTCCTCGATGGAGCGCCTGCCTGTCGAGGTCGCGATCCGCGAGCAGACCCGCGCCTTCAAGCAGATCGGGCGCGCGCAAGACAACACCAGACCGGCGATCGAAGCCGGCACGTCACAATGACCCGGATGTCGGGCGGGAGGATGAGGACATGACGGGACAGCTGATCGGATCGCTGATCCTCTGGCTGATCGTGGCGGTCATCGTGATCGCCATCGTCGTCTATCTGGTGAACTGGCTCTATCGCCGCTCGTCGAAAGAGGTTTCCTTCGTCCGCACCGGTCTGTTCGGCGAAAAGGTGGTGATCAATGGCGGCGCCTTCGTGCTGCCGATCATCCACGACGTCACCCCCGTCAACATGAACGTGCTGCAACTCGCCGTGACGCGCGCCAACAATGACGCGCTGATTACTCGGGACCGCATGCGCGTCGACATCGATGCCGAGTTCTATGTCCGCGTCCGGCCGCAGCGGGAATCGGTGGCCGTCGCCGCCGCGACGCTCGGCCGCCGCACGCTACAGCCCGACCAGCTCAACGCGCTGCTATCGGGCAAGTTCATCTCGGCGCTGCGCACGGTCGCCTCCGAGATGACGATGGAGGAGATGCACGAGCAGCGCGGCACCTATGTCCAGCGGGTCAAGGACGCCGCCGCCGAGGCGCTGGACCAGAACGGCCTCGTCCTGGAATCGGTCGCGCTGACCGACCTAGACCAGACCGACCTGCAATTCTTCAACCCGTCCAACCGCTTCGACGCCGTCGGCCTGACGCGGATCATCGAGGAGATCGAGGACAAGCGAAAGCTGCGCAACGACATCGAGCAGGATTCGATGATCCGTATCCGCACCCGCAATCTCGAGGCGGAGCGCCAGGCGCTCGACATCGAGCGCGACAGCGAGTCAGCTCGTCTCGAGCAGCAGCGCGAGATCGAGATCAAGCGCGCGGTGCAGCGTGCCGAGGTCGCGCGCGAGCGGGCCGCCCGCGACACCGAGGCCGAGCAGGCGCAGATCCTCTCCCGCGAGGAGATCGAGAAGTCGCGCATCGCCAATGAGCGCGGGATCAGCGAAGCGCGCATCGCATCCGAGCGCGACATTCGTCAGCAGGAGATCGCCCGTACGCAGGCCATAGAGGAGGCCGAGATCTCGGCCCGCGAGACGGTTGAGAAGGCGCGTATCGCCAACGAACAGACGATCAACGCGGCACGGATCAAGTCCGAGCGCGAAATCCGGACACAGGAGATCGAACGCTCCAAGGTGCTTGAAGCGGCGGAGATCGGCGCCCGCGAGGCGACGGAGAGGGCGCGCATCCTTCAGGAAACGGCTGTGAGCGCTGAACGCATCGCGCGTGAACAGGAGATCCGAAACCGCGAGATCGAACGCACGCGCACGCTCGACCAGGAGGATATCGCGGCACGCGAGGTCGTCGAAACCGCCCGCATCGCCCAGGACGAGCGCGTCAGGGCGCTCGCCATCGCCCGCAACCGGGCCCTTGACGAGGCCGAGATTGCCGCCCGCGAGGCGATCGAGAAGGCTCGCATCGCTCAGGAGGACGCGATCACCGCCGACCGGATCGCGCTCGACCAGCGCAAGAGCCTGCTGGAGATCGGGCGCAGCGAAGCGGTCGATGCCGCTGAGATCGCGGCGCGGGAAAGCGTCGAAAAGGCGCGTATCGCACAGGAGCAGGTCGTCTCGAGCGCCCGCATCCGCCGCGACGAGGAGATCCGCAATCTCGAGATCACCCGCAACCAGGCGATCGACACCGCCGAGATATCGGCGCGCGAGGCGACGGAAGCCGCCCGCATCGCGCAGGAAAAGGCGCTGGCCGCCGAGCGGATCGCGGCCGACCTTGCGACGAAGGAGCTCGAAATCAGCCGCAACGCCGATATCGATGCAGCGGAACTGAAGCGTCGCGACACGGTCGAGCGCCAGCGCATCGTGACAGAGCTGGGTCTGGAAACGGAACGTATCGGGTCCAGCAAGACCCGCGAGATGCTGCAAATCGCCCAGAAGAAGGCGGTTGAGGTTGCGGAGGAAGAGCGCGCCATCGCCATCGCCGCGAAGAAAGTCGAGCGGACCGATGCCGACAAGCTGCTGCGTCAGGCCGAGATCACGGCACAGCAGCAGGTCGAGACCGTCGACATCTCCCGCGAACAGGCTCTGGAGGCGGCCCGGATCGAGCGCCGCCGCGCTGTGGAGCAGCTCGATATCGCCCGGACGCAGGCACTCCAGGAGGCGCAGATCGCGTCCAACGAGGAGGTAGAGCGCGCCCGGATCTCGTCCGATCGAGGACTCGACGAGGCACGCGTCGGCCGCCAGCGCGAACTGCGAAAGCTCGAGATCAACCGCGAGCGTGAGGTCGAGAGCGCGACGATGGACAAGGCGATCGCGCTCTACGCCAAGTCGCTCGAGGAATCTGCGGCCCAGGCCAATGCCGAGATTGCGCGCGGCAAGGCCGTCGAGGCCGAGGAGAAGGTCAAGACCATTCGCGAGAGCGAGGGCGCCAGGCGCCGCAAGACCGTCGAGGTCCTGCTCGCGGAGAAGGCGGCCGAGGAATCGCGCATCGCCTCGGAGGCCGAGAAAATCCGCCGCGCCGTCGATGCCGAGGCGCAGAAGCTGCTCTACGAAGCCGAGAACGTCCTCACCGACGGCGCCCGCTACGGGCTCTTCCGGCGTCGGCTGCTCGAGAAGATCGAGGGCATCGTGCGCGAGAGCGTCAAGCCGATGGAGAAAATCGAGGGCATCCGCATCCTGCATGTCGACGGGCTGGCCGGCGGCGGCGGCTCGAGCGGCACGGGGGGCGCGGCGCGCTCGCCCACCGACGAGGTCATCGAATCCGCGCTTCGCTATCGCGTCCAGGCGCCGATGATCGACCAGGTGCTCAAGGAAATCGGCATCGAAGGCGGCAACCTCGCCAAGATGGGCGGCTTGATGCGCGAGGCGTCCGACTTGCAGCGCGTCGCCAAGGAGGCGCAGCCGGCAAAGCCCAAGGGCGCAGGCGAGGGCAGCGGACCCGGTGGCGGAACTGGCGGTGGCGACGCTGCCCCCGAGACGAAGGCTTGAGGACGAAACATCATGGCCCGCGTCTATGTCTCAAGCGTCATCGCCGCACCCGCCGCCAAGGTCTGGGGCCGCGTGCGCGATTTCAACGGCTTGCCGAACTGGCATCCCCGGATCGCCGAGAGCCGCATCGAGAACGGCGAACCGGCCGACAAGGTCGGATGCATCCGCGCCTTCACGCTGCGCAGCGGTGACAGGCTGCGCGAGCAGCTTCTGGGCCTCTCGGACTACGACATGTTCTGCACATACGCGATCCTGGATTCGCCGATGCCACTGACGAACTACGTCGCGACGCTGCGGCTGACGCCGATCACCGATCAGGAGCGTACCTTCATCGAGTGGTCCGCCGATTTCGACTGCGCGCCCGAGCGCGAGGCCGAGCTGGTCGAAGGCATCGGCACGAATGTTTTCCAAGGTGGGTTCGACGCGCTCAAGCGCGCATTCGGGGGATGAGGCCATGCCTCACGTCGTCCGCAGCACGATTATCGACGCGCCGGTGGACCGGCTCTGGGCGGTCCTGCGCGATTTCAACGGCCATGATCGCTGGCACCCGATCGTGGCGCGCAGCGAGATCGAGCGCGGATACCCGTCGGACAGGATCGGCTGCGTGCGGCGCTTCTCGCTGCAGGACGGGAGCGAACTGCGCGAGCAGTTGCTCACACTTTCGGATCTCGAAATGACGTTCAGCTACTGCCTGCTCGACACGCCGATTCCGCTCTTCAACTACGTCGCCCATGTCCGGCTTCTGCCGGTCACGGATGGCAACCGGGCCTTCTGGCATTGGGAGAGCCGGTTCACCACGCCGCCCGGCCGCGAGGCGGAGCTCGCCCGCATCGTCGGCGACGAGGTCTACACCAATGGCATCGAGGCGGTGCGCCGCCTGCCCGAACTGGCCTTGGAGGGCGCCTGACATGCTCGATGTGAGAAGCTGCACGACGCTGTCGGAAGCCGCCGGCATCCTGTCGGGAGACAGGCGAGCCGTGCTGCTCGGCGGCGGCACCCTGGTGATGCGCGATGTCAACGAGGGGCGCCTGACCGAAGGCACGTTGGTGCGCATCACCGATCCCGCCTTCAGACAGATCAACGCCGCCGGCTCGCGCATCGAGTTGGGGGCTGGCGCGACCATGGCGCAGCTTTTGTCGAGCCGCGAGCTCTCGTTCCTTCATCCCGCCGCGCGCGCCATCGGCGGGCCCGCAATCCGCAACATGGCGACGGTCGGCGGCAATCTTTTCGCGGCGTGTCCCTATGGCGACTTCACGGTGGCGCTGCTGGCGCTCGATGCACAGGTCGTGCTGCAGGCGGGCTACGGCACGGGGCGCGGGGTTCCGCTGGAGGAATTTCTCGCCAGCCGCGATCGCAACACCTCGCCTGGTCTCGTCACCGGCCTCCAGCTCTCCCGACCTGCCAATCCCGGCGACTTCCATTTCCGCAAGATCAGCCGGGTGAAGCCGAAGGGAATCTCAGTGCTGTCGATCGCCGCCCATCTGCCGACACAGGGCGGCCGGATTATGCAGGCGCGCGTGGCCTACGGCGCCATGGCGCCAGCGCCGATCCGGGCACGTGGCGTCGAGCGGGCGCTGGAGGGCAAGGCGCTCGATGCCGCGGCCATCCAGGCGGCAAAGCAGGCTGCGCTCGAAGGCTGCCAGCCGGCCACGGACGCGATCGCGAGCGAGTGGTACCGCCGCGAGGTGCTGCCCATCCATCTCGGCCGGCTGCTTGCCGGCGAACCCCGCTGAGGAGGCGCGCCATGGCCAAGATCCCGGTCCAGTTCCGGCTCAACGGGTCCGACCGAGCTGCCTTTGTCGATGCACCGGAGACACTGCTGAATACTCTGCGGCGCGGCCTCGGGGATTTCGCGCCCAAATACGGCTGCGGGCAGGGCACCTGCGGCGTCTGCACGGTGCTGGTCGACGGCGAGCCGCAGCTTTCCTGCCTGACGCTTTCGGTTGCTTGCGAGGGGCGCCATGTCGAGACCGCCAGCGGGCTTGCCAACGGTCCCGATCTGCACCCGCTGCAGGCCGCCTTCATGGACCATTTCGCCGCCCAGTGCGGCTTCTGCACGCCGGGCATGCTGACGGCCGCCCGCGCGTTGCTGGCGAAGAATCCGAGCCCTAGTCGCGACGAGGTGATCGAGGCGATCAGCGGCAACATCTGCCGCTGCACCGGCTACGAGCCGATCGTCGCCGCGATCCTGACCGCGGCGAGCGCGGCCGGCATGCGGCGAGCCTGAGGGGAACAGCCATGCTGGAAATGCGCAAGGACATCTTTGCCGACGAGCGGGACGACGATCTCAACGTGGTCGGCAAGGGCCTGCAGCGGCAGGACATGCCCGGGCATGTCACCGGCCGCACCCGGTTCTTCGACGACCACGCCTTCGACGGGATGCTGCATCTCAAGATCGTCCGCAGCCCCCATGCCCATGCCCGCATCCGCTCGATCGATGTCTCGGCGGCCGAGCGCGCGCCCGGCGTGAAGCGCGTACTGCGGGGTTCCGACGTGCCGGTGAACAAGAACACGCTGCTGAGCCTGATCAATTTCGGCAAGGACGACGAGCCCACTCTCGCGGTCGACAAGGTTCGCTACAGGGGCGAGCCGGTGGTCGCCATCCTGGCCGACAGCGAGGCGCAGGCGCTGGCCGCGCGCCAGCTCGTGCGGATCGACTACGAGCCGCTTCCGACGGTGTTCGACGTCGAGGAGGCCCTGAAGCCGGGCGCTCCCGTCGTGAACGACACCTATCCCGGGAACTACTTCGAATATCACGAGCGCTTCGACCACCAGAAGCTGCGCTTCGGCGATGCCGACCGGGCCCTATCCGGCGCCGACATCGTGATGGAGCATCGCTACCAGATGTCGCCTATCGAGCATGCGCCGACGGAAACGAATGGCACCATCGCCGCGCCCGAGCAGAATGGCCGTTACGTCGTCCACTCCTGCGCGCAGGGCCTGTTCTTCTCGCTCGGCACCACGGCCAAGATCGTCGACGTCGAATCCAACCGCCTGCATTTCATAGGCGGCACGGTCGGCGGCGGCTTTGGCGGCAAGGTCGACTCGCTGACGGAGCCGCTGGCGGTGCTGGGCGCGATGCTGACCGGCCGGCCTGTCCGCTTCGTGCTCGATCGCGAGGAGGAGATGCTTTATGGCTCGCCGCGCGGCGCCGAGCGGATCTACGTCAAGGACGGGCTGATGCGCGACGGGCGCATCGTCGCCCGCTACATCCGCAGCTATTTCGATGCCGGCGCCTATACGCGGCTGTCGAGCTATGCTGCGATCAAGTGCACGGCGCATGTGCCGGGTCCGTACTGGATCCCCAATGTCGCCTCGGACATCTACGTCGCCTACACCAATCGCTGCCCCTCGACCGCCATGCGCGGCTTTGGCGTCACCGCCGTGGATTTCGCGCTCGAGGTCCAGATGGATCGGCTGGCCGAGGCCGCGAACATGGACCCGATGGAGTTCCGGATCCTCAACGCCTATCGCGACGGGGACATGAAGCCGCATCGGCGCGCCGCCAAGAACACGGCGCTGATCGAATGCGTGCAGGTGGCCGCCGAGAAGGCGAACTGGCCACTGACCGACCAGGCGAAGCGCCAGTCCTCGCTGACGGGCGGAGCAGGCGAGCGCGGCCAGATCCCCGCGACGCCGGTCGACGGCAAGGGCCAGATCGGGCGGCCGGAAACCCGCTCAGGCACCCCGACGCAGACCCTGCCTGCCGGAACGACACGCATCGCCCTCAGCAAGCAGCCGGTAATGGACGGCTCGCGCGATGGGCACGCGGTGCCGACGCAGGTGCCGCGCTATGAGCCGGCGCGTTCGGCTACGCAGCCGCCCATGGCGCCGCCGTCCTATGCGCCGCCTCCGCCAGTCCCTGCCTACGCTCCTACGCCGCCCGCTTACCAGCAAGCGCCCGCCTACCAGCCTGCGCCTCCGGTACCTCCGCCCGCGGCACCGGCTCAAACGCAGCATGGCGCGGTGCGGTTCTCATCCGTCTTCGGCACGAGGAGGCGCTGACATGGCGCGTCACGAGGGCAGGGGCATGGCCTCCGTCAACTACCCCATCGGCATGAATCTCGGCGGCGATCCGAGCCAGGCCCTGATCCATTCGAACCCGGACGGCAAGTTCACCGTTGCGCTTTCGGCCATCGATCTCGGGCAGGGCATGAAGCAGGTTTCGCGGCAGATTGCGGCCGAGACGCTGGGCGTGCCGATCGAGGATGTCTTCGTCGACACCGCCGACAGCGACACCGGCCCGCACGACATGGGCTCCTTCGCCTCGCGCGGCACGCACCGCATGGGCAACGCCATCATCGTCGCGGCGAGGGAGGCGCGCGGCGTGCTGCTGGAAGCGGCGGCCGAGGAACTCGAGGTCAACGCCGCCGACCTTGTCACCGACGGGCGCGGCAACATCCATGTCCGTGGCGCGCCCGCGAAGACGATCACGGTCAAGGCGACCGCGCAGGCGGCGCAGTTCAAGCAGGGCAAGACGATCGCCGGACGCGGCATCTTCCTGATCCCGCTTTCGGGCGTCGATGCCGAGACCGGCGAGATGAACCCCAACACCGCCTTCGCCCATGCCTGCCTCGTCGCGGATGTCGCTGTCGATGACGAGACCGGCGAGGTCGAGGTGCTGCGCATGACCAGCGCCTATGAACTCGGTCGCGTCATCAATCCGCGCATGGTCGAGCAGCAGCTGGTCGGCGGCGCCTGGATGGGCATCAGCCACGCGCTCTACGAGACCCCTGAACCCTATTATCCCAATCCCGAGCATGGCCCGCGGGACTTCAACGAATACTTGATGCCGGGGCCGGGCGAGATCACGCCCTACCACGTCACGGTGCTCGAACGGCCGGCGCCGGACGGGCCTTTCGGCGGCAAGGGGCCGGGCGAAATGTGCGCCAACCCGGTGCTGCCCGCCGTCGCGAACGCCGTCTACAACGCGATTGGCGTCAGGGTGGACGAACTGCCGATCACGCCGGAAAAAATCCTGCGCGGGATCAAGGCCAATGGCGGCGTCAAGCCGGGCCCGCGTCGTGGCGGCCCGGTGAACTGGCGCTGACGCCATGGCACTGCGCACAACCGTAGCCGGCATTTCGAGCCCCGAGGATCTCGCGCAGGCCCTCACGGCGGCGATGTATCTCGCCGATGACGGCATCGCGACCGCCGGCTACCTGTCGCTTGCGCTCGGCAAGCCGCTGCTGCTCGAAGGCGCGCCCGGCGTCGGCAAGACCGAGGCCGCAAAGGCCATCGCCGGCATCCTCGGGCGGCAATTGATCCGGCTGCAGTGCTTCGAGGGCATCGATGCCTCCGCCGCGCTCTATGAGTGGAACTATCCGCGCCAGATGCTGGCGATCCGGCAGGCGCGCGAGGGCGAGACGCTCGACATCTACCGCGACGACTTCCTGATCGAGCGGCCGATGCTGGCGGCTCTCCGCCGGCCGGAATCGACGGTGCTGCTGATCGACGAGATCGACCGGTCCGACCATGAATTCGAGGCCTTTCTGCTCGAATTCCTCTCGGATTTTTCGATCTCGATCCCCGAGCGCGGCACGCTGCGCGCGCCCGAGCGGCCTGTCGTGGTGTTGACCTCGAACCGCACGCGCGAACTGCACGAGGCGCTGCGCCGCCGCTGCGTCTACCATTACATCGCCTATCCCGAGCCGGAGCGCGAAGCGCAGATCATCATGCTGCGCTCGTCCGCCGTTGCGGAGGCGACCGCGCGTGCGGTGGTCCATGCGGTCGGGCTGCTGCGGCAGGAGCCGCTGGCCAAGCCACCCGGCGTGGCTGAGGCGGTCGACTGGGCGGAAGCGGCGACCGCGCTGGCGCAGACCGGCGCGACTTGGCCCGAGGCCTTCCGGCGCTCGCTGGGGACCGCGATCAAGGATGAGGAAGACCTCGCCCATCTGCGTCCGCGCCTCCCATTGTTCATTCCGGGGCTGGCAGCATGATCGCGCCGCTCCCGCCCGCCGCCCGTCTGTTCGTGTCCTTCCCGACGCTATTGCGGCAGCACGGGCTTGCGGTAGCGCCCGAGCAGACCGTCTCGTTCCTCGGCGCCATCGACCTCCTGGGTCCGCGCAGCCTGGAGCATATCCGCAAGGCTGCCTTTGCCACGCTCGCACCCCATCCCGAGCAGCGGGAGCATTTCGATGCGCTGTTCGACGCCCATTTCCTTGGTGCCATCGCCGAGCCCGGCGACGAGGATTTCGCGCCCGACGACGAGATCTCGGTTCAGGAGGATAGCGGCGTCCGCGAAATCCTGCTCGGCGAGGAGATCAACGAGACAGGCCAGGCGGCCACCGGCGCAGAGGCTCTGTCGGTACGAACCCTGAAGCCCCTCGACGACACCGAGACGCTGCGGCGCTTTGGCCGGGCGCTGCCCGCCGCCCTTCCGCGCCGACGCGGCTATCGCCAGCGTGCGGCACGCCGCGGCGCAACGGTCGATCTCGCGCGCAGCCTGCGCGACGCCATCCGGCACGATGGCGAGGTGATGAGCCTGAAGAAGTTGCGGCGGGTCCGGCGACCGCGCCCGATCCTGCTGCTGATCGACGTTTCGGGCTCGATGAAGCAGCGCAGCGACGCCAATCTCGCATTGGCGCATACCGTTGTTCAGTCAGCACCTTATGCCGAGGTCTTCACTTTCGGAACGAGGCTGACCCGCCTGACCAGGGCGCTGCGACGCAAGCGTCGCGAGGTCGCGCTGGAAGAGGCGGCAGGGCTCGTGGCCGACTGGGATGGCGGCACGCGGATCGGTGACGCGCTCCAGGCTTTTCTCGCGGTGCCGCGCTTTGCCGCTTTCCTGCGCGGCGCTGTCGTCGTGGTGCTGTCGGACGGGCTCGAGCGCGGCGACCCTCTGGCGCTCGTCACGGCGGTGACGCGGATCGCCCGTCGTGCGTATCGCATCGACTGGCTCACCCCGCTCGCCGCCGACCCGGATTATCGCCCGGAGACCGAGGCACTGCGGCTGATCGTGCCACAACTCGCCAGCCTCGGTAATGGCGCCAGCACCGCGCGCATCTGCCGGCACATTCTCTCGCTCGGAGGCTCGCAAGCCGCATGACCGGTATCGTCGATTCCCATTTCCACATCTGGCCGCAGGCGGACCTACCCTGGCTGGTGGGCCCGATGCAGCCGCGGATCTTCGGACCCTACGAGCCGATCCGGCGCGACTATCCAGTCAGCGAATATCTCGGCGATTGCCGTGGGCCCGGCGTGGCGGAGGCGGTCTACGTCCAGGCGAACTGGGCTCCGGCGCGCTATCTCGACGAGGTCGCCTACGTTTCGCGCGCCTCGGATGAATCCGGTTTCCCGATCGCGATCGTCGCCCATGCCGACATGCTGGCCGAGGACGTCAGGCCACAGCTCGATGCGCTGGCCGCCAATCCACGCGTTCGCGGCGTGCGCATGCAACTGCATTGGCATGATAACCCGCTCTATCGCTTCGCCAGCGGCCCCGATCTTGCCCGTGATCCGCGCATCCTCGCCAATGTCGCGCGGCTGGCCGGTTACGGCTTCAGCTTCGACCTGCAGGTCTTCGCCGGTCAGATGGCCGGTGCCGCCGACCTCGCCGCAGCCTGTCGGGACGTGACCTTCGTCCTCCAGCACGCCGGCATGCTCGAGGACCGTTCGCCCGCGGGCATCTCGGAGTGGCGCAAGGGCATGGCGCTGCTGGCCGCCCAGCCAAACATTGCAAGCAAGCTGTCGGGGCTGGGCACGTTCCTGCGGCGCAACGACCCCGAGCACATCCGCTTCGTCGTATCGGAGACGCTGGCGCTGTTTGGTCCCGGACGCTGCCTGTTCGGCTCCAATTTCCCGATCGAGAAGCTCTGGACGACCTATCCGGATCTGGTCTCCGCGCATCTTGCGGCCGTGCCCGAGAGCGCCCGCGAGGCCGTGTTCAACGCGACGGCACGGCGGGTCTACCGCCTCCGCCAGAACTGAGGGGGACGCAAAACCATGGCGCTCGAAATCAAGATCCTCGACTACGGCGATATCGAGCTGGAGGCGAGCTTCCTCGTGCTCGGGCGCGATTGCGGCCGGACCCGGCGCGTGCCGACCTATGGCTTCCTGATCCTAGGCGGCCCCTGGCCGGTCGTGGTCGATACCGGCTACCGGCACAACCAGATCATGGAGAGCCTCGGCATGCGCGGCCTCCAGTTCCACGAGAACATGATCGAGAACCAGCTTTCCCGGCACGGGGTGCGGATGGGCGATGTGCGCTACGTCATGCATACCCATCTCCATATCGACCATGCCGGGAAGGACGAGCTCTTCCCGATGAACACGACGGTGCTGATCAACCGCCGCGAGCTCGAGTATTCGGTGTCGGGACTGATGCACCCGCAATATCCGGCGCCGGACATCAAGCACCTGATTGACCGGCTGCATACGCGCGATGCGCTGCGCTTGGAGGACCTGGAGCTGTCGGGGATGATCGAACTCTTTCCCGGCTGCTATCTCGAGGCTGCCGGCGCCCATACCGAAGGCTCGATGAACGTCCATGTCGATACGGCCGAGGGCAGGGCGATCCTGTGCGGCGACGTGATCTACGACTTCAACGATCAGATCGTGACGCCTTTCCACGAGATCCACGCCAACGAGCCGCGCACGACCGGCAATCATGGCAACACGAAGCGCGAGGAGAAGGCGGCGATCAAGAAGTTGCTCGCGAACGGCGCCTTCCTGCTGCCGGTCCACGACAAGCCGGCCAAGATCGCCCATGGCCAGGTCGTCGGGCGGATGGACATGGCGGTGCCGGGGCCGGTGGTGCAATCGCTACCAGCCCGCAACTGGTTTGCAGCATGACGACGCACACCGCCATCAGCCCGTCCTTCGCCGAACTCTTGGACCTCTGGGCGCCGGTGCGCCAGCTCGGCAGCGGTTTCGAGTTCTGCGAGGGCCCGGTCTGGCACCCGCGGGAGCAGCATCTGCTGCTCTCCGACATGCCCGGTGACGTACGCCGGCGCTGGGATCCCAGCGGCGTGCGCGAGGTCAAGCGCCCGGCGAACAAGTGCAACGGCATGACCTACGATGCCGATCTCAACCTGATCGTCTGCGAGCATGCGACCTCGAGCCTGATCCGCGAGCGGCCCGACGGCACGCGCGAGGTGCTGGCCTCGCAATTCGAGGGGCAGGAGCTGAACAGCCCCAACGACGTGGTCGTCAAGTCGGATGGGTCGATCTATTTCTCCGACCCCTGGTATGGCCGGATGCCTGTCTTCGGGGTTGAGCGTCCGCGCCAGCTCGGCTTCCAGGGCGTCTATCGGATTCCGCCTGGAGGCGGCGAGCCGCAGCTCCTCGTCGACCGCTATCTCTTCGACCAGCCCAATGGGCTCTGCTTCTGCCCCACCGAGGACCGGCTCTTCGTCAACGACACGGTCCAGCACAATATCCGCGTCTTCGACATCCTCCCGGACGGTCGACTGGGCCCGCCGCGCATCTTCGCCTCCGGCATCGTCTCGACCACGGAAGCCGGCGTGCCAGACGGCATGAAGTGCGATGCCAAGGGCAATATTTGGGTGACCGCACCGGGCGGCGTCTGGATCTATTCGATCAAGGGCGAGCTGATCGGCAAGCTGCGTGTGCCGGAACTCGTCGGGAATTTGGCTTGGGGCGGGCCGGACTGGCGCACACTGTTCCTGACAGCGACACACTCGCTCTATTCGATCGAAACCAGGGTCGGCCCTCGACTCGAGCCCTTCATGAAAGCGCGTGGCAACACCGCTTCGAGCGGCAGCGATGCTCGCCCTGCTGCAATCATGGGCCGCAAGGGCATCAGCAAGGCTTCGCCCGGGTATAGGCTCGAAGCTTCGCGCTGCGCGCTGCTGATCCAGGACATGCAGAACGACGTGGTGATGGAAGGCGGCGCTTTCGCATCCTCCGGTTCACCCGCCCATTGCCACGAGCAGAACGCGATTTCCAACGCGGGCCGGCTCGCCAAGGCGGCGCGGCAGCGCGGCATCCCGGTGATCCATGTCTGGTTCGTGGTCGAGCCCGGCGCGACCGGCGTGACCATGAATGCCCCGCTTTTCGAGGGGCTTGCGGACGCCAACGCGCTGGTGCGCGGCACATGGGGCGCAGCGCCCGTGCCGGGTCTCGAAGCGGAACGCGGCGACCATGTCGTCGAGAAGCAGCGTATGAGCGCCTGGGAAGGCACGCGGCTGGAGACTGTACTGAAGGCGCTGGGCCGTGACATCGTCATCGTCGCAGGCGCCTGGACCAACATGTCGATCGAGCACACGGCCCGCACTGGCGCCGACAAGGGCTATTTCATGATCGTGCCGGAAGACGCCTGCTCGACGATGAACGCCGAATGGCACATCGCCTCGGTCAACTACGCCCTTCAGAACGTGGCTGTGGTTACGGATGTCGAGGAGGTGATCGAGGCGACCCGGGCGTAACAGGCCGCTATCGAGTTCTCATTGCAGTCCGTGGCTGGAATCATTCATCGGCGCGGAGACGAAGCCGAGGACGGCTATCGGAACGGGGGCGAGGTAGGGGGCTTGGACACCGCTATCGAAACGGCGTGCCGCGAGCAGCCCGAATTCGGAGTGCGGAGTCGCCGCCCATTCGCTGGGGCCAAATGCATCTGAAGCCCAGGGCGCTGTACAAAAAGGGCCCGCCGGTGAACATCGGCGGGCCTTTCCATGCGAGGTCCGGAGCGGCGTCTTTCGCCAGGAAATCCGCCACTAGGGCTCGCTCAAACGAGCGAAATTTTGCCTGTTCCGAGATCGTAGACCGCGCCGACGACACGAAGCGCTTTCTTCTCGACGAGTTCAGCCAGGATTGGCTTCGACTTGATCAGCCGCTGCACGTTGTAACGGACGTTCGCGACAACGGCGCGCTGCTCCAGATCGTCGCCCTTGACCTTGAGCACAGGGGCGATGCCGGGCTTCATGGCACGCGCCAGACCAGCGATGTGGCCGGGCAGCTTGTTGCCTTTCTGAAGCGCAGCCACTGTCGCGTTCACAGCGCCGCAGTTGGTGTGGCCGAGAACCATGATGACCTTTGTGCCGAGAACGGCAGCACCGAATTCCAGGCTTCCCAGGCCATCGGGCGTGACGAAATTGCCGGCGACGCGGACCACGAACAAGTCACCGGGGCTCTGGTCGAATGCAAGCTCTGGAGAGATGCGCGAGTCGGCGCACCCGAGAATTGCTGCGAACGGGGCCTGGCCCTGCGTGCGGCTGACGCGACTGACGGAGAAGTCGCGCTCTTGTGGCTGGTTCGCCACGTAGCGGGCATTGCCCTCGATCAAGAGGTTGAGCGCAGCGTCCGGTGAATTCGCGGCGCTGACCGGCTGGGCGATCGCCTGTCCTGCGAGGGGGGCGGCGAGCATGGCGCCGGCGCCAGCCAGGACAAATCGGCGACTGAGGGCAGTGCTGGAACAGGTATTGCACATCGGCTTGATCATCCCCGTCAGTGAAAACAGCCGCAGGCAGCCGCGCTCATAACCCAAAATGCGGCCTGCAAAGAAAAGCGCGCAGCATGAGGACGTTAGCGGCAATCAAATGAGTTCGGATTAGCTCAGAATCCCACGACTGCACTGCTCGTCCCGATATGGGCTGTTTGCGGTCGTCGATGAGAAGCGGTTAGGGCGACTTACGGCAATCGGCCCGTCGGTGCATCGGCGATCGGGAGGCAGCGGGTCATCGCAATCAATTGGCCGGAGGTCGAGCGCCAACTCACATCCGCGCCTGCCGTAATGACTGGCAGGCACAGCGTGCCGCGTCACTTTCAGGTGACGCTAGGATTTAAGGTTTCGATTTAAATCAGCCACTTAGGAAAATGGCTGGGGGACTAGGATTCGAACCTAGACAACCAGAGTCAGAGTCTGGGGTCCTACCGTTAGACGATCCCCCAACGGGCCGGCGATGCGTTCGCGTTGGTGAGCCGGGGTCTAATCAAAGCGCGCCCGGATGGCAAGTGCTGAATGCGAGCTTTTTGCGAGGTTCGCATTCTATGTCGTTTCGGGTCGCTTTCGCTCTCTCGGGTTGCGCGCAGAAAAAAGGGCCACGCCGAAGCGCAGCCCGAAGTCTAGGGAGGAAACGCCCAAGGAGGGCGACGCAGCATCTCTGCTGCGGTGCACTGGAAGTAGGATGCCGCGGGCTTTTCCGCAAGAGGGAAGGGCAGCATCACTGTCCTAAATTTGAGCAGGCTGCCCGTTGATGCGCCGTTCCCGTGAAAGTCGCCGCTAGAGGTCGCGGCTCGAGCCCGGAAATTAGACCCGATGGCCTCAAAACATGAGGGATAGGCGGCAAAGGCAGGCCCAAAATTGCAGCAAGCTGCTATGAGGGCGCCATGTTGAGAGCTTTCCTCGCTTATTACCGTCCGCACCGCACCCTTTTCCTGGTGGATTTCGGCTGCGCCGTTCTCTCGGGCCTGCTCGAGCTCGGCTTCCCGCTCGCGGTCAAAGCCTTTGTCGATCTGCTGCTGCCGGCAGGCGACTGGCCGCTGATCGCGCTCGCCGGCGCAGGGCTGCTGTTCATCTATGTCGTGAACAGCGGGCTCATGGCCATCGTCACCTATTGGGGGCATCGCCTCGGGATCAATATCGAGACAGAGATGCGTCGCAGGGCTTTCGACCATCTGCAAAAGCTCTCGTTCCGATTCTTCGACGAGCAGAAGACCGGCCATCTCGTGGCGCGGGTGACCAAGGACCTGGAGGAGATCGGCGAGGTCGCGCATCACGGCCCCGAGGATCTCTTCATCGCGATCATGACCTTCCTTGGGGCGTTCGCCCTGATGCTTAGCGTCCATGTCCCTCTGGCACTGATGACGGCGCTGGTGGTGCCGCTGGCAGGCTTCATCGTGGCCCGCTATGGCGGGCGCATGGCGCAGAACTGGCGCTCGCAGTTCGGCCGTGTCGGCGCCTTCAATGCCCGGCTTGAGGAGAATATCGGCGGTATCCGCGTCGTGCAGGCCTTTGGGAACGAGGCCCATGAGCGCAGTCTCTTCGCTGTCGACAATGAGCGCTACCGCACGACCAAGCTCGATGCCTACCGCATCATGGCGGCGAGCCAGGCGCTGAATTATCTCGGCATGCGCCTGGTGCAACTGGCGGTGATGCTGGCGGGGACATGGTACGTCGTCCAGGGCAGCCTCACCATCGGTGGCTTCGTCGGCTTCCTGCTGCTGGTCGGCGTGTTCTATCGCCCGCTCGACAAGATCGCGGCTGTCATCGAGACCTATCCGAAAGGCATCGCGGGCTTCCGGCGCTATCAGGAGCTGCTGGCGATGCAGCCCGACGTGGCCGATGCGCCCGATGCGGTGGATCCTGGCGCGCTGAAAGGCGATATCCGCTTCACGGATGTCTCGTTCGGCTATTCGCGGGGCAGGCGGGTGCTGTCGGATATCGGGCTCTCGATCGCGGCAGGCGAGACGGTCGCATTCGTGGGGCCATCAGGTGCGGGCAAGACGACGCTTCTGTCCCTGCTCCCGCGCTTCTACGAGGTCGACAGCGGCGCCATCGCCATCGATGGCATCGATATCCGCGCGATGACTCTGGCTGGCCTGCGCCGCCAGATCGGCATCGTCCAGCAGGATGTCTTCCTCTTCGCCGGCACGATTCGCGAGAACATCGCCTATGGCCGCCTTGGCGCGAGCGAGGCCGACATCGTCGAAGCTGCGCGCCGCGCGAGGCTTGATGCGATGATCGCGGAGCTGCCGGCCGGGCTCGACACCATCGTCGGAGAACGGGGCGTAAAACTGTCGGGCGGGCAGAAGCAGCGCCTCGCCATCGCCCGCATCTTCCTGAAGAACCCCCCAATCCTGATCCTAGACGAGGCGACCTCGGCTCTGGACACGGAAACCGAAGCCGCCATCCAGGCCTCGCTGGCCGAACTGGCGCGCGGGCGCACGACGCTGGTGATCGCCCACAGGCTCGCCACCATCCGCCATGCCGACCGGATCGTGGTCGTCACTGAGCAGGGCATAGCCGAGCAGGGCGCCCATGCGGAGTTGATCCGCGCCGGAGGGCTCTACAAGGCGTTGCACGAGGCGCAGGTTCCACAGGGCGCAGTCACGCTCGGCGCTGCCGAGTAGGGCATGCGAGACGGGGTGTTCTGGCAGCCCACGCTGCGGTGCATCCCGGCCTTGCCGCGTCGCAAAATGTTTCCGGCTGACCCGGGGCGTGGAGTGTGCGAGATTTTCCAGACTATGCCCGAAGCGTAACGCCAAGTGGCTGGGAGTGGGATCATGACTATGACGCTCGATCGTCGGAGTTTTCTTGTCGCCGCGGGCGCCGGCGCCTGCCTGCTGACCGGGCCGTCATTGCTCCGGGCTCAGGGCACGGGCCCCATCAGGATCGGCGAGATCAACAGCTATACCGCCCAGCCTGCCTTCCTGAAGCCCTATCGCCAGGGCTGGGAGCTCGCGCTCGAGCAGGTCAACGCGGCGGGCGGCGCGCTCGGTCGCAAGATCGAGACGATCTTTCGCGATGATGCAGGCAAGCCGGAGGACGCCGTGCGTCATGCCGGCGACCTCATAAACGCCGAGAAGGTCGATCTCCTGTCGGGCGGCTATCTCTCGAATGTCGGTCTGGCCATTGCGGATTTCGCAAACCAGAACAAGCGGCTCTATGTGGCCTCCGAGCCGCTGTCGGACGCTGTGGTCTGGTCCAAGGGCAACCGCTACACCTTCCGTCTACGCCCCTCGACCTACATGCAGGCGGCGATGCTGGTCGAGGAGGCCGCAAAGCTGCCGGCCAAGCGCTGGGCGGTGGTGGCGCCGAACTACGAATACGGCCAGTCGGCCGTGCGCTGGTTCAAGGAACTGCTGAAGAAGGCCAGGCCTGATGTCGAGTTCGTGGCCGAGCAGTATCCGGCGCTGGGCCGTATCGACGCTGGCGCGACCGTCCAGGCGCTGGAAGCCTCGAAGCCTGACGCGATCTTCAATGTCACCTTCGGCACGGACCTCGCCAATTTCGTTCGCCAGGGCAGCACCCGCGGCCTGTTCGAGGGCAGGGCTGTGGCATCCATGCTGACCGGGGAGCCCGAGTATCTCGATCCGCTGGGCGCAGATTCGCCTGTCGGCTGGATCGTCACCGGCTATCCCCATGCCGACATCCAGACGCCGGAGCATGTGAAGTTCCGGGACGCGTACAAGGCCAAGTTCAACGACTATCCGCGCTTGGGCTCTGTCGTCGGGTTCGACACGATGAACTCGATCGCTGCCGGGCTGATCAAGGCCGGGACGACCGATAACGAGAAGCTCGTCGAAGCCTTCAAGGGGTTGAAATTCCCCTCGGCGTTCGGCTCGGCGAAGTACCGCGCGATCGACCACCAGTCGACGCTGGGTGCCTATGTCGGCAAGACCGCGCTCAAGGACGGCAAGGGCGTGATGGTCGACTGGAGCTATCGCGACGGCGCCAAATATCTTCCTGGTGACGCCGAGGTGAAGTTGCTGCGGCCCGCTGGTTGAGGCACGCCGCATTGCGAGCGCAGCGACGCAATCCAGAGGCGGCTGGGCTTCACGGTCCCACGGGTTGCCTCGTTACTGCGTTCCTAGCAATGAGGGGCTCTGTCCGGCATTGATCTCGGTTCCGAACAGTCTCTGGGCCGCCCGAACGGGGCAAGCATGCTCGACCTGATCCTGACCCAGACGCTCAACGGGCTGGCCTCCGCCTCCTCGCTTTTCCTCGTCGCCTCGGGCCTTTCGATCATTTTCGGCGTCACGCGCATCGTCAATTTTGCGCATGGTTCGCTCTACATGCTCGGCGCCTATATTGCGTGGTCGCTGGTGACCTTCTTCGGCCCGGCCGATGCGCTCGGCTTCTGGGGCGGCGTCGTGCTGGCGGCTGTGATCGTCGGGCTCATCGGCGTGCTCGTCGAAGTCCTGATCCTGCGACGCATCTACCAGGCACCGGAGCTGTTCCAGCTGCTCGCGACCTTTGGCGTGGTGCTGATGGTGCAGGATATCGCGCTCGGCATCTGGGGCGCGGAAGACAGGCTCGGGCCCCGTGCGCCGGGCTTCAAAAGTTTCGTCGTGCTGTTCGGCAACCGCTTCCCGACCTATGAGCTCTTCATCATCGCGGTCGGGCCGCTCGTGCTTCTGGCGCTCTGGCTGCTGTTCCAGAAGACGCGCTGGGGCACGCTGGTCCGCGCAGCGACGCAGGATCGCGAGATGCTGGGCGCGTTGGGGGTCAACCAGCGCCTGCTCTTCACGTCGGTCTTCGGTTTCGGCTCCCTGCTTGCAGGCCTTGGCGGAGCCTTGCAACTGCCGCGCGAGGCGGCCACGCTGCACATGGATCTCTCGACCATCGCCGAGGTCTTCGTCGTCGTCGTGGTTGGCGGGCTCGGCAGCGTCACCGGCGCTTATCTTGCCGCCGTCCTGATCGGCATTCTCCACGCCTTCGGCATCCTGATCTTCCCAAAGATCACTCTCGTGCTGGTCTTCCTCGTGATGGCGGTCGTGCTGGTGGTGAAGCCCCACGGATTGATGGGCAAGGCGCCGGCGGGGCTGGCGCGCAGCCAAGGCCCGGTCGAGCCACTGCTTGTTCCTGCCGATGGTCCGACGAGGCTTCTCGGGCTGCTGGCGCTGGCCGGTCTCGCGCTCACGCCGCTGGTAGCGCCCGATTCCATCCTGCTGATCCTGACCGAACTGATCATCTTCGCGCTATTTGCGGCTTCGTTGCATTTCATGATGGGGCCAGGCGGGATGGCCTCCTTCGGACACGCCGCCTATTTCGGGCTCGGCGCCTATGGCGCGGCGCTCGCCGTCAAATGGCTGGGTGCCTCGATGGAGCCAGCGCTCCTCCTCGCGCCCTTTCTCGCCGGGATCGCCGGCGTCGTCTTCGGCTGGTTCTGCGTCCGGCTGTCGGGCGTGTACCTCGCCATGCTGACACTCGCCTTCGCTCAGATCGCCTGGGCGACGGCGTTCCAGTGGGTCGAACTCACCGGCGGCGACAACGGCATCCTGGGCGTCTGGCCGTCGGCCTGGGCAGCGTCGAAATTCGGCTTCTACTACCTCGCGCTCTGCGTCTGCGTGCTGGCGATCCTGGCTCTTCGCCTGACGATCTTTTCGCCCCTCGGCTACGCGCTGCGCGCCGCGCGCGACAACCCGCTGCGTGCCGAAGCCATCGGCCTCGACGTCATGCGCATCCAGTGGGTCGCCTTCGCGGTTGCCGCATTTGCAGCGGGCATCGCTGGCGCCCTCTTCGCCTTCTCGAAGGGCTCGGTCTTCCCGACCTATATGGCGATTCCGCGCTCTGTCGACGCGCTGCTGATGGTGCTGCTCGGCGGTGTCCAGACGCTCTCGGGGCCGATTGTCGGCGCCTTTGCCTATGCTGGCCTGAGCGATCAGCTTGCCAAGCTGACAATCTATTGGCGCTTCGGCCTGGGCCTCTCGATCGTGCTGCTCGTGGTCCTGTTCCCGCGTGGTCTTGTCGGTGCAACGCTGGGCTTGCGCGCCCGCTTCGCACGGACCGAACAGGACCCGATCCAGGAGCGCGCCCGATGAACCGCGCTGCCGCAAGGGCGGACGGCCCGGCCGGGGCGCGCGACGCCGTGCTCGAGGTTCAGGACCTCGGCAAGTCCTTCGGTGGGGTCAAGGCGCTCGACGGCGTCTCCTTTGCAGTCGAGGCGGGCAAGCTCCTCGCGCTGATCGGGCCCAATGGCGCCGGAAAGACCACCTGCTTCAACGTCCTCAACGGCCAGCTCCGGCCTGACCGGGGCGAGGTCGTGCTGGATGGCAGGTCCATCACGGGCTTGAGGCCCCGGGCGATCTGGCGGCTCGGCGTCGGCCGGACCTTCCAGATCACTGCGACCTTCACCTCGATGACAGTCCGCGAAAACGTCCAGATGGCGCTGATCTCCCACTCCGGTGAAATCTGGCAAACCTTTGCGCGGGCCCGAGAAAAGCACGTCGCGGCGGCCGACGCGCTGCTCGCCCAGGTCGGCATGCTGGAACAGGCGGGGCGCGCCTGTGGCGTGCTCGCCTATGGCGATCTCAAGCGCGTCGAACTGGCTGTCGCGCTGGCCAACCGGCCAAAGCTCTTGCTGATGGACGAGCCGACCGCGGGCATGGCGCCGCGCGAACGCATCGAACTGATGGCGCTCACGGCCGGTATCGCTGCCGCGCAGGGCATCGCCGTGCTGTTTACCGAGCACGACATGGACGTCGTATTCGCCCATGCCGACAGCGTCATCGTGCTCGATCGCGGCCGGTTGATCGCGCAGGGCACGCCCGACGACGTCCGGAGAGACGAGAGGGTGCGCGCCGTCTATCTCGGCTCCGGCCACAGCGCGGGGGGGCATTGATGGCCGACACGATGCTCGAGATCGAAGGGCTCGCCGCGTATTATGGCCGCGCGCATATCCTGCAGGGCGTGGCGTTTTCCATGCGGCGCGGCGAGGTCCTGGCGCTGATGGGCCGCAACGGCGCGGGCAAATCAACGACCATCAAGGCGATCATGGGGCTGGTGCCGCCGGCGGCCGGGAGCATCAGCTTCGAGGGCAGGCGCATCGACCGGCTCGAGCCCTTCGAGATCGCCCGGCTCGGCGTCGGCTATGTCCCGGAGGACCGGCGCGTCTTTCCAGAGCTCAGCGTGCTGGAGAATCTCGCTGTAGCGCAGCGTCCGCCCCGCACCGATGCGCCACACTGGACGCCGGAGCGTCTGTTCGCGTTGTTTCCCAATCTGGGCGGAATGCGCGACCGGCCCGGCGGCGCCATGTCGGGCGGCGAGCAGCAGATGCTGACGATCGCGCGCACGCTGATGGGGAACCCGAAGCTGGTGCTGCTCGACGAGCCCTCCGAGGGGCTGGCGCCGGTGATCGTCGAGGAGATGTCCAAGACCATCCTCGCCCTGAAGGGCGAGGGCCTGACCGTACTGCTCTCGGAGCAGAATCTGCATTTTGCCGGCAACGTCGCCGACCGCGCCGCTATCATCGAGAAGGGCGCGATCCGGTTCCTCGGCACCATGGCGGAGCTTCAGGCGGACGATGCGGTTCGGTCGCAATACCTGTCGGTGTAGCGCGCTGTGCTCCAGCGTCCCGACGCCCGTCATCCTGGACAAGCCGCGAAGCGGCGCAGGTCCGGGATCCATCCCAGGGCAGCAAGGTGCTTTAGGATGGATCCCGGACGAAGCTGTCGCTTCGCCCAGGATGACGCTGTGGGTCGGTTGGGCAAGGCGTTTCGGCCCGGCCCTTCCGAAGCCTCAGCCGCCGAGCGACATCGTCAGCGGCGGCTTGACCTCGGGCGGCAGCGGCGAGGTGTAGCCCTCCTTGCCGAGGCGCTTCTTGTGGTCCGCCTTTGCGGCTTCCATCAGAGCGGGATCGGACAGGACCGCACCGCCCAGCGCCGCCATGGCCTTGGCGACATGGACCATGGCTTTGTGGGCCGCCGGCTGCTTGCCCTGCGACACGACCTGCCAGGTGTGGAACGGCGTGCCGATGGCAACGGTCGGCGCATGTGCCTGCACGGTCGGGACAGCCCAGCTGACATCGCCGACATCGGTGGAGCCGATCGCCGGGTTGCGCTTGGCGTCGAGCGGGACGATGAAGTCGGCCAGCGGGGCGCCGGTGTCCTCCATGCCGATGGTGCGCCAGATCGAGGCGATCTCCTGCGGCGACAGCGTCTTGCGGATGTCCTCGGCGAAGGCGCGGTCGGCCTCGTCGAAATGCGGCGCGCCGAGGTCTTCCATGATGGTGTGGAGGGCCTGCTCCAGCGGGGGATTGGCCAGCAAGTCTGAGACCGCGCTGACGATGCGCATCTCGACCTTGGTTTCGGTCATCAGGGCAGCGCCGTCGGAGATCTTCTTCACGCGCTGCACGAGTTCTAGCATGCCGCGAAGATCACGTGCGCGGATCGAGTAGCGGACGCGGGCATGGGCCTGCACGACGTTGGGCGCGATGCCGCCGGTATCGAGCAGCGCGTAGTGCACGCGCGCGTCGCTCGGCATGTGCTCTCGCATGTAGTTGACGCCGACATTCATCAACTCGACGGCGTCGAGCGCGCTGCGGCCGAGATGCGGGCTCGCGGCGGCGTGCGCGGCGCGGCCGGTGAAGATGAAATCGGCGCGGGTGTTGGCGAGCGCCAGCGGCGGCGCGACTTCCCAGAAGCTGCTCGGGTGCCAGGTGATCGCGACATCGGCGTCGTCGAAGGCTCCGGCGCGGACCATGAAGGCCTTGGCGGCGCCGCCTTCCTCGGCCGGGCAGCCATAATAGCGCACGCGGCCGGGAATCTTGTTCTCCTCGAGCCAGTTCTTCATCGCCACTGCCGCGAGCAGCGCGGCCGAGCCGAGCAGGTTGTGACCGCAGCCATGGCCGTGGCCACCGGCTTCGATCTCGCTGTGCTCGGCGACGCCGGCTTCCTGGCTGAGGCCGGGCAGGGCGTCATACTCGCCGAGGAATGCGATCACCGGATTGCCTTCGCCGGCTTCGCCCATCACGGCGGTGGGGATGTCAGCGATGTTCTCGGTGACGCGAAAGCCCTGGTGCTTCAGCTCGGCGGTGTGCTCGGCGACCGAGCGTTGTTCGGTGTAGCAGACCTCGGGGATGGCCCAGACCCGGTCGCTGAGCTCGATGAGGCGCTGCTTGCTGGCGTCGACGTGGCGCCAGAGGTCGTTTCGATTGTCCATGATGTTCCGCCTTGGTGAGGTGGCGGCATATGAGCAAGTGCAGGCCGCATCGTCCAGTTGCTGCGGGCATGGCCGCTGCCAGCCTGAGGCGCGACGCGAGGGTGCCGGGACGGCTAGCTCGCCGCGAGATCCTCCAGGATCGGGCAGTCGGGCCGGTGGTCGCCCTGGCAGCAATGGGCGAGGTGGCGCAAAGTCTGCGCCATGCCCTGCAATTCTGCGATGCGGGTTTCGAGATCGCGGATGTGGCCTTCGGCAAAGCGCTTCACATCGGCGCTGGCCCGGCTCTTGTCGCGCCAGAGCGCGAGCAACTCGCGCGTCTCCTCCACCGAAAAGCCCAACGTTCGCGCCCGTTTGACGAAGCGCAGCGTGTGGACCTCGTCGCCCGAATAGACGCGGTAGCCCGCTTCGGTCCGCGCCGGCGCCTCAATCAGGCCGATGCTCTCATAGTAGCGGATCATCTTGGCGCTGACGCCGGACCGGGTGGCTGCCTCTCCAATATTCATGATGCAACCCCTACTGCCGTCGCCAGCCTCTGTGGCTGGAACCGCCTGAGCCGCAACGCATTGGCGAGAACGCTGACGCTCGACAGCGCCATGGCGAGGCCTGCGAACATCGGCGACATCTGGATGCCGAAGCCGGGATAGAGCGCGCCCGCCGCGACGGGGATGAGCACGACATTGTAGCCGAAGGCCCAGACGAGGTTCTGGCGGATATTGGCCATCGTCGCCTGCGACAGGGCGATCGCACGCGGCACGCCCATGAGGTCGCCGGCCATCAGCACGACATCGGCGCTTTCGATCGCGATATCGGTCCCCGTGCCGATGGCGATGCCGATATCGGCCTGGGCGAGTGCCGGCGCGTCATTGATGCCGTCGCCGACAAAGGCGACCTTGGCGCCGCCGGCTTGCAGCGATTTCACGGCGTCCGCCTTGGCGATAGGCAGTACCTCCGCGAGCACCTCGTCGATCCCGAGCCGGGATGCGACCGCCTGCGCCGTCAGGCGATTGTCGCCGGTGATCATCACGACGCGCAGGCCGAGCCTGTGCAACGCCGCGATGGCCTCCGGGGTGGTCTCCTTGATCGGATCGGAGACCGCAAGCAGCGCGGCCAGTCTGCCATCGACACTGACATAGAGCGGCGAGCGGCCGGCCTGGGCATGGGCGCGGGCTGCGCCCTCGAACTTCGAGAGATCGAGTCCCAACTGCTCCATCAGCCGGGCAGCGCCGATAGCCACCTTGCGGCCCTCGGCGAAACCGCGGACGCCGATGCCTGGCTCGGCGGTGAAGTCGCGGGGGTCGGCAAGAACCAGCCCGCGCGCCTCCGCTTCACTCACGATCGCCTTGGCCGAGGGATGCTCCGAACGTCGTTCGACCGAAGCGGCCAGACGCAGTGCCTCGTCTGCTGAGAAGCCCTGCGCGGCGGTGATATGGGTGAGGGCGGGCTTGCCCTGGGTCAGCGTGCCGGTCTTGTCGATCGCGACAATCCCGGCCTCCTTCAGGGCCTGCAAGGCATCGCCTTGCCGGAACAGGATGCCGAGTTCGGCGGCGCGGCCGGTGCCCACCATGATCGAGGTCGGCGTCGCCAGCCCCATGGCACAGGGGCAGGCGATGATCAGCACCGCGACCGCGTTGACCAGCGCATGCGCGAGCGCCGGGCTCGGCGCGAAGGCGAGCCAGATGAGGAAGGTCGCCAGCGCCAGCGCCATCACGGCGGGAACGAACCAGAGCGTGATCCTGTCGACCACCGCCTGGATGGGCAACTTGGCGCCCTGCGCGGCCTCGACGGTCCGCACGATGCCCGCCAGCACCGTGTCCGCTCCAACCTTGCGGGCGGTGAAGACCAGCGCGCCGGCGCCGTTGACCGTGCCACCGGTGACCGTCGCTCCGATCTCCTTGCGCATCGGCGCGGGCTCGCCCGTCATCATGGATTCGTCGACGAAGGAGGTGCCATCCGTGACCTCGCCATCGACCGGAATCCGTTCGCCCGGCCGGACCATGACAACATCCCCCACACGCACCTCGCCGATCGCAATGTCGCGTTCGGTCCCGTCCCGCAGCACCCGGGCGGTCTTCGGCTGCAATGCGATCAGAGCCCGAATCGCTGCGCTGGTGCGTCCCTTGGCACCGGCCTCGAACCAGCGACCGGCCAGGATCAGGGTCACAATCACTGCGCCGGATTCGAAATAGGTCGCGTCCGCGCCTGCCGGCAGCATCTGGGGCAAAAAGCTCGCGACCGTGGAGAACAGCCAGGCCGCGCCGGCGCCAAGCATCACAAGCGAATTCATGTCGGGCACACCGCGCAACAGCGCCGCCCAGCCCTTGCCCAGGAAGCGCCGTCCGGGGCCGAACAGCACGAGGCTCGCCAGCGCGAAGGCGATGATCTTCAACGGCCGGTCGCCGAACAGTTCGGCCAGCCAATGGTGGAGCGGCGGATGGAGATGCCCGCTCATCTCGATGGCGAGCAGCGGTGCAGTGGCGACAGCGGCGATGATCACCGCGCGCTTCAGCCCGGCCTGCTCGGCATCGCGTGCCGCCTGCTCGCGGTCGCGCGACTGGCCCGCGTCCTCGACCGGCGTGGCGTCGTAACCCGCGGCAGTCACGGCTGCGATCAACTGGGGCAGGATCTCGCCACCGAGCGCGCTGACGCTGGCACGCTCGCTGACGAGGTTGACGCTGGCCGCCATGACGCCCGGAACCGCGGCCAGGGCCTTCTCGACACGGCCGACGCAGGACGCGCAACTCATGCCTGTGATGGAGAGTTCGATCGATGTCGCCGTCGGTTCGTAGCCGGCATCGCGGATGGCCGCGTCGATCCGGGCAGTCTCGACGGGTGAGCCGTCGAACCTGACTTGGGCGCGTTCGGTCGCGAGGTTGGCGGAGACCGAAGCGACGCCCGGTACGGAAGCGATCGCCCGCTCGACGCGCCCGACGCAGGACGCGCAGCTCATGCCGCCGACGGGGATGTCGAGGGCTGCTGCCGGCGCTGCCTTCAAAGCTGTCATGATCATCTCCGTCATCGCCAGCGGTGACGGATCATATGAACCTTCCCATCATGGGAAGGTCAAGGGGCGGGGGTGATGGTCTGCTGTCGGTCCGACTGCGTACCAAGCGCGCCGTCATCCCGGGCGACCGGAGGGAGACCCGGGATCATTCCCGAACCCTACAGGCAGGCGCACTGGAATGGATCCCGGGTCTCCGCTGCGCTGCGTCCGGGATGACAGGCCTATATGTCGCTAGACCGCAAAATGATGTCTCGCGACGCCAGCTCAGCTCACGGATGCTTATGCGTGGGGTCGACCCAATAGACGGATTCCGGCGGCTCGACCGGATCGACGTCGGTGATGTTCACCACCACCGCTTCGTTGTCCGAGCGCACCAGCACGCATTCCAGCGTCTCTTCCGGATTGGCGTTGATTTCCTGATGCGGCACGTAGGGCGGCACATAGATGAAATCGCCCGGACCGGCCTCGGCCACGTATTCGAGCCGGTCCCCCCAGCGCAGCCGGGCGCGTCCGCGTACGACATAGATCACGCTTTCCAGCGCGCCATGGTGATGCACGCCGGTTTTGGCGTTGGGCTCGATCGAGACCGTGCCGGCCCAGATCTTCTGGGCGCCGACACGGGCATGGTTGATCGCGGCCTGCCGGAACATGCCGGGCGTCTGCGCCGTGTTGGGATCGAGCTTGTCGCCGCCGATGACCCGGACGCCGTCATGCTTCCAGCGCGGCTCGTGGTCGTGGTCATGCGAGTGATCGTGGGGATGATCGTGTTCGTGAGAGTGGTCGTGGGTTGTCATCATGCGCCTCACTTCTTCTCGGCGGGGCCGGTCGCGAGCGGGCGGTCGCTCGAACCCCACTCGGCCCATGAGCCATCATAGAGCGCGCGGCCGGGCTTGCCGATGGTTTCGAGTGCCGCAGACAGGATCGCGGCGGTGACGCCCGAGCCGCAGCTCGTGATCAGCGGCTTGTCGAGGTCGACGCCGGCCTCGGCGAAGGCTGCGGCGATTGCCTCGGGCGATTTCAGCTCGCCCTTCTCCATGATCGCAGTGACCGGCACGTTGAGCGCGCCTGGCATGTGGCCGGAGCGCACGCCGGCGCGCGGCTCGGCCGCTTCGCCGCGGAAGCGGTCGCCGGGGCGGGCGTCGACGATCTGGATCGTTCCGTTGGACAAGGCGCGCGAAACATCCTCGGCATCGGCTACAGCCGAATGGTCGAGCCGGGCGGTGAAGGGGCGTGCAGCACGGCTGCGCGGCGGGCCTTCCTCGATGGCGCGCCCTTCAGCCTGCCATTTCGGGAAGCCGCCTTCCAGGATCACCACGTCTTTTGCCCCAAAAGTCTTGAAGGTCCAGCGCACGCGCGGCGCCGAGAACATGCCGAGCCCGTCATAGACGACGATGCGCATGCCATCGCCGATTCCCATGCCGCCGACCGTCGCGGCAAAAGCCTCCGGGCGAGGCAGCATGTGCGGCAGCGGCGAGGCCGTGTCCTTGACCGCGTCGATGTCGAAGCGCAGCGCGCCGGGAATGCGTCCGGCGGCGTATTCGGCATGAGGGTCGCGGGCATGGGCGGGCAGGTACCAGGAGCCGTCGACCACGACGACATCGGGCGCGTTCAGATGGTCGGCGAGCCACTGCGTCGAGACGAAGACGTTATCGCGGGGCATGATTGGCATTTCCTCGAAAGCTTTTGGCCGCTGCTGCGACGGTCGACTCGTCAGGCCAGCGCGATCCGCACGCGCCGGTTCTGCTTGCCCTTTTTCTCGATATCCGTGACGGCGACAAGGCCGATCTCGGCGGTGTTGCGGACATGGGTGCCGCCGCAGGGCTGCAAATCTATGTCGCCGATCGCCACCAGCCGCACACGACCGGACCCACGCGGCGGCTTCACAGACATGGTCTTCACGAGGCCCGGATTCGCATCGAGTTCCTCGTCCGTGATCCAGCGCGTCGTCACATCCGCATTGCGTGCGATCAGGGCGTTCAGCGTCTCGGCGATCTCCGTCTTATCCAGCCCGCCCTCGGGAATATCGAAATCGAGCCGGCCATCGCCATCGCCGATCGAGTCGCCTGTGACGGGATAGGAGAGGACGACGCTCAGCAGATGCAGCGCGGTGTGGATGCGCATGCGCTTCAGCCGCTTCTCCCAGTCGAGCAGCACTGTCACGGTCTCGCCTGGCTGCGGCGCGGCCTGGCCTTCGAGTGGGACATGCAGGATGCGGCTCCTGTCCTCGGGATCGTAGATCGCGGTCCCGATTGTAATCTCGGAGCCGTCGCTGCGCCTGATCCTGCCGCTGTCGCCCGGCTGCCCACCACCCGTCGCATAAAGCACAGTGCGGTCGATAACGATTCCGCCACGCTCGTTGACGGCCTCTACCGTCGCCTGCGTCTCGGTCAGGTAGGCGTCATCGCGGAAAAGCAGCTCGGTCGGCATCGGATCGAAACTTTCGACTATCGTTCTGGGACACCGAAGGTGCGGATCGGACGACGAGGTTTGCACGGATCGGGACCATCGCGCCACCGTGCCGGCATTGCGTGGCGCGCAAGGCACTTCCGCCGCCGGGCGTCAGCGCCTAGATTGCCGCGGGGCTCTCGCGCCCGGTCGGGGAGCCTTCATGTCATTGCCGCGCATGCAGCCGCAGGATGGCGTTGCCTGGATTACTGGCGCCAGCTCCGGCATCGGCGAGGCCGTCGCGTTGGAGATGGCCCGTCGGGGCTGGACTGTCGCGATCACGGCGCGACGTCTCGAACAGCTCGAGGATATCGCGCGCCGCAGCGAGCCGCTTGCGGGCCGCATCGTCGCCCATGCGGGAGACGTGACCGGGCCCAACGCGATGAGGGCTGTCGTAGAGGGTATCGAAAGCGTTCATGGGCCGATCGCGCTGGCATTCCTCAATGCCGGAGTCGCGCCACGGACCGACCCGGATCAGTTGGTCGATATCGGGGCGCTCGAGCAGGCTATGTCGGTCAACACGCTGGGCGTCGCCCGGGGAATAGCCGCCGTGGCCGAGGGCATGCGTCGCCGCAAGCGCGGGCAGATCGTCGTCAACGCCTCGGCTGCGGGCTTTGGCGGTCTGCCGGGGGCAGGGGTCTACGGTGCCTCGAAGGCCGCCATCATCCGCCTCTGCGAATCCCTGAAATTCGACTGTGACGCGCTTGGCATCCGCCTCCAGATGCTGAACCCCGGCTTCATCGATACGCCGATGACCCAGGCAAAGCGTTTCGCAAAGCCCTTCCTGCTGTCGAGTGAGGACGCGGCAAGGCGCATCGTCGATGGCTTCGAGGGGGGCGGCTTCGAGATCACCCTGCCGCGCCGCCTGGCCTGGTCGCTGAAGCTCGCGAACATGCTGCCCTATCCGGCCTATTTCTGGCTGATCGCGCGGGCTGCCGGAGAAAGCCGGCGACGCGGCGGGGATACTCCCCAAGGCTGATGACGCTCGGGGAACATGCCGGTTTGCCGCGGGTTCGTCTTTCGCAAGGAAAATGCGCGAGGGAGAACGCCATGTCCGACCCGACCAAGGCCAAGGGCCAGCCTGAAGCGCTGGCGACGTTTGCCGCAAGCGCCCGCAACGACGGCAAGAAGCCGGATTCGATCGGGCTCGGCGCCACCCCGGAGACAAAACCGGTTCCCACGTCACCGGCTGCCAAGGCCGATGCCGCGACGCGCGTGCTGCAGGAGGGGGGGACCGGGCGAGATCGTGGCGCCGACGAGGCGGTCGACGCGCTGCCTGACCGCGCAATGAAGCCGGGCAAACGCTAGCATGATGCTGGTCAGGCGCGGTCGGCCGTACTAGCTCGGGCGCATGACATCAGCATCGCTTCACTGGTTTCGAGACGACCTGCGTCTCGCCGACAATCCGGGCCTAGCCGCTGCGGTGTCGCACGGCCCGACCATGTGCCTCTACATCCTTGACGAGGGCGAGGAGCGGCGCCCGCTGGGCGGCGCCGCTCGGTGGTGGCTGTCACGTTCGCTTGCAGCGCTCGGCGCGAACATCGAGGGCAGGGGCGGCCAGCTCGTCCTGATGCGGGGCAACCCCGCCGAAATCCTGCCGAAGGTCGTGGCAGAGGCACGGATCGATCTGGTGACGTGGAACAGGCGCTATGACGCGCCCGCCGTCGCGCTCGACAAGGACCTTAAGGCGGCGCTCGGTGAAACCGGTGTGTCCGTATCGAGTTTCAACAGCCATCTGCTGAACGAGCCCTGGCAGGTCACCAGCAAGCTTGGCGAGCCCATGAAGGTGTTCACGCCCTATTGGCGCGCCGCGCGTGCCAGGGGCGAGCCCGCAGCGCCGACGCCTGCGCCTTCACACATCGGGAAGGTCGCGATTCCGGCTTCTCTCAAGCGCCTTGTCGTGCCCCGTGGCGATCTGGCTCTCGAGCCGCGGAAGCCTGACTGGGCCGGCGGCCTGCGCGAGGAATGGACTCCGGGCGAAGCCGGTGCGGTGGCGCGGCTGGGAGATTTCCTCGACGGCCAGCTCGAAGGCTATGCCGAGGGCCGCGATCGCCCGGATTACATTTCGACGTCGCGGCTTTCACCGCATCTCCGCTTCGGCGAGGTCGGCCCGCGCCAGCTCTGGCATGCAACGCAGACCGCCTTGCAAGCGGGCGAGGCGGCCGGCACCCCGGCCGACGCAGACAAATTCCTGTCGGAGATCGGCTGGCGCGAGTTCTCCTATCACCTGCTCTTCTACAATCCGGTGCTGGCGACGCAGAACTACAACCGGCGCTTCGACGCCTTTCCCTGGCGCAGTGACCCCCACGCGCTGCAAGCCTGGCAACGGGGCCTGACGGGATATCCGATCGTCGATGCCGGCATGCGCGAGCTCTGGACGACAGGCTGGATGCACAACCGCGTCCGGATGATCGTGGCCTCCTTCCTGATCAAGCACCTGCTGGTCGACTGGCGGGAGGGCGAGGCCTGGTTCTGGGACACGCTCGTCGACGCCGATCCCGCCAGCAATCCCGCCAGCTGGCAATGGGTGGCGGGCTCCGGAGCAGATGCGTCGCCCTATTACCGGATCTTCAACCCGGTGACCCAAGGCCGAAAATTCGACGCGCGCGGCGACTATGTTCGCAAGTGGGTGCCGGAACTGGCAGCGTTGGGCGACGCCGCTATCCATGATCCCGCGGCGTGTTCGGCGCAGGAACTCGCGGCGGCCGGGGTCGAACTCGGAGAGACCTACCCGAAGCCGCTCGTGCCGCTGGACAGGGGCAGGGAGCGCGCGTTGGCCGCACTGGCGTCGATCCGGTCCGGTTGACCGGGCGGGCGGTGTCGCAGGTTCAGTGGTGTCCGCTGCCTGACCAGCCGCCGCTCAATCGCAGGGTCGCGACGTAGATGATCCGATCGCCCGCGTCGCGCACAACCACCTTGAACAGCCTGTCATCGCCATTGGGCATTTTCTCGCGGGCCATGTCCGGCAGCGCATCGAGTGCGGCGTTGCGCGCTGCGGCGTCGTCGGGCCACTCCCAACCGTCGAGATCGACGGTACAGCCGTCGCCGTCGTCAGTGTCGATGTAGTACCGTGCCATGGCTGGTAAATCGGCCAGGAGCCCGGTGGTTCCCACAAACGTCAGAGATCGGCTGTGAGATCGGCCGCCTGCCTGAGCGCATCGTTGATGCGTTCCTGCCAGCCTGGCCCTGCATCCTGGAAGTGGTCCAGCACGTCGCGGTCGATCCGCAGCGAGACCAGTTCCTTGGCGGCGGGAATGGCAGGGCGCTTGGATACGGCGAGCTCGACCTTGGGGGCGGCAGGCTCGAACAGCGCGTGGGCCTTCTTCCAGGGGTCCACGGGCCGGCGTGGGCGGTCGGAACTCATCGGGCTGCCTCCTTGGTCTTTCGACGCGCTTTCTTGACGACCTCCGGCACGGCGGTCAGCTGGTCGACCCGATCGGCCTTCTGCTGCCCTGTCGCCTCCATGTCGCCCATGGCGCGGTCGAGCACGCCTGTTGCGTGAACCCGCGCGGATTCGGCGCCAGCCTTGATCTCGGCAGGCGAGGCGGCCGTGAACGGCTCCGGGACCATGCCCTTGCGCAAGCGCACGCCCGGGCCCTCGCCATTCTCGGCGATGAACACCACGCCGGCGGCTTCGAGAGCCGCGCGCATCTTTTCGACGCTGCTGATGCGGGCATCCTGCCCGGCCTCGAACCGATTGACGGTGTTGGAGCCCACCCCGGCCCGCATTGCGAGTTCCGAGGTGCTCCAGGACAGGCCCGCCCGGCCCATTCGACATTGAACTGGTTTCATTTGGTGAAAATATCACCGATTACGATAAAAATCAAACTTTTTCCAGCCGCCGGCTCACTGAAGCGGCTGATGCTTGGCCTGTTCCAGGCTGGCCTGCGCCAGCATCGCCTCGAGATTGGCGAGCGTTTCCGGCGTCAGGCGCAGTTGCAGGTTCGCCTGTCCCTCGATCTCGAAGGCGATCAGCGCCTCGGCGATCCCGTCGGCTGCGACGGTCACGTGAATGACCTTTTTCACGACCGCATCGATGATCGGTTTCTTGTCCGCCATATCCGAGAACTCCGCTGCCGGGTTGCGAGGCCGCGCCGTATCCGCCGCGCGGCATAGATATCAGCGACGGGGCGGAAAATCTCTGACGCCCTGCTGAAATCGGCTAACAAAAAGGGCTCAGGCGCTAAGCACCTAAGCCCTTGAAATGTATTGGCTCCCGGAGCAGGGGCCAAACTATTGATATTAGTGGCAAAAATTGACATTCTGGCCCGGTTTTCCTAGGGTTTCTTGTCATTCCGCCTATTAGTGACAGGAATGCCGTAGGGAAAGCCGTAGGAAACGAATGGCACGTCACCAGCTCTCGGCAGCCGCAATCAAGGACGCCACCAAGGACAGATTGTGCGATGGGGCGGGGCTTTGGCTGCGCCGCGCAAAGTCCGGCGCATGGTACTGGGCGTTCGTTTATACCCGTGAACTGAAGCGGCGGGAGTTGGGGCTGGGACGGTACGGCAGCCTGCCGGGGGAGGTGGGAATCACCCTAGCTCGCCGTAAAGCTGATGCGGCCAGGGCGTTGCTCGCAGCCGACAAAGACCCTTACGCAGAGATGGCTAAGCGGAAAGCGGCGGCTGACCGTCCGACCTTCGGCGCTGTCATCGACGATTATATAGACACGATGCAACCGAGGTGGCGCGGACGTCAGACGTCGCCGCGATGGAAACGCTTTGCCGAGGTGCACGCTATTCCGATTCGGGAAATTCCAATCGCAGACGTGAGCACGGATGATGTCGTAGGGATGCTCAAGCCTATTTGGTCGACGAAGGCCGAGACAGCTTCGAAGTGTCGCGAGATGTGCAAGATGGTCCTGGACCACGCCAAGGCGCGCGGTCTGCGCACAGGTGACAATCCGGCCCAATGGAAGGGCCACTTGGACCAGATACTGCCCAAGCGCGACATGCTTGCCATCGAGAACCATCCGGCTCTTCCATATCCCGAGTTGCCTCCGTTTTTCGTCAAGCTGATGAAGGAGACGAGCGTTTCCGCGAAGGCGCTGGTTTTCACAATCCTATGCGCGGCACGTTCAGGCGAAACGCGCGGCGCTGTCTGGGGCGAGATAGACCTGAAGGCCGCGCTGTGGGTCATACCGGCGAACCGGATGAAAGAGGGTCGCGAGCATCGCGTGCCGCTTTCTGACGCTGCTGTTGCCATTGTTAAGGAGATGAAATCGCGCCGCATCAGCGATTTCGTCTTTCCCGGGGGACGGAAAGCATCCCCGCTGTCGGACGTCGCCTTGTCCAAGCCCCTGACAAAGTTGCAGGCAAAGGAATTCACCGTCCACGGATTCCGGAGCACTTTCCGCGATTGGGTGGGCGAGGCAACCGAATTCCAGCGCGAGGTCGCAGAGGCGGCCTTATCACACGCTGTAGGTGATGCCGCCGAAAGGGCCTATAGGCGCGGCGACGCGTTACTGAAAAGACGCACTATGATGGAAGCGTGGGCGAGTTACTGCCGCAGCCTGCTCTAGCGCCAATGTCAGCATTGACAACGGATGCTAGACAGACCTAGACACTCTATTGCTTCGGCGGAAACGCATCGCCAACGGCACCTTACGAAGATGTCTATGCCCTTTTCCTGGCTTGAGGCCGTTTCGTCAAGCAAAAACCCTGGAGTGCGACACTTGACCGCAGACAATGATAACTTGCCCATTTTGATCTCAATCAAAGATGCGTCGGCGATGACGTCGCTATCTCGTCCGCAGATCAACGTCTTGCGGGGTGATGGGCGCTTTCCCGCCGCTGTTACGCTTGGCGAGCGGCGCATCGCTTTCGTCAGATCCGAGGTTATCGGCTGGGCCAATGCGCGCATCGCCGCACGTCCAGCCCAGGCCGCAGCATGAACCCCGCCGAAAGCATCCTGGCGGAAATTGCGGCGCACGATGCCAGCATGACGTCTCATCTCGGACTGCAGCCAGGCGACGATTGGTACCTTGCTGCCGCAGACGCGTTCGCACAGGAACGCCGAAAATATGACCGCCTCGTTCGCGACCTGTCCGTCGCCCAATCGAAGGCTCAGGTCGTCTCACCATCCACCCGCGGTCGGCCCGACTGACCAGACAGTTTTTGCGTGAGGTTGACGCGAAATTCCACCCGCAGGCTGCCGGCAAAAAGATGCCGGCAGGAGTTGGCGCTCCAGCCGGCAGGTATTCTCGAAACTAAGGCCCATTTAGATGAGTACAGATACAATGTCAACTCCGGAATCGGAGATTGACGCTCAAGCTTGTCGTATTCGTGCGATGCAGGAAGAGATTAAGTCGCGATGGCGCGAATGTCGCCGGGCGCGAAAGCAACTTGCCGTAGATTTCGATGCCGAAATTGGTTTCCCGAACGCGGCGAGTATTTTGAAAGATATTGGTTTTAAGATTGCGAGGGGCGCAGGTGCGAATAATTTCGTTATTTCCTGAGTGCGATGCAGGCAACGGCAGCGTCAAAACATTGGCGCGCTTCAGCGTAGACATCGGTCCGCTGACCCTCCATCACATGTCGCTCAAGCAAAAGCCGGACGGCGCCTTTCGCGTCACGTCCCCGAACCTCCGCGGCACCAACGTCGTAACCATCTCCCCTGATTTGGCCGAGCAGATATCTGCCGCCGCACTTACTGCTTGGAGGGCGCGTGCCCATGCCTGTCGCGTTTGATATTCCGACCGACGACTGGTCGCAGCGCATTATCGAGACAATCGCGGCAAAGCGCATGTTGCGTGCCGCCAACGACAACGCCGAGGCATCGCCCAGGGATGGCGACGGCCTGCCAGAGCACCTTTGCTACCCGCCCGGTGCAGTCGGCGATTTCTGCAAGTTCATCGTTGGATGCGCTAGATTCCCCTCGGCCCCTTTGGCGTTGGCTGGTGCCTTATCCATCGTCGCAGCGCTAGCCGGCAGGCGGTACCGCGGACCGACCGGCTCGCGTACCAACGTATACATGGTTGGGCTCGCCGACAGCGGCCACGGCAAAGACCTCACCCTACGTGCGCCGCTAGCAATTGTGGATAGCACCACCGCTCGCGGTGCGCTTGCCAGCAGGTTCTTCATCAGCGACCTCGCTTCCGTACAGGGGCTCCAGGCCAAGCTTCGTCGCGACCCATCTGGTTGTCTTCAGAAAGATGAGTTTGGCAAATGGCTCGCGACCATCTCGGGCAAGCGCGCCCAGGGTTTCGAGGCAGCTATCGCCACGGCCATGCTCCAACTGACAGGTGCCGTGACCGGGACATGGGGCGGCGTTGAAAAAGCAGCCGGCCAGTTGGCAAGCGTCGTGAACCCGTGCTTCAGCATTCATGGCGTGTCGACGCCGTCGACCTTCTGGCACGCCCTCAGTGACGGCAGTATATCGGAGGGCCTGCTCGGCCGGCTTATCCTGTTCGATGCCGGAACCAAGATGCCCGCCAAGGTCAGGGCGCCCGACTTTAGCTTGGACGATATTCCAGCGGAGTTGACCGAGTACGTAAAGCGGTTGGTCGGCGACGGGCTTCCTGGGACAGGCGACGCGCCGCAGCGCGAGATCGTGTCAGTTCCATACGCGCCGGGGGTGCAGGACGCTTACGAGGATTTTGACGATCGGATGAGGGCAGAGGCGCCGTCGACGAACGCCACTTTCAAGCCCATGCTCATGCGCGTGGCCGAAAACTCTAGTCGGTTGGCTTTGATGGTCGCTATCGGGTGCGACCCCGCGGCGCCGGTCATCACTATGGAAATTCAGCGGTGGGCCAACACGGTCGCCGAGCACAGCTACAGGACGATGGCCCGTGGCGCTGCCGACAACATCGCGGACAACGCCCGCCAGGCCGACTACCTGCGGATACGCGGCATGATCGTCCGGAAGAAGACTGACGGCGTCACGCACCGAGACCTCATCAAGCAACTCAAGGGCAGCATGGAAACGCGCATCTATGACGACATTCTGAAGCAACTCATCCGAGGGGAAGAAGCTGCGTACGGGGCGACGACCGCAGGCAGCGGTCAAAGGCGAACCCGATGGTGGGGCGTGGACTTCTTGCCAGAGGGTTTCCAGCCCGAGCAGCGACCTGCGGCCTAGTCGAAGGGTGGGGGTGAAGGCCGGGTAAAGCCCGGGGGAAAGGGGGGGGTAAAGACCGGGTAGAACAACCCAGTCTTCGCCCGCCCGGGGAAATTTCGACCCCTCCCTTCTACCCCCTCTTCTTCCCGCCCTTCTACCCCCTCTTCAACCCTACCTTCTTCTATTATTATATATATATATCATATAGTTAGAAGAAGAGAGGGTATTCAACTATAGGGGGTGGGTGCCCTCGATGGGATTTGAGGGGGTGTTTTCGCTATCTCCCCCCTATACGCGCGGACGCACCCCTCCCTTCACCGACCGGCAGGCTTTTGGAGCAGCACATGACCGTAAAAACGAAGCGGACATCCACGGGCCGAGCGCACATGTCCGCTGGCGGCCGGCATATACGACCAGATGGCCTTGCTGACATCGGAATGGGGCGGGCACTAAACGCGGATACCTAAACCGACCTTCAGATGCCCTTTGTCTTTTTCGCCATCAGCCTCTGAACAGAGGCGGCGAGCTCCGCGTCATCCTTTTTCAAGGCGGCCATACGTTCGACTAGTTCGCCTAATACGATCCTGATGTCCTGAGCTGCTTGTAAGCATTCGTCATCTGATTCGTTGTGAAGGCCAATGCTCAGCGCGCTATGAAGAAGGGACAGCGGGTTTTGCCCATTGATAAGAAGCCCTTCTGGTAGGGCTGGCTTGATGGCATCTATGCCTTTCGTAAATGAAATCTCCGAACGAGCTCTCTGAATTTCTTTGACCATCTCAGGTGGCGCCTGAACGACATGGCAAACGGACAAGATTCCATCAAAAATATCGTTCTTGTGGCTTTCGACTACTCTGCGATAGTACGCGAAAGCACCTATCCCGAGAGCTTGGTTCTCGCACTGGCGACCTTTCAAGAAAGTTGCGCTGTCCTTCCCGAATAACCGCAGCAGCTTGCTTGGAGCTGGAGTGCCGAACGGGGGTAACTCACCAAATTTGAAGATTTTTCCGCTGCCGTCGTCGGGATTTATGACAACACTTAACGAATATGTTTTTTTCCTGCTACGGCAGTCGCTGCATCTATAGATTATATAAGCTAATCGATTTGTTGAAGGGCTGACTACGGGCGAGTCTGTCTCGCATCTAAACGTCCTTATCCCATCACAATTCTCGTGCGAGCAATGAAGTCTAATATCAGGGGTAAGTAATTCTTTAGATTTACCGCCCGACCCGGGCGAAATTTTCCACGCTTGATTGACTTCTACGGTCACGCCGGGGTGTGTAACTTCAAGGAATTTTCCGAGGCTCAGTGAAGGCGGCTGAATCGGGGCCGGTGGTTCATACGCATCCATGCCTTCTAGTTCCTCTTAGCTGAGAGTCGAGAACTGTAACTACTGATCCGCCAACGCACAAACATCTCTCACGACACACCGACCGTTGCTGACCCGACCTGATAGTCCGAATTATCTCGGCAACATTTGCAGGCTCGAGGCTACTCGAACCCACCTGCTATGATGCAATTAGTAGGGGAATTTGAGCCCGCCCATGCAGACCGTGGGTAATCGTGGTCTGTGTGATACAATTCTCCTGCAGTCAGATTTGCGCCGCCCACAGGCGCCACCAGTTTCAGATTGTCGACGCTGCTCGAGGCGGCATCGACACGGGCGGGCGTCTTGTTCCAACCAGGCCGCCCGCCGCCCTTTCCCAGTCGCCCGGCAACGGGCGGCTTTTTTAATGGCCCGCACCTTTTGCGGCCGCACCATTTTCAGGATCATCTAACATGACGCACGTCCCGCCGCTCTGGCAGGCGCCGATTTTCGCCGCGGCGGAGTTTGCGCAATATCTCCAGGCACCCCGCGACACGATGTACAGGTGGCAAGCTCTGGCCCACGCTGCCCGCCTGCGGTTCGCCACCAAGCTTGGCGGGCAATGGCGCTATTCGCCTCACGACAAGTACATGTTCTCGATCCTCGCCGCGATGTACCGCCTCGGGCACGGCATTGGCATCGCGCAGATACGCGCGGTCTTTGCCTTCGCGAACACCCCAACAGGCCCGTGCGAGCCGATCGGACCATTCGTGATGCCGACTAACGACGGTGCTGCGCATATTAGTGTCGACGCCGTCCGCATCTGGAATGACATCGCGGGCATCACCACCGAGGTCGCCGCGAACAATCCCGAATGCGCCGCCGCTTGGGACGTCGTTTGATGGGTATCTGGAGCACGATTTCATCGCCGTTCCGCACCCGGTCCTACGACGGCGCTGCAGGCGGTCGACGCTGGCGCGGCCAGCCATCTATGCCAGCGCCCCAAGTGGCCGCGCAGATCGCGCGCAGGACGCTTGCTGACCGCGCTCGGTATGCCGTCAGCAACAATCCGTTAGGCGCCGCCGGCGTTAACGCCTGGGTCGCTCAGGCAATCGGGGCAGGTATTTTAGCCTCGTCGCTTCACCCCGACATCTCGACGCGGGACGCGCTTACGGCGTCCTTTGCCGAGTGGGTTGACGATGCCGACGCGGACGCCCGGACGGATTGGTTCGGCATTCAACAGGCGCTCTTCCGCTCCTGCTTCATCGCAGGCGAAGGCCTGGCCGTGATGATTAGCAATGAGGACCGGCTTCGCATTCGAGTGCTCGACCCCGAGCAGCTAGACGCATCGCATACGACGGTGCTCGACGGCGGTCATATTATGCAGGGGGTCGAGTTCGACGCCTCCGGAGCACGGGTCGCCTATCACGTTCTCGACCACGCCCCCGGGCTCGATCTGGGTATTCAACGTCATCGCCGACGCATAGACGCCCGCGACGTCTTGCATGTCTTTCGAGCCGATTGGCCGGGGCAGGTGCGCGGCGTGTCACATCTCAGCGCATCGCTCCTTCGCATGTCTGACCTCGACTCCTGGCGTGACGCCATGCTGACCAAATTGCGGGTCGCAGCGATGATGGCCGGTTTCGTGACGCCAGGCGACGGAAGCGGCGGTCCGCTCGACGGTGAGCGGCAGGGCGATTCATTGGTCGGTGGACTAACCCCGGGCCAGTTGACCTTTCTAGACCCTGGGCAGTCGGTGACATTCACCAGCCCGCCCGGGATTGGCACGGAGGTCATTAGCTTCGCTGCAATTGCCGAGCGCGAGGTCGCCATCGGAATGGGCCTTCCCGCCCATGCCCTCGGCGACGTTGGGGCCGCGAACTACAGTAGCCTCAAATCGGCAAATACAGCGTGGAAGGCGCGCGTCGAGGCGATGCAGTGGTCCACGTTCATTCCGCAAGTATGCGTGCCGGTGTGGCGTCGTTTCGCTACGCTGCAGGTCCTCGGTGGTCGTGTTCAGTCCACAGTGGAAGCGGCGATGGCCGTCAAGCACATCTGTCCAACATGGCCATCATTGGAGCCGGTCAAGGACATTACTGCCGAGACGATGCAGCTTGAGTCGGGCCTGACGTCGCGCCGCGCGCTCATTTCGTCGCGCGGCGAAGACTACGACCACGTCATGCGGGAAATAGCGGCCGACACCGCGTTCGAAAAATCTCTCGGCCTGGCGTTCGCGACCCCACAGCCAGCCAATTCCAACGAGCCGCCTGCCTCTGCTGCGGCATAAATCAGGACATCCCCATGCCCAAAACAACCGGCCCGCTAACCCGGGCCGCACCCTTGCGCGCGTCGACTTGGAATCCCGATAACTGGACGGTCCAGGCTGTCCTATCAACGGGCGCGCCGGTGGCCCGCGCAGATAGCCGCGGCGCCTACGTCGAGGTGCTCGACCTAAACCAGCCCTGGCCGTCGTCCATCCCTTTGCTCGACAGCCATTCCCGCGGCAGCGTTGACGACCGTCTTGGCGAGGTCATCGACATCAAGACTGTCGGTGCGGAGGTCGTCGGCACAGTCAAGCTGTCGCGACACAACGAGCGCGCCAAACGCGTTGCAGCCGAACTGACAGACGGCGCAACCTACGCGGTTTCGATTGGCTACTCGGTCCTGAAATGGGCCGAGACCAAGCCTGCGGGCAAGCGGACACTGACCGCGGCCACGTTCCAACTTTTGGAAGCCTCACTCACCACTGTGCCCGCCGATCACGGCGCCGGCCTTCGGAGTACTGAATCCTTGACCACCCCCGCCATCACCACCAACGAACCCGCCGTACCGACCCGTGCGCAGCTTTCTGCCGAGGTTCGCAGCATCGCCACCACGACCGGCCTGGACGCCGCCTGGACGGCAACGCAGCTTGACGCCGAGATCATCGACCTCAACGCCGTTAGGGCAGCTGCGCTCGACGCCCTCAGCGCGCGTAGCGCCACCACGGGCACGGTCCGGGCTAGCGTCGGCAACGACAACAACGACCCGATTGCCATCCGGACCGCGATGGCGGATGCCCTCGCACATCGTATCGCCCCAGGCGTGGTCAAGGTCGAGGGTCGCGCATCTGAATATGCCGGTTATCGCGTCCTCGACATGGTTGGGGAACTTGCCACCGCGCGCGGCGATCGGGTCAACCTGCGCGACCAGGGCGCTTTGCTTGAACGTGCAGTCGGCGCGCACAGCACGTCGGATTTCCCGCTGCTCTTGGCCGAGGCAACCAACAAGGCGCTCATGGCGAACTACACCGCCGCCGCGCCGACCTATCGCAAGTGGGCTGCCAAGCGCCCGTTCGCCGATTTCCGCGACCATAGCTTCCTGCGCATCGGCGACTTTCCTGAGTTCAAGGACATCGCTGAATCCGGCGAGGTGAAGTTCGGCACCATCTCGGAGAATCGCGAGAAAATCCGCGCCAAAGAACTTGGCACCGGCATTGCGGTCGGCCGGCAGCTTCTCATCAATGACGATCTGTCGGCCCTGTCCGACTTCTCGGGCATGATTTCCATCCGGGCTGCTAGCGACGAAAACAAGCGGGCCTATGCAGTGCTGACGGCCAACGCGGCGTTGTCGGACGGCGTCGCGTTATTCCATGCGACTCACGGCAATAAGGCCGGTAGCGGCACGGCCATCGACGCCGCCAACGTCGGCGCGGCTGTCGCCGGGATGCGTAAGCAGAAGTCGCTCGACGGCCTCCTCCTCAATCTGGCGCCGGCTTACCTTGTGTGTGGCCCGGACCGCGAAATGGCTGCCCGTCAGCTGCTCGCCTCGATCAACGCCACCAAATCCAGCGAAGTTAACCCTTGGGCCGGCCTGGCTGAGTTGGTCATCGACGCGAACATCGTCGGCAACCAGTGGTATCTGTTTGCGTCGCCCGCGATGGCCCCGACGATCGTCTTCGGCTACGTCAATGGCGCAGAGGGTCCGATCGTCCGGACCGAGCGCGATTTCGATACGCAAGCGATTAAGGTCGCAGCGTCGCTCGATTTCGCAGTTGGCGCGATCGACTTCCGCGGCGCCTACAGCAACTCAGGCGCCTGATGGACGTTGAAAACCTGAGGCAGCGCCGCGAGGCGCTGCTCCTCCTTCGTGCGGACGGCATTCTGCGTGCCCGTTTTGGCGAGGATGAGGTTCATTATAAATCCGACCGCGACATGGCGGCTGCAATCGCAGCGCTCGAAACCGAGATTGCGTCGCAGTCCGGCACACGCGTCCGCACCTTTCTCCCTCATTTTTCGAAAGGCCTCTAAATGGCTAAGAATTTCATTCAGACCGGCGATTTCCTGACGCTGGTCGCTCCCGCCGACGTGCTCTCGGGCGGCATTGTGCAGGTAGGCAAACTGGCCGGCGTGGCACAGGGTTCGGCCCTAACCGGCGAAGACGTCGTAGTCGCAACCAGCGGCGTTTATGAGGTCGCGAAAACTAGCGCGCAAGCCTGGACAGTCGGCGCCATCATCTATTCAGACGGCGCGAGGGCCACGACAGCCGACGCATCGGGCGCCAACCCGCGCCTCGGGCACGCTGTCGCCGTCGCGGCCAACCCGTCCGCCACAGGCACGGTTCGTTTGGCTCCGTAATGTGCTGGCGCGCGTCGATCTAACGATGGCGCGCGCTTCCGGGGGACCAAATAGGTCCAAGCTTCACGCAAAACCAAGGCCGACACAATACGAACGTTGAGACTATCGACTTAAAGAACCGGAATCCAAATCCGGCATACCCGCAATGGGATCACTATATGTTAAGATTCTTACAAAATCAGAAGTTTCATAATAATGTGAATTCAACTTAAACTGGAATTCGTTGGGGCTACTGCAGACTACAATTAGTTCGTTTTTCGGAAAGGCCTCACTCGATAGCCAGAGAGCTTTCACAAAGTAATGCGGCAGTATAAGATACCTTGCGAGCATCTCATCGGACGGCTGATTATTCCTTATAAATTCAATCGCGTGAAGAGTGTCGTAAGCATCTCCAGGGGATTTAGTAACCGAAACCGTCTTTAGGAGGTGAGTATCGGTATCTTTCGCTGAAGTTGCTGTTCCAAGCAAATCGTCAGAAGTCGACGCCTTAATAAAATGGAGCCATCGCCCAGTAAATTCCGCCATTTCAGAAATAGTTTTATCTTGATCGCGATTAGAGACGCTGCGCATTGACCAAATAGCAATCGCATGCCCAATCTGCAAATTGTTTACCGCGCCCAACGAATCGGCGTTAATCGATAGTAGCTTGTTAGCGCTAGGGACAAGCTCTTTAACTTCAGCGTCATCGAGAGTGTCAAACCGTGCCATTTTGCCCGATCCCAATCCAAGACCACTTCCAACTGCCCCTGCCGAAAGCCGCGACCATCTCAGAGTAGGTCAACGTTTTTTCATTCTCCCACGGATCTAGCACATTAACAAATTCCCCGTCATCGTCCGAAAATCCCACGATCAAGACGGCGTGTCCACCACCTGTCGACCATTTCAATCCGCATTCAATGGGCCGATTGTATTCGAGGATCTGCGATTTTAGCTCTGAGAACGGCGCCGGCCCGTCGTGGTAAGGGGCTGAGTAGCCATATTTTTTCCACTCGGGCCCAATTAGTACTACCGCCAAGGGCTTGTTACAAAGAGGGCTCGAAGGGTGCTTGCAACATTCTGATTGACCGTGCGCTGCGCTTGCTAGATCGCATTGCGATTGCGCGTTGTTGGTGAATTTTTGTACCATTTCCATACAGGCAGCCCAGCACCATTCGGTCTGCTCCTGCTTAATATGGGAAATATTCAATTTCTTTTCTTTATTAGAACCGAGGAATGCGGAAGCGGACGATCCTTGAGCCAGTGAAAAAAAGGTTCGGTCTAGCATCGTCCTATTCCTATCCTCTCAGAACGTCCACTTAACGCCAACCGTAACTTCTCCGCCGCCGAGCGCCGCGCCCGTCCCGGCAAACGTTATCAAAGTAGTAGGCATAGTCCCTGGCGGAACGCTCCACTGCATGTCACAAACTAGACCCGTGATGTAATTTGCCCAGTCAGGTTTTGCAGCACCGCCCACCGCCTCGCCAACAGCGGCCACAACGGCATCGCGAAGCACTTGAGCCATCCCAGCAGATGCTGCGGCTAGAAATGCCTTAGCTGCCTCTTCAGGCGTTCCCCCAAGGGAAGCACCAAGTGTAGCCGGTAACGCAATGCCATCAATCTTGGTTGTCATGAGCGCATCCTCATCTGAACAGCGAAAAACAAGGAGATAGGCAAGCACAGCATCAACATTAATCGACGCCTTTCGCAAGTGGAAAGATAGACAGCTATGCTGACCTAATGTTCCAACCGCGGCTCATATATACATGTTGACTCAACATGCATTATTCTGCTGGAGTAGAGCTTGCTTCCAAGGTGCGCGACGATGACACAGCAAATTGCCTTTTGGGCGTTAACGTTTTCGCAAATATGCTTTGTTTTATACGTCATTGATACTCTTGTTGTTTACGTGATGTCATTCTCATCGAAAAAGAAATTGGCGGATAAGGCGGGAGACTCAGATACTTTGGGCGCAACGCCAAATATAGAGATTTTGACTAAACTTCTGCCCGAGTTAACAAAACTGATAAGTGCCTTGTCGAAAAGTGGGCCAGGCTTTATTGCTTTGATGGCTTCGATCGTGTTCATCGCAATATCCGCCTGGGCATCCAGCGGTTAATTATGAGGGCATCAAGATGACCAACAGCGACAATAGAGAAGATGTGTCTAGCACTTTTATATTCAAAGTGGACGTTAAACTTTCTGATATTGAAGCAGACGCAATTAAACAAATCATAAAATACGCTACGTTGACGGAGATAGCTCGCCTTGATCCTAGTCGAGACCTAATTGCTCGACCACTGAAGGATGCCGACACTGGATTGGGCGGAGTTGGTGGAAGAGGTACGGATGGCTTTTTCATTTCCAGCGTAAGCGCCTAATCGTGGACGAAAATAGAGGAAAACGATGCCCTAGCTCGCGCGGCGAGATTGGCAATGACCTCATTGGGATCGTCTCCTCGACAGGTTTAGTAATTTTCCTAGATAGCCCAGTTAAGGTCGATAATGAATTTCAAGCGGCGGCGACCGAAGGCCGACCGGCTGAAAAGCGATTTAGATTTTCCGGGCCCTGTCACGGCGCGGCGTGCCAGCACTGGTCAAACGCCAAATGCATCCTTGGGGCCAGAATTGCAGCCCTCAAGGTTGATGTTCCATTGCAGCGTTACGAAAAATGCACCATCCGATCAAAGTGCAGGTGGTATTTCCAAGATGGAATTAACGCATGCGGCGCATGCGCGCTCGTAGTGACGGATCCTATTGATAAGTAGATTTGTGAGTTGAAAGTTCATTGCGGCGGGTCCTTTCGGCGACGGCAATGACCGCGGGCGGGAGACCCCGATTCCTGCCGCTCAACGAAAATTGTAATACGATTTCCTTCCTCCACGAGACCCACCATGGAAATGAAAACCGCCGCCCTGGCAGGCCTTCTCGGCTTGACCCCGCGGCGTTTGAACCAGCTCGCGCTGGAAGGAATCGCCGTGCGTATCAGCCCTGGCTCGTTCGATGCAGCTAAGACCGTCCAGGCCGTTATCGCGCATGCTGGTGGCAAGACCGCGGGCAGGGCAGCCGACCTTGACCTCAACCGCGAGAACGCACGCCTCGCTAGCGAGCGGGCCGACGCTCAGGCGATGAAAAATGCTGTGACCAAGGGCGATTTGTTGCCGCGGGAGGACGTTGAACGCACCTGGCAGGACGTCCTGCGTCGAGTGCGCTCGGGCGTCCTAGCCGTCACCAGCCGGGTGCGGCATCGCATCAGCACGATGGACGCGGCACAGGCCGCCATCCTCGATCGTGAACTCCGGGACGCCTTATCGGCGCTATCTGAAAATGCAGACCACCTTACTGCGGGCGATGGCGAGCTTACGCCCGCCGCCGCGCCTGCGCTTGTCGACATGGCTGGAGCAGATATTTCGGCTGCCTGACGTCGTCGCGGCACTGCCAGGGCCGATCCGGCTCTATCCGTTCCAACGTGAAATCGCAGATGCTTTCGGCGACCCGGTCCTAGAACGGGTAACCGTCATGAAAGCCATCCGGGTCGGCTATTCGACGCTCGCGGTCGGGGCTCTCGCCAACTATATCGCCAACGATCCGACCCAGGTCTTGGCAGTGCTCCCCCGCGAGCAGGACTGCCGGACCATGGTCGTTGACGTAATGGAGCCGATCTTTAGGTCATCGCCGGAGCTGGCCGGTAAGCTGTCGGGCGACACCCTCGACATAAACAGAAACACGATGCTCTCGCGCCGGTTCGCCGGCGGCAGCTTGAACGTCATCGCAGCCAAGAGCCCTGCAAACCTCCGCGGCAGGAATGCCAGGGTGCTGTTCTGCGACGAGGTCGACGCGATGACGACCACGACGGAGGGCGACCCGTTGCTCCTCGCGGAGGGCCGCACGACGTCATTCCCGGACAGGAAAATCATCATCGGATCGACGCCGGTTGACGCATCAACGTCCCGGGTTGCCGACGCTTATTCCAAATCTGACATGCGAGTATACGAAACGCCTTGCCCGCACTGCCGCGAATTCAGCGAGATCGTGTGGGCCGACATCCGCTGGCCGGACGGCGAGCCCAGCAAGGCTGCTTGGTTCTGCCCCAAGTGTGGTTCTGAGGTAATGGAGACGCACAAGACGGCAATCGTCGAGGCGGGCCGCTGGCGTGCCACCAGACCCGAGGTTAAAGGTCACGCAGGGTTTCACCTGTCCAGTTTGGTCTCGCCCTTGGCAAGCGTCGCCTGGCCGCTGCTTGCGGCCAAATTCGAGGAAATCAAACGCGACCCCGATCGGCACCGCATTTTCAAGAACCAGGTTCTCGGTCTGCCGTGGCAGGACACCGAGAACGATATAGACGAGGCTGAGATTGCCAGCCGTGGTGAGGACTTCAGCATCGGCGCCATTCCCGAAAGCGTGCTGTATCTGACCATCGGCGTGGACGTGCAGGACGACCGGCTCGAATGCACTACGGCCGGATGGGACCGGACCGGCTGCATGTTCATCCTCGGGCACGATGTCGTCTACGGCTCGCCCGATGACAATCAGACGTGGCGGGAACTGGATGCGCTGATTTCGGCACGGCACCGCCATCCGCTTGGCGGCACGATCGGTATTGACGCCGTCGCTGTCGACTCAGGCGACGGCGACTGGACGCAGGCTGTCTACGACTTCTGCCGTCCGCGAGGCCGTCGCCGTGTTATGTCGATCAAGGGCATGGGCGGCAATCGGCCGATCATAGTCGGGACCAAGAGCAAGGACCTGCGCGGCCTGTTCATCGTCGGGTCGGACGTCGTCAAAACCACGCTGATGAACCGCGTCGTGCGCAATACCGGCATCCGGTTTTCAGAACAGCTTGAGCCTGTGTGGTTCGAGCAGTTTCTAAGCGAACGCAAGACGCTGCGGTTCGTTGGCCACCGGCCCGTGTCGAAATGGGAGCGTCTGCCTGGGCGCGAAGCCGAGGCGCTTGACGCGACCGTATACGCCTACGCCGCCCGGCAGGTCGTCGTCAGCAGTTTCGACGCACGTGAGGCCGAGCTAAGGCTTGAGCCGAGGGCGGTGGAAAAGCCCCGATCGATTCCAAGCGCGTATATGCAATCCCACTAAGCGCGATACATATTCGTCTACGTCGGTTGTGCGGCGATGCTGGCGAGGGCGCTATGGACGACGCGAAACATGCTGCTGTATGGACGGCTCTTCTACCACTCTGGAAAGATTTGGAAAAGTTGGCCGATGCCAAAAAGCCTCTGCTCGCTCACTATACGACGGTTTCATCAATAGAAAAAATACTTAGCTCGAAATCGTTCCTTTTCTCGCATCCACTATTGATGAATGATCTTGAAGAACTGAGATATGGAATTGATTTAGCCGTTGATCAGGTAAATCTGTTTGACCCACACATGAAGAAATCGAATAAAGATGTGATCGTCGGCAATTTCCGCCGCCTCTTTATCGAGCAAGCGAACTTATTTTTTAATAATGCGCACGCGTTCAATACTTTTATTCTCTGTTTTAGCGAACACGAACAAGATGACAGGGATGGTGTGCTGTCGATGTGGCGAGCCTATGGAGAAAATGGGGATGGCGCAGCTATCGTATTCGACACATCAAAAATAGAGCCAATCGAAAATTCTCCGCTCATATTGTCCGAAGTTGTATACGGCACGGCAGATGAACGGCGAAATTTTGTAGTTGATACGTTGGATGTCCTCTACAAGATAGTAGATAAAAATAATTTTGACGATGCGGATATATCGACGGTGGCAATAATTGCATTTGAAAGACTAAAGCTATTTGCATTATTTTCAAAGCATAAGGCGTTTGCAGAGGAAAGGGAATGGAGAGCGGTCGTAATGCCGAACCGCGATTATGCCAACAAACTTCCTCAATTTCACACGTATATGATTGGCAGCACAGGTATCGAGCCCAAATTTCGCTTTCCGATCACGCCGGTAGAAGAAGTTTCAAATTTCGACATAGGAAACAGCGCGATTGTGAGTCGCATCATTTTAGGACCTACTTCGAAATCTCCCTTCGCTGTCGCCGCCACTAAGCGCATGATGAATCTTATCGGGATGCCGCATCTTGCGGATAAGGTTGTGTTATCGACTATCCCGTATCGGAAATTCTAGCATCCTAGCTAGAACGAACCGGCCCGTGCGCGCGGATGTACCGCCACGGGCCGGTGTTTGATCCAGCGGTCGGGATGGCGGTTTAACCGCTCATCCGTGCTTGGCCTCCCACGCCTCTACGGCCTTCAAAAGAGCGATTAATTCCTGCGCCGCCGCGTGATCCTTCGAGTAACTCCTAAGCGCAGCCACCCTTCGGGTCGCAAGCACGTAATCCTCCGCCGATTCGATAACGAATGTTAGCTTCCGAGCTTTATCTTCGTTTTGGCGGATTTCCGTTTTCATAACCCACCTCCAAGAACCCTAATCAATAAGAGCGGAATTCGTTCCGTTGGCAGGGAGACCACCTGACAAACCACTGAAACTGCCCCGCCGTGGTGTTCGCCGTGTCCGTCACAAAGGAAGCATCGCTAATGTTTGGCGATGCTACATTCTCACCTGCCGCGACTGCGCGCGCGATACCCCAACCGCCTTCACCGGCCCGTGTTTGTACTCCCGCAGCACCCTCCTGCGGTGCGTCTGGGCAATACGGTCCGAGGTCTCAAGGTCGGCGCGGTGGGGATCGGATGTAAATCACACCGGGCCGGGGTTTATTGATCGGTCTCTAGGTTGTCGAATATGGTCGCGACCCGGCCCCCTTCGCCAGGGCTCAGCAGCTTCCAATCGTTAGTCCAAAAGAAAAAACCCTCTAGCGGCTGGATTCTCCCAGTTCCTACGGTAACGTGGTGGAGCTGATTATTAAAATGCAGTGCAACGGACGGCTGGTCTCCGTCTATAATCAGGGATCCATACAGGTCTTCAGTCTTATCGTACCCGCTGGCCAAATTTCTGGTGTTGAACCATAGGTATGCATCGGGAAATTCAATCCTCATCGTGATTGGTGCTTGCTCGATTATAGGATTTTTTCCGAGTCCCTGGATTTGGATTAGACTTGGAGTGTGGCCGGCGTGTGCATAAGATAGGGCGATCGCTTTGTCTCTTGCAGAGGTCTTCGCAAAAATACCCGCCTGTATCAGCTGGCTCGTAATCGTGTACTTAGGCACAGTCTTCATATCAATTCCCCCATTCCCAAACGTCACCAATGCACGCGGTGGCGGGGTTGGCTAGTGGTGGAGCGGCACACCACTTCACACGATGGAAGCGAGCGCTCTGACTTATGCATCACCGGTTTCGATACACAAACAGGTTCGCAAGCAGATGAGCGGGGCTCGGGCCCCTCGTTTAAGTAGTGCAAACCAATGGTTGTCAACCATTGCAGTATTCTTCCCCTGGCTCCCGCGACAGCAATGGTTGTCAACCATTATAGTTCTCGTCCGGCGCAGGCTGGGCGGGCTCGAAACCGGATTCCTCGCGAAATAAAGTTTCCCTACGTCATAATACCCACTCGACTATTCGTGGGTATTGGGACGTAATGATTCTGCGGCATTGAGCCGGAACGGAATCAGGGGAATAACGGGATGTCTAACGGGTCGGGGCCAGATATGGCCGGGCGGAACTATGCCAATTTCACAGAACTGAACGGCGATACTGCAATATCGCCTGGATTTACGCCGATGGAACCCGGCGACTACACGCTTGTCATGATCGAAAGTGACTTCGTCGCCAACGCCAGTGGCAACGGCATGGTCGCCAAGCTGCAGTGCCAGGTCGTCGGCGGCGAATACGACGGGCGCCCCTACTACATCAACCTCAACCTGGAACACGAAAACCAGCAGGCGTAGGATATCGCGCAACGTGACTTCGCAGCCCTTCGCCGCGCGGTCGGCGTGCTGTCGCCGCAGAACACCGTCGAACTCCATAACCGCGCGTTCAACGTCAAGATGGGCGTCAAGCCGCGCAAGGATACCGGCGACTTGGAGAACGTCATCAAGGAGTACATTTTCGCTGACGGCGGCGCCCCTGCCAACGACAACGCGCGCCCCACACCTGCCGCCGCTGCTGCGGAAACCGCCAAGTCGCGACCGTGGGCTAAAAAGCATAGCGAAGCCAGGCGGTCGCCCCAAGCCGGCAAGCATACGGCGACCGCCCTCTACCCCCTCAATCAAGGATTGCTACATGCGCGAACCCACAGCGTGGGCCGCTGACCGGCTTCGTGCCGCCCCGGCACGCTTACCAGCAGCCAAGCCCGTCGACCGCGTCACAGCCCTACGCAAGCCGCGCGACGTGCGGGCGATGGAGACCAAAGCGAGACAGCAGAAAGGCCAGCGCGGGTTTGCCCGGCATGGCTACGCGCTCTGACCCGATTCACGGCCACGCGACGCGCGCAAACCTAGCAGCAGCAGCCGTGAGAGCCCGTCGTCCTTCGGGGCGGCGGGTTACAATTCGAGGTGAGGGTAGGGCGGGTGCTCGCCGTGCCAGAGGCGACATTATCGACATTGACGGCGTAGGAAAACAGATAGGGTAGGCGAAGGCGCCAAATCAGATCTGATAACGATGTCAACTCGTTAGGCGAATGTATTGGCTCCCGGAGCAGGATTCGAACCTGCGACCAATCGATTAACAGTCGATTGTCTAATGACGCATCTGGATAACGAGCGACAACCTGCGATAGCGAAAGATATACGATAACAGTATCTTGATTGATAATCTTCCATCGCCCCGTATCTGCGTGTTGCGCTCAAGCTCATGCAGGCGTACCTAATAGGTACGCTATAGGTACGAAAATAGGGCAGAGACCAATCAATGCCGAGAGTCAGACTGACAGACCGTTTCACGGCCGGGCTGAAGCCCAGCGTCGGTCAGGTCGACTATTTTGACGAAGCGACGGCGGGACTGTTCCTCCGCGTCTCCGCCACTCAGAAATCATGGGGTTTGCTGTTCACGCGGCCTGCGGACGGGAAGCGTGCCCGAACGACCTTCGGGCGATACCCTGATATGACGCTCGCGAGCGCGCGCGCGCGCGCTATAGAACTGAGAGGCGGCCTGTCAGATGGCAAGGATGCGTCGGTTGCGGTGCGTGAGATCAAGACCGGCATCTGCGCTGGCGACATGACGTTGCGGGAACTGGCGCGGCTTTTCGTCATCGACCGCCGCGAGCGTGGTCGCCGCACCGTGGACGAGATGGAGCGGGCTTTGACAGCAGATGTCCTACCAGTGATCGGCAACGTTGCAGTGCAGAAGCTTCGACGGCTGGACTTGAGCCGTGTGACTGATCGGATCAGAGCGCGAGGCTCATTGATTCAAGCCAATCGCGTCGCTGCCTCGCTCAAGGCCATGACCGCATGGGCCGTCGACAAGGGAATTATTGAAACCGATCCCGGTCACCGTTGGAAACCGCCAAGTGAGGCCCGCGCTCCGCGCGAGCGGTCACTTTCCGCCGCTGAGATCAAAAAGCTGTGGTCCAGCCTCGAAACGGCTGGCATGTCCCGGTGGACGATTGAACTGCTCCGCTTCTGCCTCGCGACCGGATGCCGCCAAGGTGAAGCTGCCGGGATGGTGCGAAACGAGGTTGATCTTGATGGCCAGTCTTGGACGATTCCGGCCAGCCGCTCGAAAAATAAACGGGAGCACGTCGTACCTCTATCGGCACAAGCGGTGACAATTCTCAAGGGCGTGCTCGACGCGCATGAACTCAGTTCCGTTTTTCCGGGGCCGAAGGGTACTCCGCTGACTAATTCCGGCGTGGCGCGTGCAGTGCAGCGGTCGCAAGAGGCGATTGGGCTCGAGCGCTGGACGGCACATGATTTGCGGCGGACGGCCGCGACATTTATGGCGGAGCTTGGCGTCTCGCCATACGATATTGGCCTCGTTCTAAATCACATCACGACGACTAAGGGGACTGTGACGACGAGCGTTTATGTTCGGCATGATTTTCTCCCGCAGAAGCGCGCGGCTCTTGAGGTATGGGGCTCGCGATTGCAGGAAATCATCGCGACAGCCACAGTCGTGGCTCCGAACCAAAGTCGGAAGCGCTACGGCGTTCTGCGAGCGAATGCCGCATGACATTTAGGTCCGAGTTTCCCGGCCTTTCCGAGGGACATTATAAAGCCGTCGAAAGCGTGTTTGGCAATGACGACTGGATGTTCATGCGCGATCTGCAGTTTTATGCCATGTTCGATAAAGAATTTAAGCATCCGTGGCTCGAGAATGACCATACGGTAGCGATCGATGAACATAGAGAACGCTTAAGGAAACTAGCCTTTCATGCGCTGGCGACTTGCCAGACGATGCGACATCCAGCGGATGCCATATTGTTGTCCGGTTCGGAGGAACGACTAGGCGCCATTATGACCGAACTCGCGGCTTTATCGGCTGCTGCAGGCCGGCTCGCCAAGAGCACGCAATTACTTCGGGCAGCCCGCGGAGAGCATATTGATCGGCGAAGACAGCGTCCTCGCGGGCCGGCTCGTGACCTTTGGCCTGCGCTAGCCCGCTCCTATGCCGCAACGGGCCGGACCCCGTCGGCTTCCGATCGGGCGCTATTCGTGAAGGTGGTGAGGGCCGCCCATGATGCTCTCGACCTCGATCCGCCGGCTTTGACCTCTCTGGGCCGCGTCGTTCGTGAGCACCGTAAGGCATCCGCATTGCCCTGAGTTGTTCGGCAATGCGGGCTCCCAGAGGCCGATACATGCGGACTATTGAAGATGTCGTCCAAAAAATCGGACGACCTCCAGATAGGTCGTCCGACAACATCGGAGACCTCGATTATGACCACGACTACGAAATCCGACCTGCTCAGCGTCAGTGAAATTTCGGACAAATACCCGATCAGTGTGCCGACCATCTGGCGCCAGTTGAAGGCGGCGCGCTTCCCCGAACCTGTCCGCGTCGGCCGTCGCTGTTACTGGCTCCGCGAGGACGTGATGACATACTTCACGCCGCAGTCGAAGCGCGCGTGAGGGCCGGCATCATGGAAGCTCGTTCACACCCGCCTGATAGCGGAGACAACAACGCCGATCGGGTCGTGACCCCGATCGGCGTCTTTGGTGGCTCGCTTAACACCAACGATAATAACGCAGAATCTGCCGAAGCCCAACGTGAGAATGCCGACGAGATCGCGAATCCGGTCTCATCGGCGGGCTTCGTCAAGCCGGAGAAGCGCGTAAACCTAGCCTACACCTTCAATGGTATCGCGTCGCACCTTAAGGTTTTCGAACAGCTCAGCTCCGAGGGCTGGCTCGGATGGCGCTACAGCAAGGACGGCGACGTTTACAGAAAGCCACCGCTCGATCCGAAGAGTGATCCGCGCCGTCCACGCCGGGCCAGCACGAAGAAACCCGAAGATCACGGCACGTTGGAACGCTCGGCTGCCTTCGCTCAGCAGATAGGGCCAGGTGGTGGCTGGGGTAAAGTCCCGAAACCCGGTGAGATCTTTTTCGACTTTGATAACTGCTATAACCCCGAAACGCAGGAGTTTTCGCCTTTTGCGAAGAAGGTCCTCGCGAGCGGTGTCTACTGCGAGTTCTCGCCGGGCGGAACGGGGATTCGTGCAATTACGTCGATCGCGCTTGGCACAATTAACAAGAACATTTCTGAGGCAGATGCAGGCGTAGAGATATTTGCAGCTTCGCTTTACGCCACATTGACGGCCAAACACATCGAAGGCACTCCGACTACGCTCAATGATGGCGCAGGGCTACTTGCGCTGAGTTTGGAGCATATCGAGGAGTATAAGGCAGCTAAGCTAGCTGCGGAACCCGATAAGGGGGCGGAGACCCTTGAGGCCGGGGACAAGGACACAGACGACAGGGCAGCCGAGTCGAAGGTGCTGTCGCCCTTTGGTCGCTTGAATAACGCGCTGATGTCCTCGATCCCAGAATGGTGGTTCGATGTCTTCGAACACGGCTACTGGTCTGGCGAAACGCTGCGGGCTCCTCACGACGTTGTGCGTTGGGCACGCCCGGGCGTTCCGACCCGCTTGGAAGAAGGCATCTCAGCGACATTGCCAGGGGGTTCCGCTTCGCCGGGCATCACAGATCACGGCATGAAGGGCGTGAACGCCAAGCGGCTAGACGGCAAGCCGGACGAAGGCGGTCGTCGACCGCTGGACCTTTTCGCTGAATACGTTGTCGAAGGATCGACGTTTGAAAACCAGAAGTCCAAGGCGATGGCGGCGGTGCGTGCCGCGTGCGCTGCGATCGGTGCCAAGCCTGAACACTTCGGCTTCAACGAAGGTCGGGACGACCGGTCTCCGCACTTCGACCGCGCTGATGACATTGCAGATGAGGACGAAGAGGCGGAGGAGTTCTATCCGGTTCTGCGCTCGCGCGACATTCTCCGCCTTCCGCGGCCCCGCTTCCTGATAGAAGGCTGGTTTCAGGCGGGGAGCGAGAACATCATCTCTGGGCCCCCGGGGTCGTTCAAAAGCTTTCTGATAGAGGACGCCGTCGCGTCGGTCGGCTTCGCTCTGCCGACCTGGCAGGGATGCGAGATCGATTGCCCGCCGGGCCTCGCAGCAGTCTATATTGGCTCCGAACCAGAGTCCGGCGCACGACTTCGCCACGCTGCGTGGCGAAAGGCGCGAGGTATCGCGGATGACGATGAAGGCAATTACGCCTTCATTCCGCGAAGCCCGAACTTTCTCGATCCGAAGCAGATCGATAAGCTCATCGCTTCAATCCGACGAGCATTTCCTCAGGGTGTGGCGCTGATGGCCGTTGACACCCTGAGCCGATCGATCGCGGGCGCCGACGAGAATTCGTCGAAAGATGCGTCTCTATTCAATCAAGCTGTTCGGCGGCTACGTAAAGCCTTCAACTGCACCATTGTCCTCGTTCACCACGTCGCCAAGGGCAGCGGCGAGTCGCGCGGTCACGGCGGCTTCACCGGCGATCCGCAGGGCGACTTCAGGGTAAAGCCGGGGCAGGCCCTACACACGGTTGTGCACTGCCGCAAACAACGCAACGGTAAGGCCCATTGGGACAAAACGTTCCGAATGGACGAGGTCGAAATTGAGATCGAAGGGCACCACGACACATCCCTGGTGCCTACACTTGTCCCTCAGGCCGAGCGGGTGATGCGGACTGACAAGGCGGCGCAAGGGAAGCCGCCGAACCGGCTAACGCCTGACGAACAAGCCGTGTTCGCGATCTTCCTGGGTCTCTTGGGCGCTTCGGCTGACTGCAAGGTATTAGAGGGCGACCTGAAGGCCGCTTTCGTAGCGGCCAAGCCTGGCGCCAAACAGGCATCTTTGAATCGGCGCTTTAGGGAGATCGTCAAGAACCTTGATAAGAAGGGTGTTCTCACATTCACAACGCGTGGCGTTCAGACCGCTTTCCAGCGCCCCGATGGCGCTGGCGGTGCAAGTGACTCGCCGAACGGTGAAGGTCAAGCCTGATCTTGCCAGGGTTTTGGGTCGGTAAACTCGAAAGCCCCCTCGGACAATCTCCCCACCCCTCCGGGGTGTGGGAGAGAATTATCCGAGTAGTGTGGCTCGGCGAACATCCGGAATTATCCGAGATTATCCGGCAAGTATCCGCGTTCCGAGTTGCCCAAAATGCTCGATCTAATCGAGGTTTAGTGACTACACCTCCGCACCACCAAAGCCACCCCTGGCTAGATCGGTATCCGTAATTATCCGCGGGGCTACCGATAAATCTAATATCCGGGGATAGTCGAGAATATCCGGTTTTGCGGAGGGGCGGGGGGCACTTCAGAGCTTGTGCCGCATGCGGGGTTCGCACCGCATCGGGGGGCAAATTTTAGACGCGCCGAATTAATCAACAGATAAAATCTGTTAATTGAGCCATAATGTAATACGTTTCCCGTGACGACGCCGGCCGCACCAGTCGCCAACCCGCCCTTACTATAGAACCTTCGATCAGGTCCGGCGAATACTGTGGTCGACTCAGCCTCGGATGCGAGCGGCCTGACCTCGATTGCAAACCTAAAGCCGTCTGTCGCAGATCACGGCGCGAGTGCAGCCGTAAGGTTCGTGTCAGCGGGAGCGACCTATCGTCTCTTCATCAGGAAGCGGACGGGGTGTTCCGAGATCGGCTTCCTGGGCATCGAATGAAGGATATTGTCATGAACAACGGCTTCGAAATCACCACCTCCCTCGGCACGTCGCTGAGCGACGACGTTCTTGAGGCTGTCAGCGGCGGCGGGCTAATCACAGGTGCTGTGGATCTGGTAGCGTCCGGTGTAAAGACGGGCATCCACTACGCTGCGAAAGGTTTCGGAATGTTCATGGATGCCGATCAGGTCGGTGGCCGCTCGATGCATAACTTTCAAGACAGCGTCCCCGCTTTCGTCGACAAGATCGTCGACAAAATCATCTGAGGCAGTCATCGAGGGCCTCTCTCCAAGCCTCCGGACGACACATGGCCCTCGGCGGAGCCAGCGGGGCCATTCGCAGCGATGCGCTCGACTGGCTACAGCGCCCCGTCGTAACTGAACGGGGAGGCGGCCCTTTCGCATCAGATTGTTCCCAGCGCATCAAGGGCTAGAGGAAGTTGACACTCGAGCTGTGACGCTCGCCCTAGGCTACTAGCGCGCGGCCGGCAAACGAGATGGGCCCCGGCTGTCCGCCGTCAGCGCTCTTGAGACAGTTTTGGACGTTTCGGGAAGGGAGGATTTCTGGATCATCGCAGCCATTCAGGAGCGCAGATGAGACAGAAATCGGGGCCGGCAGAGCAGGTCGTGAAGGACGATGCGGGCCGACGACGTCGCCGCCACGCTCGATCTGGCTCTGGCGGCATCGGGGCTCGACCAGATCACGTCGCCCACCGGCCGAGGCTATTGAGCGACAACGGCGCCTCCTACATCTCAGCCGACCTCGCTACTTGGCTGGACGGCAAGGGCATGAAGCATGTCCGCGGCGCGCCATACCATCCCCAGACGCAGGGCAAGATCGAGCGCTGGCACCAGACCCTCAAGAACCGCATACTTGCTTGAAAATTACTATCTGCCCGGCGATCTCGAACGGCAGGTCGCGGCTTTCATCGAGCACTACAACCACGCCCACTACCACGAGAGCCTCGGAAACCTCACGCCCGCCGATGTCTACTTCGGCCGCGGGCAGGCCATCCTCACCGAACGCGAAAGGATCAAGCGTCAGACCATCCAGCAAAGACGCTTGCAGCATCACCTGCAGGCCGCATAGCCTCAAACCCGGATGAGCCAGAACCTCCGTTCCTGAGAGACGAAAACAGTGCTGGCGTTGGCAGTTAGAAATTGGACGAAACGGGTGTTATTTCGGAAGGCAATCGACTTTGTAGGCGATTATGATCTCGCCGGGGCCGCCCTTGCCGATGGCTCTGAGGTCTTCCAGGCCACTCTTCAGTTTGACACCTGCCTCCTTTAAGCTCTCCTCCAGCTTGGATTTCGCTGCCTTGCATCGGTCTTCGTTCGAGAATTCCTGAAATACTACGGTCGGCATCAGTCGCCATTCAGCCCTGTCGCTCGAGGCCGCAGGATTGACCGAGTAAGAGAAGACATACATCAGAATCCACATCTGCTTGCTCCCATTTTTATGGGCTGACCGACACCGCGGTCGCCTCGACAATCAACCTTCATCGCAGGCCGCCGCCACGTGTGCCTGCAGCGATCTTTTCGTCCCCGGTGCTGGAGGGGGCACCCTGCTCCAGAAAGCACGACGTTTCGAAACAGGAGCGAACGGGATCGAGACAGAAGCTGAGCGCTCATAGAGCGCCTGCAAGTGAGCGCGGGGCCGGCGCGGCGATCTTAAGCCGGCGCAATCGATCGCCAGCGTCAGAAATTGGGGCGTCGGCCGAAACTTTCCGACCCTCACATTTCGGCTCTTTTGCAGGGGTGCAATTGGCTGCTCAGGCAGTGAATTCGCCGCGACAGCGGCCAAGCCCTAAGCGCCTGCCCGCCCGATTGACCGGGCCTCCGCGGTTCATCGGCGTGCCTGCCCGTACGCCAGGGGTGACAGCGGCCCGCGCGACCGGGCGTGGCCGCAGCATGCCCCCGCTCTGGTAATGCAGCCGGCGGGATAGCTGACATACTGGCAGTGAACCACGGCTCGGGCGTCTCCGCTTTCCATGGAGACGAATGCGGCGACCAGTGCCGATAATCGATCGGGAGCTTCATTGTGACCTCCATCCATCATTCTTTAGGGTAGGCCCTAAGAGACGGCGCGGGTGGAGTGCTTAGGGGCATCAAGATCGAGCGGGACCCGGGAGGCATCACCAGCATGCCTGATCAAATCGTCATCAGCGCGATCAGGACGGGCCCCCAGGCCGTCAGAAGGATGTTGCCGATGGCGTAGGGAACTGTGTAGCCGAGGGCAGGGATGCTGCTCTGGGCTTCATCCTGGATGGCCCGCAGCGCGGCCGTAATCGTGCCGGCGCCGGCACAGGCTCCCAGGACAATGAGTGGGTTCATCCTGAGGACATAGCGGCCGAAAAGAATCCCGACAGTGTGCGGGAGTAGTGCCGAAACCAATCCGACGGCGACGAGCGTGAGGCCGGTCGCTCTCAGGCCCGCGACGAAACTCGGACCGGCACTGAGCCCGACGATCCCGATGAACATGCAGAGGCCCACGGTGTCGAAGATCCAGATGGCCGGCTCCGGGATGCGGCCGAAGAAGGGATAGACCGAGCGCAACCAGCCAAAGAGCAGGCCCATGAACAGGGCTCCGCCGCTGGCCGTCAGCGTCAGTGGGACGCCCCAGACTGCGACGGAGAGCAGGCCGAAAAGGCCGCCCAGGAAGATGCCCAATCCAACGAAGACCATATCGGTCGCAGGCGTCCGCCGGTCGGAATAGCCGATCGCCGCCGCAACGCGTTCGACCTCCGTCATGGGGCCGACCAGGGACATCACGTCGCCGCGGTTGAGATGTGTCGTCGGGATCACCGGCATCGCGATGCCCGACCGGGTCAGTTTGGCGAGAAAGACGCCGCGCGCAAATTGATCTCTCGCGAGTTCGGCGAGCGAACGGTCCTCGAACTTGCGGTTCGTAACGATCACGTCGAGCGCTTCCAGCGGAATGTCCAGCAGTTCGGGATCGCTGACCTCGGGACCGATGACGTCGCCGCGCGCGGCGTGAACTTCAAAGCGCGCCATGACGGCTATGACGTCGCCGGCCTGAATCATGTAATCGGGGGCGTAACCGAAGAGTTGGTCGACACGGCGAGCACGAAGGACGAAGACACGCGTCGCCTTAGGCAACGCTTCAAGTTCGGAAATGGTCTTGCCGAACAGGGCTGCGTTCTCGACGCGATAGGCGCGCACGTCGAACGAGCGGGCGGCCGTGGTGATGCCATCGGCTTCGCGGGTCGAACCGGCCTGGTCCGAGCCTGAATTCTTGGCAGCGTCGCGGGCGGCCTCCTTCAGGTTGATTCCCATGAGCTTTGGGCCCATTTTCGGCAGGAACCAGACGAGCGCAGTCGTCCCCACCAGATAGGTAACGGCGTAGGCGACCGGTATGTTGTTGATCAGCGCCCGGCGCTCGTCCTCCGGCAGGCTCAACCGCTGAATGGCCTCGCCGGCCGTCCCGATGACGGTCGATTCCGAAAAGGCGCCAGCGAGCAGGCCCGCGGCGGTTCCCATGTCGTAGTTCAGAATTTTCGCGAAGAACAGCGCGCTCAAAAGGCATGTGACGCAAAGGACGACCGTGAGAGCCACCTGCGGAAGCGCGTCTTTCTTCAAGGCACGGAAAAATTGCGGGCCGACCTTGTAGCCGGTCGTAAACAGAAAAAGGTCGAAGAACACCGATTTGACGGTGGAAGAAATCTTGATGTCGAGTTGCCCGATCAAGACTCCCGCCAGCAGGCAGCCGACGACGACGCCCAGGCTGAAACCGCCGAATGTCAGCTTGCCGATCAGAAACCCGAGCGCAATCGTCAGAAAAATGGCGAGCTCAGGGTTGTTCTGCAGGGCTTGGACGACGAAACGCATAATTGATCTCTCTGCAGAAGGATCAGACGTTCGGCAGCCCAAATAGGCGGTCAAATGTCTGGCGGCGTTGCCGTGAACGGCGCGGCGTCGATTTAGGGTCTTGGACCGGCGCCACGCCGCTCGGCTATTTCGATTTGGCGAGAGCGAGATTGTAGGCGTCGAAGGCCTGCCTGTAGCCTCGGGCGACTGCGCGCGTTGCTCGTCCGATCTGGCTGTAGACCTCGTCATCGAGATTGGCGAAGGACACGCGCACCGACCAGTTGGGCGCATGGAACCCGCCACCATTCAACAGCACGATGCCGTGGTCTTCGGCGAGCCGGAACACGATATCGAGCGGGTGGATGTGCTCCTTCATGTAGGCGACGACCTCCGGGCCGACGTATTTGTTGGCCCAGAACTCGAAATCGACCAGGCCGTAATAGCGGTCATGCAGCAGGTTCTCCGGCACCTCGATGCCGAGCCCCTCGATCAGGCGGTCGGCCCTGTTCCTGACGATGTCCATGCAGGTCTTCTGGTAGAGCTTCGCCTCGTCCATCATCTCCTCGCCTCGTCCATCATCTCC